>DASZQP010000014.1:0-39730 GCA_035549575.1 Rhizomicrobium sp.
CACCGAGATGGTGATGCCGGGCGACAACGTCTCCATCGAGGTCGAGCTGATCGTGCCGATCGCCATGGAGGAAAAGCTCCGCTTCGCCATCCGCGAAGGCGGGCGAACCGTCGGTTCCGGCGTCGTGGCGTCAATCATAAAATAGGTCGGTTCGCGGAACGAAGGACTAGAACATGCAAGGTCAAAACATCCGGATCAGGCTCAAGGCCTTCGATCACCGCATTCTCGACAATTCGACGCGGGAAATCGTCAACACGGCCAAGCGCACCGGCGCCCAGGTTCGCGGACCCATTCCGCTGCCGACCGGCATCGAGCGTTTCACCGTGAACCGCTCGCCGCATGTGGACAAGAAGAGCCGCGAGCAGTTCGAGATCCGCACCCACAAACGTCTTCTCGACATCATCGATCCCACGCCGCAGACCGTCGACGCTTTGATGAAGCTCGACCTCGCGGCCGGTGTCGACGTCGAGATCAAGCTTTAAGGAGCCCAAACGCGATGCGCACGGGCGTCATCACACAGAAAGTCGGCATGACCCGCCTGTTCCTGGCGGACGGCCGGCATGTGCCTGTCACGGTCCTGAAGCTCGATGGCTGTCAGGTCGTGGGCAAGCGCACGGCGGAGAAGGATGGCTACACCGCCGTTCAGCTGGGTGCCGGATTCGCCAAGGCGAAGCGGCTGACCAAGGCCGACCGGGGGAATTTCGCAAAGGCCGAGGTCGAGCCGAAGAAGAAGGTGGCAGAGTTTCGTGTCGATGCTGCGAACCTCCTCGATGTCGGCGACGTGATCCAGGCCGATCATTTCATCGAAGGCCAGAAGGTCGATGTCACCGGCGTCACGATCGGCCGCGGCTTTTCCGGTGCGATGAAGCGCTGGAACTTCCGCGGTCTCGAAGCCTCGCACGGCGTTTCGATCTCGCACCGCTCGCTGGGCGGCACCGGCGGCCGCCAGGATCCCGGCAAGACCTTCAAGAACAAGAAGATGCACGGCCATTACGGCGTGGACAATGTGACGACCATGAATCTCGAGGTCGCCAAGGTCGATGTCGAGCGCGGCCTCATCATGATCAAGGGCGCCGTTCCCGGTCACAAGGGCGGCTGGGTGATGGTGCGCGACGCCGTCAAGCGTCCGCACAAGGACGTCCCGATGCCAGGCTCGGTGAAGAAGCGCGAAGTCTCCGCTGCTCCCGCCGCGGCCGGGGAAAAGGCGGAGGGCTGACCATGAAGGCAAAGGTTTTCAATCTCGACAACAAGGCGGCCGGCGAGGTCGAGCTCAACGACGCGATCTTCGGGCTGGAGCCGCGCCCCGACCTGATCCAGCGGGTGGTCGTGTGGCAGCTGGCCAAGCGCCGCGGCGGAAACCACAAGATTCTCACCCGCGCGGAGGTGAACCGCACGAAGAAGAAGTTCGGGCGCCAGAAAGGCGGCGGCACGGCGCGTCACGGCGCCCGCTCCGCACCGCTTTTCGTCGGCGGCGCGAAGGCGATGGGCCCCGTCGTGCACAGTCACGAATTCGATCTGCCCAAGAAGGTGAAGGCGCTGGGCCTCAGGCACGCGCTTTCGTCCAAGGCGAAGGATGGCGCCATCGTGGTTCTGGACGAAGCCAAGGCCGAAAAGCCCGCGACCGGCGCGCTGGCCAAGCGGTTCGGCAAGCTCGGTCTGGAAAAGGCGCTTATCGTGGATGGCGAGTTCGACAGGAACTTCCGGCTTTCGGCCCGCAACCTTTCGCACGTCGGGCTGCTGCCGGCGTCCGGCCTGAATGTTTACGACATCATGCGCACCGACAAGCTCGTGCTGACCACCGCGGCGCTGAAGATGATCGAGGAGCGCCTGGCATGAGTACGCAGCACGATGTGATCCTTTCGCCGGTCATCACGGAAAAGGCAACGAAGCTGACCGAGGTCAACCAGGTCGTCTTCCGGGTCGCGCTCGACGCGACGAAGCCCGGCATCGCCAAGGCCGTGGCCGAACTCTTCAAGGTCAAGGTCAAGGACGTGAACACGGTGACCGTGAAGGGCAAGCGCAAGATGGCGCGCGGCCGCAAATACACACGCAGCGACTTCAAGAAAGCGATCGTGACCCTCGAGGAGGGCCAGCAGATCGATATCACGACGGGTCTGTAAGATGGCACTGAAACAGTACAAGCCGACGACTCCGGGCCAGCGCCAGCTCGTTCTCGTGGACCGTTCGGGCCTGCACAAGGGCGCGCCCGTGAAGTCGCTCACCGAGGGCCAGCACCGCCACGGCGGACGCAACAACACGGGCCGCGTCACCGTCCGCTGGCAGGGCGGCGGCCACAAGCAGCGCTACCGCCTGATCGATTTCAAGCGCCGCAAGTTCGAGCAGCCCGCCAAGGTCGAGCGGCTGGAGTACGACCCGAACCGCACCTCGTTCATCGCGCTGATCAAGTACAAGGACGGGGAACTCGCCTACATCCTGGCGCCGCAGCGCCTCGCCGTCGGCGATACGGTGGTTTCGGGCGACAAGGTCGACGTGAAGGTCGGCAATGCCATGCCGCTCGGCGCGATGCCCATCGGCACGATCGTCCACAACATCGAGATGAAGCCGGGCAAGGGCGGCCAGATCGCCCGTTCGGCGGGCACCTATGCGCAGTATCTCGGCCGCGACCAGGGCTATGCGATCCTGCGCCTGAATTCGGGCGAGGTCCGCAAGGTTTCGCTCGTCTGCATGGCGACGGTCGGCGCCGTGTCCAACCCCGACCACATGAACGAGGTCATCGGAAAGGCCGGCCGCAACGTCTGGAAGGGCAAGCGCCCGCATGTCCGCGGCACGGCGATGAACCCGATCGATCATCCCCATGGCGGCGGCGAGGGCCGCACCAAGGGCGGCCGGCATCCGGTCACGCCGTGGGGCAAACCGACGAAGGGCGCGAAGACGCGCACGAACAAGCGGACCGCCAAGATGATCGTGCGCTCGCGCCACGCCAAGAAGACGCAAGGATAAGACGAATGGCTCGCTCTCTCTGGAAAGGTCCCTTCGTGGACGGTTACCTCCTCAAGAAGGCGGAAGCCGGACGCGCGAGCGGCCGCAAGGACGTGATCAAGACCTGGTCGCGGCGGTCCACGATCCTGCCGCAGTTCGTCGGGCTCACCTTCGGCGTCTACAACGGCAAGAAGCACATTCCCGTCCTCGTCACGGAAGACATGGTCGGTCACAAGCTCGGCGAGTTTTCTCCGACGCGCACCTTCCACGGCCATTCCGGCGGCGGCGACAAGAAAGCGAAGAGGGCGGACTAATGGGCAAGCAAGCACGCGCCCGCGTTCTGTCGGACAGCCAGGCCAAGGCGGTCGGCCGGGTTCTGCGGACCTCGCCGCGCAAGCTGAACCTGGTGGCCCAGTCGATCCGCGGCAAGCGCGCGGAAGCCGCGCTGGCCGAGCTTACCTTCTCGCAGCGCCGCATCTCGCACGAGGTGAAGAAGGTCCTGCAGTCCGCGATCGCCAATGCCGAAAACAATCACGACCTCGATGTCGACGATCTGGTCGTGACCGAGGCGAGCGTCGGCAAGAATCTGGTCATGAAGCGGTTCCACCCGCGTGCGCGCGGACGCGGCGCGGCGATCCACAAGCCGTTCTCGCAGATCACCATCGTGGTCGAAGAGAAGCGCGCGGAGGCTCCCGCCCCGAAAAGCGAACCGAAGGCCAAGTCCGAAACCAGGGGCGGCAAGAAGCCGGCCGCAAAGAAGCCGGCCGGGAAATCGTCCGCGAAAAGTGGCGCGTCGAAGCGCGCGAAGGAGACCGCTTAATGGGTCAGAAGGTCAATCCGACGGGTCTGCGTCTGGGCATCAACCGTACCTGGGACTCGCGCTGGTACGCGGGCAAGAAGGAATACGGAAAGCTGCTCCAGGAGGACATCAAGATTCGCTCCTATCTGAGCGACAAGCTCAAGGCGGCGGGCGTGTCCAAGATCGTGATCGAGCGTCCGCACAAGAAGTGCCGCGTGACGATCCACTCCGCGCGTCCGGGCGTCGTCATCGGCAAGAAGGGCGCCGACATCGAGAAGCTGAAGAACGACGTCCAGAAGTTCACCTCGGACGAGGTGCACCTGAACATCGTGGAAATCCGCAAGCCGGAAATCGACGCCAAGCTCGTGGCCGAGAACATCGCCCAGCAGCTGGAGCGCCGCGTCGCCTTCCGCCGCGTGATGAAGCGCGCGGTGCAGTCCGCGATCCGCCTCGGCGCGCAGGGCATCCGGATCAATTGCGGCGGCCGTCTCGGCGGCGCGGAAATCGCGCGCGTGGAGTGGTATCGCGAGGGCCGCGTGCCCCTGCACACGCTCCGCGCCGACGTCGACTACGGCATCGCGACGGCCAAGACGACCTACGGCACCTGCGGTGTGAAGGTCTGGATTTTCAAGGGCGAGATCATGGAGCACGACCCCATGGCCCAGGACAAGCGCATGGCGGAAGCGGCGGAGGGCCCCAACAAGCCTTCGCGGGCCCCTGCACCGGCGCCGGCACCATAACGGAACAGAACGATGCTTTCTCCCGCACGCACAAAATTCCGCAAGCAGCACAAGGGCCGCATTCACGGCGCCGCGAAGGCCGGAACGACGCTGAACTTCGGCCAGTTCGGCCTCAAGGCGCTCGAGCCCGAGCGCGTCACCGCGCGCGAGATCGAAGCGGCGCGCCGCGCCATCACGCGCCAGATGAAGCGCGCCGGCCGCGTCTGGATTCGCGTGTTTCCCGACGTGCCCGTGTCGAAGAAGCCTGCCGAGGTGCGCATGGGTTCGGGCAAGGGCGCGCCCGAATACTGGGTCGCGAAGGTGAAGCCGGGGCGGATCCTTTTCGAAATCGACGGCGTCGATACGGAAACGGCGCGCGAGGCGCTGCGTCTGGGCGCCAGCAAGCTCTCGATCCACACCAAGTTCATCGAGCGCATGGCCTAGGAAGAGCGAGATGGCGAAGAAATCCTCGAAGAATTCCGCGACCGCCGACGACTTCCGCGCCAAGAGCGCGGACGAGCTGGGCGATCATCTGGCGAAGCTGAAGAAGGAGCAGTTCAATCTCCGCTTCCAGCGCGCCAACGGGCAGCTGGAGAACACCGGCCGCGTCCGGGCCGTGCGCAGGGAAATCGCACGCATCGAAACGGTCATGACCGAGAAGCGCGCCAGCGCCTCGGCGAAAGCATAGGGAACGAAGGTATGCCGAAGCGCGTGCTGCAGGGCGTCGTGGTCAGCGACAAGAACGCCAAGACCGTGGTGGTGAAGGTGGAGCGCAGATTCACCCATCCGGTGATGGGCAAGACCGTGCGCCGGTCGAAGAAGTATCACGCCCACGACGAGAGCGGCGAATTCAAGACGGGCGACGTGGTGCGCATCCGCGAGTGCAAGCCGATGTCGAAGTTGAAGACCTGGGAAGCGTTCGAACGCGTGGCCGGGAAATAGGGCCGAAGGTTCGGGAGCAACACGATGATTCAAATGTCAACCGAGCTGGACGTGGCCGACAATTCCGGCGCGCGCCGCGTGATGTGCATCAAGGTGATCGGCGGTTCCCACCGCCGCTATGCCGCCGTCGGCGACACGATCGTGGTGTCGGTGAAGGAGGCCATCCCGCGCGGGCGCGTGAAGAAGGGCGAGGTGCTGAAGGCGGTCGTCGTGCGCACGGCCCATGGCGTGCGCCGCCCCGACGGCAGCCTGATCCGCTTCGACGGCAATGCGGCCGTCCTCATCAATCCGCAGGGCGAGCCCATCGGAACCCGCATCTTCGGGCCGGTGACCCGCGAGCTGCGCGCGAAGAACCACATGAAGATCATCTCGCTTGCGCCGGAGGTGCTGTGATGACGGCGAAGATCAGGAAAGGCGACCGCGTCGTGGTCACGACGGGCCGCGACAAGGGCAAGAAGGGCGAAGTGATCAAGGTCTTTCCGAAGGAGGACCGCGCGCTGGTGTCCGGCGTGAACATGGTCAAGCGTCATCAGCGCCAGACCCAGCGTCTCCAGGGCGGCATCGTGAACAAGGAATCGCCCGTGCATCTTTCCAACATCGCCCATGTCGATCCCAAGACGGGCGAGCCGACGCGCGTCGGTTTCAAGATCCTGGGCGACGGCCGCAAGGTCCGCTTCGCCAGGAAGTCGGGTGAGGTTATCGATGTCTGAGGCTGGAAAGGAAAAGGCGGCGCCCCAGAAGGGCGACCCGCGCGAGGCGGACAAGGCCGAGGCCAAGGCCGCGAAGAAGGCGGCCGGCAAGAAGCGCGAGGAAAAGGGCGGCGGCACGCAGGTCTCCGTCGGCGAGCAGGCGCGCGACCCGAACTACGTCCCGCGCTTCAAGAAGCGCTACCACGAGGTCGTGCGGCCCGAACTGATGAAGAAGTTCGGCTACAAGAACGCGATGCAGGTCCCGAAGATCAACAAGATCGTCGTCAATATCGGCGCGGGAGAGGCGGCGAGCGACTCCAAGAAGATTCAGGCCGCGGTCAACGACCTGACGGCGATCACGGGCCAGAAGGTTGTGATGACGCGGGCCAAGAAGGCGATCGCGACCTTCAAGATCCGGGAGGGTCTTCCGATCGGCGCCAAGGTCACGCTGCGCAAGGACCGGATGTACGAATTCCTCGACCGTCTCATCACCATGGCGCTGCCGCGCGTGCGCGACTTCCGGGGGCTGAACGGCAAGAGCTTCGACGGCCGCGGAAACTACGCAATGGGCCTGAAGGAACACATCGTCTTCGTCGAAATCGACTACGACAAGACCGAGACCGTGTGGGGCATGGATATCATCTTCAATACCTCCGCGAAGACCGATGCGGAAGCGCGCGCGCTTCTCGAAGGCTTCCAATTCCCGTTCATGAACTGAAAGAGCGAACGAAATGGCCAAGATCAGCCAGATCAACCGGAACAAGAAGCGCGAGAAGATGGTCGCCCAGTACGCCGCGAAGCGCGCGGCGCTGAAGGCCAAGGCGGACGACATGTCCGTCGCGCCGGAAGACCGCTTCGCGGCCCGGCTCAAGCTCGCCAAGCTTCCGCGCAATTCCTCCAAGACGCGCATCCATCACCGCTGCGAGCTCAGCGGGCGCTCGAAGGGCTACTACCGCAAGGTCAAGCTGTCGCGTATCGCGCTGCGGGATCTTGCGAATTTCGGCCAGATCCCTGGCATGACCAAGGCGAGCTGGTAGGAGAAAGAGAGACATGGCAATCACCGATCCGATTGGCGATCTTCTCGCGCGCATCAGAAACGGCCAGCTTCGCGGCACCGCGAAGATCAAGTCGCCGAACTCGAGGCTGCGCGTGCGCCTGCTCGATGTGCTGCAGCAGGAAGGCTACATCCGCGGCTACGCCGAGGTCGAATTCAAGGACACCGGCCGCAAGGAGCTCGAGATCGAGCTCAAATATCACGACGGCCGCCCGGTCATCCGCGAGCTGAAGCGCGTATCGACTCCGGGACGGCGGGTCTATGCTTCGGTGAAGGACCTCAAGCCGCACCGCCAGGGCCTGGGTGTCTCCATCGTTTCCACGCCGCAGGGCGTCATGACGGACCAGGTCGCACGCGAAAAGAACGTGGGCGGCGAAGTCCTGTGCCAGGTGTTCTAGGAGAAGTTTGATGTCACGCATCGGCAAGAAACCGGTCGCACTGCCGAAGGGCGTCACCGCCTCCGTGGACGGCAAGACGGTGAAGGTCAAGGGCCCGAAGGGCGAGCTGCAGCTGACGCTGGTCGAGGAAGTGGATGCCTCGCTCGGCGACGACGGCATCACGCTCACGCCCCGCGAGGGCCTGGAGCGGGCGCGTCCGATGTGGGGAATGAGCCGCACGCTGGTGAACAACCTCGTCACCGGCGTCACGCAGGGATTCCAGACCAAGCTCGAGATTCAGGGCGTCGGCTACCGCGCGGCGATTCAGGGCAAGAACCTGAACCTCCAGCTCGGATTCAGTCACGACGTCACCTACCCCATTCCCAACGGCATCGCGATCACCTCCGAGAAGCCGACGATGCTCACGGTGAGCGGAATCGACAAGCAGCTGGTAGGACAGGTTGCCGCGGAAATCCGCGCGTACCGCAAGCCCGAGCCCTACAAGGGCAAGGGCGTGCGCTACGCCGGCGAGTATGTCCGCCGCAAGGAAGGCAAGAAGAAGTAATCCCATGGTCAAGCACGTCTCTACCTTCGATAAGCGAAAGAGCCGCACGCGTTATCGCCTCAAGAGCAATGCCTCCGGCCGGCCAAGGCTGTCGGTTTTCCGCTCCGGCAAGCACATCTATGCGCAGGTGATCGACGATCGCGCGGCGGCGACGCTTGCCGCGGCGTCGACCAACGAGAAGGACGACAGGCCCGAGAAGTCCTACAATCTCGAGGCTGCGTCCGCCGTCGGCAGGAAGATCGCCGAGCGCGCGCTGGCCAAGGGCGTCAAGCAGGTCGTGTTCGACCGCGGCGGCTACATCTATCATGGGCGCGTGAAGGCGCTCGCAGACGCTGCCCGCGAGGGCGGCTTGGAGTTTTAGGCATGGCACGTGAAGAAGGCAGCGGCGGCGAGCGCCGTCGCAGGGACCGCCGCGAGGACCGCGAGGAGCGCGACAACGAATTCGTCGACAAGCTCGTCCACATCAACCGCGTGGCCAAGGTCGTGAAGGGCGGGCGCCGCTTCGGCTTTGCCGCTCTCGTCGTTGTCGGCGACCAGCGCGGCCGCGTCGGCTACGGCCACGGCAAGGCGCGCGAGGTGCCGGAGGCCATCCGCAAGGCGACGGACGAAGCGAAGAAGTCGCTGATCCGCGTGCCGCTGAAGGACGGGCGCACGCTGCATCACGAGGTCCGCGGCCACCATGGCGCGGGCAAGGTGATCGTCCGTCCGGCGCCCGCGGGCACGGGCGTGATCGCCGGCGGCCCGCTCCGCGCGGTGTTCGAGGCGCTCGGCGTCGGTGACGTGGTATCGAAATCGCTCGGGACCTCCAATCCCTACAACATGGTGCGCGCGGTGTTCGACGCGCTTCAGAACCAGCAGAGTCCGCGCCTGGTTGCGCAGCGCCGCGGCCGGAGCGTTGCCGAGATCATCTCGCGCCGCGAAGGCCAGAAGGGCGAACAGGCGGCGGCGGGAGCATAGAGATGGCTGAGAAGAAATCCGGCGCGAAGAAGACCCTCACGGTCCGCCAGATCCGCAGCGCCGCGCGGCGTCCCGCCGTGCAGGCCGCAACCCTTCGCGGCCTCGGTCTCGGCAAGATCCGCCGCGAGCGGGTGCTGGAGGACACGCCGGCGGTGCGCGGCATGATCAATTCGATCCGGCATCTGGTCGAGGTCGTGGGAGAGAAATGAGTTTTCCGCGGGCGGACCCGAGGCGCGCAGAGCGCGTCCTCCGGCCGGCCACGAGTTGGAGATAGCGCATGAAGCTGAACGAGATCCGCAACAATCCCGGCGCGCACAAGCGCAAGGCCAAGGTCGGCCGCGGCTCGTCCTCCGGTCTCGGCAAGACCTCTGGGCGCGGCGTGAAGGGCGCGAAGGCGCGCACCGGCAACCAGGTGCATGGCTTCGAAGGCGGCCAGATGCCGCTGCACATGCGCATGCCCAAGCGCGGCTTCAACAACATCTTCGCCAGGGACTTTTCCGAGGTGAATGTCGGCCGCCTGCAGAAGGCGATCGACGAGAAGCGCCTCGATGCTTCGGCGCGGATCACCGAGGAAGTCCTGCGCAAATCCGGTCTTGCCCACAAGAGCCGCGACGGCGTGCGGCTGCTGGGCGACGGAACGCTCACGGCGAAGCTCGACATCGAGGTGGCGGGCGCCTCTGCCGGCGCGCGCGCGGCGGTCGAGAAGGCGGGCGGAAGCCTCACCACTACCTTCAGGAAGAAGGTTCATGCGAACAAGAAGGGCGAACCCGGCAAGCGCCAGCAGCGCCGGGCCAAATCGGCCGAAAAGCGGGCCGCGCGGGGCGCCTGAGACAATATCTCCCATGCCGAGCTTGTCGAAGCATGGCGGCGACCAGATATAGGGTCGTCAAGGGGTTGGAGTAGAGCATGCCCTCAGCAGCCGAGCAGTTAGCATCGCACTTCAATTTCAGCAGTTTCAGCAAGGCGACCGAACTTCGTCAGCGGCTGCTGTTCACGCTTGGCGCGCTGGTGATCGCCCGCCTCGGCAGCTACATCCCCATGCCGGGCATCGACCCGGCCGAACTCGCGCGGCAGATGCAGGGCCAGCAGGGCGGCATCCTCGACGTGTTCAACGTGATGGCCGGCGGCGCCTTCAGCCGAATGGCGATCTTCGCGCTCGGAATCATGCCCTACATTTCCGCCTCGATCATCATGCAGTTGATGACGAGCGTGTTCCCCGAGCTGGACGCCCTCAAGAAGGAAGGCGAGGCCGGCCGGAAGATCATGAACCAGTATACCCGCTACGGCACCGTCCTTCTCGCGGCGGTCCAGGCATTCGGCATCGCGATCGGCCTGGAGCATACCGGCCGCGTGGTGATCGACCCGGGATGGTTCTTCCGCATCACGTCCGTCGTCACCCTGACGGGCGGGACGATTCTCCTGATGTGGATCGGCGAGCAGATCACGAGCCGCGGAATTGGCAACGGCATTTCCCTCATCATCTTCGCCGGCATCGTCGCGAGATTTCCCGTCTATTTCGGCCAGCTGTTCGAATCCGCCCGCACCGGCGCCATGTCGCCGCTCGCCCTTATCGCGCTGCTGGTGGGCGCCGCCGCCCTGGTGACGTTCATCGTCTTCGTGGAGCGCGCGCAGCGGCGGCTCCTCGTGCAATATCCGAAGCGTCAGGTCGGCAACAGGATGTTCGGCGGGGAGTCCTCGCATCTGCCGCTCAAGATCAACGTCTCCGGCGTCATCCCCCCCATCTTCGCCTCGTCCATCCTGCTCATGCCGACCACGGTCGCGACCTTCTACGCGCAGAGCGTATCGGGCTGGGTGCAGACGCTCGTGACCTACCTCAGCCCCGGCCGCTGGGTTTACGAGACGCTCTATGCGCTGCTGATCCTGTTCTTCACCTTCTTCTACACCTCCGTGGTCTTCAATCCGGAGGAGACCGCCGAAAATCTCAAGAAGTACGGCGGCTTCATTCCCGGAATCCGCCCCGGCAAGAAGACGGCGGAATACATCGACTATGTGCTCACCCGCACGACCGTCATCGGTGCGATCTACCTGGTAATCGTCTGCCTCATCCCGGAGTTCGCGCGCAGCGAGATCGCCATCGCGCTCGGCGGCACGTCCATCCTCATCATGGTGAGCGTGACCATGGACACGGTCGCGCAGATCCAGAGCCATCTCATTGCCCAGCAATACGAAGGCCTCATCAAGAAGGCGAAGCTCCGCGGCCCGCGGCGATGAATCTGATCCTTTTCGGGCCGCCCGGCGCGGGCAAGGGCACCCAGGCGCGCCTGCTCATGGAACGGCGCGGCTGGCCGCAGCTGTCCACGGGCGACATGCTGCGGGCCGCCGTGAAGGCCGGAACGCCGCTGGGCCGCAAGGTCGATGCGATCCTGGCCAAGGGCGACCTCGTATCGGACGAGATCGTCATCGGCATCATCGCCGATCGGATCGACGGGCCGGATTGCGCGAAGGGAGCCGTGTTCGACGGGTTCCCGCGCACCATCGCCCAGGCCGAAGCGCTCGACGACATGCTGGCGCGGCGGAACAAGAAGATCGACCTCGTTCTCGAGCTGAAGGTGGACGATGCCGCCCTTCTCAGCCGCGCGGAACAGCGCGCGCTGGAAGCAGTCGCCGCGGGGGGTACGCCGCGCCCCGACGACACGCCCGACACGCTGAAGAACCGCCTGCAGGTCTATTACAGGAACACCGCGCCGCTGCTGATCTACTACGACCGCCAGAAAAAGCTCGTCTCCATCGACGGCATGGCTCCGATCGAAACGGTGACGGCGGCGATCGCGGAAGCCATCGACGGGCGCAACTGAGCCCTGCGCGCTGCGACCCGCGTCCGGCGGCTACTTCGCGGACTGCGCCGGATGCATGTGGGGGAATTCGGCCGCACAGTCGTAGGCAAGGTCGCTGTCGGTGCAGAAATCCGGCAAGACGTGGCCGGATTGCCAGTACCGAACCAGGCCGAGAGTCTCCGCGAGCGGCATGAACCGCCGGTCGCGCCGGAAGTCCCGCATGTTCGCGCGAAAGAGCACCTCCGTTCCCCGTCCGCGCAGCAGGTCGAGCATGAGCGGCTCGCGCAGCAGCGCGTGGGCAGGGAGGACGACGACGCCGCGGTCGCCATGAGGGAAGGAGAGCGGCATGGCCGCCGCGTGCGGCCATGCCGCTTTTTCGGGCGGGGCCCCTGGCAATCCGGCCGGGAAACATTATTTTAGACCCGTTGACTGGGGCACGGGCATTTCTATAATCCGCGCCCTCGCGGCAGATTTCCTGTCAAATCCGGCGTTTTGGGCCCATTTCGGTAGCGGCTCTGGGTTCGGATCGGGCAGGGTTTTGCCGTTTACGGAACAGTTAGCAATTCCAGTGGCTTAGGGCCGAAGGACCGCACCGTGGCACGCATCGCCGGCGTCAATATCCCAACCCAGAAGCGGGTCGAAATCGGCCTGCGCTACATCCATGGAATCGGGCCCGCCAAGGCCAGGGAGATCATGGAGAAGGTCGGCATCGCGCCCGAGCGCCGCGTCCACGACCTGACCGAGGCCGAAATCATCCAGATCCGCGAGGCGATCGACCGCGATTATCTCGTCGAGGGCGACCTGCGCCGGGAAGTCGCGATGAACATCAAGCGGCTGATGGATCTGGGCTGCTATCGCGGCCTGCGTCACCGCAAGGGCCTGCCCGTCCGCGGCCAGCGCACCCATACCAACGCCCGCACGCGCAAGGGCCCGGCCAAGGCAATCGCCGGCAAGAAGAAGGTGACGAAGTAACATGGCTGCTCAGGACAAGAAATCCGCCGGCCGCGCGCGCAAGAAGGAAAAGAAGAACGTCGTGGTCGGCGTGGCCCATGTCGCCGCAACGTTCAACAACACGATCATCACGATAACGGATGCGACGGGCAATGCCGTGTCGTGGTCGTCGGCCGGCATGATGGGCTTCAAGGGTTCGCGCAAGTCGACGCCCTATGCGGCGCAGGTCGCCGCCGAGGACGCCGGCAAGAAGGCCATGGAACACGGCATGCGCACGCTGGAGGTGGAGGTTTCCGGTCCGGGCTCCGGCCGCGAATCCGCGCTTCGCGCGCTGCAGACGATCGGACTGACGGTCACCTCGATCCGCGACGTGACCCCCATACCGCATAACGGCTGCCGGCCGCCCAAGCGCCGCCGCGTGTAGGTTTACGAGAGCGTATCACCAACCCCGTCGAACGAATGGGCGCGTGCTCTCCGCGTCCGGGACACGATGAGGAAGAAATGTTTCAGAAGAACTGGCAGGAATTGATCAAGCCGCAGAAGCTCCGCATCGAAGCGGGCCATGAAGCGGGCAAGCAGGCGACGATCGTCGCCGAACCTCTCGAGCGCGGCTTCGGCCTTACGCTCGGCAACGCGCTGCGCCGGGTGCTGCTGTCGTCGCTCCAGGGCGCGGCCATTACCTCGATCCAGATCGAGGGCGTGCTGCACGAATTCTCCTCCATCGCGGGCGTCCGCGAGGACGTGACCGACATCGTGCTGAACGTGAAGCAGATCGCGTTGCGCATGCATGCGGAGGGTCCAAAGCGCCTGTCGCTGCGCAAGCAGGGTCCGGGCGAAGTGACCGCCGGCGACATCGCGGCAAGCGCCGACATCGAAATCCTCAATCCCGAGCTTGTGCTCTGCACCCTCGACGAGAAGGTGGAATTCCGCATGGAGCTCACAGTCGCGACCGGAAAGGGCTACGTCCCGGCCGACCGCAACCGCCCGGAAGACGCTCCGATCGGGCTGATCCCGGTCGACAGCCTCTTCTCGCCGGTGAAGAAGGTCTCCTACAAGGTCGAGAACACGCGCGAGGGCCAGATCCTCGACTACGACAAGCTGACACTGACGGTGGAAACCAACGGCGCCGTGACGCCCGACAACGCCGTCGCCTATGCCGCGCGCATCCTTCAGGACCAGCTGCAGATCTTCATCAATTTCGAGGAGCCCCGCGAGCGCATTGCGGAGGAGGCGAAGCCGGACCTTGCGTTCAACCCGGTCCTGCTGAAGAAGGTCGACGAGCTGGAGCTGTCGGTGCGATCGGCCAACTGCCTGAAGAACGACAACATCGTCTATATCGGCGACCTCATCCAGAAGACGGAAGCGGAGATGCTCCGTACACCGAATTTCGGCCGCAAGTCGCTGAACGAGATCAAGGCGGTGCTCGCCGAGATGGGGCTGCATCTGGGCATGGAAGTGCCCGGCTGGCCGCCCGAGAACATCGAAGACCTCGCCAAGAGGTATGAGGATCAATACTAGGGAAGGGGTGGCCCGCACGCGCCAGTGCCGGCGGGCCACGACAGGGTTTTTCGAATGCGTCACCGTAATGCAGGCCGCAAGCTCGGCGTGAAGTCCCAGCACCGCAACGCGATGTTCGCGAACATGGCCGCGGCGCTGATCAAGCACGAGCAGATCAAGACCACGCTGCCCAAGGCCAAGGAACTGCGCCCGGTCGTGGAGAAGCTGGTGACCCTTTCGCGCCGCGGCGGAAAGGATCTGCACGCGCGCCGCCAGGCGCTGTCGCAGATTCGCGACGAGGCGCAGGTGAAGAAGCTGTTCGACGTGATCGGCCCGCGCTATGCCGGCCGCCCCGGCGGTTATACCCGCGTGCTCAAGGCGGGCTTCCGGCACGGCGACAACGCCGCCATGGCGTTCATCGAGTTCGTGGACCGCGATCCCGAGGCCAAGGGGCAGGACTCCGGCCCGGTGATGGCGGGTGACGACGAAGCAAGCGAGGGGTAATCTTCTTGTTAGCTTGGTTCAATATAAGGGCGGCTCGCGAGGGTCGCCCTTTTTTGTCTCAGGAGTTTCCGGAATGTCCCGACTGCCGCTGATTGCCGTCGCCTCGGTCGTGGCATTGGGCATTGCCGCCTACACGCTGCATCCCACGCTGGCAGGGTCTCCCAAGGCACAGGCCAGGCCCGCCGCGCGCTCGCCGCTGGCCGCGGCCGCGCAGACCGTTCCCCAGTCGATGACGCAGGTGCAGCTGACCTTCGCTCCGGTCGTCAAGCGCATCGCACCGGCCGTCGTGAATGTCTATACGCGCAGCGTCGTCCAGGCGCCCGTCAATCCGTTCTTCAACGATCCGTTCTTCCGCCAGTTCTTCGGGGGCGGCGGGTTGAGCCGCCAGCGCGTGCAGCAGTCGCTCGGATCCGGCGTGATCGTGCGCGGCGACGGCACGATCCTCACCAACAATCACGTCATACAGGGCGGCCAGGACATCGTGGTGGCGCTGTCGGACAAGCGCGAGTTCAAGGCGAAGGTCGTGCTGGCCGATCCGCGCACCGATCTCGCCGTGCTCAAGATCGACACCCATGGCGAAACCCTCCCGACCCTGCCTTTCGCGGACAGCGACCGCATCCAGGTGGGCGACCTCGTGCTCGCCGTCGGCGATCCCTTCGGCGTCGGCCAGACCGTTACCATGGGCATCGTGTCGGCCCTGGCGCGGACGCAGGTCGGCGCCTCGGACTACCAGTTCTTCATCCAGACGGATGCCGCGATCAATCCCGGCAATTCCGGCGGCGCCCTTGTGACGACCGACGGAAGGCTCGCCGGCATCAATACGCAAATCGTGTCGAACTCCGGAGGCTCGGTCGGAATCGGCTTCGCCATTCCCTCGAACATGGCGCGCCGCGTGCTTGAAGGTGCGGCGACGGGCGGCATCAAGCTCGCGTGGTTCGGCGCCGACGGCCAGTCCGTCACCAGCGAGATCGCCCGGAGTCTCGGCCTGCCGCGCCCGGGCGGCGTGCTGCTCAAGAGCGTCTATCCGAACGGACCGGCGGACAAGGCCGGGCTGAATGTCGGGGATGTGGTCCTGGCGATCGACGGATTTCCGGTCGACGACATGCAGGCGCTCAACTACCGCATTGCGACTCACAAGCCGGGAGACGCGCCCAGCCTGAAGATTTCCTCCGACGGGCATGTCCGGGACGTCTCGGTGAAGCTGGCGCTGCCTCCCGATGTGCCGCGCCAGGCTACGACAATCGGCGGGCGCAACCCGCTCACCGGCGCGCGGGTGGAGAACCTGTCGCCCGCCGCCGCCCTCGATCTCGATTTGGAGCCCACCGCCACGGGAGTCGTCATCGTGTCGCCGGGACGTTCCATCGCGGCCAACCAGGGATTCGCGCAGGGCGACATCATCCGTTCGGTCAACGGCAACGCGATCCACAATGTCGGCGATCTCAATCGCGCGATGGGGCTGGCGCACGGCCACTGGGACATGGTCGTGGATCGCGGCGGACGCCGGCTGACACTGAGCGTGGACGGCTGAGGCGGCGGACGGTGCGTGGCGAACGGCGCGCATCGCGCATCTTATTCGCTACTCGCCGGTCGCCGTTCGCTTTATCCTTCCGCCATGACCGATCTCTTCGAAGCCGGCGGCCTTGCCGGCGACGCACCGCGCCCCCTGGCGGACAGGCTGAGGCCGAAGGCGCTGGGCGAGGTTGTCGGCCAGGATCACCTCATCGGGCCCCAGGGGCCCATCGGGCGGATGATCGCGGTGAGCCGCCCGCACTCCATCATTCTCTGGGGGCCTCCGGGAACCGGAAAGACCACCATCGCGCGGCTGCTGTCGACCGCGTTCCATCTCCATTTCGAGCAGCTTTCGGCCGTGTTTTCCGGCGTTGCGGATCTCAAGAAGACGTTCGAGGCCGCGCGTCAGCGCCGCCGGGTGGGGCAGGGTACGCTTCTCTTCATAGACGAAATTCACCGGTTCAACCGCAGCCAGCAGGACTCCTTCCTTCCGGTGATGGAGGACGGCACCATCGTCCTCGTCGGCGCGACAACGGAAAACCCGTCCTTCGAGCTGAACGGCGCCCTGCTGTCGCGCGCGCAGGTGCTGGTGTTGCGCCGCCTCGACGACGGCGCGCTTGAGATTTTGCTCGAACGGGCGGAGGGGCACTTCGGCCGGAAGCTGCCACTGACGGCGGATGCGCGCGCGTCGCTGCGTGCGATGGCGGACGGCGACGGCCGCTATTTGCTCAATCTCGCCGAAGAGCTGTTCGCGGAGTCGAGCCCCGCGACGCTCGATACCGCCGGCCTTGCCGCCCTGGTGCAGAAGCGCGCGCCGCTCTACGACAAGAGCCGCGAGGAGCATTACAACATCATCTCCGCGCTCCATAAATCGATACGCGGCAGCGATCCCGATGCGGCGCTGTACTGGCTGGCGCGCATGCTCGCCGGTGGCGAGCAGCCGCTCTACATCGCCCGCAGGCTGGTGCGCGCCGCGGTGGAGGACATCGGCCTCGCCGATCCGCAGGCCCTTGTCCAGGCGCTCGCGGCGAAGGAGATGTACGATTTTCTGGGCTCGCCCGAGGGCGAAATCGGCCTCGCCCAGGCCGTCATCTATCTGGCGAGCGCGCCGAAGTCGAACGCCGCCTATGCCGCGCTCGGCTCCGCCAGGCGCGCAGCGGCCGAGCACGGTTCGCTGATGCCTCCGGCGCATATCCTCAACGCGCCGACGCGGCTGATGAAGCAGCTCGGCTACGGCAAGGGGTACGAATACGACCATTCCGCCGAAGAGGGATTCTCGGGCCAGCACTATTTTCCGGAAACGATGGCGCGCGAGACCTATTACACGCCGCGCGCCGCCGGGTTCGAGCGCGAAATCGCCAAGCGCCTCGAATACTGGGCGCGGCTGCGCGCGAAGAAGGGTACCGGGTGAATCAAACCTTTCCGTTCCCGTAGCGCAGCACCTTCACGTTCTCGATGGTCACGAGCCCGCTTCCCATCATGCCGTCAAGCACGGGCAGAAAAGCGTCGATCTTGTCCGCGCTGTCCACGATCTCGATCACGAGCGGCAGGTCTTCCGACAGGCGCAGGATCTTGGCGGTGTGCAGGTGGCTCGAATGACCGAACCCCATCGGCCCCCGGACAACGGTCGCTCCGGCCAGTCCCGTTTCGCGCGCCTTGAGCACGATTGCCTCATAGAGCGGCCCATGGTCGAAACGGTCGCTTTCCCCGAGGAAGATGCGCAGCAGGACCGCATCCTTTGGAACTTGCATGGGTTACGCTCCCTTGAGCTGATTGACGCCGGTAGCGGCGACGTGGCCGAGCCAGGCGGAGAAGACGCACAGCGTCACCGAACCGGCCATATTTCCGCCGGCGTAGAGCCATTCGCCGTCGCGCATCAGGTTCAGCGTCTGCAGGCTGAAGGAGGAAAAGGTCGTGAAGCCGCCGCACAATCCCGCCATGACGAACTGGCGGCCCGCGGCGCTCACGAACAGGCGCCCGTCCGGCGCTGTCAGGGTGGCGAAGAACCCGATCGCGAACGAACCGGTGACATTGACCAGGAGCGTACCCCAGGGAAAGGTCTCGCCGAACGCGCTGGCGACCAGGCCCGAGCCGAGATAGCGGGCGACCCCGCCCAGCGCGCTGCCGAGCGCGACCAGAAGATAGATTTGCAACGCCATCCTGCCTCCCGCCCATTGCGGCCCGTTGCGCGCGGGCGCCGCACGCAGCATGTTCATCCGGCAGGAGTCATCAGCCTCGACGGCGGTTATCGGGGGACCCCATCCCCATCCCGTCCACGCTATGTGACTCGCAAGGGTAAGGTCAATTGAAGCCGGAAGCCTCGCTGGCGCGCACGCATATCGTCGAACGGGACGACGACGGCATCCGTCTCGACCGCTGGTTCAAGCGGCATTGTCCGTCGCTGACGCACGGGCGGCTCGAGAAGCTGTTGCGCACCGGGCAGGTGCGTCTGGACGGCAAGCGCGCCAGGGCGGCCGACCGCATCGCGGCGGGGCAGGAGGTGCGCGTGCCGCCGCAGGTGGCGAACACGCCAGCGCCCCGGGAACCGGGACCGAAGCCGGTGCGCACCGCCGGCGGGCCCGCGCTCCAGGATTTGATCCTCTACATGGACGGCTCGGTCATCGTGCTCAACAAGCCGCCCGGCCTGGCGACGCAGGGGGGAAGCGGTCTCACGCGCCACATCGACGGCATGCTCGACCAGCTCCGGTTCGAGAAAAACCAGAGGCCCCGCCTGGTGCACCGCCTCGACCGCGATACCTCCGGCGTGCTCGTCGTGGCGCGGACGGTCCCCGCCGCGGCGTCGCTCGCGAAGGCGCTGGCACAGCGGGACGCCTCGAAGATCTATTGGGCGCTGACGCGTGGCGTGCCGAAGCGGGCGCACGGAAGGATCAAGGCTGCGCTCGCCAAGGAAGGTGCCCGCGGCGCGGAGCGCATGACGATCGCCGATCGCGGCGATGCCAAGCACGCGATCACGGACTATGTGGTCGTCGATCGCGCGGGGGAGGAATTCGCATGGGTCGCGGCCAGACCGGTCACCGGACGCACGCACCAGATCCGCGTGCATCTGGCGTCGCTGGGAACGCCAATCGTCGGCGACTTCAAATACGGCGCGCAGGCGGCGCGCGGAAAGGGCGCGATCGCGGACAGGCTTCATCTGCATGCCCGCTCCATCGATATCGCCCGGCCGGACGGCGGCCGGCTCGTTGTCACGGCGCCGTTGCCGGACCATATGATGCGGTCATGGGAGCTTCTCGGTTTCGACGCCGATGACGCGACGGACCGTTTTTCCGAAGGCAGGAAGGCATGAACGATAGGCGCCCGGACTTCATTCTGCATTGGCGGGACGCGGAAGCGCCGGCCGCGCCCTCCGATGCCCATGAGGATTTCGGATTCGCATCGGAGCTTTCCGCCGCGGCCGGCATCAATCACTTTCGCGTTGCCCATTTGCGGGTGCCGCCGGGCAGACGGGCCTATCCGCCGCTGGCGATGGACGATCTGGAGATATTCTGCTTCGTGCTCGAGGGCGCTCCCGATCTTTGGGCGGACGGCCATCTCCATGCGCTCGCGGAGGGCGATGGCGTGGCGCTGAACGCGCGGACCGGCATGGCGCACAGCGTGATCAACAACACGGGGAAGGACGTGCGCCTCTTCGTGATGAGCGAGGCGTTCCGGCGCAACAGCAAGGCAACGCATCCGCTCGACCCGAACGGCGAGGAAAACCTGCGCAGGATGAACATGTATTGGGCCGATGCGCCGAAGCGCAAGCTCGGCCCGAATTCGGGGCGCCCGGGCGACGAAAAGGGGCGAAAGCGCCGCCGGCCGGATTTCGTCGTCCACTGGCGGGACATCCTGAACAGGAGGCCCGCGCTCTATCCCCGGAGCGACGAGGCGCAGGGCATGGCCGCGCGCTTCGACAATCGTGCGCGGTTTGGACGCATCGGCGCGCATGTGCAGCTCCTGAAGCCGGGCCGCCGCACGAGCTGGCCGCACGCCGAGCGCGACGAGAGCGAATACACCTATGTCGTCTCGGGCCGCGTCGATGCCTGGAACGACGGCCATGTCACGCCGATGGGCGAGGGCGATTTCATCGGCTGGAAGAACGGCACGGGCGTCACGCACGTCATCATCAACAACAGCAGCGAAGATGCCGTGCTGATCGTCGGCGGCGAAAGGTCGCGGTTCGCCAATCGGTACTGGTACCCGTTCCATCGTAAGTACAACAAGGAAATCGGAAAGGGATACTGGGCGGATCATCCCGTTCCGAAGCTCGGCCCGCATGACGGGATGCCGGATGCCTTGCGCGCGCGCGTGCCGAAGCGGCTGCAAGGCGATCCGGTCAAGGCCAACGAGGCGGCGCGTCTGCTGGGCAAGCCTTCGAAGAAGCGGAAATGAAGCGTTTCTACAAGTCCGTGGCGGTCGGGCCCGGCAACCGCATTGCGCTCGACGGCAGCATGCTGAAGACGCCGCGCGGCGCGACGCTCGCGCTTCCGACGGCGAGGCTGGCCGAGGCGATCGCGCGCGAATGGAGCGGGCAGGACGGCGAAATCCGGCCATCCGGGATGCCGCTGACCCGCCTGGCCAACGCCGCAGTGGACGGGGTTGCGGAGCGCTCGGCCGAAGTCAGGGACGAAATCCTGAGATACGCGGGACACGATCACCTGTGCTATCGCGCCGCGGAGCCTCCGGAGCTGGTGCGCCGCCAGCGAGACGCATGGGATCCGCTGCTGGACTGGACGGCGGAACGCTACGGTGCGCGCCTTCTCACGCAGACCGGCATCGGATCGGTTTCCCAGCCCGCGGCCGCGATGGGCGCCCTGCGCCGCGCTATCGAGGGTTTCGATTTCTTTGCGCTCGCGCCGCTTCATGTCATGGCTTCGATCAGCGGCTCCCTGGTCCTGGCTTTGGCCGTCGCGAACGGGCGCCTCTCCGGCCGGGAGGCTTTCGCGCTTTCCCGGATCGACGAATGCTTTCAGGCCGAGAAATGGGGGCTCGACTCCGAGGCCGAAGCGCGGGCGAAAAGGCTGGAGGAGGAATTGGGGAATGCGGAGCGGTTTCTTGGCCTGCTACAGGTTCTTCCTCTCCCCCTGGACGGGGAATAGGGAATAAGGTGGACCGATTCACGACGCAAATCCGGGCGGGACATGAAGCATATCCTCACTGAACTCGAAAAGCGCCGCGAACGCGCCCGGCTGGGCGGCGGCAAGGCCCGCATCGAGGCGCAGCATGCGCGAGGCAAGCTTACGGCGCGCGAGCGCCTCGAGCTTCTGCTCGACGAGAACTCCTTCGAGGAGTTCGACATGTTCATCGAGCACCGCAACAAGGATTTCGACGCCGACAAGACGATCATTCCCGGCGACGGCGTGGTCACGGGCTGGGGCACGATCAACGGCCGCATGGTCTATGTGTATGCGAAGGATTTCACCGTCTTCGGCGGCTCGCTGTCGGAAACGCATGCGCAGAAAATCGTGAAGATCCAGCAGATGGCGATGCAGAACGGCGCGCCCGTCATCGGCCTTCTCGACGCGGGCGGCGCCCGCATCCAGGAAGGCGTCTCCTCGCTGGCGGGTTACGGCGAGGTGTTCCGCCACAATGTGCTGGCCTCGGGCGTGGTGCCGCAGATCAGCGCGATCATGGGGCCCTGCGCGGGCGGCGACGTCTATTCTCCGGCGATGACCGACTTCATCTTCATGGTGCGCGATACGTCGTACATGTTCATCACGGGCCCGGACGTGGTGAAGACGGTGACACAGGAGGACGTGACGCCGGAGCAGCTCGGCGGCGCCAAGGTCCACACAACCAAATCGGCGGTGGCGGACAATGCCTACGACAACGACGTAATCTGCATCGAGGAGCTGCGGCGGCTGATGGATTTCCTGCCGCTGTCGAACCGCGACAAGGTTCCGCACTGGCCCACGAGCGACGATCCCAAGCGGGCAGAGATGTCTCTCGACACGCTGGTGCCGGAGAATCCCAACAAGCCCTACGACATGAAGGAACTGATCCTCAAGGTCGCGGACGAGGGGGACTTTTTCGAGATCGGCGAAGCGTTCGCCCGGAATATCGTCACCGGCTTCGGCCGGCTGGAGGGCTCGACGGTCGGCTTCGTCGCCAATCAGCCGATGGTGCTGGCCGGCGTGCTCGACAGCGACGCCAGCCGAAAGGCCGCGCGCTTCGTGCGCTTCTGCGACTGCTTCAACATCCCGATTGTAACCTTCGTGGACGTGCCGGGATTTCTTCCCGGCGTGGCGCAGGAGCATGGCGGCATCATCAAGCACGGCGCCAAGCTGCTCTTCGCCTATGCGGAGGCGACCACGCCGAAAGTCACCGTCATCACGCGCAAGGCCTATGGCGGCGCCTATGACGTGATGGCGTCCAAGCACATGCGCGCCGACGTGAACTACGCCTGGCCGTCGGCACAGATCGCGGTAATGGGCGCGAAGGGCGCGGTCGAGATCATCTTCCGGGGCGAACGGGGCGACCCGGAAGCCATCGCCGCGCGCACAAAGGAATACGAGGACCGCTTCCTCAATCCCTTCATCGCGGCCTCGCGCGGCTATATCGACGACGTCATTCGCCCGCACTCCACCCGCTGGCGCGTGACCCGCGCGCTGCGCATGCTGCGCAACAAGCAGGTGAAGGACATCTGGAAGAAACACGACAACATTCCGCTGTGAGTGGCCCGTGAATTTGCGACGCATCCTTGTTTCGTTGGCGCTGGCGGCAATGCTTCCCTCTCAGGCGATTGCCGCCGATCTTTCCGGTACATGGTCCGGCACATGGACCAAGGACGGCGATGCCTTGCCGGTGACGGTGACCATCGGGAAAACCGGCAAGGGCTATTCCGGCACCTTCGACTCCGATGCGTTGCAGGCGGCGGGCATTCCCTTCAGCGAAGTCACGGAGAAGGGCGGCAAGGTCCACATCGTCCTCAAGGGCGACGAGACGACGACGAATTTCGACGGCGTGCTCAAAGGCGATGCGATCAACGGCACACTGGCGGAGGGCGACGGGAAGGGCACCTTCTCGCTGACGCGCGCACCGGCCCCTGCAGCCACGGTCTCGACACGGGACGTGACGTTCACCGACGGTGATGTGACGATTGCCGGAACACTGATCCTGCCGGCGGCCCCGGGTCCGCATCCGGCCGCGATGTTCCTGCATGGCTCCGGACCGGAGGGCCGGTGGGCGAACCGCTGGCTCGCGGAGAAATTCGCGGAAGCGGGCATCGTCGCGCTGATCACAGACAAGCGCGGTGTCGGAGGGTCCACCGGCGACTGGAAATCCTCGGGCTTCGATACGCTGGCGGACGACGCGGCCGCCGGCATCCGGTTCCTGGAAAAGCAGCAGGAAGTCGATCCCGGACGTGTCGGCATCTACGGCCACAGCCAGGGCGGAACGATTGCGCCCCTCGTTCGGGAACGCGCGCCCGAAACCGCCTTCATCGTCGCGTCCGCAGCCGGCGGCATTCCCCCGGCGGAGCTGGAAGCATACAGCATCGAGAATTCCATCGGATTGCCGTCCCTGCCGCCAGCGGAACAGGAGGGTGCGAAGGCCTTCGTGAAGGCGATTGTCGATGTCGCCTATCGCGGCCATCCGCGCGGCGAACTGGATGCCGCCGTCGCGAAGTACAAGGGCCGAGACTGGTACTTCGATCCCCCGCCCGCCGGGGATTTCTACTGGTCGTTCGCGCGGCGGATCGCGGACTTCGTGCCGATGGAGCACTGGCGCAAGGTGCGGATCCCCGTGCTGCTCCTTTATGGCGCACACGACCGGCGCGTGCCGGCCATCGCGAGCGCCAGCGCCATTCGCACGGCCATCGCCACCTCCGCCAGGCATGAGCGGCGCGACATCAATGTGAAGGTCAGGATCTATCCCGATGCCGACCACGCATTCGCGATCGTCGATCCGCCGCCCAAGGGCGGCTGGCCGCGGCATGAGCCGGACTATGCGCGCACGATCACGGACTGGATCAAGGGCGCTGAAACAAGAGGCAATTTCCGGTAGAGTTCGAATCGGGCATTCAGCGGGGGGCGTCATGTCCGAGCCGTCAGGCGCGCAATGGTGTGCGCGCTTTCCGACCAGCATTTCGCCGGACGATCTGGTGCCGGCCTTCCGCGACAACGTCCTGGCCTTTATCTCCGCGATGAAGCGCGGCGGCGCGAGCGTGTCCATTGCGGCGACCTGGCGTCCGCCGGAGCGCGCCTATCTCATGCATTGGTGCTGCATGCTGGCGGATTCCGGTCAGGATCCGGATGCCGTGCCGCGGATGAAGGGCGTCGACATCGACTGGACCTGCGGCGGCAATGCCGCTTCGGCGCGCAGGAATGCGGCGGCGATGAAAAAGGCCTACGCCATCCGGTTTCCCGCCGCGCTTGTCAGCCGCCACACGCAGCGCCGCGCCATCGACATGACAATCCGCTGGAAGGACACGCTTTCGATCCGTGACTTCAACGGCAGGCTCAGGAACATCGCGTCTTCGCCGCGAAGCGGATCGAATCCCGATCTCATCAGGGTCGGCGCAACCTTCGGCGTGATCAAGCTGGCGAGCGATCCTCCGCACTGGTCCGACGACGGGCGCTAGCTATCTGCCGCCGGCCCAGGCCCAGCACTCCATTTCGACGGCAGCGCCCAGCGCCAGGCCGTTCGCCCCGAAAGCCGAGCGCGCCGGCAGTCTCTCGGCGTCGAAATAGGTCAGATACACCCTGTTGAAGTCTGCCCATTGCGTCATGTCTCCGAGCATCACCAGGCATTTGAAGATGGAGTCGAACCCCAGCCCGTGCGGCTTCAGTGCCGCGCGGATATTCTCGAACATCTGCCGCGTTTCGGCCTCGATGCCACCGGATACCAGTTCCATCTTTCCCGGTACGTGACCCAGCGCGCCCGAAAGATAGATCACCTCACCGGCCCGCACGGACTGACTGAACGGCAACTTTGCTGCTCTTCCTTCCGGGGAATTGAAGAATTCGATCATGCGGCGCTCCATCGGTTGCGGCTTGGCTCTCGATGCCTAGGATGCAGCCGGCCCAAGCAAAACGGAACCGCTCTCCATGCGTCTTACCCTCACATCCGCCGCCAGCCTGCTTCTTTCGATCGCCGCCACGGCCGCGCTGGCCGGCTACCCCGCGCATCCGGACACGAGCCCGGACATCACGAAGGCCGACATTTCGATTCGCGACAAGGCAGTGGCCGACGATGCGTTCGAGGGTCGCGGACCGGGCACGAAGACCGGCGAGGCGGCCGCGCAATGGATCGCGGACGAGCTGAAGCGCGTCGGTGTGAAGCCGGGCAACCACGGCAGCTATTTCCAGCCGGTGCCCGCGGTCTCGATCCGCCTCGACGCCGCGAAATCCTCATTCGCCTTCGAGACTCCGAAGGGCGCGATCGAACCGAAATTTCCGGACGACGTGACCTACTGGACCCCGCAATTCGCCCGTCCGGAGGTCCGGGTGAGCAAGTCCCCGCTGGTCTTCGTGGGCTACGGGGTCGTCGCGCCCGAATACGGCTGGAACGACTATGCGGGCATCGACGTGAAGGGAAAGACCGTGGTCATTCTCGTCAACGATCCTGGCAACGAGGACGCGGATCCCGATCCGGCCTTCTTCAAGGGCAGGGCGATGACCTATTACGGACGGTGGTCGTACAAGTACGAGGAGGCCGCGCGGCAGGGCGCCGCCGCTGCGATCATCGTACACGAGACGATCCCGGCGGCCTACGGGTGGCAGGTCGTGCGGAACTCCAATTCCGGCAAGAAATACTGGCTCGACGCGAAGGACCGGAACTCAAGCCGCTGCCCGATCGAAGGCTGGATCACGCTCGATACCGCCAAGGACCTTTTCGGCCGCGCGGGCCTCGACTACGGCCAGTTGAAGGCCGCTGCCAACAAGAAGGGCTTCAAGGCGGTGCCCATGGAGGGCGAGACACTCGACGTGGACGCCGTGTCCACGATCGATCACCTGATGACCCGCAATGTCGTCGGCGTCATTCCCGGCTACAGGCGGCCGGGCGATGTGTTCCTCTACTCGGCGCATTGGGACCATTTCGGCCGCAAGGAATCGGCACCCGGCACGGACAAGATCTTCAACGGTGCCGTCGACAACGGCATGGGAACGTCCATGGTGCTCGAACTGGCGGAGAAATTCGCCAGCCAGAAGAGACCGCAGCGCTCGGTCGGGTTCCTGTTCTGGACGCTCGAGGAACAGGGACTTCTGGGCTCGGAGTATTTCGCGGAGCATCCCGTCTGGCCGCGCGACCATATCGTCGGCCTCTTGAACACGGACGCGGACGGTCCCAAGGGCCCCGCGCGCGACATGGCACTGGGCGGCAACGGACAGTCCGATCTGGAGGACTATCTCGCGGACGCGCTCAAGACCCAGAACCGGGTGATCACGCCCGATCCCGAGCCCGAAAAGGGCGGGTTCTTCCGCTCCGATCATTTCAGCTTCGCCCGTTTCGGCATTCCCGCGATCACGCCGGGCGGGGGCACGGATCTCGTGGACGGCGGCGAGGCGGCGGCGAAGGCCCTCAGGGACGACTATCTCGCGCACCGCTACCATCAGCCTACGGACGAATGGCACGCGGACTGGGACCTGCGCGGCCCGGAGGAGGACGTCGAGGCGATGTACATCGTCGGCGACACGCTCGCCAACAGCGATGCCTGGCCCGGCTGGAAAGAGGGCAGCGAGTTCAAGGCCAAGCGCGATGCGATGATGGCCGGGAAGAAGTGAACCCGCCCCCGGGAGAGGCGCGATCCGCTCGCGCAGGGGGCGCGGCCGGTCGGTCAGGGTTTACCTGCCTGAGAGGACACCCTAAAACGCTCGCAGGGGGCTTCCATTTTCTTTCGGGGACAGGGTGTTCCAGAAAATCCTGATTGCCAATCGCGGTGAGATTGCCTGCCGCATCGTCAAGACCGCGCGGCGCATGGGCATAAGGACGGTTGCGGTCTATTCCGACGCCGACCGCGACGCGCTGCATGTGGAGATGGCGGACGAGGCCGTGCACATCGGCCCGCCGCCGTCGGCACAGTCCTATCTCGTCATCGACCGGATCGTGCAGGCCTGCCTGGACACGGGCGCGGAGGCGGTTCATCCCGGATACGGCTTTCTCTCCGAGCGGGAGGCCTTTGCAGAGGCGCTGTCCAAGTCCGGGATCGTCTTCATCGGCCCCAATGTCCGGGCCATCGCGGCCATGGGCGACAAGATTGAATCCAAGAAGCTCGCGCTTGCCGCGAAGGTGAGCACGGTCCCCGGCTATGTCGGCGAAATCCGGGACGCGGCCCATGCCCGGCAGATCGCGGCGGAGATCGGCTATCCGGTGATGGTGAAAGCCTCCGCGGGCGGCGGCGGAAAAGGGCTCCGCATCGTCCACCGCGAGAGCGACCTGGTGCAGGCCATCCAGTCCTCGCAAAACGAGGCGCGGGCGAGCTTCGGCGACGACCGGCTGTTCGTGGAGAAATTCGTCACCGAGCCGCGCCATATCGAAATCCAGCTCGTGGGCGACAAGCACGGCAATGTCATCCATCTGAACGAGCGCGAGTGCTCGATCCAGCGCCGCCACCAGAAGGTGATCGAGGAGGCGCCGTCTCCGTTCCTCGACGCGAAGACGCGCAAGGCGATGGGGGAGCAGGCCGTCGCGCTCGCCAGGGCCGTCGGCTACGACAGTGCGGGCACGGTCGAATTCATCGTCGATCGGGATCGCAACTTCTACTTCCTCGAGATGAACACCAGGCTCCAGGTCGAGCACCCGGTGACGGAGCTGATCACGGGCCTCGACCTCGTGGAGCTGATGATCCGCTCCGCCGCGGGCGAAAGGCTGCCGCTCCGCCAGGCGGACGTGGGGATCGGCGGCTGGGCCATAGAGGCGCGTGTCTATGCCGAGGATCCCTATCGCGGCTTTCTTCCCTCGACGGGACGGCTGGTGCGCTATCGCCCGCCGGCGGAAGGCAGCCGCGGGGCGGCCACGGTGCGAAACGACACCGGCGTTTTCGAAGGCGGCGAGATCTCGATGTTCTACGACCCGATGATCGCCAAGCTCTGCACCCATGCGCCGGGCCGCGACCAGGCGATCGACGCGATGGAGAACGCGCTGGACGAGTTCCGCATCGAGGGCATCCGTCACAACATTCCCTTCCTCAATGCGATCATGCACAACGCGCGCTTTCGCGAGGGACGGCTCACGACCGCCTTCATCGCGGAGGAATATCCGGACGGCTTCCACGGCCGCCCGCTCGATGCGAAGGCGAAGAAGCGGTTCGCGTCCGCCGCTCTTGCCGCGACGCTCATCCGCTCGCGGCGCGCGTCGCGGATTTCCGGCACGCTGAACGGACCCCACGAAGCGGACGGGTTCGCGGTGCTGCTCGACGGGGAGGCGGTGAAGGCCGCTCCCGCCGAGACCGGCTGGCAGCCCGGCGATGCCGAAATGCGCGTGGGATCCCACGTGATCCAGATCGCGCCGGTGCCGGGAGGCTGGCGGCTGACGCAGGGCGGAATGCAGGCGACCGCCACCGTGCGCAGCGCCCGCGCGGCCGAGCTGGCGGCCCTGATGCCCGCGAAGACCGCGGCCGACACGTCCAAGCTCGTACTCTGTCCGATGCCGGGACTCATCGTTTCCGTGAATGTCGTGGCGGGGCAGGAGGTCAAGGCTGGCGAGACGCTCGCCGTGGTCGAGGCAATGAAGATGGAAAACGTCCTCACCGCGGAGCACGATGGAACGATCAAGAAGATCAATGCCAAAAAAGGCGACAGCCTCGCCCTCGACGACGTGATCCTGGAATTCGCCTAGAATGTCTTGCGCAGCTCGAGATAGACGCGCGGCTGGGAGCGGATCGACCGCTCGTCGATGAGCACCAGCTTTCCCGTGTCGCGCGGCCCGTCGTAGTCGAAGAACCGGTTGTCGTAGACGAATTGCCCGAGGTTGATGAAGCCGATGTGGTAGCTCCAGCCGGGTGCGGGCTTGTACTCCCAGAACACCTCGATATAGGGCGGCACGACCTTGCGGTGCTGGGTCTGCGCAAGGCGGAAGTATTTCTCGTCCCAGCCGTTGAAATAGTAGACGCCCCAGGTCGATTTCAGGCTTTCGATGTCCTGGGTCAGATTCACCTCGATGTCCTGCGGACGCTCGGCGGTGATCACGCGGTTCTCTTCGGTGACGGGATCGCGCACCGAGCTGAGCTGGAAGTCGCTCGTCACCTTGAGAAGCCCGTTGACGAGTCCGATGCGGTCGAGCGGCAGGGCGATCTGCGCGTTGATCTGCTCGTTGCGGCCTTCGCCGATGTTGCCGGGCGCGTTGAAGTACGATCCGTCCGGCGCCTGCACCTTCACCAGATCCACGACGTCCGTGATCTGCTCGTGGATGAACTGGAGCGTTACGGCGCCCTTGTTCCAGAAATGGTGCTCGTAGGAGATTTCGTATTGCGACCGCTGGTCGGGGCGCAGGTCGGAGTTGCCGCTGCTCACGCCGCTGCCGCCGAGATTGCTCGTGGCGATGAAATTGCCGAAATCGAGCTGGCCGACCACCTTCTCGTAGCGCAGCCGGACCTGATCGGCCGCTGTCGGCGACCAGGTCAGCACGGCCCGCGGCTTCGGGTAGAAGAAGCTGCGGCTCATCCGCGTCGTTTCGCTTTTCTCGCCGATCGTGGAGTACTCGAGGCGCGCTCCGGCTTCGAGCATCCATTCCGGCGCGATCTTCCACGTCGCCTGGCCGAACGCTTCGCCGCGGCGTTCGTCCACATGCGCCTTGGCGTCGGGAAGAACCTGTCCGACGCCGTTGAGGACGAAGGCGGTATCCCCGTCCAGAAAATTGTAGGCGGCTTCCGCGCCGCTCTCGATGGTCAGGGCGTCGTTCCAGGAATAGCGCACGGTCTGGCGCGCAATCGACTCGCCCGTCGTGCTGGAGGACCGGAAAACCTCGTCGTCATTGGCCTGAAAGAGCGCGTTGACGTCCTTCGAGAAGCCCACCCGCTGAAGTACGAGAGATTCGTACTCCCAGTTGCCCCGCTTGCCGCTCCAGTGAAGGCCCAGCTCCGCATTGCGGTTCACGCTGTCGTCGTTGACGTAGCGCCCGTGCGTCGTCCCGAAATAGGTGGCTACCGAGTGGAACGGCGAGTCCTGCAGCGCCAGATTCGCCCGGAGTGTTCCGTCCCAGAGCGGCAGCGTCGCGGCCCCCGTTATCGCGCCGCCGCTGCCCTGGCCGGCGGTCTTGGCGGTCTGCACCCTTTCCTTTCCGGTCGTCAGGTCGGTGGTCTTGTGGAAGCCGTAACCGACCGAGTCGTCGAAGCTGGCGTAGCGCGTGAGGGAACCCTCGAACGTCCGGTCGCCGTCGTGGCGCGTGAAGTCCAGGCTCGCACCCGGGACGGTGTGGCCATCCTGGAACACGTTGTCGGAAAGCTGGAGCACCCATTGCGTCGATGCGCCCTTCCTGCGGACGACGTTCGCGACGACGGTCTGGCCCTGCATGTCGATGCCCTGCGCGCCGCCGCGGATGACGTCGATATGATCGACGTCGGATGCCGGGATGCGCTGGAGGATGGATTGCAGGTCGTCCGACTTGGACGTCGGTCGCTCGCCGTCGATCAGCACATTGCCGCCGCTACCGGCGAAGCCGCGCGCGGAATTCCCATTCACGAAGGCGAACCCCGGCAGGCGCCCGATCATGTCGTAGGCGGTGTTCGGGCGCTGATCGGCGAAGAACGGCGCCTTGTAGGTCAGGACGCTGTCCTTCTGTTCGGCGGCATGGACGCAGGTCGCGGCCAGCGGGATTGACGCCGCAGCGGCAAGTCGCAGGCAAAGACGCACTCCGGCCTCCGTCCATCGGCACATTCCGTGAAGGTGGGGGGTATGCTCCTAGTGAGGCAAGGCACGCGGGGCGCATGGCCCGGTTGCCGGCGCCGCACCAGCAATATTCGCAAAATGCGCGATCGCGGGCTTGACATGCCAAAAATTTGGCATAAAGAGCGAAGCGCTCACCGTGCCGCCCTCGCAAGCGCCCGGTCGAACGCCGGATCGCGCCCGGCGAGAAAATCCTCGTAGCTCATCGCGATGGTCTCTGCGGGGGCGAGGCTATCGGTTCGCGCGGGGTAGATCCAGTTCAGCCAAAAGCATTTGCTCCAGTCGGTGCACGGATGTGCGTAGTCGTGCATGCCGGTCGCATAGTGGAAGCAGAACGGAGCGTGCGGAAGGCAGCCGCGCGCTCCTTCCGCCCAAAAGACGAGGCGGTCGCCGACAGGCTCGCCAAGGATCACGACCTGCCCCGGATCGGCCGCCTGCTTGACGAAAACCGTCGTGGTAATTCCGGCGGAGAAGGTGTTTGGGCCCGTCAACAGGTAGATCTTCCCGTGATTCGCCACGAGGCCCGGCAGATGGGAGGCGAAGCTCGCCGTCGTGGTGTAGTCGCCGCCGCCGTTGAAGCGGTTGTCGAAGATCAGCGCGCAGGGCCTGACGGCCGCGAGGTCGCGCTCCGCAGTCTTCAGGAAGTCGCCGATTCTCTGCCCGTCGGTGTCGCTGTTCGCCTTCAGCTGCAGCAGGGCGGCGCAGGTGCCGGGGATGCGCACGAGGCGGAAGACGCGGTTGGCGTCCTGAAGCGTCAGCGGCAGCTTCCGCCCGGCCGGAGCGAAGACCGCCCAGTCGTGCTTGTCGCCCCTGACGGGAATAGGCGACATCCAGCGCCAGATGTCGGGCGCGGGCTCGTCGTAGTCCGGCCTGTAGCCGGCGAGGCTCCGCGCGACGGTGACCCCGTTCCGTGTACGGACGGTCCAGACGGAGCGATCGGCGGACGGCGCTATGCCCATTCCGTAGAGAAGCTCGGAGGAATTGATCATCCACTGCGCATAGGCGAGCCGCCATGCCTTGGTGCCCCCGAAGTGCCGCTCCATGCGCGCGAGGACCTCTGCGATCGGATGGCCGTCGATGGCCGTCACGCGGCCGCCGAGAAGGTCGGCGTTCCGCTTCTCCGCGCGCATGACATAGAGCTCGTCGCCGAATGCCGTGAGGCGAATGGGAAGAATCTTCGGCCGTACCGGCTTTTTCGAATTGATCCCGGTGTGTCCGTTGTCGGCGAGCGCCGCGATTTCCATCAGGGCTGTGCGCAGATGGGCGTGATCGAGGACGGTGGAGCCGGCCGAAAGCTGCGCCAGCCTGCGTCCGGCCGCGTCGCGGCTGGCGGCGGAAAAGGACCCGTCCATCGCGATCAGCCTGCCGAAATAGTCCAGATTCTGACGCTGCGCTTCCAGCGCGGTCGCCGGTTTCGGATACCGCGCATCCGGCGGATCGGGGTAGAACTTCTGGAAGAAGGCATAGGCCAGTCCGCCGGCGCAGGCGCCAGGTATCAGCACCGCCGCCGCCACGATTCCGAGAATCCGCCATGTGCGCCGCTTCACAAGTCCCTCCCGGATGCTTGCAGGATAGGTGGGGAAGGCGACGCCTGCGCGCAATCCCCGGATGGGGTGCCGGGGGCTTCACGAGGCGTATGCCTTGCCACTAGCGGCGGATTGCCTGCATAACCCGCGCATGAGCGACGATCTCACCTCGCTGCGGCTGCGCGTGGAAGGCTATGTGCAGGCGGTCGGCTATCGTCACTTCATTATCGAGGAGGCGAGGCGCCTCGCACTCGACGGATGGGTGCGGAACCGCACCGACGGGACCGTCGAAATCCTCGTCTCCGGGAGCACCAAGGCGGTGGAGGCCCTGGTGGGCGCGGCCATGCGCGGTCCGCAGGGCTCGCGCGTCAAGAACGTCGAATTGCACAATGCCGAGGCGCCGGCGGAAAAGGGCTTCAACCGGCGGCCGTCGCTCTAGGCCGGACGCGGACCGATCTAGATTTCGTCGTGGTGATGATGGCCGTGATCGTGATGGTGGTCGAGACCATGACGCTTGCGGAACATTTCGCGGACCACGGAATAGGCGAAGGCGAGCGCTCCCAGAAAGGTCAGAACCTCGCCGGCGATCATTCCGGGAACATATTTCGGATCGTTGCCGTGGCTGAGGAAAAGGGAGAGGTACCCCACCATCACGAGGGTGCCGGCCGCGGAGAGCGCGAAATTGATCCGCGGCAGCCACAGCAGCTTGTTGTGCCGGGTCAATGTATAGAACGTGCCGTAGAGCGCCATGGTCGCCCAGCCCACGAGATTGAGATGCGCATGGGCGGCGGCGAGCGTCATGTTCTCGCTTGCTCCCATCTGCATGCCCAGAAGCATGCCGGCAAGGACGCAGAGAATTCCGAACAGAAAGAATGCGGCAGCGATACGCGGCATAAGGCCCCCCAGCGGATGACTCGCCCAGTCTATCCGAAATTCCTTCCGAATACTTCTTCGAACGCCGCCTTCATCGCCACGTCCACGTCGGCCATCGAAACCGCGAGTCCGAGATCGAGCAGGCTGGTGACGCCGCGATCGCTGATGCCGCACGGCACGATGCCGTCGAAATGGGACAGATCCGGATCGACGTTGAGGGATATTCCGTGGAAGCTGACGCCGCGCCGCACGCGCACGCCGATGGCGGCGATCTTGTCTTCGCGTGCCGCGCCGCGCGCGACCCAGATGCCGACGCGCCCCTCGCGCCGTTCGCCCCTGACGTTGAAGGCGGCGAGCGTGCGGATGAGCCACTCCTCGAGCTCGCGGACGAAGCGCCGCACGTCTCCGCCCCGCTGCCGCAGGTCGAGCATCACATAGCCGACGCGCTGACCCGGGCCGTGATAGGTGAACTGTCCGCCCCGCCCGGTCCTGAACACGGGAAACCGCGCGTCGAGCAGATCGCCGTCCCGTGCGCTCGTGCCCGCCGTATAGACGGGTGGATGCTCGACCAGCCAGACGAGCTCGCGCGCCTGTCCCTCCGCGATCGCGGCCGCGCGCCGCTCCATGAAGGCCACCGCCTCCGGATAGGGCGTCAGACCGGCCTCCACGCGCCACTCGAGCGGCGCCGTTAACCGGCCCGAAACCATAAGAGCGCCAGAGTCCTGCGGGTCATTCATGGATGCCTTCATGTCCTCCAATATCGGCGGCGTCAAAGTCGAAATTTCGGTCGTGCTCGGGCGCTCCGTCATCCCCATGCATCAGCTCCTGCGCATGGGCCGCGGCGCGGTCATAGAGCTCGATTCGGCGCAGGACGACCCCGTGACCGTCCTGGCCAATGAGCGGCCGGTGGCGAAAGGAGAGATCGTGATCCATGGCGACAAGATCGGTGTCTCCATCACCAGTCTCTTGACCGGCTATTCTCAATAACATGAATTATTTGTACTATAAAAAGTTCTCCACTGCATTCTTGCATTAATCGGTGCGAATACGTACCTCTGGTGAACCAGGGGCCAGTTGAGGCCCAGCCGGAGGATCCGCGTGTTCCCCATCGCCCTCGATCCAACCGTCTTGCGCATCGGCCTCGCCGGCGCAGGCCATGAAGCCGCCCGGCGGCGGGAGGCCCTGGAGCAGGGCGGGGTCTCGCCACTATCCGTGGCTCCGGAGGACGCCCTCGACGGTCTGAATATCCTGTTCGTTGCCGGTATCGAGCGCGCGCGTGCGGAACTGCTGGCGGCGAGGGCCCGGGCCGCCGGCGTTCTCGTCAATGTGGAGGACATGCCCGAGCTTTGCGACTTCCACGTTCCGGCGACGGTCCGCCGTGGCGATCTTGCCATCACGGTTTCGACAAGCGGCCGCGCGCCGGCCCTGTCGCGCCTGCTGCGCGAATGGCTGGAGAGAATCGTAGTCCCCGAATGGAAGGACCGGCTGGATCAGGCGGCACGGGCCCGCGCGGCTTGGCGCGCGGAGGGGCTCTCCCCCGGCGAAGTCTCCACCCGCATGCGCGCCCTTGCCGCCCGGGAAGGCTGGCTCTCGTGAGCGGCGCGCCGGTCACGGTGATCGATGTCTCTCGCGGGATTGCGCCGCGCGCATTCGACCGTCTCGCGGCCGAAGGCGCGGATCCGGCCGTGCGGGCGCGGCTCGCGCGGCTTCAATCGGCGGCCGGCCCGCGCGATGCGCGCGGCATCCTCGAACTTGCGCTTGCGGAGGAATTCGCAGGGCGCAGCGCGGTCGTCTCGTCTTTCGGATCGGAGTCCGCCGTGCTTCTGCATCTGGTGTCGCAGATCGAGCCGAACACGCCCGTCCTCTTCATCAACACGGGGAAGCTGTTCGGCGAGACTCTGCGCTACCGCGACCGCCTGCAGGACGAACTGGGGCTGGGCGATGTGCGTACGCTCGGACCCCATCCGCGCGACCGGAGCGCGCGCGACCCCGATGGCACGCTCTGGTCGCGCGACACCGATGCCTGCTGCGATTTCCGGAAGGTGATACCGGTACGGCGCGCGCTCGAAGGCTTCGCGGCGCAGATCACCGGGCGCAAGCGCTTCCAGACCCACGCGCGCCGCGACATGAACAAGGTCGAGTTCTTCGAGGGCAGGTTCCGGTTCAACCCGCTGGCGGAATGGTCGCAAGACGATTTGAACGGCTACATCGCCCGGCACGGCCTGCCCAGGCATCCCCTGGTCGAGGACGGCTATCCTTCGATCGGCTGCATGCCGTGCACGCGCCGCGTCCGCACGGGCGAAGGCTATCGCGACGGCCGCTGGTCCGGCCTCGACAAGGACGAGTGCGGAATCCACGGGCTCGACGGCGACGGCATCTAGAGCCTGTTCACGGGCAGCTTCAGATAGACATTCCCGTCGCTCTCGGCGGGCGGCATGTGCCCCGCGCGCATGTTCACCTGGACCGACGGCAGGATCAGGACGGGCAGGTCGAGCGTCTTGTCCCGCGCCTGGCGCATCGCCACGAACTGGTCCTCGCCGACGCCGTCGTGCACGTGAATGTTCCGCGCGCGCTGCTCGGCCACCGTCGTCTTCCATGCGAAGGTGTCGCGGCCGGGGGCCTTGTAGTCGTGACACATCCACAGCGCCGTCTCCGGCGGAAGCGCCAGCAGCCGCCTTATCGAGCGAAACAGCGTTCTCGCGTCGCCGCCGGGGAAGTCCGCCCGCGCCGTTCCGTAGTCGGGCATGAAGAGCGTGTCGCCGACGAACACATTGCCGCCGATCCTGTAGCTGACGCAGGCGGGCGTGTGCCCCGGCGTATGGATGACCTCGACGTCGAGATCGCCGATCGCGAAATGCTCCCCGTCCCGGAACAGACGATCGAACGGCCTCCCGTCCGCCGTCACGTCCTCGGCATGGAAGATCGGGCGGAAGACCTTTTGCACCCTGGCGATGTTTTCTCCTATTCCGACCAGGGCTCCCGTGCGCTGCTTGAGATGCACCGAGGCCGACAGGTGGTCCGCATGGGCGTGCGTCTCGAGAATCCACGCGACATGCAGGTTTTGCTCCCCGGCGGCCGCGAGCACCCTGTCGGCGGAGCCGGTGCCGGTGCGGCCCGACTTCGGATCGAAATCGAGAACGGAGTCGATGATCGCGGCGGCCTTCGTCCGCGGGTCGCTCACGAGGTAGGTGACGGTGAAGGTCGCCTCGTCGAAAAAGGCCTGAATATCCGGTTCCATTGCGTGTCCTCCGGGCATCGTCCTTGACAATATATTAGATATGTCTAAATTAGCAACATCTAATGGAGAAGCCGGTGGAGCGTCTTGCGCCGAAGGAGTTGAGGGCGATGCGCCGCAATGCCGCGGAAGCGGCGGAAATGCTGCGAATCCTTTCGCACGAGGCCAGGCTCGGCGTCCTGTGCGAACTGGCGCTGGGCGAGCGGTCCGCCGGGGAGCTGGTCCGATCGTCCGGGCTCACGCAATCGGCGCTCTCGCAGCATCTGGCGAAGCTGCGCGAGCAGGGTCTGGTGCGCACGCGGCGCGAGGGCCAGGCGATCTACTACGCGCTCCACGACGGCAGGGCTGCGCGGATCATCGGCGTGCTTCACGAAATCTATTGTGCAAGGAACGGAAAATGACATTGCGATCGATCTCCCCGGCTGCGGCAAGCGAGCTGATCCGGACCAGGGGCGCCGTCCTCGTGGACATCCGCGAGCCTGCCGAACACGCGCGCGAGAACATCCCCGGTGCGCGCCATGTGCCGCTGCAGGCGCTCAAGGCAAGCGGGATCGCGGCATGCCGGACGCCGGTCGTCTTTCACTGCCAGAGCGGCAATCGCACCAATCTCAACGCCGCCCTGATCGAGGGTTGCGCGCCGGAGGAGGCGTATCTCCTCGAGGGCGGCCTGGTGAACTGGCGGAGCTGCGGCCTGCCGACCTCGGTCGACCGCTCGCGCCCCATCGAGATGCAGCGCCAGGTCCAGATCGCGGCCGGTAGCCTCGTCCTTGTCGGGTTCATGCTGGCCGCGGCCGTGTCGGCCTGGTTCCTCGCCCTTCCCCTGTTCGTCGGCGCCGGACTGCTGTTCGCGGGGATTTCCGGCTGGTGCGGCATGGCGAAGCTTCTGGCCGCCATGCCCTGGAATCGCGCCGCGGCCTGACATGGGACCCGGCGATCTGCTCTCCGCGGGATCGGGCAGCCTTGTCGGCTTCGCGCTCGGGCTGCTCGGCGGCGGCGGATCCATCCTGGCCGTTCCGCTTCTCGTCTATGTGGTCGGCGTGCGCTCGCCCCATGTCGCCATCGGCACCAGCGCGCTCGCGGTTGCGGTCAACGCCTTCGCGAACCTGATCGCCCATTCGCGCGCGGGAAACGTCAAATGGCCCTGTGCCGCCGTGTTCGCGGCCAGCGGCGTCGGCGGCGCCTTTCTCGGCGCCCAGCTCGGCAAGGCCGTGGATGGTACCAGGCTGCTCTTCCTTTTCGGCCTCGTCATGCTGGCGGTCGCGGCCGCCATGTTCTCGCCGCGCGCCGCTGCCGGCGATCCGGAGGTCCGCATCACAAGGTCCATCGCCGTCCGCCTCGTCCTGATCGGCGTCGTGGTCGGCTTTCTGTCCGGGTTTTTCGGAATCGGCGGCGGATTTCTCATCGTGCCCGCGATCATGCTCGGAAGCGGCATGGCGACACTGAACGCCGTCGGCTCGTCGCTCGTCTCCGTCGGCGCATTCGGATTGTCGACGGCCGTGTCCTATGCCCTGGCCGATCTTGTCGACTGGCGCATCGCAGGTTTCTTCATTGCGGGAGGCGTTCTGGGCGGGCTTCTCGGCACCAGCCTTGCCGGACGGCTGGCCCGGAGAAGGAGCACGCTGACGCGGATCTTCGCATGCGTCGTCGTGGTCGTGGCGGTCTTCGTGTTGTGGCGCTCGGGGCCGGCCCTGTTCGGCTAGCGCGGCCCCAATCCCCGATTTCCAAAGGCGAACGACAGCCCGGCGGCTCGAAATCCGGCCTGCCTGGCGGATCGATTGCCCGTCCACCGCATTCTTCCAGGTGTCTAGGTGGCACACCGGAGGCAGCCCCAAGGAAAGGCGGGCCTTCACAAGCCGGGGAGGGCGCAGATGAAGGCGATTGTGGTGGCGGACCGGACCGCGGGATTGTCGGGCATGAAGCTGACCGAGCGTCCCGAACCGCAGGCGGCGATCAACGACGTTCTCGTCCGGGTTCACGCATCGGGATTCGTCGGGACCGAGTTGACGTGGCCTTCGACATGGACCGATCGCCTCGGCCGCGACCGGACACCGGCGATACCGGGTCACGAGGTGGCCGGAGTGGTCGCCGCTCTCGGCTACGGCACGACGGGGCTTTCCATTGGACAACGCGTAGTCGGCCTGGCCGACTGGTATCGCGACGGCACGCTGGCGGAGTGGATTGCCATCGAGGCGCGCAATCTCGCGCCCCTGCCGGACGATGTCGATTTCGCGGTGGGCGCAAGCCTGCCGATCTCCGGTTTGACCGCCTGGCAGGGCTTGTTCGTTCACGGCCGCCTTCGCGCCGGGCAGAGCGTCCTTGCGCACGGTGCGGCCGGTGCGGTGGGGTCAATGGTGACCCAGCTTGCGCGTGAGAGCGGCGCCTACGTCATCGGCACCGGGCGTGCCGCCGACCGCCAGAAGGTGCTCGATTTCGGTGCGAACGCATTCCTCGATCTCGAGAACGATTCCCTGGAAGATGCGGGCAAGATCGACCTGGTATTCGATCTCATCGGCGGCGACATCGGCAGACGCTCTGCGAGCCTGGTGCGCGCCGGAGGAACGCTGGTATCCATCGTCGGGCCCGTAGAGGCCCGGCCCGCCGATGGACTGGCGGTCGACTTCGTCGTCGAGGCCGATCGCGCGCAACTGGACGGGATCGTGCAGCGCGTGCGGGACGCGCGGCTGCGGACGAACATCGGAACGGTGGCCGCTCTCGACGATGCAGTCGCCGCCTTCAACGCGCCCGGCCGGCGCTCGGGCAAGACGATCGCGCGCGTTCGCCCGTGAACACCTTCGGATGCCTCGGGCGGACGGACCCGGCCGGGATTCGACGGCCCGGAAACGGTTGGTGCGGTCGAGAATTGACCCATAATCGGGCCGATTCAAGAGCTTAGTCAAAAGTGCGGGCGCTAAATGTGCCTTTGATTTCTAAATGGAATTTGTCGTGCATCCCGCACCAGTTCAAAATTAAAAGGCT
>DASZQP010000015.1:0-72829 GCA_035549575.1 Rhizomicrobium sp.
GGGGAGCGCGCTCCTCGCGTTCCGGCGTCACCGCCTCCGTTCCGCCGGGGCGAGGGGGCATGGACCCGCGGGGGGCGGGCGCGGTTCCCTGGCCGGGGCTGCCGGCAGGGGTGGGCGGTTCCCTCCCCGGGACTCCTCGCATCTCGCCGGATGCGGCCCCGGGCTGCCCGGACTGTCCGGCCGCCGAGCCCGCCGGCGGACCGGCCATGGTGCCGCCGGTCCTGCCGGAGGCCTTGTCTCTTTCCCCCGGCTCCCTGCCGGTACCGGGCGCACTGCCGCCGCCGGCCGGACCCGAGCCGGCGTTTTCCCGGAACGGGTTTTCGCGGATCGGATGCTGCGCCCGCTCCCGCTGCCGGATGGTCCTGGACTCGTCGACGGTCATGACGACCGCGTTCGGCTTGATCACGGACTTCGCCGGAACGGGCGCGATCCGTCTTCCCGCCGCGCGCTCGATCGCCTTCACATCGAGGCTGCGGTTCACGACCCGATTGTTCACCACTTCGAATCTGGTCACGTTTCGCGTGCCGGCGATGAGGGATTTGGCCCGGTCGCGCGGCACGACGAATTTGCGATAGTCGCGATCGGCAAGATCGCGGTTGCTGACGAAGATCCAGAATCGCGACGGGTCCACCCTCCCGCCGTACCACCTGTTATAGCCGTAGAAGTTCACGCCCCACGATCCGAAGTTCAGGCCGAGCGACAGTCCGGAGCCCGAGATGAAGGTCTCGTCCGGCGGCATCGGCATCCAGCCGGAATAGCCGCCGCCTTCGCGCCAGATCACCCAGCCCGGGCCCCAGGTATAGCCCGGCAACCACAGCCACCCCTGCGCGGGATCGAATACCCACCGGCCGTAGTGATAGACGAGATCGTCGAACGGATCGTAGGAGACCCAGTACCAGCCGTATTCCGCGGTGAACTGCCAATACCCGTTGGTGTAGGGCTGAAAGCCTGCGCCGACGAGCCTGCGCCGCGGCTGCCAGACCTCGCCCCAGATCGGATTGTAGATCCAGCGCCCCTGCGCGCCGAGCCGGTCCTGGAAATAGTGGAATCCGAAATCGATATGGACGGCGGCTCCGGCGCCGGCCGGGACAACGGCGGCCGCCGCGGTTCCCATCAGCAGCGCCGCCGCGGTGCGGAACAGCAAGGCGGAAAGTCTGGGCATCCTCAACTCCTGTCGCGGATTCTACAAACCAAACCGCGGGAACGGCGGTAAGTTCCCGCCTGCCCATTTATCGGGCAGCCGGAGCGGCACTGGTCCCGTGCCATGCCGTCACGGCCTTCCCGCGCCGTGCCGTCCTGTTGCCGCGCGGCGACTCCCGCTATGGTATAATTCCCGCGTTCTCCCGGTCCGTTCCCACTCCAATTTGCGCCCATGCCGAAATCGCGTAGAGCCGCGCCCGCAACGGGCCTTGCCGATGCCGGAACCACGTTCGGCTCCGCTCCTCCGCGGCCGGCGCATCATGATGGCCATCGCGAGCGGCTTCGGGAGCGGTTTCTGGCCGGCGGCGCGGATGTGCTGCCCGATTACGAGATGATGGAACTCGTCCTCTTCGCCGCCATACCGCGCCGGGACGTCAAGCCCATCGCGAAGGACCTGATCCTGCGCTTCGGGTCCTTCGCGGAGGTCATCGCCGCGCCGCTCGAAAGGCTGCTCGAGGTGCCCGGCGTCGGCGAGCAGGCCGCGATCCAGTTCAAGGTGATCGAGGCGGCGGCACTGCGCCTGTCCAGGGCGCGGATTCTCGGCCGCCCCGCGCTCAGTTCCTGGCAGGCGCTGATCGACTATTGCACGGCGGCGATGGCGCGCAGTGTGCGCGAGGAATTCCGGGTGCTTTTCCTGGACCGGAAGAACGTGCTCATCGCAGACGAGGTGCAGGGCGTCGGCACGATCGACCACACGCCGGTCTATCCGCGCGAGATCGTCAAGCGCGCCCTCGAGCTGGGCGCGTCCGCGATGATCCTGGTCCACAACCACCCCAGCGGCGATCCCACCCCCTCGCGCGCGGATATCGAGATGACCCGCGAAATCGCCGCCGCCGCCAAGCCGCTGCGCATCGCCATCCACGATCACCTTGTCGTCGGCCGCAGCGGACAGGTCAGCTTCAAATCCCTGGGGCTGCTCTAGAACCGGGCGGTGCGCGGGGGGCCTTTCGCGCGGCACCGCGCCGGTCTAGAAGGGGCGGCAATGCGAGCCCGGCAGAGTCCGCGATGATTCCGCGTTACGCGCGCCCCGAGATGACGGCGATCTGGTCGCCGGAAACGAAATTCCGCATCTGGTTCGAGATCGAGGCCCATGCCGCCGACGCGCTGGCGGAGCTCGGTGTCATCCCGAAGGAGGCCGCGCGCGTCATCTGGGAAAAGGGCGGCAAGGCGAGTTTCGATGTGGCGCGCATCGACCAGATCGAGCGCGAGGTGAAGCACGACGTCATCGCCTTCCTCACCCATCTTGCGGAGATCGTTGGCCCCGAGGCGCGCTTCGTGCACCAGGGCATGACGTCGTCGGATGTGCTCGACACCTGTCTTTCGGTGCAGTTGAAGCGTGCCGCCGACATCCTGATCGCCGATGTGGATCAGCTGCTCGCGGCGCTGAAGAAGCGCGCCTATGAGTTCAAGGACACGCCGACCATCGGGCGGAGCCACGGCATTCACGCAGAGCCGACGACCTTCGGCATCAAGCTCGCCGGCTTCCATGCGGAATTCCAGCGCGCGAAGGCGCGGCTGATCCAGGCGCGCGAGGAGATTTCGGTCTGCGCGTTTTCGGGCGCGGTCGGCTCCTTCGCCAACATCGATCCGCGCGTCGAGGCCCATGTCGCAACGAAACTCGGCCTCAAGACCGAGCCGGTCTCGACCCAGGTGATCCCGCGCGACCGCCATGCGCAGTTCTTCGCGACACTGGGCGTGGTGGCAAGCTCGCTCGAACGGCTGGCGACGGAAATCCGCCATCTCCAGCGCACCGAAGTGCTCGAGGCCGAGGAATATTTCTCGGAAGGCCAGAAGGGCTCTTCGGCCATGCCGCACAAGCGCAATCCCGTGCTGACGGAAAACGTCACGGGCCTGGCGCGCATGGTGCGCGGCTATGTGATGCCGGCGCTGGAGAATGTGGCGCTGTGGCACGAGCGCGACATCTCCCATTCCTCGGTCGAGCGCTATATCGGCCCGGATGCAACGATCACGCTCGATTTCGCGATCCATCGCATGGCGGGCGTGATCGAAAAGCTTGTCGTCTATCCGAAGCGCATGCAGGAAAATCTCGACCGCACGCAGGGCCTCGTGCACAGCCAGCGCGTGCTGCTCGCGCTGACGCAGAAAGGCGTCGGCCGCGAGGAGTCCTATCGCATGGTCCAGCGCAACGCGATGCGCGCCTGGAACGGCGAGGGCGCGCTGCTCGACCTGCTCAAGGCCGATCCGGATGTGTCGAAGGCTCTATCGGCGAAGGAGCTCGATGCGCTGTTCGACCTCGGCTATCACTTCAAGCAGGTCGATGCGATCTTCGCGCGGGTGTTTGGAACGTCGTGACCCCAGCGGACCTAATACCCCACGACTTCCCCGTCCTTGCGCATTTCGCTCGCGCCCCAATAGACGCCGTTCGGCGCGCGCATGATCGCCTGATAACCGCCGAAATTGCCCGTGCCGGGAACGACACGATAGCCGCGCTTCTCCAGATCGGCCTTTACCTCGGGCGCAAAGCCGCTCTCCATCTCGACCGTTCCGATGCCGGTTGACGGCTCGCCCGTCGGCTCGGCGTTGCCATAGTGCCGCCAGCGCGCCGCATCGCCCGCCTCCTGCACATTCATGCCGAAATCGATGATGTCGGTGAGCACCTGCACATGGCCCTGCGGCTGCATGTCGCCGCCCATGAGGCCGAAGGACATGAACGGCTTGCCGTCCTTCATCACGAAGGCCGGGATGATGGTGTGGAAAGGCCGCTTTCCGGGCGCATAGACATTCGCATCGCCCTCGCGGAGCGAATAGAGCTCTCCGCGGTCCTGGAACATGAAGCCGAGGCCGTCGGCGACCAGCCCCGACCCCATGCCGCGATAATTCGACTGGATCAGCGAAACCATCATCCCGTCCTTGTCCGCGGCGGTCAGGTAGATCGTGTCGCCGTCGTGAAGGCGCGGATCGCCCGGCCCGATGTTCGGGTTGGCGTGGTCGAGATGGATCAGCTTGCGCCGCTCGTCGGCATATCCGTCCGACAGCAGTCCCTTCATCGGCACATGCGCGAAGGCCGGATCGGCGTACCATTTGGCGAGGTCTTCGTAGGCCAGCCTCTTCGCCTCCAGCATCGCGGTCAACGTGCCGGCGGAGCCCGCGCCCATCGTCTTCAGGTCGTAGCCCTTGAGTATCTGCAGCATCTGCAGCACCGCCGCGCCCTGTCCGTTGGGCGGGAGCTCGTAGACGTCATAGCCGCGATAGTTCACCGACAGCGGCTCGACCCATTCGCCGTGATGGCGCGCGAAATCCTCGTAGCGCAGATCGCCGCCGATGCGCCGGAAATAGGCGTCGATGGTGTGGGCAATCTTGCCCTTGTAGAATTCGTCGCGCCCGCCCTTCGCAATCAGCGACAGCGTATGCGCGAGGTCCGGATTCCGGAAGATCTCTCCCTCCGCCGGCGTGTGTCCGCCATGCCCGTCGGCAATGAGGTAGGTGTGCCGCGCATTGTCGAGTTCCTCGATCAGCCCCTTGTTCTTCTCGAACGCGGCCATATTGCCCTTCCAGTACACGCTGATGAGCTGTGTCACCGGAAAGCCCTTTGTCGCGAATTGGATGGCAGGCGCGAGGACATCCGGCATCGGCAGCTTGCCGAACTTGCCGTGCAGCGCGAACCAGGCATCGACCGTCCCCGGCACGGTGACGGGCAGCGAGCCGACGGGCGGGATGTGGTCCTTTGCAGGCAGGCCCGCCTTCCTGTAGGCGGCCTCGACCTCGGCCTTCATCTTCGCGAGGTCGCGGCCCATCGCGGAGCGGCCGGAGCCGTTGTAGCCATAGAGCTTGTGCGTCCCCGGATCCCAGACGATGGCGAAGAGATCGCCGCCGATCCCGTTCAGCACCGGCTGCATCAGCCCGATCATGGCATTGGCCGCAATCGCCGCGTCGACGGCGCTGCCGCCCTTCTTCAGGATTTCGACCGCCGCTTCCGACGCCAGCGGCTGTTCGCTCGCCACCATGCCGTGCTGGGCCAGGACGGGCGAGCGCGTCGCCCAGGGCGCGCCGGAATACCGGTCGCCGCGGCCGAGCTGGCCGTAAGCGTGGTGCGCGGTGAAACCCATGGCCATGACGATCAGTGCTCCTGCGATCCTTCGAGATCCATTCATTTGTCCGCCAGCTCCGCATAGGTCACGTGGCAGGAGTGGCCGTGGTTCTTCTCGAAATAGTCCTGGTGATAGTCCTCGGCCTTCCAGAATGTCATTGCGGGTTCGATCGAGGTCACGACGGGCCTCTTGTAGCGGCCGGACGCTTTCGCCTTCTCGAGCTCCTCGCGCGCGACGCGCTCCTGCTCGGGGGAATGGGTGAAGATCACCGATCGGTACTGCGTGCCGACATCCGGGCCTTGCCGGTTCAGCTGCGTCGGATCGTGCATCTTGAAGAACAGATCGACGAGCTTGGCGTAGGACACCTTCGCCGGATCGAATGTGACCTCGACCACCTCGGCGTGGTTCGTGGTGCCGGTGCAGACCTGGCGGTAGCTCGGATTGTCGGCATGGCCGCCTTCATAGCCCGACACCGCATCGATCACGCCCGGCACTTCGGCGAAGAAGTGCTCGACTCCCCAAAAGCATCCCGCTCCGAATGTTGCCTTTTCCATGCGCAGGTCCTCCACGATCGGCGCGGGACTATAGGCACGGCGCATCGTCAGGTCACGCGCGGAGGAGGCCGGGCTAGAACTTCCGCCTCAGGCCGATGCCGATCATGCTGCCGACATCCGCGGTATTGGAATAGGTGCCCCACGCGCCGGAGCGGTGGTAGGCCCTGACCGCGAAATCCCAGTTGCGGTTCATCGTGAAAGCGAATTCGACGCTCACGTAGTTCAGGAATTTCGGATCTGGGTGGGGTTTGGGATCGAGAATGAGGGGAGCGTCGGGGGCATAGGAGGGACCGGTATAGATCGCAAAGCTCATCGGCACCGTGTCGCTCCACGGAAATTCGTCGAAGCGCAATCCCAGGCCGACGGCGCCGGTGCTGTAGGTGTACTTTCCGAAAAAATGCGTGAGCTGGATCTCGCCGGCCAGCGAGATGCCGGAGCCGAGGCGGAACAGGCCGCGGTCCACCGCCAGGCCGGCCATGCCGCCGTTCACGGTGAATTCGCCGCCCAGAATCTGAGTCACGAAAGCGGTGGACGAGGGGCCCGCATAGAGTGTCGCAGACCATGGGCCGTTGCCGGCCGACGCCCAGGCCGGCCAGAAAAGCGCTGCCGCGCCGCAGAGAAAAACGCCACACCGCCGCAGCATATCCACACATCCCGCTCGCGTTCCCGCGCCAGATTAGACGAAAGAAGGCTTTTGACAACCAAGCGCCGCCCAGGCGCGAAGATGAACGGTCCGCCATCGCGCCGCGCCGTCGCGCCGTTGAACGGAACCTGCGGCGGGGCTATGAGTAGCGGCCCACACGGGACGGAAACGTGACCGAGTTCTTCGACAAGAACATCCTCATTCATACCCATATCGAAAAGACGGCGGGTTCGACCCTGGTTCGCAGTTTCAAGCGGGCCTTCGGAGAAGCACGCGTTCACGACATCCGCTCGCCCCAGGCCCTGAGGCCGGAACATCTGCCGGACGACGCCAAGGACCGCATCTATCTGCTGACGGGGCATTTTCACTTCGGCACCCAGGACCGCTATTTCGGGCGGAACAAGATCTATCTGGCCAGCGTGCGTCCGCCGCTCGAGCGGTTCCGCTCCTATTTCAACTTCGTCCGGATCAGGCCCACGCATCCCGGCTATGCTGCGATGGCGGGAAAATCCTTTGCGGAAGTGGTCGAGCAGGCGCTGCAGACCGGCAGGCGCAGGAATGTGATGGCGCGAACGCTGACGGGTCTTGTCCAGCCCACGCACGATCAGGTGGTCGCCAATCTCGAGGATGCCTACGCCATCGTCTCGCCGCATCAAAAGATCAACGAGACGCTCCGGGCGCTCATTGCCTATCTCGGCGGCGGCGAGTTCGCGAAGGATCTTCACGTCAACAAGGGCGCGGCGGATCCGGACGAGGACATCGGTTCCCTGGCCGAGGCGTTCAACCGGCTGAATGCCCTCGACTGCGACACCTATCAGTACGTCCTCGACCGCTACGACAGCTGGTTCGGCGCGCTCGACGCGCGCATGGCGGCCAGACGGCCCGCCCTGACCGCCGATGCGGGCTGACGCGGACGAGCCGGATATTCCTCAGGCGACGGGTTCGAGGCGCGAACGCGCGCAAAGCGATTCCGCGAAGTCCACGATTGCCGCGCCCATGACCGGCAGGAACGCCGGCTTGTAGTGACTGTGGCCCGGCATCATCGCCGCGTCCACGCCGTGACGGAGCACGTGCGGCGTGGGGTCGAATACCGGCAGATCGAGGGCGCGCGCGGAATCGAGAACGTCCTCGCGAAATCCCGCCGGCCAGCTGATCGCGCGGCCGTCGGGCATGTAGCGGAAGATGTAGAGGATCACGCCGATCGGGCAATCGAATCTCTCGCGTGCCCGGCGGAAGCCGCCGGCGATGTCGCTTCTGGATACCTCGATCTCGCGGATGAGCGCCCGCGCGAGCTCGGCCTCGGCGGAGCCGCCGCGGATATTCTCGAGAAGCTTCGCGCCCGCCTCGTCCCGCACTCTCTTGTTCAATCCGACGAGCCCCTGGCGGACCCAGCGTCCGGCGAGCCTCTCCATTTCCTCCGACTGGCTTGCGAGGGGCGCCAGAACATGGCGCTGGATCGCCGTCCTGTTGAGCCACACGCCGCGGAACCGCAATTCGATGGGCGACGATGGTCCCAGGAGCACGAGATCGAGATTCTCGAACCTCTCCGCCGCAGGGACCGGTCGCAGCTGCGGCCGCATGTGCGCGAGCTTGCGCAGGTCCTGCGGAACCTCGCCGCGGCCCTGCAGCAGGTCGACGATCTGGAAAATCTCCCCGAAGGTGTGAACCTCCTGCGTCCCGCCGAAGGCGTCGCAGTCGAGTCTGCCCCTCGCGCAGTCGGTGCGGGTGATCGGCCAATGCACCATGCATCCGCCGAGCAGGAGCGTGTTCAGGGAAGATTTCATCTTCGGTCGGGAGCGCCAGGCCTGTCCGGATTCGCGCGTAGCCAGCAAAAGCGCCGACCCTCGCAAGGGTTGCAATTCTCTATTGGCGCGCGCGGCGGCGGTCAAGCCGTGCGCTCCCGATACGCCCGATCAGGTGGAAGAGTCATGTGACAAAGTCATGACGGACGGCCCCCGGCGGGTTTGCGATGCCGGGGGCCTTGATATAAGCGAGGGCCCGCCGGCCCCGGTTCCGGCGATCCGAGCGGCGCGCGAGGGCGCGGATGAGGATGCATGACGGCCGATGTCGTCGATCTCTTTCTGGCCTGTGCGTGCCGGTCGCCGGATCACCCCGCTGTCGTAGCCTCGTCGGGGCTGGCGACCTATCGCGATCTGGAACGCCGCGTGCGCGCATTCGCGGCCCGTTTCGCCGAACGTCCGGAACCCAGGGTTCTCGTCGCCCTGCCGCCGTCGGTGGATGCCTACGCGCGCATCCTGGCGGCGGGCCTTGCGGGCGGGTTCCACACGCCGCTCAACATGGCATCGCCGCCGGAGAAGATGAGGCGGATCGCGCGCCAGCTACGGCCCGATTTCATTGTCGCGGAACCCGCGCTGCTGGGCGCCCTCGCCGAAGCGGCGGAAGGCGCGGACGGATTTTCCCCGCGCCAGCTGGACACGGACAGGCAGTTGCCCGGATCGGGGCGGCGTCACGCCTTGGCCTATGTGTTCTTCACCTCGGGTTCCACGGGCGATCCCAAAGGGGTCATGGTCTCGCGAAGCGCTCTCGGGCACTACGTCGACTGGCTGAAGAGCTTCGACATCTCGTCCGGCGACCGGCTCTCGCAGCAGCCGAGCATCGCCTTCGACATCTCGATGACGGACATCTTCGGCGCGCTCTGCCATGGAGCGACGCTCTATCCGCTGGACATCGAGGGCGACCGTCTGATGCCGGCGCGCTTCATACAGCGCAATCGCATCACGATCTGGAATTCCACACCGAGTGCGATCGGACTGATGATGCAGGCGCGGCAGGTCACGGCATCGAACCTGTCGAGCGTGCGCCTGTTCAATTTCTGCGGCGAGCCGCTGCTGCGCGAGCATCTCGATTCCCTGTTCGCGGCCGTGCCCGGCGCGGAGATTCAGAACACCTACGGTCCGACCGAGGCGACGGTTTCCGTGACCGCTCTGCGGCTGCGTGCCGGCAGCTATTCCGGCCATTGCCGCGCGTCCGTGGCGCTGGGGGAACCGGTCGACGGCATGCGCATCGTCCTGGCGAACGGCCCGTCGCCGGACGAGGGCGAGATCGTGATTGTCGGCCCTCAGCTGGCGGAAGGCTACTGGAACGATCCGGAGCGGACGGCTGCAGCCTTCCGTCCGGTGCCGGAAGCGGAAAATCGCCGCGGATATTTCACCGGCGACTGGGCGCGCCGGATCGACGGCGAGCTGTACTTCAAGGAACGCATCGATTTCCAGGTCAAGGTCCGCGGTCACCGCGTGGAGCTCGACGAGGTTGCGGCCGCGATCGGCGCCTGCGGTCATCCCGTCGCCTGCGTCTTCAAGAGGGGGGAAGCGCTCGCGGCCGTCGTCGAAGGCGAGTCCGGCGAGGGCGGCAGACACGGCGCCGCGCTCAGGTCCGCGCTGGGCGCGAAGCTGGAGCCGCATGCCGTTCCCGAGCGCATCCTGTTCGTGAGACGGATTCCGCGCAACGAAAACGACAAGCTCGACAGGAACCGCGCCGCCGCGCTTCTGGACGACCACGCAAGGGAGAAAAATGGCCAAGCTCGAAGCGGATGAAATCGCACGACGGCTGACGCCGCTGTTTCGCGACGCCTTTCCCGAGGCGGATGCGGACGCGATCGGCCCGCAGACCGTGGCCGAGGACGTGACGGGCTGGGACAGCATGGCCCATGTCTCCCTGATCGTGAGCATCGAGGAGGGGTTCGAAATCCGCTTCGAGCCCGAGGAAGTGACGGGATTCTCCAATGTCGGCGAGCTGATCGCCCTGATCGCGGGGAAGACCGGACTTGGGTGATCCGCCAGCGCTCTGGTTCGAACCGCTCGGGCGGCCCGCGCTCGAGGCGGACGGGGAACGCGCGCTGGCCCTGGCTGCCCTCGCCGTCGCCGCGGCTGCCGATTTCTATGCGGCGTTTTCCGCGGCCGATCCGCACTTTCTTTCCCATGTCGCCGGACAGATCGCCGCGCCGCAATTTCCGCTGGCCGAGGCGCTGGTGCTGCGCGCGGGCGCGGAGGATGTCGCCCTGGTTTGCGGAACGGCGATGCCCCTGCTGGCCGCGGCGCAGATGGCCTCGATCGCCGACCACATGCGCCATGTTCCCCCGGGCGGAAGAGCCGGCATCGTCGCGCGCGTGCGCCGCCATTCCGCCGGAGTCGAGCCCGGCGGAGACGGCGGACACTATATCTCGCGCGTTGCGGTCGTTCCCGGGCGTCGCGGCGCCGGGTTCGGCAGGGCCGCGGTCGCGGAATATCTTTCCCGACTGGGGAGCGTGCCCGTTCATCTCCACGTCAGGCGGGACAATGCGGCGGCGATCGCGCTCTATACCTCGCTCGGCTTCGTCGGCCGCACCGGGGAGAACTATCTCTTTCCGCTCTTCAGCCGTCCGGCATGAGCGGCGGGCCGGACGATTGACGCAGAACGCGCCTGCGCCTAAGCGGACCTTCATGCAGAATCCTGCCGCATGGGTGGAAGCCTTGCGCGCGCGCGCCGCCATGCTCGCGGCCCGGATCGGCGTTGCGCCGCGCGTTCTGCTGTTTTCCGCGATCCCGGCGGGGCTCGCGGCCTTGCCCGCCATTGCGACGGGACGTACCGGCCCCGGCGCGGTGTTCATCGCCGTGTCGCGGCTCTTCGTCTTCGCCGGCTCGGAGGGCACGGGCGGGCGCGACATCGCGCGCGCCGCGTCGCTCGATCTCTTCGCGCTTGCTTCGATTCCGTTCGCCTTCGCGCTGTACGATCCCGGTTCCGGCGTAGCGGCGGCGCTGCTCCTGTTCGCGATGATCGCCGCGGCGAGCGCATCCCTGTTCGCGGATCCGGCGCGCGGCATCGCCGAACGGGACCGGCTGATCTGCGCGGCCGCGTTCGTGCTCGCCTGCATCCGGAGGGAATGGTTCGCGCTCTTGGCCTATCTGCTCGCGCTGCTCTGCTTTGCCGGCGCCGGATCGCGCCTGGCCGCGGCCCTTCTGAGGGGCGGCCGATGAAGGTCGTCATCGTCGGCGCCGGCGTCGCGGGCCTCGCGGGCGGATGGCGGCTGCGGCAGGCCGGCGTGGAGACCGCCGTCCTGGAGCGCGCCCGGCCGGGACGGGGAGCGACCTGGGCCGCGGCGGGCATGATTGCCGCGACGGCGGAGATGGGAACGGCCCGGACGCCGGAGAGCGCGCTGGCCTATCGCGCGCGGGAGCAGTGGCCGGACTTCGCCTCGGAAATCGAGGCCGCGTCGGGGATGGACGTGGGCTACCGGTGCAGCGGGTCGCTGATGGCGGCATTCGATCGGGAGGAATTCGAACGCTTCCGCCGTCGCGCCGATGCGGATCCGGAGTTGAGGCTGCTGGACGCGGACGCGGCGCGCCGGATGGTCCCCCTGCTGACGGAGGCCGTCGCCGGCGCGCTCTTCGCGCCGCGAGAGGCGCAGGTCGACAATCGCGCGCTCGGCCCCGCGCTGGCCCGCGCGTTCCAGGCCGCGGGCGGAACGCTGATCGCGAACGAGGCGGCCGTGCGCATCGAGATGGAGGCTGGGCGAGCCGCGGCCGTGCGCACGCCGTTCGGTCTTTACGAGGCGGACGTTTTCGTCCTCGCCGCCGGAGCCTGGAGCGGAGGGATCGAGGGGATCCCGCGCGAGGCCGTGCCGCCGGTCAGGCCGGTGAAGGGCGAGATGATCGCGCTCCTGCCGCCGAAGGATGTTCCGCTGCCCGCGCATGTCGTCTGGGGCGACGAGGTCTATCTCGTGCCGCGCGGCGGCAGGCTTCTTGCCGGCGCGACGCTCGAAGAGGCCGGGTTCGATACGCGCATCACCGCGGCGGCGGAGGATTGGCTGAGCGCGCGCGCGTTGCGGGTCATGCCCGGGCTCGCGGAATGGAAGATCGACGAGCATTGGGCCGGGCTGCGGCCCGGCTCTCCGGACGGCTTGCCGATTCTGGGACCGACCACGGTCGCGAACCTGTTCGCGGCGACCGGCCAGCACCGCAACGGAATCCTGTTCGCTCCGGCGGTCGCGGAGATTCTGCGCGACCTCGTCCTCGGCCGCGCCGCCGCACCGGCCGCCTTCGATCCGCGCCGGTTCGCGGAGACGGCCGGATGACGGAATTCGCGCTCCATCCGCGCCTCGCGGCGGATACCGTTCCGGTCGCGGATTGGACGCTGTCGCGCGTTCTGCTGATGAACGACGCGCGCTATCCGTGGCTGGTTCTCGTGCCGCGCCGGCCGGGCGCCGTCGAACTCTTCGATCTCGACGCCCGCGACCGCACCCTCCTGATCGAGGAGATCGCGCGCGCCGGCGAACGGCTGAGGTGCCTCGACGGCGTTGCGAAGATCAATGTCGGGGCGCTCGGCAATATCGTGCGGCAGCTTCACATCCACGTCGTCGGACGCAATGCGGCGGACGCGTCCTGGCCCGGTCCGGTCTGGGGCAGCGGCGAAGCCGTGACCTATGCGCAGCACGCGCTCGAAAGGCGCATCCGGCAAATCCTGATCGAGCCCTAACAGCGGCTGGCACGGCTGTTGCTCGCCTCGTGGACGGGAGAACCGGAACCATGCAGGCAGAAGCCGCACAATCCACGTCCGATCGCAGCCAGGTCATTGCCGCGCTCCGGCAGGCGAGCCAGGCCACGGGCTCGGATTTCCATTTCCTGCTCGGCACCGCGATGCGCGAGAGCAGCCTGAAAAGCGAAGCCCAATCAAGTACTTCTTCCGCCTGCGGGCTGTTCCAGTTTGTCGGCCAGACCTGGCTCGGCCTGGTCAAGGAGCATGGGGCAAAATACGGCCTGGCGGGCGAAGCGGCTGCGATCGCCCGCGGCTGCGACGGCCGCTACACGGTGGCCGATCCGGCCCGCCGCCAGGCAATTCTTGCCCTGCGCAAGGACCCGAAGCTCGCGGCACTGATGGAAGGCGAATACGCCAACCGGTCGAAATCGATGCTCGAGGGACGGCTCGGCCGCAGCGTGTGCAGCGGCGAGCTCTATGCCGCGCATTTCCTCGGCCCCGCGGCGGCCTGCAGGCTGATCGAGATGAATGCCGCCGATCCGGACGCCGACGCCGCGAAAGCCTTTCCCCAGGCGGCCGGCGCCAACCGCAGCGTCTTCTACCATGCGGACGGCACCGCCAAATCGGTTCGCGAAGTCTATCGCTGGGCGACCGGGCAGGCGAAGGCGGATGGCGCCGCCGCAACCTCCGCGAAGACGTCCGTTTCCGCGCCGCGCACGGATGCCGCGCCCGCGTGGCCGGCGATCGCGGACTCGACCGGGCTTCTCGCCGGCATCGTGAACGCGGCGCCGCGCCGCGCGAGTTTCTCGACGCTGGATTCGGCAAGCGGCGCGACGCCCGCACCGGTCAGGCCGTTCCTGCTGACACCCGGCGTGATGGCCCTGATCGAATCGGTTTCTCCCGCCGCGCCTTCCCACGCGTAACGTTGGCCGCGCGCGATGGCGCGCGCTAAGGTCTGCCGCGGAGGCCGAAGGCTCATGAAGGAAAGCGAATCCGGAACGCCCGCCGCGCCGGTTCCCGCCGCCACGATTCTTCTCGTGCGCGATGCGCCCGCGGGGCTGGAAGTCTTCATGGTGAAACGCCACCACCAGATCGATTTCATTTCCGGCGCGCTCGTGTTTCCAGGCGGCAAGGTGGAAAAGGGCGACGGCGATCCCGCGCTCGCGGAATATATCGACGGCGCCTCCGGCTGGCCGGACGAAATGACGGCGCTCGGCGCGGCAGCGATCCGCGAGGCCTTCGAGGAGTCCGGCATCCTGCTCGCGCGCGACTCCGCGAGCGGCAGCTTCGTGGACGAATCGCGCCTTTCGGGGCTCGAGCCCTATCGCCCCGCGCTGGAGCGGCGCGAGACGTCGCTGGCGGACATGCTGCGCCGGGAACGGCTGCGGCTGGCGCTCGACCAGCTCGTGCCGTTCGCGCACTGGATCACACCCGAGCACATGCCCAAGCGCTTCGACACGCGCTTCTTCATCGCGCCGTCGCCCGTCGGGCACGCGGGACGCCATGACGGCCGCGAATCCGTGGACTCGGTCTGGATCGCGCCGGAGCGCGCGGTCGCCGACCGCAAGAGCTGGAACGTGGTGTTCCCGACGCGGCTCAACCTGATGAAGCTCTCCGCGGCCCGCACCGTGGCGGAGGCGCTCGCCGCCGCGAAGGCCAGCGCGCCCGTGACCGTGACGCCCTGGATCGAGAACGGGCCCGAAGGCCAGATCCTGCGCATCCGCGACGATGCCGGCTATGCCCAGAATTCGGTCAGGCTGAAGGAGGCGCTGTAGCGCGCCCCGGCGATCGCGTCCTAGGCCGATTGAAAGGCCATCTCGGTCACGCGCGCTTCCAGCTCGTCGGCGAGTTCGAGCGCCATGCGGTCCGACGCGTCGCGGATCTTCTCGCGAAAGATGATGCGGATGGCGGCCACATGCGCATCGACCAGCGGCAAGGGGATCGACGCGGGCATCTTCATCGCTTCGATCAGCTTGCAGAGCGACGCGGCGACCCTGGCCACGAGGGGATATCCGAAGGTCGCGGCCTGGCCCTTGATGTCGTGGCTGGCGCGCAGCAGCGCATCGCCGTTCGCCCGGTCCTTCCTCGCGGCGAAGCGGTCGCGCGCCGCGGCGAGGCGGTCGACGTCGCTGGCCACCCAGCCCGCGAAATCGGATTTCAGGACTTCCACCGCGGCCTCCGCGCGCGCGATCGCCGCGGTGTCGAGCCCGCCGCTGATCGTGCCGCCCACCTTCGCCTTCAGCATGTTGGGCGGCATGAAGAGTTCGATCGGCTGTTCCCTGGCCATGAGCTTCCTATTCCAGCGCCGTTGCTTCGGCCGCGGCGCGGCGCTCCGGCCCGCGATACTCGAGATTGCCCCGCCGCCGCCGGCAGGGGCCGAAATAGGATTTGGTACGGACGAACGGGCGCGGATGCTCGATCACGGAGACCAGCCGCGACAGGATCGCCTTGACCGAAACCGGCTTGGCGAGGAATTCGTTGACCCCGGCGTCGCGGGCCTGGCGCACGTGATCGATATGCGTGTGCCCGGTGAGCATGATGACGGGAACGAAGGGATTGGGCGTCTGATCCGACGTGCGGATCTTGCGGACGAGATCCAGCCCCGACATGCCCTCCATCATCCAGTCCAGCACCAGGACGTCGGGATTGTGCTCGCGCAGCAGCGTCCATGCGCGCTCGCCGCTGTCGGCTTCGGCGACCTGGACCGCGCCGAAGGCCTGCAGGATCGTGACGACGAGCTTGCGCATATGCACATTGTCGTCGACGACGAGTAACTTCAGCCTGTCGAATCGATAGCCGTTCATCCGCCCAACGCCGCGCGCATCCCCTTCGCGCCTTCGGATGCAGGGTACTTAACGGCCGTTAATGTGCGGTGAAGCGGATTTCCGGCCGCCTTGACGCAATGCTAATCGATGAACTGCTCGGCAAGGATTCTTTCATCCAGGCTGTGCCCGGCATCGAACAGCATGGTGGTGGCGATGTTGCGGTCCTCGGCCACGTCCACGCGCGTCACCTCGCGGAATTCGAGATCGTCCGCGACGGCGCTGACGGGACGCTTCGCCGACTCCAGAATCTCGAAGCGCACCCGCGCGCGGTGCGGGAGAAGGGCGCCGCGCCAGCGCCGCGGCCGGAACGCGCTGATCGGCGTCAGCGCGAGCAGATCGGCGTCGATGGGCAGGATCGGACCGTGCGCGGAGAGATTGTAGGCGGTGCTTCCGGCCGGGGTGGACACCAGCACGCCGTCGCAGATGAGTTCGGTGATGCGCACCTTGTCGTCGACCAGAATCCGGATCTTCGCGGCCTGCCGCGTCTGGCGCAGCAGCGACACCTCGTTGAAGGCGAGCGCCTCCCTCGCGCCGGCGGCGCTCGTGGCGCGCATGCGCAGCGGATGGATCTGCGCCGATTCGGCCGCTTCGAGCCGCTCCTGCAGGCGGTCCTCGTGAAACTCGTTCATCAGGAAGCCGACCGAGCCCAGGTTCATGCCGTAGATGGGCTTCCGCGTGCCGAGGAACTGGTGCAGCGTCTGCAGCATGAAGCCGTCGCCGCCGAGCGCCACGATCACGTCGCTGCGCTCCGCGCCCGCGTCGGCGTAGCGCTGGCGCATCAGGGCGAGCGCGGTCTGGGCATCCTGCGCGTCCGCCGCGACGAAGTGGATGGATTTGGGCATCACCCGCCCGTGAGCGACATGTGGCGGGCGAGAGCCGGCCGGCGGTTCCGGCGGTCGATGACGAAATCGTGTCCCCTGGGCTTGCGCGCGATGGCCGCGTCGATGGCGGCTCCCAGGGGCCCGTCGTCCGCGGACGCGCGCAGCGGCGCCCGCAGGTCGGCCGCGTCGTCCTGACCGAGGCACATGAACAGCGTCCCCGTGCAGGTGACGCGCACGCGGTTGCAGCTTTCGCAGAAATTGTGCGTGAGCGGGGTGATGAAGCCGAGCCGTCCGCCGGTTTCCTCCACCTCGACATAGCGCGCGGGGCCGCCGGTGCGATAGTCGCTGTCCCTCAGCGTGTAGCAGCGCTCCAGATCCGCGCGCACGAGCGAGAGCGGAAGGTATTGATCGGCGCGATCGGCATCGATTTCGCCGAGCGGCATGGTTTCGATCAGCGTGAAGTCCATCCCCCGCCCGTGAGCCCATTCGAGCAGCCGCGGAATCTCCGTGCGGTTGATGTCCCTGAGCGCAACGGTGTTGATCTTTACCGCCAGCCCGGCCTCCTGCGCCGCATCGATGCCGGCAAGCACCTTTGCGAGTTCGCCCCAGCGCGTGATGGCCCGGAAACGGTCCGCGTCCAGCGTGTCCAGCGACACGTTGATGCGCCTGACGCCGGCCGCGTGAAGGTCGCGGGCGAACCGGGCGAGCTGCGAGCCGTTGGTGGTGAGGGTGAGTTCCTTGAGCCCGGCGCCGAGCCGCGTCCCCAGCCGCCCGATCAGTCGCATCACATCCTTGCGCACGAGGGGCTCGCCGCCCGTCAGGCGCAGCCGTTCGACGCCCCTGGCGATGAACGCGCCGCAGAGCCGCTCGAGCTCCTCGAGCGTCAGCAGTTCCGCCCTGGGCAGGAACGTCATGTGCTCGGCCATGCAGTACACGCAGCGGAAATCGCAGCGGTCCGTCACCGAGACGCGCAGATAGGTGATGCGGCGGCCGAAGGGGTCGATCATGGCCCGAGCTTAGCAGGGGCGGCGCGAATTCACGAAGCCCTAGATCGCCCGGAATTCGTTCCGGGCGGCCGCTTTCGTGAATGTCTCGAACACCGCCTGGACCTCGGCCAGTTCGGCGGCGGCAAGGGACTGCCGCATGTTTCGCGCCCGGCGCGACAGGTCGTGGACGGTCGCGAACACGCAGCGGTCGATGCCCACCGCGCGGCAGGCAAGCGCCACCGCCCGGGGTCCGGCCTCGTAGAACTTGCGGCGCTGCTCGGCGAGCGGAAGGTCGAGCAGCCTGGCGAAGGCGAGATCGAAGAGGTCGATCTGCCCCTGGTTCAGCACGCGCAGGAGGAAGCCCGCCTTGAGCTGGCCCGACAGCGCGAGCTTGTCGATGAGACGTTGCGCGCTTCCGGCCGGCTCCGCCCTGGCGGGATCGGGCGGCACGGCGACGCTCTGCTCGGCCTTGGCGAGCGCCTCGCCCAGTGCTGCGGCCTCGACCGCATAGTGCCGCAGAATGTGGGACTTGAGCGCATCGGAGACAAAGGCGCACATCTTCATCGCGGTCGGCTGCGGCAGGTCGGGGCGCTGCGCGAGCGGCGCCTGCAGCTCCGCGATGCGGCGGGACTTCTCCGCCAGCGCGTCGAAGACGTGGGGCGATATCCTGGCGGTGACGTTCCGCACCAGCGCGGTCAGCACGGAAACCGACGGGCTCCGCGACAAGGCTTCGGTGACCGGCTCGCCGATGTCGGGACGTCCGGCGATGGCCTCGTGATGATCCTCGCCGGCCTCTGCGATCATGCGCAGGACGTCTTCCTCCGTAAGGAGCGGGCTGCGCAGGATCAGCGGCCGGGCGACCTCTATGCGGTCGTCGGCGAGAAGGACGATGAGATCGTGCGGCGCGGCCGCGTCGTCCGCCAGCCTCTCGGCGAGGGCGATGCGGATGGCCATTTCCACATCCCCGGCGAGCATGCGCAGGATGTCGCGCATCAGCTCGCGCTCGCGCGGATTGAGGTGATTCCCCTGCACGCGGTAGAGTGACGCGACGGCCAGGAATATCTCCTCGCGCGTGGTGCCCTGGGGGTTGGCCGCCAGCTGCGCGAGCCTGCCCATGTCGCTCATGTCCCGGACCGTCAATCCCACGCCTTGCCCCGTAACCATGTTATGCTTCCGCGCCCCGATGGAGAGCGGTGGAACTTTAGGCAAAACGGCGTTAACAGCGTGTTAAGCTGTATTTCGCGTTCACCAAGCGGCATCCCGAAATGAGCCGACCGGAAAAGCTGCTGGCCATCGATCAGGGAACGACCTCGACGCGCGCCATTCTGTTCGACGCGGATGCGCGGCCGGCAGCGTCGCATTCCATCGAGCTGCGGCAGATCTATCCGGCCAACGGCTGGGTCGAGCACGACGCGGAGGAAATCTGGCAGGCGGCCCTTTCCTGCAGCCGGGCGGTGGTGCAGGACGCGGGCAACATCGCCGCACTCGGCATCACCAATCAGCGCGAAACGGCGGTGGTGTGGGAGCGCGCGACCGGAAAGCCGATCCACAACGCCATCGTCTGGCAGGACCGCCGCACGGCGGAGCGCTGCCGCGAACTGAAGACGCGCGGCCTGGAGGAACGGATCGCCGCGAAGACCGGCCTGCTGCTCGATCCCTATTTCTCCGCGACCAAGCTCGAATGGATCCTGGATCGCGTTCCCGGCGCGCGCGCGCGGGCGGAGCGGGGCGAGCTCTGCTTCGGCACCATCGACAGCTGGCTGATCTTCCGCCTGACGAGGGGGCGCGTCCACGCCACGGATGTCACCAACGCCTCGCGCACGATGCTGCTCGACCTGAAGACCCTCGCCTGGGATGCGCAGATGTGCGCGCTGTTCGGCGTGCCGCCCGCCATGCTCGCCGAAGTGCGCGATTGCGCGGGCGATTTCGGCATCGCGGAGGAGCTCGGCGGCATCCCGATCCGGGGCGTCGCTGGGGATCAGCAGGCTGCCGCGTTCGGCCAGGCGTGCTTCCGGCCCGGCGACGTGAAATCGACCTACGGCACGGGATGTTTCGCGCTGGTCAACACCGGCGCCACCGTGCCCGCATCGCGCAACAGGCTGCTCGCGACGAGTGCGTATCGCACCGGCCGGGACAAGGCCTATGCCATCGAGGGCTCGATCTTCGTCGCCGGCGCGGTGGTGCAATGGCTGCGCGATGCGCTGGGCATCGTTCGCGGTGCGGCGGAGATCGAGGCGCTGGCGAAGACGGCCATACCCGCGGATGGACTTTACTTCGTGCCGGCGTTCACGGGATTGGGCGCGCCGTACTGGGATCCGGACGCGCGCGGCGCGATCCTCGGGCTGACGCGCGACATGGGCGCTGCGGAAATCGCGCGTGCGGCGCTCGATGCCGTTTGCTACCAGACGCGCGACCTGCTCGAGGCCATGGGGCGGGACATGAAGGACGCGGGACTCGCCGCTCCCGCTGCGATCAAGGTCGATGGCGGCATGGTGAGGAACGACTGGTTCTGCCAGCGCCTCGCCGATCTTACGGGGCTTCCGGTCGACCGGCCTGTCGTCACCGAAACGACAGCGCTCGGTGCGGCCTATCTTGCGGGGCTCGCGAGCGGGCTGTTCCGCGACACCGGCGACATCGCCGCGCGCTGGGCGCTAGACCGCCGCTTCGAGCCGGCAATGAATTCCACAACGCGCGACGCGCTTTATGACGGGTGGTTGAAGGCGGTGGCGCGAATTCGCACCGTTTGACAGGCCGCCCTGCACGGGACCACTCTATACGGACAGCCATTTCCGCATGGAGAAACGCCCATGAACATGATGCAGAAGATGGAACGCACGCCCCCGCCCGCACACAGCATCGAGTCGCTGGAGGGCAAGGTGTCGCCCGAGGAATGGAAGCTGCGCGTCGATCTCGCCGCCACCTATCGCCTCGTCGCGATGTATGGCTGGGACGACATGATCTTCACCCACATCTCCGCGCGCATCCCGGGACCGGAGCACCATTTCCTCATCAATCCCTACGGGCTTCTGTTCGAGGAGATCACGGCATCGAGCCTGGTGAAGATCGACATCGACGGGAACAAGGTTCAGGATTCGCCCTATCCCGTGAACCCGGCCGGCTTCACCATCCACTCCGCGCTGCACATGAACCGCGACGACGCCCATTGCGTCATCCATCTGCATACGGACGATGGCGTTGCCGTCTCCGCCCAGGAAGAAGGCCTTATGCCGCTCGACCAGCACGCCATGACGATCTGCGGCGACATCGCCTATCACGATTACGAGGGCATCGCCCTCGATCTCGACGAGCGCGACCGGCTCGTGGCCGATCTCGGTCCGGACAAGCACGCGATGATCCTGCGCAATCACGGCACGCTCACGCTCGGAAAGTCCTGCCCCGACGCCTTCATGCGCATGTACTATCTCGAACGCGCCTGCACGATGCAGGTGCGCGCGCTTTCCGGCGGGATGAAGTCCTACAAGGTCAACCAGGGCGTGGCGGAGAAGACGGCGCAGCAGGGCGCGATGGCGTTCGACGGCTGGATGGGCGCGCTCGCCTGGCCGGCGCTGCTGCGCAAGCTGGACCGGATGGATCCGGGTTACAGGCACTAATCCACACGGCACGGGCGGCCGGGGCGCGCTTCGCTGCGCTGCGCTGGCCGTCCGGCCAAGGCGAGGTTCCAGGGAATGAAATTCGGCATCGGGCAACCCGTGAGGCGCGTGGAGGATATCCGCTTCGTCACCGGTCACGGCCAGTACACGGACGATCTGCATTTTCCGGGCGAGGCGCATGCCGCCTACGCGCGCAGCCCCCATGCGCATGCGCGCATCGGCTCCATCGACACGGCGGCCGCGGAAGCCGCGCCCGGCGTGATCGCCGTCCTGACGTGGAAGGATGTCGAGGCGTTCGGCGCCAAGCCGATGCCCTGCCTGGCGCCGCTCCAGAACCGCGACGGCTCGCCCGTCCGCCAGTCGCCCAAGCCGCTGCTGGCGAAGGATAGGGTGACCTTCGCGGGCGAAGCCGTGGCGATGGTGATCGCCGAGACCTACGCACAGGCGGTCGATGCGGCGGAACTCGTCGAAATCGACTACCAGCCGCTGGACGCGCGCGGCACGCTCGAAGCGGCGCCGGGCGGACCGCAGATCTGGGAGACCGCACCGGGCAACGAATGCTTCGACTGGGAAGCGGGCGATGCCAAGGCGGTGGACGCCGCCTTCGCCGCCGCGGCGCACAGGGTCAAGCTCGAGATGGTGCAGAACCGCGTCGCGCCGACCTCGATGGAAACGCGCAATGCCATCGGCCTTTACGACGCGGACAAGGATTTCTACACGCTCTACAGCGGCAACCAGGGCTCGGGCGGACTGCGCGACCGCATCGGCATGGTTCTGAACATTCCCAAGGACAAGATGCGGGTCGTCAACAAGGATGTCGGCGGCGGCTTCGGCATGAAGGGGTTCATGTATCCCGAGCAGCCGCTCGCGCTGATCGCGGCGAAGAAGGTGGGACGGCCCGTGCGCTGGTCGTCGGACCGCACCGAAGCCTTCCTCACCGACGATCACGGGCGCGACACGATCACCACGGGCGAACTCGCGCTCGACAAGGACGGAAAAATCCTCGCCCTTCGCCTCGTCGGCACGGCGAACATGGGCGGATACCTCTCGCAGTTCGCGCCCTTCATCGCGACGATGGCGGGCGGGCGCATCTTCGGCGGCGTCTATCGCGTGCCGCACTGCCATGCGGCGGTGAAGGGCTATTTCTCCAACTCCGGCCCCATCGACGCCTATCGCGGCGCAGGACGGCCGGAAGCGGCCTATTTCATGGAGCGGCTGATGGATGTGGCCGCGCGCAAGACCGGCCTCGACCGCTTCGAGATTCGCAAACGCAATCTGCCGGCCGAAAGCGAATTGCCGATGCGGAACTGGTTCGGCATCACCTACGATTCCGGAAACTATCCCTGGATGCTCGAGGAAGCGGCGAAGCGCGCCGATGTCGCGGGCTTCCCGGCGCGCAAGAAGCAATCCGCCGCGCGCGGCAGGCTGCGCGGCCTCGGCGTCGCCTATTATGTCGAGATCACCTTCGCAGTGGGCGCGGAGCCCGCGCGCGTCGCCTTCACCGACAATGGCGGGGTGGAGCTCTATGTCGGCACGCAGTCGAACGGGCAGGGGCACGAGACGGCCTTCGCCCAGCTGGTCGCGGAAAAGCTCGGCGTGCCGTTCGAGTCGATCACGGTGAAGCAGGGCGATACCGACTGGGTGAACGGCGGCGGCACCGGCGGCTCGCGCTCGCTCAACATGTCGGGCGGCGCGCTGCTGGGCGCCTCCGACGAAGTGATCAGGAAGGGCAAGGCCGCGGCGGGCCAGGTGCTGCAGGCCGGCGGCGCCGAGGTCGGATTCGAGGTCGTCGACGGCGCCGGCAGGTTCCGCGTCGCAAACAGCGGCCGCGAGATCGGGCTCGGCGAGCTCGCCGTCACGCTGAAGCGCGAGAAACTTCCCGGCTTCGAGGACGGTCTCGACAGCGATGCCACCTTCCACGGCGCCGCGTCGACCTTCCCCAACGGCTGTCACATCTGCGAGGTCGAGGTCGACCCGGAAACCGGCAGGACGGAGATCGTCTCCTATTCCGTGCTCGACGATTTCGGCCGCGTCATCAATCCGCTGCTGGTCGCGGGCCAGGTCCATGGCGGCGTGGTGCAGGGTCTCGGCCAGGCGCTGATGGAGAACATGGTCTACGATCCCGGCACCGGCCAGCCACTGAGCGCGAGCTTCACCGACTATGCGATGCCGCGCGCTTCCGACATGCCCGACATCGCCTTCGCCTACGAGGAAATCCCGTGCAAGACGCACGCGATGGGCGCCAAGGGCTGCGGCGAGGCGGGGACGGTCGGCGCGCTGCCGGTGGCGATCAGCGCGATCTGCGACGCGCTCGACATCGACCACATCGACATGCCGGCGACCCCGGAAAAGGTATGGCGCGCGATTCGGGGCAGAAAGGCCGCCGCATAGGCGGCGGTCCGCCGTCCGGGCGGGACGCGCCGGGGCCAGGCCGCGGATTTCGCGGGCGAAGGGACCGGATTTCATGGCGCAAGCCCCGGTCCGCCGCCATTTTCACACCGGCGTTAACGTGGTTGTGACCGCACGCCCGGGCGTCTCCGGCCTAGACTTGCGCCGGGCACGCAGGAGGGGACCATGACGAGCCGATATCTGCACAAATTCGTGTTGCTGGCCGGGTGCGGGCTGATCGCCGCCGCGATGGACGCGCCGTCGCGCGCAGATTCGCTGCCCGCGGGGACGGCGCCCGCCGAAACCGTGATCGTCACGGCACCGAAACTCGACGCCGCCACGCTGGACGAGGCGGCCCCCGCATTCGTCGAGGCGCGCACGAAGCTCTCGCCGATTCATCAGGTCGCGCGCTGGCGCGCGCCGCTGTGTCCTTCGACCGAGGGGCTGCCGCCGGCATTCAACGATTTCGTGTCCGCGCGCATGCGCGCCATCGCCGCCCGCGTCGGCGCCGCCGCGGAAAAGAACTGCAAGCCCAATGTGCAGGTGATCTTCACCGCCGATCCGCAGAAGGCCGCCGAGCAGGTCGCCGAGCATTCGCCCTGGCTGTTCGGCATGTGGTACGGCACCGATGCCCTTCGCATCGCGAAGATCGACCGCCCGATCGAGGCCTTCTACGTAACCGCCTCCGTCGAATCTTCCGGCCGGCAGATGACGGACCATCCCGACGCGCCCGTCGGCGTCACCGGCAGCAACCGGGCGCTCTACGACAGCAGGCTCGGCCAGAACCGCATGAGCGTGTTCGAGAACGTGCTGATATTCGCCGACCGCGCAAAGATCTCGGGCTACGACGTGGGCGCGGTGGCGGACTACATTTCCGTGCTTGCGCTCAGCCAGGTCGAACCCGGGGACGGATGCTCCGGGCTTCCCAGCATCGTCGATCTGCTGGCGGAAGGCTGCACCGGGGACCGGAAGCCGAATTCCCTGACGAGTGTCGACGAGGAATTCCTGAAGGCGCTCTACGAAACCGATCCGCGCCGGGCCGGGCTTGCCGCGCGGACGAACATCGCACGCCGCATGGCCGCGGTCCTGGCCGGCCGCTGAGGCTTTCCCGCAGCCCTATCGGGCCGGCGCCGGCGGCAGGTCGTGCACCGGCGGGGGCGGCGGCACATAGGTGGAAATCGAGCGCGCGAGCATATCCCTCTCCGCGCAGCCTTCCGGACATTCGGAATCCAGCGCCTTGAGCTTCTCGCGCGCGGCGGGCACGTTGTTCATGTCGAGATAGATCTCTCCCATGAATTCGAGAAACGCCTTGCGCGATGGCGCCGAATCCAGCGCGCGGCGATAGTAGGTGCTGGCAAGGCGCAGCTCGCCCTCGCGCGCCGTGCCGGTCATCTGCCGCGCGGCGAGCCGGTGGACGAAGCCCAGATAGTTGAGGATATCCGTATCGTCCGGAAATTCGTTGAGCGCGGCCTCGAGGTGCGGTGTCGCCTGCGCATAGGCGCCGTGATTGACGAGGTCGACGCCGATGTCGAACTCCCGGCGCGCCTGGGCCATCGCGGGCCAGCTCCCCGACGCGATGGCAAGGGCGGGCGCGGAACTCGACAGAAGCGCCGCTGCTGCGGCGGCGGCAAACAGGAAACGGCGCATGCGTGGCCTCCAGTGTTCGAGCGGCGACAACGTCCGCAAACGAAAATCGTCCCGCGGCTATTGCTGCGGGGCGGCTGCGGGGGTCTCGGGCGCGGCCGGCGTCTCCGGCGCGGCGGGCGCCGCCGGCGGCACATAGGCGGCGAGCACCTTGTTCAGCGTGTCGCGCTCCTCGCAGCCATCCGGGCAAAGCGCCGCCAGCGTATCCATCTCGCGATGCGCCGACTCCAGATCGTGCATCTGCAGATAGAGCTCGCCCAGGTATTCGTGAACGCCCTTGTGGTTGGGGTCGATCGCGAGCGCCTGCTGATAATAGGCGAGGGAGGTGCGGAACTCGGACTGGCGCTGCGGATCGCTGTCGCCCATGCCGACCATTCTATGGGTGTAGCCGAGGTAGTTGAGGATGTCGGCATTGCGCGGCCGCTTGGCGAGCGCCTTTTCCAGATGCGGGATCGCCTCGGCATAGCGCTCGTGGCGGATGAGACGCTGTGCCGTCGTGTAGTCGTCGAAGCTCGCGGAGGGCGCATTGAATCCGCCGCCGTATCCGCCCCCGCCGCCGCCGCCCATGGCGAAGACCCCGGTGATCGAGGCCAGCGATATTGCAGCTGCGAGAAAAAGCGGGTTCCGCATGGTATCCTCCTTGAAGCCCTTCGCATCCTATCGCCGGCTGCCGGAACGTGCCAACCGGCCGTTTGACTTGGCACGCCGTCAGGGTCGAATGTCCGGGCATGGATTCCGATACTTTACCCAGGGCCGAGGGGAGACCCGCGCGGCGCAGACCCGAAAGTCTCGAAAAATTGAAGAGGGCGGCGCGCAAGCTCTTTGTGGAGCGGGGCTATCACGCCACCCGCCCGCAGGACATCGCGCGCGAGGCGGGGCTGGGGCACGGCACGTTCTATCTGCACTATGACGACAAGCGCGCCTGCTTCCTCGCCTTCGTCGAAGACGCGCGCGTGGAGCTGCAGGCCTATGTCGATGCGCGCGTGGCCGAAACCGACGGCTCGCTCGAAAACACCATTGCCGCATCGCTCAACGCCATCTACGACTATGCCGAGGAGCACCCCGGGGTGCTGACCGCCGCCATGACCGACGAGGCGGTGATCGACGCGGAGGGCGTGCAGGCGACTCCGCTGCTGATCCGCTGGGGTTGCGACTGGGCGCAGCATGTGCAGCGGGCCATGGACACGGGCACCGCTGCGCGGATCTACGATGCCGAGATCATCGGCCAGGCGATCCTGGGCGCGATCCACCAGACCGGCAGCGAAGGCTCGAGGTCGCGCCGCACGCGCCAGGAGGTGATCGACAATCTCACGCGCTTTCTCGTGCGTGCGCTGAAGCCTGATTGACAAGCCCCCGGCACTGACAAATTATCATTTTCGGGAGGAGTGCCATGTCCAGGCTTGTCTGGTCGGCGGAAGAGATTCTTGCCGATCACCCTTACGCGAAACCCCATGTCGAAGCCGGCTACCGCCTGCATGGCGGGTTCGACGAAGACGGAACCTACCTTTCGCCGCGCACGCTGAACCGCTGGCCGGCGATCAGGGCCTGGAGCGATGCGCTGAAGGCGCGCGGGCACGATATCGTCGATTCGTCGCAGCAGCTGATGGTGCGCGGCTCGTTCCCGAACGTGGCGCAGCAGGGCCTTCTGCTGGAATGCGGATTCGGACAGACGCTCTGGAACTCGCTGAGCGTCACCGGCGTGGTGGAAGCCCGCGGCCGCATGCTGGCCGAGTCGGTGGCTCCGGATTTCCAGTCCATCGTCGTGGACGACATTCGCGAAACCGCGACGGCGCATCTGAACAAGGGCCTCCTGCGCGCGCACGGTCTGGACGAAGGCGGCGACGGTGTCCTCGGCGGTCACGACGCCATGTGGTTCGCGGTGCGCGACATGCTGTTCGGCAAGCATGCCTATCCCCATGCCGAAGTGCCGGAATCCCTTGCGCGCCCCGAACCCGGCCGGCTGATGCCGCAGATCCCGCCCGAGTTCGAGCGCTGGATCCTGCTTTTGATGAACGTGCTGATGATCGAGGTGCGGGCCGAGCGGTTCTTCAACTTCTGCACCTCGGTCATGCGCGATCCGGGCAATTTCCGCGACCGCCGCGAGATCGCGATGCATGCCGCGGACCTCGTCGATCGCATTCGGCAGGACGAAGCCCCGCATGTGGGTTATCTCGCGGTGGTGATTTCCGAACTGCGAAGCTTCACCTTCAGGACCGCGGACGGCGGCGTGACCGGCGGCGCGGCGTTCATGGACCCGGTCTGGCGCGGCATGGTGCAATGGCACGCGGTCGCGAATGTCGATTTCGAGCAGGCCCGCCTGCGCAGGGAATTCGAGGCGATGTTCCGTGCGCGGCCGGACGGCGAAACGCTGCTGCGGCGGTTCGAGGGACTTGAGCGAAGGGAAGCGGCGTGATGCGGGATTTCAAGGGCAAGACGGCTTTCGTGACCGGCGGCGCGTCGGGCATCGGACTTTCGATGGCGCGCGCATTCGGCCGGGCGGGCATGAACGTCGTTCTCGCCGACATCGATCTCGAGGCGGCGCGGACCGCCGCCGAACGGCTCGCCGGCGAGCAGATCAAGGCCGCGCCCGTCCACTGCGACGTTTCCGAGCGCGGTGCGGTGCGCGCGGCCGCGCTCGAGGCGGTGGCCGCCTTCGGCAAGGTGCATGTCGTCTGCAACAATGCCGGCGTCGCCGTGGGCGGCCCCATCGGCACGGTGCGCGAGCGCGACTGGGACTGGATCATCGACGTCAACCTCAAGGGCGTGGTCTACGGCACGGAGACCTTCGTGCCGCTGATCAAAAGCCACGGCGAGGGCGGACACATCGTCAACACCGCGTCCATGGCCGGCCTGATCTCGCCGCCGGGGCTCGAGCCCTATTGCGCCACCAAATATGCCGTCGTCGCCATGAGCGAAGGTTGGGCGCAGCAGCTCGCGCCGGCGAACATCGGCGTCTCCGTGCTCTGCCCGGGCTTCGTGCGCACGCGCATCCACGAGAGCGGGCGCGCGCGGCAGGAAAAATACGGCGGCGTCGGCGACGTCGATCCCGGCGTCGGCGACACCCGCGAGCAGGCGGCGCAGAACGTCCTTTCGGGCATCGACCCCGACATCGTCGGCAACCGCGTGCTGGAGGCGATGGCCAATGGCGAGCTCTACATATTCACCCACCCCGCCATGCGCGCCTATGTCGAGGCCCGCTTCCAGATGATCCAGGCGGCATTCGACGCGGCAGCGAACGCGCCGACGCTCGCGAGCGTGAAGGATCACAATCCCGCCACGCTCCTCACGCCGAAGCCCTGAGAGAGGCAGCCATGAAATTCGGTATCTTCTACGAGCATCAGCTTCCGCGTCCATGGAAGGACGGCGACGAGCTCAAGCTGTTCCAGGATGCGCTCGACCAGGTGGAGCTGGCCGACCGGCTCGGCATCGACCACGCCTGGGAGGTCGAGCACCATTTCCTCGAGGAATATTCGCATTCCTCCGCGCCGGAGGTGTTCCTCGCCGCCTGCTCGCAGCGCACGAAGACCATCCGCCTCGGCCACGGCATCGTGCTCATGCCGCCCGGCTACAATCATCCCGCGCGCGTGGCCGAGCGCATCGCCACCCTCGACCTCGTTTCCAACGGCCGCGTCGAGTTCGGCACCGGCGAATCTTCGGCGCTGCTGGAGCTCGGCGGCTACAAGGTGCCCGTCGAGAAGAAGCGCGACATGTGGCGCGAGGCGGTCGAGCAGTGCCTCAACATGATGGTGATGAACCCCTACCCGGGGTTCAAGGGCCAGTTCTTCGACATGCCCTGCCGCAACGTCGTGCCGAAGCCCGTGCAGAAGCCGCATCCGCCCGTCTGGGTGGCCTGCTCGAACCGGGAGACGATCAAGCTCGCCGCGCGGCTGGGCATCGGCGCGCTGACCTTCGCCTTCGTCGATCCGCAGGAAGCAAAGCAGTGGGTCGACGACTACTATCGCATCATCCGCGAGGAATGCGTGCCGATCGGCCATGCGGTGAACGCCAACATCGCCATGGTCACGGGATTTTCGGTGCACCGCGACCGCGAGGAGGCGCTCAGGCGCGGCCTCGACGGCTTCCGCTTCTTCGGCTACGCGCTCGGCCATCACTACATCTTCGGCGAGCACAAGCCGGGCCGCACGGACATCTGGAAGAACTTCGAGCTGGCACGCGATCACCTGCCGGCCAATCCGGGCAGCGGCGGAATGGGCACGCCGGACGAGATGCGCGCGCATTTGCGCAAATTCGCCGATGCCGGCGTCGACCAGGTCGCCTTCATCCAGCAGGGCGGCCGCAACAGGCACGAGCACATCTGCGAGGCGCTCGAGCTTTTCGGCACGGAGATCATGGGCGAGTTCAAGGAGCGCGAAGCCGAGCGCCAGAAGAAGAAGAACGAAGATCTCGCGCCCTTCATCGAGAAGGCCTTTGCGCGCAAGCAGAAGACGCGCGAGCTCGCGGACGACGAAATTCCGAACGTCGTCGCGCTCGGACGCCAGATCAGCCAGCAGCCGGCCGATCCAAAGGCGGAGGAATCGGCGCGCAAATTCGCCGAGGCTGGCGCGGTGCCGCTGAGCGATCCGCTCGCAAGGCCGGCCGCGGAATAGAATAATGCAACTTTTAGTTTATTGCCGCATAGGTTGCATTTTGGCTCACTCCGCACCGGCCGCGTAGCTTCGAATTCCGGAAGCCTGGCCGTGTTTGCGATGCCGTGCCCTTCCGCACCGGCGTCGTCGTCGAAACGGGCGCAGTGAATTTCACCGGGGCGGGATGACACCCTTCCACGAGAGCGATGACGTGCGTTCCCCAAGAACGCGCGGCGGGAAACCGCCGCCTGCCGGCCACGCTGCGCCGGCGGGGCGGGATCTCGCGCGCGAGAGCGAGATCGCTCTCTACCTCGGCCGCCTTTTTCTGCCGATCTGCCGGACGGACGGGACGGCCCTGATCGTCACATCCGATCCGGGGCCGGAGAATGCCGCCTGGCTGCGTGCGGCCTATGGGGCGGTGCGCATCGTCGGCGTGCCGCGCCGCGTGCTGCTCTCGAACCTGGCCGCGCGCTTCGGAAGCGCGCTGAGCGACGACGCGACATTCGGCCTGGCCCGCGAACATCCCAGCCTTTCGGCGCTCGAGGTCGCGACCTTCGCGCAGCGCTGCGTGCTGCTGGCCGCGGGAACGGCGCTGGGCGCGCTGCTCTGCGCCTGGCCGGCGCCGACGCTGGACGTGCTGGTGGCGGGGGCCTCGCTTCTGTTCTGGGCCATCGTCCTCTTCCGCGGGCTGCTGGCCCTGCTGGGGGGCGGGCGCAGGCCCGGCGCCGCGCCGGCGGAGATTCCCGATTCCGGCGACACCGCGCTTCCGCCCTACACCGTGATCGTTCCGCTCTATCGCGAGGCGAACATGGTGCCGTCGCTGGTGCGTTCGCTCTGCGCGCTCCGCTATCCGCCGGAGAAGCTGCAGCTCATCCTCGCGGTGGAGGACGACGACGCTGAGACGGCGGATGCCGCGGAGGCCGCGGCGCAAACCGGCGCGCTGGAGGTCGTGCGCGTTCCGGCGGCCGGTCCGCGGACGAAGCCCAAGGCGGCGAATTTCGCGCTGCGCTTCGCGCGCGGCGATTTCGTGGTCATCTACGACGCGGAGGATCAGCCGGAGCCCGACCAGCTACTCAAGGCCGTGGCGGGCTTCCGCAGCCATCCGCGCACCACCGCCTGCCTGCAGGCAAGGCTGTCGTTCTACAACCGCAGCCGCTGGATCACGCGCCAGGCCGCGCTCGACTACGAACTGTGGTTCGGCTACCTGCTTCCGGGTCTGGAGCGGCTGGGCATGCCGATGCCGCTCGGCGGCACATCCAATCATTTCCGCACATCGGTGCTTCGCGCGATCCGGGCCTGGGATCCCTTCAATGTCACCGAGGACGCGGACATCGGAATCCGCCTTGCCGCGCTCGGCTATCGCGTCGCGATGCTGGATTCCACCACGCATGAGGAGGCGCCGGAGGACATTTCCGCCTGGATCAAGCAGCGGTCGCGCTGGCTCAAGGGCTACATGCAGACCTGGCTCGTCCACAGCCGCTGCATGCCCCGGTTCGCCGGACAGGCAGGCCTGCGCGGCTGCCTCACCTTCCATCTCTTCATCGGCGGGACGGTTCTGTCGGCGCTGCTCAATCCGATCCTGTGGCTCACGCTCGCGCTCTCCGTCGTATTCGCGCCCGCGCCCGGGGGACATCATTACGGCACCTTCTCCGGCGCCAGCCTCCTGGCCTCCAACCTTCTTCTGACGATTCTAGCCATGGCCGGATCGCGCGGCGGCAAGGGCGACCGCCTCGGGGCGCAGGGACTGATGGTCGCGCTCTACTGGCTGCTGATCTCGGTCGCGGGATACCGCGGCCTCTGGCATCTCCTCACCAAGCCCTTTCACTGGGAGAAGACCGCGCACGGCCTGACCGGCGGTCATGGAGGTCCCGCCGGTGCGTAGCGTTGCGTATCTGCTTCCCGCCGCCGCCCTGTTCTGCGCGGGCCCCGCCCATGCCGGAGCCTGGACCCAGGACAAGGGCGCATGGTTCGCGATCACCTCCTTCGACATCACCCATGCGGGAAAGGGATACGATTCGAAGGGCCGCGCGGAAGCGCCGGTCAGGTTCGACAAGACCTATGTGAAGAGTCTCACCGAGTACGGTCTCACCGGCAGGCTGACGCTCTTCGCCGTCACCGACTATGTGAACGCCAGCGCCGCCTGGGGCGGCAACCCCGTCGTCAAGGCGCGGGATTTTTCGTTCGAGGGCGGCGCGCGCTACCGCGTGTCGGACTGGCACGGCGTCTGGTCGGTGCAGGCTTCGTACAAGACGGCAGGTCCGTTCGACCTCTCCAATTCGATCCGTCCCGATGCCGCGCGCATTGCCGAGCTGCGCGCGCTCTACGGCACGCCGTTCAAGCTGTTCGGACGCGACGGCTTCGCGGATGTGCAGGTGGCGCAGCGCTGGATCACCCAGCCGCGCCCCGACGAGACGGCGATCGATCTCACCGCCGGACTCTGGTTCGGCGAAAACACCATGGCCATGGTGCAGAGCTTCAACACGATCAGCGGCGGCGACGCGGACCCGCCCTACTCCTATTTCCGCATGCACAAGGTGGAACTCTCGGCCGTGCGCCGCCTGTCGAAGCGCTGGTCGCTGCAGCTCGGGGGATTCGTCTCGCCGGCCGGACAGAATTCACTGGTAGAACAGGGAGTTAGCCTGTCGGTCTGGACGCGCTATTGAATCCGAAACAATAATTCACGCGGCCCATTCTTGAGAATGAATTGCAAGTACACTATATCAGGATGCAGGAAGACCGGAGTCCGCTGGCATGAAGTCCCTACGCCTTGCCCTTGCCGCGCTGGCCGCCATGACCGTATGCGCGTCGGCGCAGGCCGATCGTCCCATAGAGCTGACGCTCAAGGACCACAAATTCACGCCGTCCGTCATTCGCGTTAAGGCGAATGTGCCGAACCTGATCCAGATCACCAACGGCGACGAGACCGCGGAGGAATTCGATTCGACCGCCCTCAAGGTCGAGAAGGTTGTGGCTGGAAACTCGTCGGGGAATATGCGTATTCGTCCGCTGGCGCCCGGCCGCTATCCCTTCATGGGCGAATACCATTCCGAAACGGCGCAAGGCGTGGTGATCGCGGAGTAATTCATGCTCGCCAGCCTCCTGATCGTTTTTCGCGAAGTCATCGAGGCGGGCCTTATCGTCGGAATCGTTCTTGCGGCGAGCCGGGGCGTGCCGCGCCGCTCGCTGTTCGTGGCCGGCGGCGTCGCCGGCGGCGTGCTCGGCGCCTGCGCCGTGGCCGCGTTCGCCGGCGAGCTGGGCGAACTGTTCCAGGGCTCCGGTCAGGAGATCTTCAACGCCTCGGTGCTTCTGCTCGCCGTCGCCATGCTGGCCTGGCACAATGTCTGGATGGCCGGACATGGCCGCCAGATCGCGCGCGACATGCGGGCGGTCGGCGCACAGGTCGCGGCCGGGGAGCGTGCGCTCGGCGCGCTGGCGGTCGTGGTCGGCGTGGCAGTGCTGCGCGAAGGCTCCGAGGTCGTTCTCTTTCTCTACGGCATCGCCTCCCAGCCCGGCACCACGATGACGGAAATGCTCGCCGGCGGCGCGCTCGGCATCGCGTCGGGGGCGGCTATCTCCGCGCTGATGTACTACGGCCTGCTCGCCATCCCGGCGCACCGGCTGTTCCGCGTGACGGCCGGGCTGATCACGCTTCTCGCCGCCGGCATGGCGGCGCAGGCGGTCCTGTTCCTGCAGCAGGCGGGCTATCTCCAGGTGCTGACGGCGACGGTATGGGACACGTCATGGCTGCTGCCGGAAGGCTCGATCCCCGGCCGGCTGCTGCACACGCTCGTCGGCTACAGCGACGCTCCGAACGGCGCCCAGCTGGCCGCCTATTGCGGCACGATCGTCGCGATCACGCTGCTGATGCGCTGGGAACATGCGCGCCATCCCCGCGGCGACGTCGTTCCGGCTCCCGCCGAATAGTCACAGGCTTTCATAGACGGCCTTGAGCAGCGCGCCGTTGCGCGGGTTCTGCCAGCGCGGCCCCATGTCGTTGGTGACATAGCCGAAGGCCACTGCGCTTTCCGGGTCGCAGAAGCCGAGCGATCCGCCCGCGCCGAAATGCCCGAACGCGCCCCTGTTCGGCCCGAGCGGACGTTCGGGCTGCGTCAACTGAAAGCCCAGGCCGAAGCGGCTCGGCCGCTCGCTGACGAGGTCGATGCCGCTCGAATGTTCGGTTGTGGCCGCCGCGATCGTTCCGGCCTCGAGAATGCGCACGCCGCCGGCGGCGCCGCCGTTCGCAAGCATCCGATAGATCCGCGCCACGCCGCGCGCCGTGCCGTGGCCGTTGGCGGAGGGGATTTCCGCCGCGCGCCACTCCGGGCGGTTGACCCAGCCGGCGCCGGAAATCCCGGGCGGATTCCAATAGGCGTTGTAGCGCATCTGCTGGTCCGGGCCCGGCATGCCGCGCGCGGAGGGCGACTCGGGCCACAGGAACTCCGCGGTGCGCCCGTGCTCCGCCGGGTCGAGCCCGATGTGGACATCGGCGTCCAGCGGGCCTGCGACGTCCTCGCGCAGCACGGTGCCGAGGCTGCGCCCGTCGACGCGGCGCACGAGCTCGCCGACGAGATAGCCGAAGGTGTTGACGTGATAGCCATGGGCCGTGCCCGGCGGCCACCACGGTTCCTGCCGCGCCAGCGCGCCGGTCATGCGCGCCCAGTCGAGCGCGGCGCCTTCCGGCAACGGCTCGCGCAGGGCGGCAAGACCGGCGCGGTGCGACAGGATCTGGCGCGGCGTCACCGCCTCCTTTCCCGCCTCGGCGAACTCCGGCCAGATACGCGCCGCCGGCGCGTCGAGATCGATGCCGCCCCGCTCGACGAGCCGGAGCGCCACCACCGCGCAGAGCGCCTTGCCCACGGAAAAGACGTTGACGAGCGTGTTGCGCTGCCAGGGGCGCGTGCGCGCGGCGTCGCGCCATCCGCCCCAGAGATCGGCCACGGTCCTTCCGCCGACGCAGAGCGCGACGGCCGCGCCGGGCTCGCCGCGGCTGGAGAAATTCTCCGCGAAGGCCTCGCGCACGCGGGCGAACCGGGGATCGCAGAATCCGTCCAGCGGAACCGTCATCCGCCCAGGCTAGCACGGCGCCGCCTGGGATCGGCCTGGGGATCTGTCAGCGCAGCGCAAGCGAAGCGAATGGCGCCCATCCACGACAGCGCGGCCCATTTCGGACAGCACCCACCTCTTGAACCGGGTCGGTCGAAGCGCCACATCGTCCAAATCCCCGGAGTTGCAGGCAGGTCCCGGCGCGGCGCGAAGGCCGCGCTTCCGCCGGCATTTCCCCGGGGGCGACGGGCCGTGCGAATCCGCGACAGGAAATGTCTTTCCGCCGCCGGCCGGCCCCTCCGCCGGGCCGCGCGCGACGGGGGCGGGCGCCATGCGCCGTCCGGGAAGCGAATCCGCGCCGCACGAAGAACGGGATTCCTTGTTGGAAAATAAACACTTAGCGCGAAATTCGGGGAATTGAATTACGTTTTGGAAGACAGGACCTCCCTATCGAATGGACGGCACACGCCGGCCGCTATACTCGGAGGGGCCGCAACCAGCAGAGCAGCCATGACCGTCCCCCGCCCCTCCAAGACCCATATCGGAAACCACGCCCTCCACCCCGAGACCCTGATGCTCAGCTACGGCTTCGATCCGCAGCTGTCCGAGGGCGCGGTCAAGCCGCCGGTCTTCCTCACCTCGACCTTCGTGTTCAAGACCGCGGAAGAGGGGAAGGATTTTTTCGACTATGTCGCCGGCCGCAGGAAGCCGCCCGAGGGGACCGCGGCGGGACTCGTCTATTCGCGCTTCAACCATCCCAACAGCGAGATCGTGGAGGACCGGCTCTCGGTCTACGAGCGCACCGAGGCCTGCATCCTGTTCTCCTCCGGCATGTCGGCGATCGCGACGACGCTGCTCGCCTATGCGCGGCCGGGCGATGCGATCCTGCATTCGCAGCCGCTCTACGGCGGCACCGAGACGCTGATGACGAAGACGCTGTCCGGCTTCGGCATCGGCTCGGTCGGTTTCGTCGACGGGGTGAGCGAAAGCTCCGTCCGCGCCGCGATGTCCGAGGCGGAGCGGAAGGGCCGCATCTCCATCCTCCTGATCGAGACGCCGTCCAATCCCACGAACTCGCTCGTCGATATCGCGCTGATGAGGAAAATCGCCGGCGAAATCGGCGCGAGGCAGGGCCATCGCCCGATCATCGTCTGCGACAACACCCTTCTGGGTCCGGTGTTCCAGCGGCCGCTCGCGCTCGGCGCGGACGTGTCGGTCTATTCTCTGACGAAATACATCGGGGGCCATTCCGATCTCATCGCCGGCGCGGCGCTGGGAACGAAGACCGTCATCGAGCCGATCAAGGCGCTGCGCGGCGCCATCGGCACGCAGCTCGATCCCCATACGTGCTGGATGCTCGGCCGCTCGCTAGAAACGCTCGGCCTCCGCATGGTGCGCGCGAGCGACAATGCGCGCGTCGTCGCCGAATTCCTGCGCGGGCATCCCAAGGTGTCGAAGGTCCACTACCTGCCGTTCCTCGAGGCGGGCACGGCGGAGGCCGAAGTCTACGGCCGGCAATGCAGCGGCGCCGGATCCACATTCTCCTTCGACATCCGGGGCGGCCAGAAGGAGGCCTTCGCCTTCCTGAACGCGCTTTCGATCTTCAAGCTCGCGGTCAGCCTGGGCGGCACGGAATCGCTCGCCAGCCATCCTGCGGCGATGACGCATTCGGGAATTCCGGAGGATGTGCGCAAGCGCATCGGAATCCTCGACACGACGATCCGACTTTCGATCGGCATCGAGCATCCCGACGATCTCGTCGCCGATCTCACCCAGGCGCTGGCCGCCGACGCCTGAAGACCGGCGCGTCCGGCTCGCTTCGCGCGATGCCGGATGGGGGTTGCCGCGACGGTGCAGGCCTGCTGCACGGTGGCTGAGACCTCGACTGGGCCCGAACCGTCGCGGCTCCCGAAGGGGTCATGCCGCCGGGAACGATCGCCCGGACCAGGGTGAGGCTGGACCGGCTTTTCGCCGCCGCTGGGGTTGGATAACCGGCATGACTTCCTTTTGCGAGTGCTACATCAGTAGTACAACTTGTACGAGCATCTTGCGGGGAAGCCGTAAAGAAACCGTTTCCGCGCGGCACTGATTTTCGGGCGCGCGAAAGCGCGGAAATTGGACGGCGCCGGGACGAGCCGCTAGGGTTCCCTCATGACGGGACTGATTCTCCTCGGTTTGGTCGTGATCGCCGGTCTGTGGGCGATGTCGGTCTACAACGGGCTCGTCCGCCGCAAGAACGTCGTCGCCGAGGCGTGGAGCGGAATCGAGACGCAGCTGAAGCGCCGCGCCGACCTCATCCCCAATCTGGTGGAAACGGTGAAGGGCTACGCCAGCCACGAGCGCCAGACCTTCGACGAGCTCGCGCGGCTGCGCTCCCAGGGGCAGGGGCAGGCGGACGTGGCGCAGCGCGCGCAGACCGAGGCCGCGATTTCCGCCGCGATCGGGCGGATCATGGCGGTGGCGGAATCCTATCCGGAGCTGAAGGCCAGCGCGAATTTCCAGTCGCTGCAGAACGACCTCGCCTCGGTCGAGGACCAGATCCAGCTGGCGCGGCGCTACTACAACGGCACCGTGCGCGACTACAACGTGATGATCGAGCAATTCCCCTCGAACATCATCGCCGGTTTCGGCTCCTTCAAGCAGGCGCCGTTCTTCCAGATCGACAACGAGGCCGATCGCGCGGTCCCCAAGGTCTCATTCTAGGGATGAGGCGCCTCGCCGTCCTGACCGCGGCGTTTCTCGGGCTTCTGGTCGCGCCTTCCCAGGCCATCGAACGCATCACCGACTATGCCAGCCGCATCGCGGTCGCCCAGACCGGAACGCTGACGGTCACCGAGACGATCTCGCTGATCTCGGAGGGCGATCAGATCCGGCACGGAATCTTCCGCGTCATACCCACCGCGTACCGGGACCGCTTCGGCCGGCGGACGCGCGTCGGCTTCAACGTCCTTTCGGTCAGGCGCGACGGGCACGACGAGCCCTATGTGGTGGACGCCGTCGACGACGGCGAGCGGATCAAGATCGGCAGCGCGGATGTCCTGATCGATCCCGGCGCGCATACCTACGAGATCACCTACACGACCAACCGCCAGATCGGATTCTACGACGACTACGACGAGCTCTACTGGAACGTCACGGGCAATTTCTGGCAGTTCCCGATCGATCATGCCGAGGCAACGGTGGAGCTGCCCTTCGGCGCGCGGATCCAGCAATTCGCGTTCTACACCGGCGCCGCCGGCTCCACGGCGCGCAACGCGCAGGCCGAGCAGCCCTATGACCGCGAGATCCGCTTCGCGACGACCGAGCCCCTCGGCTATCACGAGGGCCTGACCATCGCCGTCGGCTTCTCCAAGGGCGCGGTCCTGCCGCCGACGCCGGCGGAGCTGCGCGACCAGTTCATCCGCGACAATGCCGGCGCGATCACGGCGCTGACGGGCGTCCTGATCCTCTTCGTCTATTTCATTGTGGCCTGGTACACGCATGGGCGCGACCCCAAGCGCGGTGTCGTCATCCCGCTGTTCGAGCCGCCGAAGGATTTTTCGCCCGCCGCGGTCCGCTACGTTCACCGCATGGCCTACGACCGCAAATCCTACGCTGCCTCGCTCGTGAACATGGCGGTCAAGGGCTATCTGACCATCGCGGAAAGCAGCGGGGTGTATACGCTTGCCCGGACGGGCAAGGGCGAGAGAAGCACGGGCCTCGCCGACACGGAGACGGCCATCGCCGATACGCTTTTCGCCGGGCGGGATTCCATCGCGCTGAAGCAGGAAAACCACAGCCGTGTTTCCGCTTCGATCACCGCGCTTCAGGCGACCCTGAAGAGCGAATACGAGCGCGTCTATTTCGTCACCAATCAGGCCTGGTTCTGGGGCGGGCTCGCGATCCTGGCGCTGACCGCGCTCGCCACGGCACTGCTCTCCGACAATCCGGGGGCGGCGATCTTCATCCTGATCTGGCTGACCGGCTGGTCGATCGGCACCACGTTCCTCCTGCACCGGACCTACGATGCCTGGCTCGGCGTCTTCGCGGGGCCGGGCTCGCGCATCCTCAACACCATCAATGCGATCTTCACGACGCTGTTCGCCCTGCCCTTCACGGGCGGACTCGTTCTCGGACTGGGGGTTCTGGCTGCGTCGATCGCGGTCGTCGCCTCGGCGGCGCTCGTGATCGGCGGGGCGATGAGCTATGTGTTCTATCACCTGCTCAAGGCGCCGACCCTGGCAGGCGCCAGGATCTTCGACCAGATCGACGGCTTCCGCCTATTCCTGGCGACGGCGGAGCAGGACAGGCTCGAAAAGCTCCACCCGCCCGAGATCACGCCGCAGGTCTTCGAGAAATTCCTGCCCTATGCCATCGCGCTCGACTGCGAGAACGAGTGGAGCCGGAAGTTCGAGGCGCAGGCCGCGGCCGCGGCAACCGATCCGGGCCGGGGCTATTCCGGCTATTCGCCCGGATGGTACTCGGGCTCCTCCTTCGGACGCCTGGGAACGGCCGGGCTTGCCGGCTCGCTGGGCGCGTCCATGGCCTCGGCCGCGGCATCCGCGGCGACCGCGCCGGGCTCTAGTTCCGGCAGCGGCGGCGGCGGATCCTCCGGCGGCGGCGGCGGGGGCGGTGGCGGCGGCGGCTGGTAGGCCCTTCAGCGGGGCAGGTAGCCGTTCGCTTCGACGAGCCGGTAGCCCGGCATTTCGCCGACGCATTGCCGCAGAAGGAAGGAATGTCCGGAGCCGAAGAACACCACGGCACGGTCGCCCGGCCTCGCGCGCTGGACCAGATTGGCGCAGATCAGGAAGTTCCGCTTGTACCACTGGGTCAACAGCTCCGCGCCCGGCTGATCGTTTCCGCCGCCGACGGCGAGCATGAGCCGATAGAACGCATTGCCGTTGCGGATCAGCGCGGGATCGTTGACGTAGCGCAGCACCGCCCCGACCGTGCCATGGGCCAGCGTGTCGGTCTGGGCTCTGACGTATTTCTCGATCTCGGCATTGCCGGCGGCGAGAATGTTCTCCTTGCCGTGGGCCTTGGCGTATAGCTCGACGGCGTCGTAGGGAAATTCGCCGTCGACATCGATGCCCGCGACGGTTTTCAGCCCGGACAGGCTCGCAAGGCGGAAGCCGAGTTGGACGACCTCGTTGTCGGAGGGCGCGAGGGTCTTCTTGAGATAGGCGGCGTAGCGCTCGTCGGCGATGGCGGCCGGCCATTCCACGGCGACGAGCGTCGGCCGGAACCTGGCCAGCCCCTCCGCGACCGCGGCGATCTCCTTCTGGCGCCTGGGCGCGAGCATGTCGTCCGCGCGCATGTTGTGAAGGTCCTTGCCGGGATTCGCCATGTGGAACGTGCCCACGATCATCACCGAGACGGGCTCCGTCGCGGCGGCGGGAAGGACCGCGAGGCCGACGAGTGCGATGGCGATTGCGACATGCCGCATGGGTGTCTCCGTTCCGGGCGGATGCCGGTCTAGGATACCGTGGGCCGAAAACGGAAATGCGCGCGCAACCGCTCAGACATGCGCCCGGCGCATTTCCGCTTCGTAGTGGCCGATGCTCGCGGCCGTGCCGGTCAGAAGCCCGGCCAGATCGCCGCCATCACCAGGAGGATTCCGACCAGCGCGACCGTCCAAAGCAGCGTGCGCAGGAATGGAACGGCGAACACATAGGCCGGGACATAGAGCAGCCGCCCCCAGATGTAGAGCTGGGCGCCCAGAACCGTGTTGTGCGTGCTCTTGCCGAGCATGTCCGCCACCAGAACGGCGACGGCGAAGAACGGAAAGGTCTCGAGGAAATTCCTGTAGGCCCGCTCCAGCCTGGCGCCGGTCTGGCTGAGTGCGGCCCCCGGCTCGTCGCGCGGCCCGAGGGCCCAGGGCATGCCGCGGCTGCCGACGCTCGCAAGGACCGCCATGAGCATCTGGATGAGGCCCAGCGCGATCGCGCACCACAGAATCTGCATTTCCGTCGAAATGTTGGTGTCCATGATCGTTCCCCTTTCGGAGCCGCGACGCGCGACTCACCAATGGCGGCATCATAGGCCTGCCGGCCCCCGGGATCATCGGGCCGCTGTGCCAGCGTGGGCAGGGCGGTTCAAAATCGGGCAGGGAAACCGGCAAGCCCGTTGCATGGGCCGGGCGGCTGCAGCCGGACGGAACCGCGGGCGGGCGAATTGTCCGCGATGACGTTACCGGGCGGCCGCCGGATGTTGTACAATTCTGAGTGTAGGACCGATCGCCGTGGATCTGTGGATGGATAAACCGGGCGCCTTGAAACAATCCGGCACCGCCGGGGAGGAACAGACAGCGGGCGTGGCCCGGGGCCGGTGGGGCGCCGCCTTCGAGCCCGGTGTCTACACGCCGGACGGCACCTTCGTGTTTACCAAGAACCCGGCCGATTCGGATCTCGCGGGGATCTACGAATTGCTGGTCGCCGAAATCGGAAGCAACGTCGCCCCGATCGAAGTCCTGAAATCCGTCTACGGGGCCAACCCCATGTCGTTCTGGGGGTTGTACCGCTCGGCGGACGAACAGCGGCGCAATGCGCGGCTCGTCGGCTTCATCGCCTATCTGCCGCTGAGCGAGGAAGGCAACGCCGCCTTGCGGGCGAAGAAGATCGACGGCCGCAATCCGGACATCTCGCTGCTGGCGAAGCCCGGAGAGGATCCGGTGGCGCTGTATCTCTGGGCGATCGTCACGCCGGGCCTGGGAAATCTCGCCTTCATGCTGAACGGCCGCGCGATCGGCCCCGACCTGTTCGAGCGCCTGCCGATCATCGGGTGGATATCCACCCAGTCCGCGCTGGACTCGGTGAAGCGCTCCTCCAAGACCCGGGAATATGCCGACGCCACCATCGGTTCGACGTTCGAGATCAAATTTCCGAAGGAATATCGAAGCGAGATGCGCGCCCTCAAGGTGATCGAGGGCCCGAGGCCCGGCGCGCGCGTCCGCGCCCGGCCGAAGCTCGAGGCGCAGATCGTTTCGACCGCCGACCAGATGGCCCGCGTCATGGCCGTCCGTGCCGCGGTGTTCATGAGCGAGCAGAACTGTCCGTACGACGAGGAATTCGACGGCAACGACTATGCCGGCGCGCAAATCCTCGGCACGGTGAACGGCGAGCCGGCGGCGACGCTGCGCATCCGCTACTTCGCCGGGTTCGTCAAGATCGAGCGTCTTGCGGTCCTGCCGCGCTTCCGCCGCACGCTGATCGCAAGGGCCGTCGTGGAGCGGGGCATCGAAATCTGCCGGCGCAAGGGCTACCGCAAGATGTACGGACAGTCGCAGCTGCGGCTCGTGCATTTCTGGGAGCGCTTCGGCTTCCGGCCGATGCAGAAGGACGCCAAGCTGGTTTTCTCCGATCACGAATATGTCGAGATCATCGGCGATCTGCCGCCGCACGAAAATCCGCTTACGCCGGAAACCGATCCGCTGGTCCTGATCCGTCCGGAAGGCAAATGGGACGAGCCCGGTGTCCTCGATCAATCCGCCGTGAGGCCCGCGACAAACCCGCATTGACGGGCCTCGCGCGTTGACGCTGCGGAATCGCGCCGCACCCGAAATGCGTAGGCGTGCGCGAGGCCAGTGGCTATAGTCGCCCCGACATGGCCATTCCCCCGGCAAGAAAGAGTATGCATGCAGGCGCGTTTGCTGGCGCTCGGTAGCGCGGTCCCGCCATTTGTCCTCGAACAAAAAGATGTCGTCGTCCGGGCCGGACAGTTGTTCGGCGAGCGGCGCGATGTCGAGCGCCTGATGCCGATCTTCACGAACACGGGGATCGACCGGCGCTATTCCTGCGTTCCGATAGACTGGTACAATGCCGATCACGGCTGGCGCGACCGCAGCGAGCTCTATGTGCGCAACGCCACCGATCTGCTGGAACGCGTCGCGCGCTCGCTCCTGGAGCAGGCGAAACTCGGGATCGGGGACATCGACGCGATCGTCGTCTCCTCTACGACCGGCATCGCCACGCCCAGCCTCGATGCGCTGGTGATCGAGCGCATGGGATTGCGGCGCGACATTCGCCGGCTTCCGATCTTCGGACTCGGTTGCGCGGGCGGCGTCGTCGGCCTTTCGCGCGCAGCCGATCTGGCGCGCGCCAATTCGGGTTCGCGCGTGCTGTTTCTCGTGGTCGAGCTCTGCGCGCTCACCTTCCGCAAGAACGATCTCTCCAAGAGCAATTTCGTGGCGACGGCGCTGTTCGGCGACGGCGCGGCCGGCGCCATTCTTTCCACCGAGGGCGATGGTCCGGCACTCGGTCCGTCGGCGGAATACACTTGGCCGAATTCGCTGGACATCATGGGATGGGAAGTCGAGGAAGACGGCCTGAAGGCACTCTTCGCGCAGAGCATACCGGCCCTCGTTGCCGCCGATTTCCGCGCGATCCTTGACGGGTTTCTCCGGCGCCACGACATCGGGCTCTCCGGCATCGACAGGTTCGCGTGCCATCCGGGCGGAGCGAAGGTTCTCGACGCGCTCGAGGATGCCTTTTGCATCGAGCGCGGCGCGCTCGCGGAAAGCCGCTCCGTGCTGCGGGACTTCGGCAACATGTCGGCCGTGACCGCCCTGTTCGTGCTCGAGCGCATGCCCTGGCGGCGCAGGGACCAGCGCATCCTCATGACGGCGCTGGGACCGGGATTCTCCGCCGCCTTCCTGATGCTGGGGCGCGATGCGTGAGGTCGCATACGCCATCGTCGGGCTGGTCGCGCTCCAGCGCCTGGCGGAGGTGATTTACGCCGAACGCAATACCAGGGCGCTGTTCCGGCGCGGCGCGGTCGAAGCGGGGCGGTCGCACTATCCGCTGATCGTCGCCGTCCATATCGCGTGGCTGGCCGCGATCGTCGCGATGCTGCAGGACCCGGTGGAAATCCGTTGGTGGCTCCTTGCCGCGTTCGCGGTTCTTCAGGGGCTGCGGCTCTGGGTGCTGGCCTCGCTCGGACCCTACTGGACGACCCGGATCGTCACGCTGCCGGGCGCGCCGCTGGTACGCAGCGGCCCTTATCGGTACATGCGCCACCCCAACTACGCCGTGGTCGCCGGCGAGATCGCCATCCTGCCGCTGGTCTTCGGCGAGGTCTGGGTAGCGGCGCTGTTCACGCTTCTGAATGCCGCCGTATTGCGCTTGCGCATCCGGGAAGAAAACACGACGCTGCGCGAACGGCGCGCCGCCGGCTCCGGCACGAAAGCCGCCGGCACATAGGCCTTGCGCCCGGAGGGACTAGCGCATGATCCTCTATGCCGGACCATTCCTGTTGTGGGCCTCGATCCCCGCCTTCCGCCTTGTGCTCGGTCCGGCCGGGCCCCTCGCGACGATTGCGCTTCTTCTCGCCGCGCTGATGGGAGCGGAGTTCGTCGCGCCGCGCGGCGATGTCCTGCCGACGAGGTCGGCGCCGCATCGCTATCGCATGCTGTTCCATGTATTCGTGCCGCTGCAGCTTCTGTCCATCGTCTGGGCCACTGGCGTCGCGGCGCGCTCGTCCATGCTCGGCTTTGCGAGCCTGGCACTTGCGGTCGGAGTCACCACGGGCGTGTTCGGAATGCTGGCGGCGCACGAGCTGGTTCACAGCCGGAACCGCGGCGAGCGCAGGCTCGGCGGAATCATGCTGGCCGGGATGATGTACCGGCACTTCCGCATCGCGCATGTGCATTTCCATCATCGCTACGCCGCGACCGCGCGCGATTGCGCCACGGCAAGGCTGGGCGAGGGATTCTACGCATTCCTTGCCCGTACCGTGCCCGGACAATTCGGCGAGGCGTGGCGCTTCGAGCGCACGAGGCTCTCCCGTCACGCGCCTTTTTCCAACCGCGCGCGAAACGACATCGCCATCGCCGCGGCAACGCTCGCGCTCGCGGCGGCTGTGTGGGGTGCGGCGGGCGCCGCCTTCTTCGCTGCGCAAAGCGCAGTCGCCGTCATCGTGCTCGAACTGTTCAACTACATCGCCCACTACGGACTTGTGCGCGACGAGAGCGGGACCGGCGCCGAGCCCCTGGGCGACCGCCACAGCTGGAACAGCAGCAACGTTCTCGTCAACCTGCTGATCTTCAACATGGGGCGTCACAGCTATCATCATCGCAGGCCGTCGGCATCGTATCAGGAGCTGCAATATCTTCGCGCGGCGCCGGAACTGCCCGCCGGCTATGCGGGGAGCATCCTTCTCGCGCTGTTGCCGCCGCTCTGGCGCCGCGTGATGGACGGCGAGGTCGAGAAGCTGCGGAGCCTCCCGAACGCCGAAGTCCGCCGTGCCGCATAAGATCGGATCCGCATGAACGAATCCGCGAAAACCTGGATCGGCTTCGCCGCGATGTGCGTCGGCATGTTCATGGCGATCCTCGACATCCAGGTGGTTGCGAGCTCGCTTACCAATATCCAGACGGCCCTCCGCATCCCGCCCGACCGGATGAGCTGGATCCAGACCGGATATCTCATCGCCGAGGTGATCGCGATCCCGCTTACGGGATGGCTGACCCGGGCCCTGTCGCTGCGCCGGATGTTCTCGCTGGCAACGCTCGGCTTTACGCTGGCGAGCCTCGGATGCGCCCTCTGCGTTTCGCTCGAGCCGCTGCTGGCGTTTCGCGCCGTGCAGGGATTCTGCGGCGGCATGCTGATCCCGGGCGTCTTCACCTCCGCGTTCACGGTGTTTCCCGAAAGAAGCCGCGTGCTCGCGACCATGGTCGCCGGAACTTTCGCGATGATCGCGCCGACGATCGGCCCCGCCGTCGGAGGCTATCTGACGCAATCCTATTCCTGGCACTGGATCTTCCTGGTGAATCTCGTGCCCGGTGCGGTCGTCACCCTGCTTGTGACCCTCTTTGTCGGACGCACGGCTTCCGATCTTTCGGAATTCCGCCGCATCGACTATGCCGGAATAGTTCTCGCCGCCGTTTTCCTGGGAAGTCTCGAACTGCTGCTCAAGGAGGCGCCGGGCCGCGGATGGTCGGGAGACTTCGTCGCCGTGCTGTTTTCGACCTGCGCGATATCGGCGGCACTGGGCATCCATCGGTGCCTGAGGTCGCGCCATCCCTTCGTCGACCTCAGCCGTTTCCGCGATCTTTCCTTTTCGCTCGGCTGCGCGCTCAGCTTCGTGTTCGGCCTCGGACTCTACGGCGCGACCTATCTGATATCCGTGTTCCTCGGACTCGTCCGGCAGCATTCGCCGCTCGAGATCGGCGAGATCATGATGGTGGCCGGCGCGGCGCAGCTGGTCACGTCGCCCGTTGCCGCCTGGCTCGAGGTCCGCGTCGATCCGCGCCTCCTGACCGCGATCGGCTTCGGCCTGTTCGGCGCGGGGCTGCTGGCGAACGGTTTCGAAACGAGCGCGACCGATTTCGACGAGCTGTTCTGGCCGCAGGTGCTGCGCGGCGCAAGCACCATGCTGTGCCTTCTTCCGGCGACCCGCCTGGCCCTCGAGCGCTGGCCGCAGCACGAAATTCCCGACGCCAGCGCGTTGTTCAACCTCATGCGCAATCTCGGCGGCGCCATCGGCATCGCGTTGATAGACACCATTCTCGAGCAGCGTACCCAGGGCCACGCCGATCGTCTCATCGAGCGTCTTCAGGCGGGCGATCCGGCGGCCGCGCAGATCGTCGGCTTGCCCTTGGCGCGGTTCCACAACGTCCCGCTCGGGCCGGTGGACGATCTGACGAAGGCCATCGTGGCGCCGATGGTGAAGCGTGCCGCGCTCACGATGTCGTTCAACGAGGCGTGGATCGCGATCTCCATCCTGTTCGCGGTTTCGCTTCTGGCCCTGCCGCTGATGCGCCGCGCACGCCTGCCGGATTCGGCGATGGGGCCGGGGACCATGCACGGCGCCTGAAGGGATTTCCGCGGCCGGCGTCGATGGCTCGATCCTTCCCGCCGCCAAAAAAAGAGCCGGCCCGAAGGCCGGCTCGCGAGCGCATGTCCGCTCTCAGCTCTGCGGTGTTGCAGGCAGCGCGTCGATCTGTTCGGCGTCGAGCTGGGCCACGACCACATTGCGCGATTCGTCGAAGGTGAGCTCGTTGGCTGCGATCTCAACGAGCTTGTTCATCTTGCCGAGAAGCGAAACGACAACCGCCTTGGCCTTGCCGCTCGCGTCCACGATCACGCGCTGGACGGCACCCACGGCCTGACCGTTGCTGGTTTCGACGCTGGCGTTGGCGAGGGCCTGCGGCGGGTTGGCAAGCGATGTCACGGGCGTCGCGCCCGCGGATTGCGCAACGCCGGCCTGCGGCGCGGCCATGGGCTCCTGCGCGGCGGCGGTATTCGCCTGACCCGCGGAGGAAGCCTCGGCCTCCGCGCCGCTCGCGGTGCTGCCGGAACCCGTCATCTGCTCCGATGGCGCGGCGGGCGATTGTGCGCTTGCCTGCATCTGGCCGCTCGCCGCCGGTGCCGCCTGTTCCTGCGTCATGGCCTTGTCGAGCTGCTGCTGATTGAGATCTTCGGTTTGGCGATGTTCGGCAGGCGTGCCGGGATGGCGCGTGAATGCCGATGCCGGTCCGGCAAATCCCGCGGCGCCGAGCGCCAGGGTTGCTACGCCCCCCAGGATGAAAGTTTTGATCTTCATACCGATCTCCGTTTTCTGGATGGCCGCGGCTTCGGGATTTCCTCGCCCGGTCGTCGAAACAACGCGCGACCGGCAAGGCGAGTTCCTGTTCCCGCCGGAACACTTTTCCGTCGAAAGGCGTTCCATGGTGGGCGAAAGGCGGCCGCATGACGAAAAAGCAATTGCTCGACGAAATTAAATCCGATCCCGCGCGCTATTTCCGCACTCCGAACGATGTCGGCCGCGACCGCCGCTTTTCCGATCCGGAGCGGCTGGAGATTCTCAAGGCCTGGGAGCGCGATGCCAGGGCCGATTCCGTAGCGAGGGATTCGCCGCCCGGCGAATCGGGCAGGCTGGAGAATGTGGTGGCGGCCAGGATAGAGATCGAGAAAAAACTGCCCCCGCGGGATTCCGAGCCGAATTCCCGAGACTAGACGGCGGGCGATGCCGGCCTGGCATTGTCCGGTGGCTTGACGCGGACCTTGGACGCGGCCACCAAGTGCCCATGGGGAACCCGGAACCACAGCCCGACGTCGCCGCAGCCGCGGGTCCGGAGCTTTCCATCGTCATCCCGACCTTCAAGGAGCGCGGCAACGTCGCCGAGATGGTGCGGCGCCTGGCCATGGCTCTCCACGGCATCCACTGGGAAGCCATTTTCGTCGACGACAATTCGCCCGACGGAACGTCCCAGGCCGTCAAGGCGATCGCGGCAACGGACTACCGGGTGCGCTGCCTGCGCCGGGTCGGACGCCGGGGCCTTGCCGGGGCCTGCATCGAGGGAATCCTCTCGTCGAGCGCGCCCTATGTCGCCGTGATCGACGCCGATCTGCAGCATGACGAGCGCGTGCTTCCGAAGATGCTCGAAACGCTCGCCGGCGAAGGGTTCGATCTTGTTGCGGCGACGCGCTATTCGGAGGGCGGCAGCGCCGAGTCTTTCGGTCAGGGAAGGGGAATCGTGAGCCGTCTCGCGACGCGGCTGACCCGTACCATGCTCGGCACGCCGCTGAGCGATCCCATGAGCGGGTTCTTCATGTTGCGCCGCGACCGGTTCGACGAGATTGCCGACCGGCTCTCGCCCGCGGGCTTCAAGATCCTGCTCGATATCGTGACCGCTTCGGACAATCTCCGCGTCGCGGAAGTGCCTTACGTCTTCGCGACGCGCCACAGCGGCGAAAGCAAGTTCAATGCACAGGTCGGGCTGGAATTCCTTGGGCTGCTGTTCGCAAAGCTGAGCGGCGGACTCATCGACCCCCGCTTCATCTTCTTCGCGCTCGTCGGGGCGTTGGGTCTTGTGGTTCACCTTGCGGTGCTGGACCTTTCCCTGCTCAGCCTGGATTTCCCGCGGGCACAGAGCGTCGCGACGTTTGCCGCCATAACGAGCAATTTCCTCCTCAACAACGAGCTCACCTATCGCGATCGCAGGCTCAAGGGCTGGTCGATGCTGACCGGGTTCATCGGCTTCTGCTTCTTCTGCGCGATCGGAGCGGTCACCAATGTCGGTCTGGCTTCCTGGCTCTACAGCGAGAAGGAGGTGTGGTGGGTCGCAGGCGCGTCCGGCGCGCTCATGGGTGCGTTCTGGAACTACGCGATGTCGAGCCTCTTCATCTGGCGCACGCGATGAGCGCCTCGGGCGGACACCGCCGTCCGGATCCGTATGTCCCCGGCATCGTGGTTCTGATTGCATTGCGCTTTGCCGCCGCCGCCGTGCTGCCGCTTTCGGCGGACGAGGCCTATTACTGGCTCTGGTCGAAGCATCTCGCCGCGGGCTACTACGACCATCCGCCGGCCATCGCCTTTCTCATACGCATGGGAACGGCGGTATTCGGCGACAGCGCGTTCGGGGTCCGTGCCGTTCCCGTCCTGCTCTCGGTTGCGGCAAGCTGGTTCGTGTGGCGCGCCGCCGCGCTCGTTCTTCGCGATGCGAAAGCCGGCGGCCTCGCCTGTCTGCTCTTCAATCTCACCCTGGTAGCGGCGGTCGAAACGATGGCCGCGACGCCGGACGCGCCCCTGATCGCGTGCTCCGCGGCATTCCTGGTCTCGCTCGCGAAGGTCGAGGCCGAAGGAAACGGAAAATGGTGGCTCGCCGCAGGCGTGTGCGGCGGATTGGCGCTGATGTCGAAGTACACGGCATTCTTTCTCGGCGCGGGCGCCCTGGCCTGGCTGGTGTTCACCCCCGCCGCACGGCGCTGGCTGGCGACGCCGTGGCCCTATGCAGGCCTGCTGGCCGCTTTCGCGATCTTCGCTCCCAATCTCTCTTGGAATGCCGCACACGGCTGGATGACCTTCCGCTTCCAATTCGGCCGGGTGGGCACCGGGCCGTTCACGCTGCGCTTCCTGGCGGAGTTCGCGGGAGCCCAGCTTCTGCTGGCGAGTCCCTTCGTGCTGGCGGGCGCCGCCTGCGCACTGGCGAAGCCGCCGGCCGGTGGATCGCGTCTTCTGCTGTGGACGGTGCTGCCCGCGGCGATTTTCTTCGCCGCTCACTCCCTGCATCAGCGCGTGCAGGGCAACTGGCCGTGCTTTCTCTATCCCGCACTGGCGGTTGCCGCCGCGGACGCCTTGCGGCGGACGGACTGGAGCGGGGCAGGCGCAATGCTGATGCGCTGGTGCCGCGGGCTCGCGATCCCCTCTGCCGCCGCGCTGCTCGGCCTGTGCTACGTGCAGGCTTTTTTCGGTCTTTTGCCTCTCGGAGGTACCGATCCGTTCGCGCGGCTTCTTGCGTTCGGTTTTCCGCGCGCGGCGCAGGAAATGGATTCGGCGCGCCGGTCGTTTCATGCCGCAGCGATCCTCACTACCGACTACGAAACGACGGCCTGGCTCGCATTTTATTCAAAACTGCCGGTCGTGCAGATCAACGAGGACTGGCGCTGGCAGAATGCAAAGGCGGCCCCGAGAGCTCTGCTTGCCGGAAGATCGCTCTATGTGACGCCGGAGAAGCGCGACCGCAGCGGCATTTTGACTGCGCATTTCGGAACCGTGACGAGGACCGGCACGGTGGAGCGCATGCGTGCCGGCGCAATAGTCGAACGCTATTCGGTTTACGGTGTAGCGGGTTTGAAGGATCGGCCGCTTGGCCGGATGCCCTGACACAAAAGGCAACGCCGGCCTTGGGGGGCCAGGACCGGCGCCGCTCATTCACAACGGGACAGCGAGCGGACACCCGATGCGGGCTGTCGAAGGGGCTGGGGCGTACCGGATCGGACGCCCGCTCGCACCGGACAGAACGTGCCCGCCCGGAAAAGCGTTCCATCGGGGCAAAATATTTTTTGCCGGCACGACACCCGCGCGCTGCGAATTGCAAAGCGGGGCCGAGCAGGGGCATAACCCCCCGGCAAAACAGCGTGAAAGATTCTGTCCATGGCAGAACAGTTCGATGCGGTCGTGATCGGTGGTGGTCCGGGCGGCTACAACGCGGCAATCCGGCTCGGACAGCTCGGTTTGAAGGCCGCCTGCGTGGACAGCCGGGGCACGTTCGGCGGGACCTGCCTCAACATCGGCTGCATCCCCTCCAAGGCGCTGCTCCACGCCACCGAGCGGTTCGAGGAAGCGACGCGGGAATTCCCGAAATTGGGCATCAGGACCGAGGTTCAAGTCGATCTGCCTCAAATGATGGCTCACAAGGACAGGGTCGTGGGAGAACTCACGCGCGGGGTCGAATTCCTGCTGAAGAAAAACAAATGCGAGGCCATCGTCGGCCGTGCGCGCATCGCGGCTCCCGGCAAGGTCGAGGTGAAGGCGCGGGACGGCGCCGTTCGCACACTCGAAACCCGGCACATCGTCATTGCCACCGGTTCGGAGGTCATGGATCTGCCCGGCGTCGCGATCGACGAAGAGCGCATCGTGTCTTCAACGGGTGCCTTGTCCCTGAAGACCCCGCCCAAGCGCCTGCTGGTCGTCGGCTGCGGCTACATCGGGCTCGAACTCGGCTCCGTCTGGCGCAGGCTGGGCAGCGAGGTCCTCGTCGTCGAATTCCTCGATCGCATCACGCCGGGGCTGGATGGGGAGATTGCCCGGCAGTTCCAGAGGATCCTCGGGCGGCAGGGCATGAAGTTCCAGCTTTCGACCAGGGTGGTCGGTGTCGAGAAGGCAGCCGACGCGCTGAAGGTCAGCGTCGAACCGGCTGCGGGCGGCGAACGGCAGATCGTCGAGGCCGACGTCATGCTCGTCTCGATCGGGCGGCGTCCGTATACGGACGACCTCGGCCTGGCCGGTCTCGGCGTCCGGACGGATTCGCGGGGACGCGTCGTCACGGACTCGCGCTTCGGCACCGGAATCCAGGGTATTTGGGCGATCGGCGATTGCCGCGAAGGCCCGATGCTTGCGCACAAGGCCGAGGACGAGGCGGTCGCGTGCGCGGAAATCATTGCCGGACGCGCCGGCCATGTGAACTACGACGCGATACCGGCCGTGGTCTACACGGCTCCCGAAGTCGCTTCCGTCGGCCGCACCGAGGAAGAGTTGAAGGCCGCCGGCGTCGCCTACAAGACGGGCAAGTTCCCCTTTACCGCCAACGCCCGCGCGAAAACCATCGCCGCCACGGACGGTTTCGCGAAGGTGATCGCCGACGCCCGCACGGATCGCGTTCTCGGCGTGCACATCATGGGTGCGAACGCGGGCGAGATGATCGCGGAAGCGGCACTGGCCATCGAATTCGGAGCCTCGAGCGAGGATATCGCCCGAACCAGCCATCCGCACCCGACGCTGAGCGAGGCGATCCGCCAGGCCGCGATGGGCGTCGAAGGCTGGACGATGCAGATGTAGTCCGCTAGCCGCGTATGTGTTCCGGCCTCACGCCGATGCCGATAAAGCGGGCCGGAATTCGCCGAAGCCACGCATGGCGGTTGGCCAGACGCACGGCGAGCGGCGGACGCGGCGTCCGGCCAGAATTCAGGTTCGGCGCGAGCACACGGTTCTGGACCTGCACCTGAAACCATTGCGTGACCTTGGTGGGCCACTGGCGGCGGCGCTGCACCCTTCTCAGGTCGGACAGGTTCGGTACCCGCCGCGTCAGCACGGGCGCGAGGACATTGGCCGCTGCGACCGCATCCTGGATCGCCAGGTTGATGCCGACTCCGCCGACAGGCGACATCGCGTGTGCCGCGTCGCCGATGCACAGCAGGCCCTTTCGCGCCCAGCGGTCCATCCGGTCCACCTTGACGGTGAGAAGCTTGACGTCCTCGAAACCCGCGATGGCGTCCACGCGATCTCGCGCGAAGCCGGCGACGGCGCCGAGCCGCGTGCGAAACGCGGCGATTCCGCCTTCCTTCAGCGTGGCGAAGCCGCCCTTCGGAATGACGAGCGCACACTGCCAGTAGGTACCGCGGTAGAGCATGATGAAGAAATCGCCATTCCGGAATCGCGCGACCGGCTCGGTCGGATCGCCGCTCCGGAACGGCAGGCGCATCCACAACACGTCGAACGGCGCACCCAACTGCCTGACCTTCAAGTTGCTCTTGCCGCGGACGGTGGAGTCGCGCCCGTCTGCCCCGATCACCACGCCGGCCTGGATCTGGAATGCGTCTTCCGGCGTTTCGACCAGCACGCCCGAAATGCGGCCCCTCTTGGCGAGCAAATCCGTCACTTCCGCCTGCATCATCAGCCGGAAGTTCGGAAACTGCTCCGCCTCGCGCAGGAGAAAATCGAGAAAGTCCCATTGCGGCATCATCGCCAGAAACCTGCAGCGCGCCGGCAGGTGCGTGAAGTCCGCAACCTTGAACGTGCCGTCTCCGATCTCGACCGAGATCTCGTGCAGTTCGGAGTGGGGACGGGCGAGAAATTTCTCCAGCAGCCCAAGCTCGTGCATCACCTCGAGCGTCGAGGGATGAATCGTATCGCCGCGAAAATCGCGCAGAAAATCCTCGTGCTTCTCCAGCACGACGACATCGACGCCGGCGCGGGCCAGAAGGAAGCCTGTCATCATGCCGGCCGGGCCGCCGCCCACGATCACACAACTCGTCGAAAGCGTTTTCACCGCCACGCGCCCCGAAAGCCGTCGCGCCCTTTATGCCTCGACAAAGGTTAACGCCTCAAGTTGACCCCGAAACGAGTCCGCTCTGCGCCGCGCCCCCGGCTTACCGAGAACGGGCGGGCTGGCGCGAAAGCGCCGGCGCCGCGTGCGAGAAATCCCTTCCGAAGCGCCCCGGCGCAGCTTATAGCTAGGCTGCAACGCCAAGAAAGGAGGTGATCCAGTGTCTCATTGTCATTGCCTGCGGCCGTCGGATGCCGCGACCTGGATCCTCGAAATTCGGGAGGCGCGCGCCTGAACGGGCGGCGCCGCGGCTTCTGCGAAGCCCAGTCTGACAATGGAAGGGCCGTGCCCAGGGCGCGGCCCTTCTTGTTTTGACCCCCAAGCTGGGCGAATCTTCCGGTACCACCCATCGAAGGGGAAGCCATGCGCATCATTTTCGTTGCGGCCGCCGCCGCCGCTCTTGCTCTGTCCGGATGTGGCAAGAGCGACACGAAGACCTACTCGGACAGCAGCGGAAACAGCGTTTCGGTGTCGAACGAAGGCGACCACATGACGATCGCCGGCGCGAACGGCGAGAAGTTCGAATTCGGAAGCGGCACCAAGGTGACATCCAGGCTCCCGGCCTATCTCCCGCTCTATCCGGGGGCAAAGGTCAACGCGAGCTATTTCGGAAGTGGCGCGGACGGCGCCGGCGGCGTGGTGACGCTCGAGACGCACGCCTCGCCGGCGGAGGTTATCGCCTTCTACAAGCCCAAGGTCACGGCCGCCGGGATGGCGCAGACCATGAGCGCCGAAATGGGCACGACCACGACCTTTGCCGCATCGAACGACGCGAAGAAGGAATCCGTTTCCATCTCGGCCACCAGGGCAGAGGGCAGCACCACGGTGCAACTCACCTGGTCGGGCAAGTAGGACCCGGCCGCCAGCCGCCTAGTGGAACAGCCCGGAGAGGAATCCCGACTTCTTCTTTTCCTTGGGTTCCTCCGCAGCCTTCTGTTCCGCGGCGACCTCGGTCTTCTGTTCGGCCGCGGTAGTGGAGGGGCGCGGCTGGGAAATGGTCAGGTCCGCGGGCGTGCGAATCAGGGGCTCCGCCACCGCGACCCGAAGCGGGTTGGGGGTCGGCACGATGGCGGCGCCGGTCATCGCTCCTTGCAGGGTGACGGCAACATAGATGTCGCAGCTGCCGATCGGGGGCGCCTCGCTGTCGCGCGTGGGAACGCCGGAGACGAAGGCCACCAGAGACGGCTTCTCCGCCGCCAGCGCCGCGGCAAAGACGAGATCCGCGCCGGCGCAAAAATCGGCCACGCCGTGAACGCGGCGGATTTCGGCCTTGGAGGCCATGTTCGTCTTGAACAGATTGTATTGCGCGTCGCCCTTTACCGGGCCGTACACGCGCTTGAACAGGGACAGAAGGGTCTTGTCGGACCGGCGGAGCTCCGGCCCGAACGCGACCTGGAATCGGTTGAACTTGTGCAGAGCCGACTCGCCGCACCCAAGGGCGGCGTCCATCAGCTCCTGCTGCACGGCGGCGGTCTGCAGTGCGGCGACCTCGATGGCGTTGGCGCATTTGGAGCTCTTTCGTGCCGAGGCGTCGTCCGCGACACCCATGGCAAAGAGCGCAAGCAGGCACACCCCCGACCACACCGTTTTCCGCATGAATGCATCCCATTGTCTCGCTGCGGGCCGGACCATAGCATCCCCTTGAGGGCACAGGCGAATCATTCGATTGCCCATCATTAAAAAAGTGCTGGGAAGTTCCATGGGCGCACTGTCCCATATTCGGGTTCTCGACCTCGGCCGGGTGCTGGCAGCGCCATGGGCCACGCAGATCCTTGGGGATCTGGGCGCGGAGGTGATCAAGGTCGAAAGGCCGGGAGAGGGCGATGAAACCCGGCAATTCGGACCCCCGTTCGTCGGCACGGAGGGGCCGGGAAAGGGTGATGCCACCTATTTCCTCGCGGCCAACCGCAACAAGAAATCCGTGACCATCGACTTTTCCCGTCCCGAAGGCGCCGCGCTGGTGAAGCGTCTCGCCAGGCGGGCCCATGTCGTGGTGGAGAATTTCAAGACGGGCACGCTCGCCCGCTACGGCCTGGACTATCCCGATCTCGCCGCGGAAAACCCCGCGCTCGTCTATTGCTCCCTGACGGGATTCGGCCACGACGGACCGAAGAAGGACAAGGCGGGGTACGACTATCTGATCCAGGGCATGGGCGGGCTGATGAGCATCACCGGGCAGCCCGACGGCTCTCCCGGCGCCGAGCCGATGAAAGTCGGCGTTGCCGTCTCCGATCTGCTCGCCGGCCTCTACACCACGATCGCCATACTCGCGGCCCTGATGCATCAGGCCCGCACCGGCGAGGGTCAGGCGATCGACATGGCGCTGTTCGATTGCCAGGCGGCGGGGCTCGCCAATCAGGCGGCCAACTATCTCGCCGGCGGCATGCTGCCGACGCGGCTCGGCAACGCCCATCCCAATATCGTTCCCTATTCCGTGTTCGCGGTGGCGGACGGCCACATGATCCTGGCGGTCGCGAACGATCGGCAGTTCGCGGCCTTTGCGAAAGCCGCGGGCGCCGCCGAAATCGCGGCCGATCCCCGCTTCGCCACCAATGCCGAACGGGTCGCGCACCGGGAAATCCTGCTCGATCTGCTGAAGCCGGTCTTCCAGCGGCGCACGCTCGCGCAATGGATCGCGTGCCTGGAAGCGGCCGGCGTGCCCTGCGGCCCCATCAACAGGATCGACCAGGTCTTCGCGGACCCCCAGGCCATCGCGCGCGGTCTCACGGTCCCCATGGATCACCCTTCCGGGACGCTGAATCTGGTGGCAAGTCCCTTGCGTCTCTCCCGCACCCCGCCCGAATACGCGTTGCCGCCGCCCCTCCTTGGCGAACACACCGAAGAAATTTTGCACGGAGTGTTAGCCATTGCGCCCGAGGAGATCGCAAGGCTTCGGGCCGCAAGGGTCGTTTAGGGTGAATTTTCACAACAGTAATGTCGGGAATTGCGCAACCCGCCCTTCAATCCTGGCGTCTAGCTTCCGGGCCGGGAGGCTTGGAAGATGCGCTATATCATCTTCTCACTGGGCGTGCTGGCGGCGACGCCGGCCGTGGCGGGCAATTTCAACGTTCCGGGCACATCGCATCACGGACGGGCGTTCTGGCTGAACGACAGGGGCTGGCACGATCCCCAGGCCCATCCGCCGAAGGAGGTCCGGGCGAGGTTCACCACGACCTACATCGACGGGCTGGTTTCGCGCTTTCGCATCGGCGGCGAAGGCCATGTGAACCTGTTCGAGCGCAAGCTCGGCGGATCGGACGTCGGGATGCCCGCGCTGACCGGGACGATCAACGACGGGGCGGCGAAAGTTTCCCTGACCTGGCACCTGGGCGGCTGACCGGCGCAGGTTTTCTCTTTTCCGCCTCTTTCCCATGCAGTAAATCTCGCCGCCCGTGCGGTTGGCGCGGTTCTGACGAGGGATGGCGGACATGGCCTACAAGGTTGCCGTAGTCGGTGCGACCGGCAACGTCGGTCGGGAAATGCTTAACGTCCTGGCCCAGCGCGACTTTCCCGCGCGCGAGATCGTGGCGCTCGCCTCGACGCGCTCCAATGGCACGGAGGTCTCGTTCGGCGACGGCGTGCTCAAGGTAAAGGCCCTCGACTACTACGATTTCAAGGGCACCGACATCTGCCTGATGAGCGCCGGCGGGAAGGTTTCCAAGGAGTGGTCGCCCAAGATCGCCGCGGCCGGCTGCCTCGTCATCGACAATTCTAGCGCCTGGCGGATGGACCGCGACGTGCCGCTGGTCGTGCCGGAGGTGAACGCCGATGCGCTGTCCGGAATCAAGAAGGGCATCGTCGCCAATCCCAACTGCTCGACCATCCAGCTTGTCGTGGCGCTGAAGCCCCTCAACGACGAGGCCAAGATCAAGCGCGTCGTCGTTTCGACCTATCAGTCCGTTTCCGGCACGGGCAAGGATGCGATGGACGAGCTATTCACGCAGACGCGCGCGGTGTTCGTCGCCGATCCGATCGAACACAAGATCTACCCCAAGCAGATCGCCTTCAACGTCATTCCCCATGGCGGCGACTTCCTCGACTCCGGCTACACCAGCGAGGAATTCAAGATGATGGTCGAGACCAACAAGATTCTCGATCCCGATATCTCCCTCACCTGCACGGTGGTGCGCGTTCCCGTGTTCGTCGGCCACAGCGAGTCCGTGAACATCGAGTTCGAGCGCCCCATCACCGCGGCGCGGGCGCGCGAGCTCCTGCGGGCTGCGCCCGGCGTCCTCGTCGTCGACAAGCACGAGGACGGCGGCTACGTGACCCCGATCGAATGCGTGGGCGAGGATGCGACCTATGTCAGCCGGATCCGCAAGGATCCCACGGTCGAGCACGGCCTCAACATGTGGGTCGTCAGCGACAATCTCCGCAAGGGCGCGGCGCTTAACGCGGTCCAGATCGCGGAGTGCCTGATCAACCGCAAGCTCCTGAAGGCAGCGTGACCAACGAGGATTTCGGGGCGCTCGTCGCCCGCTTCGGAGCCGCCGCCACCGCCGGCGACGGCCAGTCCCTCGCGATGTGCTTCACCGAGGACGGCGTCTATCACGACTACATCTACGGTCCGCATCGCGGCCGCGACGCCATTGCCGGCATGCTCGAAAATCTCTTCCACCGCGACGCCTCGGACTACGACTGGACGTTTTTCGACCCGGTCTGCGCGGGCGATATCGGCTATGCCTGGTCGCTGTCGCGCTTCGTCTCGACCATTCCCGAATTCAAGGGGCGGGAGGTCGTCATCGACGGCATGAGCCGCTTCGTGCTGAGAGACGGCCTCGTCGCCCAGTACCATGAGAGCGTCAACGGCGGCGTCGCCCAGTCCCAGCTCGGCGTCGCGCCGGAACGCATGGCCAGGGTCATGGCCAGATGGGCCGGCCGCTTTCGGGAGCGGCCGGACGTCGAAGCCTATGCGGCGGCGGCGCGCGCCCGCTATATAGGCGGCCGCTGACCAGCAAACGGATACCGCATGCCGACCATCAGGCCGCGCCGCTCGGTGCTCTACATGCCCGGCTCCAACGCGCGGGCGATGGAGAAGGCGCGTTCCATTCCCGCCGACGCCCTGATCCTCGACCTTGAGGACGCCGTGGCGCCCGACGCGAAGGCGCCCGCGCGGCAACAGGTCTGCGAGGCGGTGGCGGCGCGCGGCTTCGGCAGGCGCGAGGTGGTCGTGCGCATCAACGGGCTTTCGACGGCGTGGGGCGAGGACGATCTCGCCGCCGCGGCCGCCGCGGGGCCGGACGCGATTCTCGCACCCAAGATATCGGCCCTTGCGGATCTGCACGCGCTCGAGGAGCGGCTCGTCCGTCATCGCGCCGATCCGGCCATCGCACTCTGGGCGATGATCGAGACGCCGCTTGCGATCCTGAACATCGCCGCGCTCGCGGGCGCGGGCGGCAGGCTGGCCGGTTTCGTCATGGGAACGAACGATCTCGTCAAGGAAATCCGCGGCGAGCACATGAAGGACCGCGCCAATCTCGCTGCCGCGCTGAGCCTTTCGGTGATGGCCGCGCGCGCGCACGGCCTTGCCGCGATCGACGGGGTGTTCAACGATATTTCCGACGCGGACGGCTTCGCCGCGCATTGCGCCCAGGCAAGGGCCTTCGGCTTCGACGGCAAGACGGTGATCCATCCGAGTCAGGTCGATGCCTGCAACCTGGCCTTCGCCCCGTCGGCGGAGGAGGTCGAAGCGGCGCGCAGGCTGATCGCGGCCTTCGAACTGCCGGAGAACCGCGACAAGGGCGCGATCAAGCTCGACGGCCGCATGGTGGAGCGGCTTCATGCCGATATCGCGCGCCGCACCGTGGCGCTGGCGGATGCGATCGCGGCGCTCGCATGAAGAGCGGCGCCGGCAATTTCTTCGAGGACTTCCGCGTCGGCCGGCGGTTCGTGCATGCGCCGCCGCGGACGCTTACCGCCGGGGATGCGGCCCTCTACAGGGCGATCTACGGATCGCGGTTCGCGCTTCAGTCCTGCGAGCCGCTCGCGAAAGCCATGGGCTACGAAACCACGCCGCTCGACGATCTGCTCGTCTTTCACACGGTCTTCGGCATGAGCGTGGGCGACATTTCGCTCAACGCCATCGCCAATCTCGGCTATGCCCGGCTTCATTTCGGAAAGCCGCTCTATCCCGGCGCGACCCTTACCGCCCATAGCGAAGTGATCGGGCTGAAGGAGAACTCCGACGGCAGAACCGGCATCGTCTATGTGCGCACGGACGGCATCGACCACATGGACGACGAGGCCGTCTCCTTCGTGCGCTGGGTGATGGTGCGCAAGCGCGACGCGGCCTCGCCGCAGCCCGCGGCCGTCGTGCCCGAACTCCAGAAACTCGTTCCGCCCACCGCGCTCGTGGCGCCGGAAGCAATCCGCTTCGCGAACGCAAGGCCGGTCGAAACCGGCAGCGCGTTTCTCTGGGACGACTACGCCATCGGCGAGAAGATCGATCACATCGACGGCACGACCGTCGAGGAAGCCGAGCACATGATGGCGGCGCGCCTCTATCACAACACCGCGCGCGTCCATTTCAATCAATACGCCGAAGCGGGAGGACGCTTCGGAAGGCGCATCGTCTATGGCGGCCATGTCATCTCCATCGCGCGCGCGCTGTCCCACAACGGCCTGCAGAACGCACTCTGCCTCGCCGCGATCAACGGCGGACGCCACGTCAATCCCGTCTTCGCGGGGGACACGATCTTCGCGTGGTCGGAAGTGCTCGACAGGGCGGCGATTCCCGATGCGAACGAGCCGATGCGCGACCGCAGCGATTGCGCGGCGCTCAGGCTGCGCCTCGTCGCGACCAAGAATCTTCCGTGCAAGGATTTCCCCGACCGCACCGGCGACAAATATCCGGAAAACATCGTGCTCGATCTCGACTATTGGGCCGTGATGCCGCGCCGCTGATGTCGTTTCTCGCCCGCTATCGAAAATCGGTCGCCACCGGCGCGCTGAAGCCCGACGCGGCGCAGGAACGCGCCGCGGCGCGGCTTCAGGAGCTCTCCCGCGCGCTCTCGCGATACCGGCCGGGATGGCGGCTGTTCGGGGGGCGCGGCGAGCCGCCGCGCGGGCTCTACATCTGGGGCGACGTGGGCCGCGGAAAATCCATGCTCATGGACCTCTTTTTCGGCGAGGCCACGATCGCCGCCAAGCGCCGCATCCATTTCAATGCATTCATGGCCGAGACCCATGCGCGCATCCACGCCCTGCGCCAGGAGGGCGGAAACGACGATCCGATCCCGCCGGTGGCAGCCACGATCGCGAAGGAAGCGCGGCTTCTCTGCTTCGACGAATTCCAGGTGACGGACGTCGCCGACGCGATGATCCTCGGCCGCCTGTTCGAGCAGCTTTTCGAACGCGGCGTGGTCGTCGTGGCGACGTCCAACACCGCGCCGGACCGCCTGTACGAGGGCGGGCTCAACCGCCAGCTCTTTCTTCCCTTCATCGACCTCCTCAAGCGCAGGCTCGAAGTCCTGGAGCTCGACGGCCCGAGCGACTACCGCCGCCTCCTCATCCACGCGATGAACGTGTATCTCACGCCCCTCGGTCCGGATGCCGATGCCGCCATGGACGAGGACTGGCGAAAGCTGACCGGCGCCGGGCACGGCAGGCCGGAGTCGCTGACCGTGTTCGGCCGCAAACTGGACGTGCCTTGCGCCGCCAGGGGCGTCGCACGCTTCACCTTCGACGAGCTCTGCAACCGTCCGCTGGCGGCGCCCGACTACCTGGCCATCGCGCGCGCCTACCACACGGTGATGGTGGACCGCGTCCCGCAGATGGGGCCGCGGATGCGCGACGCCGCGCGGCGGTTCACGCTGCTGATCGACACGCTCTACGACGAGAGCGTCAGGCTGGTGTGCTCCGCCGCCGTTCCGCCGGAAGAGCTCTATGTCGAAGGCGACAACGCCGAAGCCTTCCGCCGCACCGTGTCGCGCCTCGTCGAGATGCAGTCGAAGGAATATCTCGCGCGCTCGGGACGCTAGCGTGTTCGCTCCGGGTCGGGCGCGCGCCTCGCGGGAAGGCTTTCGGCACCCGTCCCTCCAATGCGGGAACGGCAGCGCCCGGCTTTGGGAAAAATTGTCTTCGGGACGATGTCTCTCCATGGCCGGCCGCTTCCGCGTCAGGCACAAGCTTTTGCGCGCACGGCATTTTTCACCGTCCTTGCGGCCGGTGATCTGCTTTCTCGCAATTGCGGGGATTTGGCTGAAATGGCGTTTCGACCGACTCGGTTCAAGGGGCGGGCAAAAATTTTTTTTCGCTGTTGAGGGCGTCGCATCCCGCCGCATAATCCGGCGGACATTCGACGGACCGCGGCGTGATCGGGAATCTTCTAACAACGGCCCTGGCGATTTTCGCAGGTCTCCTCGCCGTGCGCTTCTGGCCGCGGATTTCCGCTGCGTTCGCACGCTTCGATGCCAGGCTGCGGGACCGTCATGCGCAGGAGATCGCCGACCGCGGGGATGCGACCGCGCATTTCCGCCACACCCTGAGCCTCGCGGAAGAACAGGTGGAGACGGTGACCAGCATCACGCTCCCCGACGAACGCACCGGCGAGCCGGTCACGCGATGGCTCTTCGAGGGCGAGCGCTATGCGGCGCGAGCCGATGCGGAGCGCGCCCGCGCGGACAGGATGCGCGCCATCGCCCGTGGGTTCTACACCGATCTGCCCGCCGCACTGCGCGCGCGAAAGGAAGACGACCGGCTCGGGCGCTGAGAGGCAGCGGAATCGGGCGATTTGCCCTATCCTGAGCTGGGCCTGTCCGGCTGCCGCTCGTCCCCGCGGCAATCGGGCTGCGGCTCCGCGCGGTGCACGATCCGGAACCATGGAAAGCAAAGCAGCCGAACGGCAGGAAGCGGGCATCGAAAGCGGACTGAGCGCCGCCGAGGCTGCCGCCCGGCTCGAATCGTTCGGACCGAACGAGCTGCCGAGCCCGGAACGGCGCGACTTTCTGCGGATCGCCTGGGAAATCGTGCGCCAGCCGATGTTCGCGCTGCTGCTGGGCGGCGGCGCGATCTACCTTCTGCTCGGCGAGCCGGCCGACGCGGTGGTGCTCGCCCTGTTTGCGACCCTGTCGGTATCGGTCGGCATCGTGCAGGAGACGCGCAGCGAGCGCGTGCTGGAATCGCTGCGCAATCTCGCGAGTCCGCGCGCGCTGGTCGTGCGCGACGGCGTGCGCCAGCGCATCGCCGGACGCGAGGTCGTGCCGGGCGACATCATGGTGCTGAGCGAAGGCGACAGGGTGCCGGCCGATGCCCTGCTTCTGGAAGCCGGCGATCTGCTCGCCGACGAATCCCTGCTCACCGGCGAGTCGGTTCCGGTGCGCAAGAAGGCGGCCGCCAGCGAAATCCCCTGGGCGGCGCCGGGCGGCGACGACCTGCCGTTCGCATTCGCCGGCACGCTGATCGTGCGCGGATCGGGCACGGCGCGCGTTGCCGCCACCGGGCTTCGTTCGGAGATGGGCAAGATCGGACAGGCCCTCCAGAGAATCACGATGGAACAGCCCGGGCTGCAGGCACAGCTGAGCTGGCTGGTCCGCGACTTTGCCGTTGCCGGATTCGCCGTCGCCGGGCTGACGGTGCTGCTCTACGGATTTCTGCGCGGTCCGTGGCTCGAGGCCGCGCTGGGCGGCATCGCCATCGGCATGTCGGTTCTGCCGGAGGAAATCCCGCTCGTCCTCGCCGTGTTCATGGCGATGGGCGCCTGGAGGATCTCGCGCGCCCGCGTACTTACGCGCCGCGCCGCCGCCATCGAGACGCTGGGATCGGCGACCGTCCTGTGCACCGACAAGACCGGCACGCTGACGGAGAATCGCATGCGCGTGGAGCTTGTCGCGGCAGAGGGAGAAACCTGGCGCCGCAGCGCGGGCTCCGGGCCCGGCGCCCTGCCGGACACCGTGCTGCGCGGGGCGGTGGACGCCAGCGCGCCCGTGCCGAACGATCCCATGGACCGCGCGATTCACGATCTCGCCGCCGATGCCGGCGCGGCCCGGCGGCGCGGCCTCCTCAAATCCTTCGGACTTCGCCCGGATCTTCTTGCGACCTCCAATCTTTGGAGCATGGAAGGAGGCGGAGAGGTCCTGGCCTGCGCCAAGGGCGCTCCGGAGGCCGTGGCCGAACTCTGCCGCCTCGCACCGGCCGGACGCGAGCGGCTCCTGCGCGAGGTGGACCGGTTCGCGGCGGAAGGCTTCCGGCTGCTCGGCGTCGCCGAGGCGCGGTTCGCTCCGCAAGGCGGAGCCCTTCCGGAGTCCCAGCGGGACATACCCTTCGTTTTCCTGGGCCTGGTGGGGTTCGCCGATCCGCTCCGGCCCGAGGTGCCCGCCGCCGTCGCCGAGTGCAGAAGCGCGGGCATTCGCGTCATCATGATCACGGGGGACTATCCCGTGACGGCGCGCGCGATCGCCAAACAGGCGGGGATCGACGGGGAAGAGGTTCTTTCGGGCGAGGAGCTGGACGCGCTGGACGATTCCGCGCTCGCGCGCGCGCTGAAGACGGCGTCGGTGTTCGCCCGGATCCGTCCGCAGCAGAAACTGCGTCTCGTCGAGGGGCTCAAGCGCGAAGGCGAGATCGTCGCGATGACGGGCGACGGCGTGAACGACGCTCCGGCGATGAAAGCGGCGCACATCGGCATCGCCATGGGCGGCCGCGGCACGGACGTCGCGCGCGAGGCAAGCTCGCTCGTTCTGCTCGACGACGATTTCGCCTCGATCGTCCGCACGATCCGGCTGGGCCGGCGCATCTACGACAATCTCCGCAAGGCCATCCAGTACATCGTCGCGGTGCATGTTCCGATCGCGGGGCTGGCGCTGCTTCCCTTCGCCCTCGGCCTGCCGCCGATGCTGATGCCGATCCACATCGCGCTCCTGGAAATGGTGATCGATCCGGCGTGCTCGGTGGTCTTCGAGACCGAGGGGGAGGAGAAGGACGTGATGATCCGCCCGCCGCGCAGGCCCGATGCGCCGGTCCTGACGCGCGCCAACGCGATCTGGGCCGCGCTTCAGGGGCTCGCCGCGCTCGCCATCGCGGCGCTCGCGCTGTTCCTGGGCTCGCGGTACGGCATGGAGGAAACCCGCCTGCGCGCCTTCGTCTTCACCGCGCTCGTCGCGATGAACATCGGTCTGATTCTCGTCAACCGTTCGTTTCGCTCCTCGCTTTCCGAGGCTTTCCTTCGCCGGAACGGGACGCTGTGGCTCCTGGTCGCGACGGTCGCTCTCGTGCTGTCCGCGGCGCTCTACTGGCGGCCGGCGGGCACGCTGTTCCGCTTCGGCGCGCTGGAGCCCGGCATGCTGGCCGTCTGCCTGGCCGCGGGCCTGGCGCTCGTCGCCGCCCTGGAGATCGCCAAGGAATTCGCGCTCGGGGGGCGGCAGGCGAAATAGCCGGAAGCGGAGAGCCGCCCCGCTATGCCGCTTCGCCGCGCATCAGCCGCGGCAGCTTGCCGATATCGCCGCCGGCATGGCGCATGAAGAAGCGCCGCGCCGGGCCGATGCGGTCCACGATGCCCATGCCGAGATCGCGCAGCGCGCGCAGCGGGGCGATGTCGTTGGAGAACAGCCGCGTCAGCGCGTCGGTCGATGCCGCGAGCGTGAACGAGTCGAACCGCCGCCAGCGCTCGTAGCGCCGCAGTACGTCGAGCTGGCCGATGTCCATGCCAAGGCGCGCGGCGTCCAGCACGGTGTCGGCGAGCGCCGCCGCGTCCTTGAGGCCGAGGTTCAGCCCCTGTCCGGCGATCGGATGAATGCCGTGCGCCGCATCCCCGGCCAGCGCGAAGCGGGGCCGCACATAGGCGCGCGCAAGATGGAATTTGAGCGGATAGGACCAGCGCGGCCCGTTCGCCCTTGCCGCGCCCAGATGGGATCCGAAGCGGGCGGTCATCTCGGCATTGAACGCCTCGTCGGGCAATTTCACGATGGCCGGCGCCAGCTTCTCGCGCTCGGTCCACACCAGCGAGCTGCGATTGCCCGTCATCGGCAGGATCGCGAAGGGACCCGCGGGCAGGAAATGCTCGTAGGCGACTCCGTTGTGCGGCTTCTCGTGCTCGACCGTCGCGACGATTCCGATCTGGGGATAGGACCATCCGACGACGCCGATATCCATCCGCTCGCGCATCGCCGAGTCGCGCCCATCCGCGGCGACGGCGAGCCGGGCGCGGATCCTTTCGCCATTGTCGAGGCGCGCGGTGACCGAATAGGCATCCACCGAGAGATCCTCGAGCGCGGCGGGCGCGACGAGCTCGAGATTGGGAATGGTCGCGGCGGCATCGAACAGGGCGGTGCGGATGTGCCGGTTCTCCACGATCTGGCCGAGCGGCGTTCCGGCTTCCTCCCCGTCGAAATGCAGCGAGAAGGGTGACGCCGGCCGCCCCGGCGCGGCGTCGGTTACGAGGATGTCGTTGATGGGCTGCGCCTGCGTTTCGAGCCGTTCCCAAACGCCAAGCGCGCGGTACATGCGCACCGCCGCATAGGCCAGCGCGCTCACGCGCCCGTCGAAGCCGGCATCGAGCGCGGCGCTGCGCGGCACCGGATCGCAGACCGTCACCCGCAACCCTGCCTTCGCCAGCGCCAGCGCGAGCGTCAGGCCCACCATGCCGCCGCCGCCGATGATCACGTCCGTGGATTTCGTCATGGCTTCGCCATCCCTGGGCTTCGGCGGCGCGGCTGCGCGATTCGCGCCCAATAAATAGGCATATGCCCTTTCTTTGGCGACGGCAGCATGGGGCAATCAAGTTATTCACAAGTTCCGTCAATGACTTAGCACGGATCCGGGGCGGCACGGTTCTTGAAAAAACGCCGCTGCAGGGAGCGCGGAATGAACATCGGCAGGGCGGTTTTCGGAATCGGCATCGCGCTGGGGGCAACGCTTGCCGGCACAGCGCCGGCCTTCGCGGCCGCCCGCATCGACAGCGGCGATACCGCCTGGATGCTCACCGCGAGCGCACTGGTCCTGATGATGACCGTACCCGGACTTGCGCTTTTCTATGGCGGGATGGTGCGCAGGAAAAACGTGCTCGCCACCATGGCGCAGAGCTTCGGCGCCACCTGCATCGTCACCGTCCTGTGGATGGGAATTGGCTACTCGCTCGCCTTTACGGGAAACGCGAACGCATCGCTCGACCGTTTTGTCGGCGGCGTCGGCCAGATTCTGCTCGGCCGGATGGGGGTGGATTCCGTCAATCCGCTCGCCGCGGCGATTCCGGAATCGGTCTACATGTTCTTCCAGATGACCTTCGCGATCATAACGCCTGCGCTGATTGCGGGCGCGCTCGCGGACCGCATGAAGTTTTCCGCGTTCCTTTGGTTCGTGGCGCTGTGGCTGCTTCTCGTCTATTGCCCAATCGCGCACTGGGTTTGGGGCGGAGGATGGCTCGGCAGCCTCGGCGCGCTCGACTATGCCGGCGGAACGGTGGTGCATCTGAACGCGGGAACCGCCGCGCTGGTGACCTGCCTGGTTCTCGGAAAGCGGCGCGGCTACGGCACCGACAACATGGCGCCCCACAACCTGGTCCTCAGCGTGATCGGAGCCTCCCTGCTCTGGGTCGGCTGGTTCGGATTCAATGCGGGATCGGCGGTGGCGGCCAACGCCGGCGCGGGCATGGCGGCGGCGGCGACGCAGATCGCCACGGCAGCGGCGTCTCTTTCCTGGATGGCCGCGGAGTGGGCGATCGGAAGAAAGCCGTCCGTGCTCGGCATGGTGTCGGGCGCGGTAGCGGGCCTCGTCGCCATCACGCCGGCCTCGGGATTCGTCGATGCGCAGGGCGCGCTCGCGATCGGCGCGCTATCCGGCGTCGCCTGTTATTTTTCCGCCGTCTGGGTCAAGCGCTGGGCGGGTTATGACGACGCCCTCGATGCCTGGGGCGTGCATGGGGTGGGTGGCGCACTGGGCGCATTGCTCACCGGCGCGCTCGCGCGCAACGCCGTCAATCCTTCGGCGCACGGCTGGCTGTACGACGGCAATGCCGGACAGATGGCGATCCAGTTCTGCGGCGTCGCCGCGACCTTCGCCTATTGCGCCTTGGTGACCTACGCGATCCTGAAGGCCATCGACCTTGCCATCGGACTGCGTGTTCCCATGGAGGTCGAAATCGAAGGTCTGGACATCAATCTCCACGGAGAGACGGTGCACGGCTGACGCCCCCCGGGGGCGGCGCGCGGCGGTGCTAACCGCCTGTTTACCCTGAAAAGCTAGGCTGGCGGCCATGGTCCAGCTCACCGCCGAATCCGTCAATGCCCTGTTCGCGCAGCCCGCGGCCGACGGCAGCTTCGGCGGGGCCGTGCTTCGGCATTTGCGCACGCTGGGTTCCGTCCGGCGGTCGGTGATCCTGTGCTTTCCGCCCAAGGCCGCCGGCACCTTTTTCCGCACCGCCGTGCTCTACGCCGTCGACGGCCAGCTCGTGCGGACCGTGCATGCGCAGGGCGGCCGCGACGCGCAACTGTATCTGCCGACTTTCGTCGCCTACTACTCCGGCGCCGTCACGCCGCGCGTCCTTGTGGGCCATGTCCACATGCAGGCGCTTCCGGCGAACACCGGATTCATCGAAGCCTTCGACCTGCATCCGATTGCGATGATCCGGAGCATTCCCGACATGCTCGCCTCCTATCGGGACATGCTGGAAAGCGATCCGGAATCGCTGAAGGAGGGGCTGAACGGCCCGATACCGGAGCATTTCCGCGAACTGTCCGGCGAGGCGAAGGCCGATTTCCTGATCGACATGCTGGGGCCCTGGTATGTGGGCTACTACGCCACCTGGATGCGCTACGCCGCGGGCAATCCGGAGCGCGTCTGCGTGCTGCGCTATGGCGAGTTCCGCAGCGACCCTGCGCGCGCGCTGATGCGGGCAGTCGCGCATTCCCGCCTGGCGCGGACCCGTGCGCAGTGCCAGGCGGCGCTCGACCGGGCCTGGGGCGAGCGCGAGCGCTACCGCTACAACAAGGGCGAGGAGGGACACGGCGCCCGCTATTTCGCTCCGCGTCACATCGAAAGGCTCGCCCGCATGATCGGCGCCTATCCGCATCTGGCGCCCCATGCGGAGGAACTGCTCGCCTTCGCGCCATCCCCTCTGGCGAGAGCCGTCTAGACGTTTTTGCATGCGGCACAAGCTGGCCGTTCCCGCGGCCGGGCCCTAAGATTCCGCTTTGCCAAAGGAATCGAATCCCGTGCTGCCTGGCCGCCTGACCGAACTTCCGCCCTCCTCCTTCGCGATGCTTGCGAGCCTGCTCGATCCGGTGAAGCCCGGCATGACGCCGATCGCCCTCTCGGTCGGCGATCCGCGCGGCGCCGTGCCGCCGCTCGTGACGGAAGCGCTGAACCGCCACGCCCACGAGTTCGGAGAATATCCGCCGATCAACGGCACCGCGGCCTGGCGCGAGGCAGCAGGGGGATGGCTGGCGCGGCGCTTCGGCGTGGGCGTCGATCCGGAGCGCGAGATCCTTCCACTCAATGGAACGCGCGAAGGACTATTCCTCGCGCCATTCGTCGTCACGCCGGAATCGAAGGCGGGGCGGAGGCCAGCGATCCTTCTGCCCAACCCCTTCTATCAATGCTACGCGGCGGCGATCCTGGCCAGCGGGGCGGAGCCGGTTTTCGTGCGCGCGGACGCTTCAACCGGGTTTCTCCCCGATTTCGCTTCCATTCCGAACAGTGTTCTGGAGCGGACGGCCGCAGCCTACGTCTGCTCGCCGTCCAATCCCGAGGGCGCCGTCATGAAGGCGGAAGATTGGCGAACACTGTTCGAACTGTCGGATCGATTCGATTTTACGGTGTTCGCGGACGAGTGTTATGCGGACATCTACATGTCGGATCCCCCGCTCGGCGCCCTTGCCGCGCGCGGAGCGCCGTTCGACCGGCTGCTCAGCTTTCACTCCCTGTCGAAGCGGTCCGGCCTTCCCGGACTCCGCTCCGGCATCGTGGCGGGCAACGCAGCCCTGATGGCCCGATTCCGGGCATTCCGGAACTACGCCGGACCCCAGGTACCGATGCCCATCATGGCGGCTTCCGCAGCGGCGTGGAGCGACGAGGCGCATGTCGAGGCCAACCGCCGGTCCTATCGCGAGAAGTTCGAACTCGCGCGCCGCATGCTTGGCAACCGCACGGGCTTCCGGATCCCGGAGGGTGGTTTTTTCCTCTGGCTCGATACCGGCAATGGCGAGGAGACGGCGCTCCGGCTCTGGCGGGAGGCCGGCGTGCGCGTGCTGCCCGGCGCCTACATGGGCCGCGAAAGTGAACGCGGAAAACCCCGCACAAATCCAGGGTTTTCCTACATCCGCGTGGCGCTCGTAAACGATTTGTCAACTATTATGACCGCCCTTGAGCGGATGGTCGAAGTGCTCGCCAAAGAGACCGTCTGATGCCGGGCGTCTATCAGCCGCGGTCGCGCGGTGCGGCGATGAGCGATGCGCTCGCCGAGGCGCGCATCGCGGTGGCGCGGCTGATGCAGATCGCGATCCTGCGCGGGGCCGGGCTGTTGGTGCTTCTGGCCACGCTCGCTTTCGGGCTCGCGCTCGCGAGCTATTCCCCCGGCGACCCGAGCCTCAACAACGCGACGGGACGGGCGGTCGAGAACTGGCTCGGCCCCCTCGGAGCCTATGCGGCCGACGTCCTCCTGCAGGCCTTCGGCATCGCCGCTTTCGCCTTCCTCGCGCCTCTCGCCGTCTGGGGCACGCGCGCCATGATGGGGCGCGGCGTTTCGCGTGCGGTCTGGCGTGCGATCGCCTGGCCGCTCGGAACGGTCTGTCTTGCGGCCGGACTCGGACTGTTTCCGCCGATCGAGGCTCTCCCCGCAAAGGACGGCGGGTGGATCGGCATCGCGGCCACGTCGCTGTCCGCCCATGCCGCGCAGGTCTATGGCCAGCACTGGATCGGCTGGGCGCTGCCCCTGCTGCTGCTCGCCGTCGGCCTGCCGATCGCCTTCCTCGCGACGGGGCTGCGCTTCTCGCGCGTGATGCACCATGCGGGCACGGGCGCCGCCGCGCTCTACTGGCTCGGCGGCAAGGTGAAGCGCCGGAAGGCCGCGCCCGGACGCGAGCCGGTTTACGACTACGGCGACGAAGACGGCGAGCCGGATGCCGAAGCCGAGCGCGAGGACGACGGGTACGCGCTCGACATCGCGCCCGAACCGATCGCCGCGACGCGCCTTGCGGAACGCCGCGAAACGCGCATCAAGCGCGACGAGGCGCGCAAGGCGCAGGCGCGGGTCCGCACCCGCCAGCCCGCGCTCAATCTCGCCTCCGGCGAGTATCAGCTTCCGTCGCTCGCGCTGCTCGCCGAGCCGCCGCATGTGAGCGAGACCAACACGCTTTCCGACGAGGCGCTCGAGGAAAACGCGCGCATGCTCGAGGCCGTGCTCGCCGATTTCGGCGTCAAGGGCCGGATCATGGCGGTGCGTCCGGGACCGGTGGTCACGCTCTACGAATTCGAGCCGGCAGCGGGCGTGAAATCCTCGCGCGTGATCTCGCTTTCGGACGACGTCGCGCGCTCGATGTCGGCGGTGGCGGCGCGCATCGCCACCATTCCCGGCCGCAACGTCATCGGCATCGAGCTGCCGAACCAGCACCGCGAGACGGTCTATCTGCGCGAGCTGCTCAACAGCGCGGAATACGAGAAGGCGCGCGCGCCCCTGACGCTGGCGCTCGGCAAGTCCATCGGCGGCGAGCCGGTGATGGCAGATCTGGCGAAGATGCCGCATCTGCTGATCGCGGGAACCACCGGCTCTGGCAAGTCGGTGGGGCTCAATACCATGATCCTGTCGCTGCTCTACCGCATGCCGCCGGAGCATTGCCGGCTGATCATGATCGATCCGAAAATGCTGGAATTGTCCGTATACGAAGGAATTCCGCACCTGCTCGCCCCCGTCGTGACCGAGCCCAAGAAGGCCGTCGTCGCCCTCAAATGGGCCGTGCGCGAGATGGAGGAGCGCTACCGCAAGATGTCCAAGCTCGGCGTCCGCGGCGTCGAGGCTTTCAACGAGCGCGTGCGCAAGGCGCGCGAAAAAGGCGAGAGCCTGAAGCGCACGGTGCAGACCGGCTTCGACCGCGAGACGGGAAAGCCCGTCTACGAGGACGAGGTGCTCGAACTCGATCCCATGCCCTACATCGTCGTCGTGGTCGACGAGGTGGCCGATCTGATGATGATCTCCGGCAAGGAGATCGAGGGCGCGGTGCAGCGCCTGGCGCAGATGGCGCGCGCAGCCGGCATCCATCTCATCGCCGCGACGCAGCGCCCCTCGGTCGACGTCATCACCGGCACGATCAAGGCGAACTTCCCGACGCGCATTTCCTTCCAGGTGACGAGCAAGATCGACAGCCGCACCATCCTCGGCGAGCAGGGCGCGGAGCAGCTCCTGGGTCAGGGCGACATGCTCTACATGATGGCGGGCGGGCGCATCCGCCGCATCCACGGACCCTTCGTCACCGACCACGAGGTCGAGGACGTGGTGAGATTCCTCAAGTCGCAGGGCACGCCCGAATATCTCGATGCGGTGACGGAGGAGCGGGACGAGCCGTCCGACGATCCCTATGCGCTGATGGGTGGCGGCAATTCGGAGAGCGGCGACGATCTCTACGACAAGGCGCTCGCCATCGTCGCGCGCGAACGCCGGGCCACGACCAGCTACATCCAGCGCCGGCTTCAGATCGGCTACAACCGCGCCGCCTCGCTCATCGAGCGCATGGAGCAGGACGGCGTGATCTCCGCGCCCAATCACAAGGGCGTGCGCGAAGTCCTCCTGCCGGAGCACGAGCAGAGGTAGCGTCTCCTACCCCACCGCCGCCTTCAATGCCTCGTCGTAATAATCCGCGAGCCGCTCCAGCTCCGAGGCGCAATCGCCCTCGAACACCGCGCCGTGCATCACGGCGAGGCGATTGGGCTTGAGCGCGGCGAGCCTGCGGATCGTGCGGCCGGTGCTGGGCGTGAGCGCGGTCGCGTGAAACGCGTCCTCTGCCGTGATCGCCGGCGGCACGATGCTGTCGCGGGTGACGGCGTCATGGGCGCCGGTGCGGGTGAACAGGTCGCCGCAGAAGAGCGTGCCCGTCGTCTCCTCGAACATCAGGCCGGACTCCCAGGCGTGCGGCACGTGCGGCGTGTCGATCCAGCGCACGCGCTTCCCCCCGAGATCGAGCACCTCGCCATCGGCCAGCGCGCGGGGCGGCCGGTCGGCGAGATCGTTGAGCGAGACCATGCAGGCGATGGCGCCATGCACGACCTGCGCGTCCGGCGCGGCCGCGAGCCACTGGTTCATCGACCCGCTCTCGTCCGATTCCACGTGCCCGAAGGAGATCCAGCGCAGCGTTTCGAGCGGCACCACCCTCGCCGCGGCTGCGGAGACGAGCGGAAACAGCCCGCGACCGCCGCAATGGAAGAGCAGCGGCTGACCGGCCTCGATCAGATACTGGTTGAAGCCGAATCCGTCCGGCGGCGCGTCGGCGATGAAGGTCGAGAGCCTGTGGATTCCGGGCGCAATCTCGTGGATTTCGGTCTGCATCGATCTTCTCCGTGCCACGG
>DASZQP010000016.1:0-82385 GCA_035549575.1 Rhizomicrobium sp.
CGACCGCCAGCTCCGCGTCGGCGACTGGGTCGTGGCCGTCGGCAATCCCTTCGGTCTTTCCAACTCCGTGACGGCCGGCATCGTCTCGTCCATCGGGCGCGACATCGGAAGCGGTCCGTACACGGACTTCATCCAGATCGACGCGCCGATCAACCGCGGCAATTCCGGCGGACCGACCTTCGACCTGCGCGGCCAGGTGGTCGGCATGAACTCGATGATCTTCTCGCCGTCGGGCGGCAGCGTCGGCATCGGATTTGCGATCCCCGCATCGACCATCCACGACGTCGTCGCGCAGATCGAGGCGCACGGCCGTGTCGCGCGCGGCTGGCTCGGCGTCGAGATCCAGAGCATCACGCCGGAAATGGCCGCCTCCCTCGGGATGCACGAGCCGAAGGGCGCGATCATCGCGAGCGTCGTTCCCGGCGGGCCCGCGCAAAAGGCGGGACTGCACCAGGGCGACGTGGTCGTCGCGGTCAACAACAAGGCGGTCGAGGACTCGCGCGATCTTTCGCGCCGGGTGGCGGCCCTCGCGGCCGGATCGGATGCGACGTTCACGATCAACCGCGACGGCAAGGTCGAGACGATCACCGCCAAGATCGCGCCGCGCAAGGAAGAGAGGGTGGCGTCCAACGACACCGGCGGCGGAGCCGCTCCCGGCAGCGTCGGCTCGACGGGCGAAGCCATGGGCCTCGGCCTGGCGTCGGTCACGCCGGAGGCGAGGCGCACCTTCAATCTCGACGACAGCACGCAGGGCGTCGTGATCACGAAGGTCGATCCCGACAGCGACGCGGCCGACAAGGGCCTGCAGCCGGGCGACGTGCTGCTTTCGGTCGGAAACAAGAACGTGCGTACCCCGCAGGATGTGCAAAAGGGCGTCGCCGAGGCGCAGGGGCAGGGGCGCAAGTCCGTGCTGCTGCTGGTGGCGACGTCGAACGGTTCGCGCTTCATCGCGGTCGATATCGGAAAGACTTGAGTTCACGAGGCACCGGACGATGCGGAGCAGCGGCTTCGTTTCGTCCGGCCCCCGCGCCGGTGGTGGTAGCCCCCATCCCCCCGTTGCCATTGCCGGCGCGGACCCATTCATTTCAGCCGCGCGCGTATTGCGCGAAACGGGAGGATCCCAATGCGCATTCTGGTGATTGAAGACGATCTGGAGGCCCAGCGCTATCTGGTCAACGGATTGAAGGAAGCCGGCCATGTCGTCGACGATGCGGCGGATGGCGAGACGGGCCTGACGCTGGCGCTCTCCCGGCCCTACGACGTGGCGATCGTCGACCGCATGCTTCCCAAGATGGACGGGCTGGACGTCGTCGCGGAAATGCGCGAGCACAGCAACGGCACGCCGGTGCTCTTCCTCTCTGCGCTCAGCGAGGTGGACGACCGGGTCAAGGGCCTCAAGGCCGGCGGCGACGACTATCTCACCAAGCCCTATGCCTTCGTCGAGCTGCTGGCGCGCATCGACGCGCTGATGCGGCGGCGCTCTCCGTCCTCGGTGAAGACGCGCCTGCAGGTCGGCGACCTGGAGCTCGACCTTCTCACCCGGGCGGCCAAGCGCAACGGGACGGCGATCGATCTCCAGCCGCGCGAGTTCCGGCTGCTCGAGTACCTGATGCGCCATGCGGGGCAGGTGGTGACTCGCACCATGCTGCTGGAGAGCGTGTGGGAATACCACTTCGATCCGCAGACCAACGTGATCGACGTGCACATCTCCCGCTTGCGCGCGAAGATCGACAAGGGATTCGAGCTGCCGCTGCTTCATACCGTGCGCGGGGCGGGCTACATGATCCGTGCGCACGCTTAGCATCCTTCGCAGCCAGGCGTTTCGAATTGTCCTAGTCTATGTCGCGGTGTTCGCCCTTTCGGTGAGCGCGCTTCTCGCGTTCACCTACTGGAACACGGAGCGCGCGCTCGACGCCCAGACCGATCAGATCATCTCGGCGGAGATTGCGGGGCTGTCCGAGCAGTACCAGCGCGTCGGCCTGCGCGGGCTGACGGAAGTCGTGATGAGCCGCTCCGCCCACGGCGGTCCCGGCCTCTACCTGCTGCTCAACCGCCAGCGGGAGCCGATCGCCGGAAATCTCGACGGAATGCCGCAGACGACGAAGGGCCGCGGCTCGGAGATCGAGTTCGACTACGAGCGGCGCGTCGAGGACCAGGTCCAGCTCCGCCGCGCGCGCGGCCGGATCTTCAATCTCCTGGGCGGCTTTCAGCTTCTCGTGGCCCAGGACGTCCACGAGCGCTTCCTCACCGAAAAGCTCTTTTCGACCACCTTGCCCTGGACCGTCGGGCTCATGCTGCTGCTCGGACTGGTGGGCGGCGCCCTGCTCAGCCGGAACATGCTGCGCCGCCTCGACCAGATAAACCGCACGGCCGGCCAGATCATCGCCGGCGACTTCTCGCGCCGCGTTCCCGTCACGCGGGCGCATGACGAGATCGACACGCTGGCAGACAGCCTCAACCGCATGCTCGACCGCATCGAGCGGCTGATGAAGGGCGTGCGCGAGGTCACCGACTCGGTGGCGCACGACCTGCGCACGCCGCTCAACCGGTTGCGCAACCGCCTGGAGGAGACCCTCCGCCATCTCGATCCCTCCGGACAGGAGGCGAACGAGATCGAATCGGCGATGCGCGAGACCGACCAGATCATCGCGACCTTCAACGCCATCCTGCTCATCGCCGAAGCGGACGCCGGCGTGACCCGCGGCACGATGACGAGCATCGACCTTGCGCCCATTGCGGACGACATCGCCGAGTTCTACGCGCCGCTGGCCGAGGAAAAGGGCGTGACCCTCGAAATCCGGCCGGCCGGCACGACCACGATCGAGGGCAATCGCAGCCTGATCAACCAGGCGCTCGCCAATCTCGTGGACAACGCGATCAAATACACCCCGCCGGGCGGGCGGATCACGGTCTGGCCGGAAATGACCCCGGACGGCGTGGACCTGTTCGTCTCCGACACGGGGCCCGGCATTCCGCCGGAGGAGCGCGCGCGGGTCGTCGAGCGCTTCGTCCGGCTGGAGACCAGCCGAAACTCGCCCGGCACCGGCCTCGGACTGAGCCTGGTCGCGGCGATCGCGCGCCTGCACAATGCCAGGCTCGTCCTCGAGGACAATGCGCCGGGCCTGAAGGCGATCATCAGGTTTCCGCGCCCGCCGATGGGCCCGCGCGGCGCGGCGAAGCGCTGAATTCCGCTTTCCGCTATAAGCCTGCCATGAACGCATTCGCGCAGGACCTGCGCCTTCCGGAACCGTTCGACATCGCGCGCGCGGAGCGCAGCTTCGCGGCGCTGGAATCCGCCGGCGTGGCGCTGACCGGGCGCGCGCGCGCGATATTGAATGCCGCTTTCGGCAATTCCCCTTTTCTGAGCCGGCTCGCGCGCCGCGAGAGCGAATTTCTGCCGGGCCTGTTCGCGGAGGGACCGGAACGGGCCGTGGAAGCGGCCTGCGATCTTGCGCTCGGGGCGGCGGATGCGGCGGACGAGCAGGCCGCCATGGCGGTGCTTCGCGGCGCCAGGCGCAGAGCCGCGCTCGCGATCGCGCTGGCGGACATTGCCGGGGTCTGGACGCTGGACGAGGTCATGGCGGCGCTTTCTCGCTTCGCCGACGCCGGGGTGAAGGGTGCGCTGCGGTATCTCCTGCGCGACGCGGCCGGACGCGCGGGCACGGCGGAGCGCGGCGCGGCGCGGCTGGAAGCGGAGACGGGACTTGTCGTGCTCGCGATGGGAAAGTTCGGAGCCTTCGAGCTCAACTATTCGAGCGATATCGATCTTGTCGTCTTCTACGATCCCGCGCGCTTCCCGTTCCGCAAGCGCGACGATCCGCGCGGCGCGGCCGTGGACATCGTCAGGGGACTCGTGAAGCTGCTGAGCGAGGTCACCGCCGACGGCTATGTCTTCCGCGTCGACCTGCGCCTGCGGCCGGATGCCGGCGCGACCCAGGTTGCCATCTCGACCGATGCCGCGGAGGCCTATTACGAGGGGATGGGGCAGAACTGGGAGCGCGCCGCCATGATCAAGTCGCGCGCCTGCGCCGGAGATGCCTTCAGTGCCGCGCGGTTTCTGAAGGCAATCGAGCCCTTCGTCTGGCGGCGCAACCTGGACTACGCCGCCATCGAGGACATCCACTCCATCAAGCGCCAGATCCACGCCCACGGCGGCCACGGCGCGATTGCCGTCGCGGGTCACAACATCAAGCTCGGGCGCGGCGGAATCCGCGAGATCGAGTTCTTCGCGCAGACCCAGCAGCTGATCGCGGGGGGACGCAACCCCAATCTTCGCCCGGCCGCGACGATGGCGGCGCTCGACGCGCTCTGCGCCCGGGGACTGGTTACGCCGCAGGCCGCGGCGGAGCTGAAGGATTCGTACCGCTTTCTCCGCAGGCTCGAGCATCGCCTGCAGATGATCGAGGATGAGCAAACCCACACGCTGCCCCGCTCCGCGGAGGAGCTCGCGCATGTGGCCTGCTTCGCCGGCTTCGGCGACACCGCCTCGTTCGGCGCCGCGCTCAAGCGGCATCTCGAAACCGTGCAGGGGCATTACGCGCGGCTGTTCGAGCGCGAGGCGCCGCTCGCGAGCGCCAAGGGCAGCCTCGTCTTCACCGGGGTGGAGGACGATCCGGAGACGCTGCGGACGCTCTCTGCAATCGGCTTCCGGGATGCGCACCACGTCGCCAACGCGATCCGCGGCTGGCACCACGGCCGCATCCGCGCCACGCGAAGCGTCCGCGCGCGCGAGCTGCTGACCAAGCTCGTCCCCGCCCTGCTCGAGGCGCTCGCTGCAAGCGCCGATCCCGACGCGGCCTTTTCGCAATTCGACCGCTTCGTCTCGAATCTTCCCGCGGGGGTGCAGCTGTTTTCGCTGTTCCTGGCGCGGCCGGAACTGTTGCGGCTGGTGGCGTCCATCGCCGGCGCAGCGCCGAGGCTCGCGGCCCATCTGGCAAGGGCGCCGGGGACGCTCGATGCGCTGCTGGACGCGGATTTCCTCAAGCTGCTCCCGGACCGGGAGACCCTTGCGGCGCTGCTGCGCGGGCAGATGGCGCTCGCGCCGGACTATGAGGAGAAGCTCGACGCGGCGCGGCGCTTCGCCAAGGAGCAGATCTTCCGCGCCGGAGTCCAGATCATCGAATGCGGCGAAACGGCGGGGCGGGTGGCGCCCGTTCTTGCCGGCATCGCCGAATGCATCGTCGCCGAGCTGCTCGCCGCGGCGGAAGAGGAACTTGCCGCATCGGCCGGCCGCGTGCCCGGCGGACGGTTCGCGGTGATCGCCATGGGCAAGCTCGGCGGCCGCGAGATGACCGCCGAGTCGGATCTCGACCTGATCTTCGTCTACGACGCTCCGGAGGGCCGCGAGCAATCCGACGGCCCGCGTCCGCTACCGGTCACGGTCTATTACGCGCGCCTGGCGCAGCGCCTCATCGCCGCGCTCACGGTCCTGACCGCCGAAGGCGGACTCTACGAGGTGGACATGCGGCTGCGCCCGACGGGCAACAAGGGTCCCGTCGCGGTAAGTCTCGAATCCTTTCGCCTCTATCACGAAACCGAAGCCTGGACCTGGGAGAGGCTGGCGCTGACCCGCGCGCGCGCCATCGCCGGCCCGCGGGACCTGCGCGCGGAAGTCGAGCGCGTCATATGCTCCGCGCTCACGGCCGGAACCGACACGGGACGGATTCTCCGCGACGCGCGCGAAATGCGCGAAAAGCTGCGCGCGCAGTTCCCCGGCCGCAGCCCCTGGGATCTCAAATTCGCGCCGGGGGGACTGGTGGACATCGAGTTCGTCGCGCAGACGCTGCAGCTGTGCGCCGCGCACAGGCATCGCGGCGTGCTCGACAGCAACACGATTGCGACGCTGGAGAAGCTGAAAACGGAAGGCGTGCTGGGGCCGGCCGGCGCCGACGCGCTGATCGCGGCGGCGTCCTTCCAGCAGGCGCTGATGCAGGTGCTGCGCATCGCCGTCGACGGTCCCTTCGATCCGCAAAGCGCCGGCGCAGGCCTGAAGTCCCTGCTCGCGCGCGCCGCCGGATGCGAGGATTTCGCGCTGCTGGAGCGCAGGCTCGCCGCGCATCAATCGGCGGCGCATGAGGTCTTCCTGGCGCAGCTCGGCGCGGCTGCCGCGCCGGCGCCTTGACCCGCGTCCCGCTCAGATCGGTTCGCGGTTGCGCCGCATCCAGATCGCTCCGGCAAGGCACGCCGCCGCGACCGCAAGACCGGCCCACAGCCCGGGGGTGCCCAGGAACTTCGCCGGCGCCAGTATCGCCAGCGGATCGCCCAGGCCGCCGCCGTGCGGCTTGAACCGGAACGCCGCTTCGACGAACCCGCCGAGACGATAGTCGAGCAGCGAACTCACGTAGGAGGTATCGAACGCGATCCGCTCGGCAATGGCCAATCCGAGCGGCGGAAGCACCGCCCACAGGATCGCCATGCTCCTCGCCCAGCTCGAAACCAGGAGCAGCCAGCCGTAGAGCGGCGCATACCAGAGCGTCGCGGCGGCGAGGGCATAGGCCAGGACCACCGACATCTTGAGGATCGGCCAATGGGTCCAGAGCGCGGCGGCGTCCATGCCGTTCGCGGCCAGGGCCGCCGTCCCGATCACGAGCATGACAAGCTGCGTGGCGATGGCGATCGCGAAAACCGCCACCGGCAGCGCGACGAAGGGTATGGCCGCCTTGGACAGCACCGCCGTCGTGTCCGACACCGGCAGCGATTTCCAGAACAGGATGCTGCGGTCCCTGCGCTCGTTGTAGAGCGCGCCCAGGCAATAGAAGAACGCCACGATCAGCCCGGTGATCGCGATCGCGGCGGCGACGATCCCGAACGGGGCCGCGAACGCGATCTGCTGCTTGCCCGCATCGAGGGTCGCCACCATGTGGATCGCCTGGGGCAGGTGCACGAGGCGCACGACGAAGCCCAGCAGGACGACGCCGGCAACGACGAGCGGCGCGATATAGACCGAGCGGTGCTCCCACAGTTCCCGGCGCACCGACCAATAGAGCGGACGGGTGGGGGAAGACGGGGCGGCGGCGGTTGCCGGAGCGGTCCGGGCGGCGGGTTCCGATGCCAGGCTCATGCGGCAGCTCCTTCGGTCGCGCCGCGCTTTCCGGTCATCACCGCAACGAACAGATCGGCGATGCTCGGCGTGCGCACCTCGCCCAGTGCGGCAAGTTTTTCGCGGTCCGCACCGTCGAACAGCAGGATGCTGCGGCCCAGCACCTGGCGTTCGTCCATCGGTCCCAGGGCCCGCGCCGCGGCGACGTGCTCGGGCAGGGCGGTCAGCTCCGCATAACGGGATTCGAATTCCTCCATGCTGCAGGCAAGGACGATCCGGCCGCGGTCGATGAACATCATGTCGGTGAGGATCTGCTGGATCTCCTCGACCTGATGCGTCGTCACCACGATGGTGCGGCTGTGATCGAAATAGTCGTTCAGCAGCGTGTCGTAGAACTGCTTGCGGTAGAGCAGGTCGAGCCCGAGCGTGGGCTCGTCCAGCACCAGCAGCCTTGCGTCGATCGCCATGACGAGCGCGAGGTGGAGCTGGGTGACCATGCCCTTGGAAAGCTCCCTGATGCGGCTGGTCATCCGGATCCGGGTCTTCGCAAGAAAGCCCTCCGCCCTGGCGCGGTCGAAGCGCGGATGGACGCCGGCGACGTAGTCGAGCGCGCGATGGACGCGCATCCAGCGCGGCAGCACCGCGACGTCCGCGATGAAACACACCTCGCGCATGAGCCGGTCGCGGCTCGTCCAGGGATCCTGACCCAGGACCTTCAGCGCTCCCTCGTAGGGGATGAGCCCGAGCGCGGCGTTGAGCAGCGTGCTCTTGCCCGCGCCGTTCGGGCCGATCAGGCCCAGGATGCGGCCTTCGCCGACCCTGAGATCGATACCGTCCAGGGCCTTCGTCGCGCCGAACGACTTGCGCAGCCCCTGTGCCTCGATGCAATCCATTTCGTCAGCGCTCCGTCGTTGTGCCGGATGAAAGCAGGTCTTGCGGCGTCAGGCCGAGCCGCTGGATGGTCGCGTGGATGGCAGGCCATTGCTCCGCGATGAAGCGCTGGCGCTCCGACTGAAGCAGGAGCGCCCGCGCGCCCGTGTTGATGTACATTCCCAGGCCGCGCCGTTTCTCGACGATCCGCTCGTCGACGAGCTGCTGATAGGCCTTCAGAACGGTGAGCGGATTGACCCGCAGCTCCGCGGCGACGTTGCGCACGGAGGGAAGTGGGTCGCCTTCGTCGAGAACGCCGTCGAGAATCATCGCGATGACGCGATCGCGCAGCTGGCGATAGATGGGCTGGCTGTCGTTCCACTCATTTTCCATTGCGTGTTCCAGTCGGGCCCTCGCGGGTTGATCGGGGGCCGCTAGTGCGCATGGCCGGGAAGCGCGGGCAGGGCGGCGCGAACCCTCGCCACGGCGCCGGCGAAGGGCGTGCGGGAATCCTCCGACCCGGCCAGCGACATGGCCGCCCGGGCGAGCCAGGATTCCGCCCGCGCGATATCCGTCCAGGCGGACGGTCCGAGCGTGGCACCGGCCAGAAATGCGCCGAATGCGATATTTGCAAGCGTTTGCATGGTCTTGGCCTCGGATCGGTTTCTAGTATGGTGTTATATATATCTATATCACCAGACCACGCAAGCCCCCGCCGCAAAAAAATCCGGCCCGCCCCGGGGCTGCGGGAGGAGGCCTATGCGAGTATGCCGAGCCGGCGCATGAGCATCCGCATGGTCAGGCCCTGAACGATCACGGAGAAGGCCACCACGCTGAAGGTCGCGATCAATATCGCGTCGTGATAGGGAAGGGTTCGCGGCAGCGCCAGGGCAAGCGCCAGCGCCAGTGCGCCGCGCAATCCGCCCCACCACAGCACGTGCTGCTCGCGCATCGGGATCCTCCAGCGCGAAAACCGGAACGCGAGGCAGAGGGGATAGACGGTCAGCATCCGGCCCACCAGGACAAGGCCGATCGCCGCGGAGAGCGCGGACGCGCCCAGCGTGCCGAAGGGAATCTGCGCGAGGGTCACGCCGATCAGCAGGAAGACCAGCGAATTGGCGATGAACGCGGCGAAATCCCAGAAGGCGATGACATGGCCGCGCGCCTCCTCCGTCAGGACGTTGAGCCTCGCACCGCCCTGCACCGCGGCGTTTCCCATCAGAAGGCCGGCGGCGACGGTGGCGAGCACGCCCGAAACCTGAAAGCGCTCGGCGGCGAGAAACGAGCCGTAGGCCGCGACGGTGGTCAGCGCGCGCTCGGCGAGATGGTCCGTCGTGCGCCCGGCAAGCGCGACGGCCGCCGCACCGAACACCAGCCCCATGACGATGCCGCCGCCCGCCGTGACGGCGAGGGATCCGGCCACGCCGGCGGCGTCGACGCCCGCACCGCCGGGCGCCATCGCCCACGCAAGCGCGACGCCGAAGAACACCGCCGCGACACCGTCGTTGCAGAGGCTCTCGCTTTCCACGAGAAGCCGGAGGCGCCCGCCGACGCCGGTATCCTTGAACATCGCGATGACGGCGACGGGATCGGTCGCCGCGATCAGCACGCCGAACACGAGCGCCGGGCCCGCGGGCCAGCCGAGGAGATAGGCCATGCCGGCCCCGACCGCGAGCGCCGATACGACGACTCCCAGCACGCTGAGCGTGAGGATGGGCACGAGGTCGCGGCGCAGCTCGCTCCAGTGGATGCTGAGCGCGGCCTCGAAGAGCAGGGGCGGCAGGATGAAATCGAAGATGAAATCGTGCGTCAGCGGCAGCGCGAGATCGACCGGCACGAAGGCGAGGCCGATGCCGGCGATGACGAGACCGACGGTGTAGGGCAGAGCCAGGCGGCGCGCGACGAGCGCGACGAGTATCGCGACGAGGAGAAGGGCCACGGTCCTGGTGAGAAAGGCATCCATGAATCGCCCGCTTCCGGGCCGCCGGCGGCCCGCCTGTCATTGTCCTGCTTCGTCCGAATCGAGGCTAAAGCATACGGCACGGCCCATCCAGCAATCCCGCCGCGGGCGCCGGGCGCGGATCCGGGCCGGGCGCGGCACCCCATCGCGTTACGGTGGCAGCGTACGCACTCGGAAGGAGGAACAGGCTCGGGGCCTCCGGCACCGCCGGCACTGCCGCGGAAAGTTCGCGCCGCCGAAGCCGCATCCGCGCAGAACGGCGTGCATTGCGCAGTACTTGCGTTCCGCTCTCCGGGCCGGACTCTCGCGGTGCAGATGCGCGGTGAAAATCCGGAAGACGAGACGATTCCAGTGACGCCGGCGGAGGACGTTCGCGACAGCCCGAGGCCGACAGGCAGTCGACCTCGCGACAACCCCCGCTTCCTCCGTGTACGGACGAAGCGGTCAGCCCGAGTTACAGGTTCGCCGGAAAAACCTGGAGCGGGCGAGGCGAATCGAACGCCCGACCCTAACCTTGGCAAGGTTATGCTCTACCCCTGAGCTACGCCCGCGCTACCAGGTTGGGCGGGGTTTATGGCGCAGGCGGAGGCGGGATTCAATAGCCCCGGCGATCGGGCATTTTCGCCCCATCCCGGCCTGTCCGGGCAATGTTCCGGGGCAGGCTGCCCACCGGATCGCTCCGGACCCGTCTCAGCGGCGCCGCGCGTAGTTCGAGCCGATCCTTTCGCAGCCGGCCTGTCGGGGCCGGTGCGTTCACGCAGGCTGTCCCGGCCGATCTTTTCGGGCCGGATCGACCGCTCCGGTCTGTTCGGGGCGGGCCCGCGCGTGCAAGCTTGCGCGATGAAAGGGTTCCCGAGCCGCCACTATGTGACGTTCCGCTCGCTCCACGACGCGCCGCTGACCGTGGCCGCACGGCTGATGGTGCCGGCCGCGGACGCGCCCGCGCCGGCCGTCATCCTGCTCCACGGCTCGGCCGGCCCGTCGAGCCGCGAAGCCGGCTATGCCAAGGCGCTTCATGCGGCGGGCTTCGCCACGCTCGAGCCGGACCAGTGGTCCTGCCGCGGGCTGGCGGGCGGCTCGCAGGGGCGACCCGCGACCGTCGCCGAAACCCTGCCCGACCTCTACGGCGCGCGCGCCTTTCTCGCCTCGCGTCCCGGGATCGATCCTGCGCGCATCGGGGTTGCGGGATTCTCCTTCGGCGGCGTCGCGACGATGCTGGCGGCGACGCGCGCCGCCAACGATCGCTTTCTGCCCGGCGGGCGCTTCGCGGCACTGATGGCCGTCTATCCGGCGTGCTGGACCTACAACGTTGTCCCCGGCCACGAATTCTCCGGGCTCGCCGATGCGCCGCTGCTGCTGGCGACCGGCGCGCTCGATCAATACGACGACGATCCGGACGCCGGTCCGAAGCTGGCGGCGGGGCTGGCCGCGGCGGACCGCGCGAAGATCCGCACCCACGTCTTTGCCGGCGCGCATCACTGCTTCGACATGCCCGGCGTCGATGTGGTCGTGCAGGATCCCATGAGCCATCGCGGCCGGGGCGGAAGCGTCGTCATGCGCCACAATCCGCAGGCCGCCGCGGAGGCGCACGCGCTCTGCGTCGCGTTCTTCAGCCGGTCGATGCGGTAGCTCCGGCGGAGAACATTTCCTCGATCAGCGCGGCGATGACCGGATGGCCGCCGATCGCGCGCACTTCCTCGCGGCTCAGCCCCGCCTCCTTCGCGGCGGGCCGCGCCTCCTCCAGCTTCCCGATGCGCCTTTTGGCGATGCCGGGCAGTTCCAGTCCGAGCGGCGCGAAGATGTTTTCCCGGTACCATGCGATGGGATCCGCCGCCGCCGTCAGGCCGGAGAGGTTCAGCACGAAAACCCGCCCGGGGGCGCGGCGGCGCATCTGGGCCAGATGGGAAAACGATTCCGCATATTGGGCGACGAAGCTCTCGACGGTTTCGTGGCTGTTCCAGGCCATCTCCTTGTGGGAGCGCCAGCAGTCGAACGGATTGCGCGCGCAATAGAAATAGCGCGGCTCCAGCCTGGCGGCGCGGAAATGGGCCTCGTAGCGGTCGAACAGGCTCTCGGCGCGGGGCGTCTTGTGGCCGCGAAACCTCGCGTCCGGGACTTTCCTCAGCTGCCCGCGCCCGCCCTTGGAGAGATAGCCGAAGGACTCGAACATGTATTCCGCCTTGCGCGCGTGCCAGGCCTCGAGCACCTCGTTCTTCTCGGCATAGGAGCGCTCCACGCCGTCGAGCAGCGCGAAGAAGTGCTTCAGCACGGCGAGCGAAATCTCGCCGTTGAGCATCACCTCGGGATGGGCGTTGAGAACGCGCAGCGCATTCGTCGTGCCCGACCGTGCCATGCCCCCGATGAACAGCGGCGTTACATCGCCCATTGACAAGCTCGCTTGCAGACGGTCGCACGCAGCTTGTACCGCCGGGGTTCCCGGCGGGAAAGGCCGAACGACCATTCCGGGGAGCAGGAAAGCCCGCAATTGCGCGGCCATTCTTCGCAAAACCCGCTTCGCCTGCGCGATTTTCGCTTGCCTCCCAAGATGCGCACCGTCGCGCCCGCGCCGTTCGTCAACCCGAACCGGGGGGCTGCGGCCTTTCCTGTCAGCCTCCGGATACGGATCGGCCCCAGGCGCGTCCGGCTCAGGTGGTCAGCTACCGCAAAATACCTGTCGAGCCGAGACGGTCTGCACGGAATCGAAGCTCGCTATCGACTTCCAGAACAGTTCACACAGTTTCCAGGTCGCATCGTCGAACAATCTGTGGTGCGTGACGACCCCGAATGGTCCTCGTTCGCCCGCGCGGATACTTTTTGCCACAACCGCCGCGCCCTTGATATCGGCGCCGCACGGGGCGCTCGGGGACGCAACGATGTTCAAGTCGCCGTGCGCGTGTCTAAGGTTTGCGGTTCCGGCATTTCGTGCGCGATTTCCGGAAGCGGACGACAGTCCTCTATAGCCACATTCGACGAGCACATCCTCGAATTCCGTGGGAAGCCGATTCCACGGTGGAACGAAAACCGGAAGGGTTTTCCCGGGGAATGCCTCGTGCAGTACAGCGAGGCTTCGCGCGAATTCGTTGCGCACATCGTCGACGTGCCGGGACCGGGGGTATTCGGTTGCCGGTTCTCCTTTCGGCGCGTGATTCCTGTGGACCCATCCATGCACGAAGACGTCGATGTCACCGGCTGTATGGAGGCGGGCGGCGAGGGAGGATTCGAGATGGCCGGGAATGACCGCAAGCCCGACGGGAACGCCGGCGTCCGCCGAAAGGGCAAGCAAGCGATCCAGGGCCGGCGAACCCGCCTCCGCATCGTCGTCCCGCCACCAGAACCGAACGACTTCGTCGGCCGAAAGAGCTGCAAGGGCATCGGTTACGGTGGCCACCAAGCCGTCAGCGCCTCGTGAAGTCGCGTTCATGTCCGATGACTCGCTGTGCGGCCGGCCGATGCCGAAGACGAAACGGCTCTACTTCGCCCATTGCGCAAGCCAGTCGGCGAGCGCCTGCGGCGTCATGTGGCGCGCGTCCTCGATCGCCGACACCTTGTTCCGGTTGACGAGCCGTCCCTCCGGCGTGACGACAAGGATTGCCGGCACGCCCGCGAGCCGCTCCGTAATGCCGTAGCGCGCCGGTATTTGGAGGTTCCTGTTGAAGCGGCCGACATCGACATCGACGATCTCGTAATGCGCCTTCAGGAACGCATCCATTTCCGGCAATGCCATGAGCCCGGAGAGGATGCGGCAGTCCGCGCACCAGTTGCCGCCGAGGTCGATGAGCACGCGCTTGCCGCTCTTCTTCGCGCGCGCAATGGCGGCGTCGACGTCCGCGTCCGCATTGGCGGCGGTGTCGAACGGCGCATCCGGCACGTCGAGCTGCGCGAGCGAGCGGATGGCGACATGCGGCGCGGGCACCGCCACGGCCTGCGTGGCGAGGACGAGCATGGAGACGGCGGCGAGATGGAGCGGCAGACGCATCGGCGGACCTTTCCTGTCGTTCCGGTGTCCCCCTCTATCGGAACGATATACGCGAATCCATATTATCGTGCGGCCCGGCGCGGGAGCAACGCACGGGGACTTGAATGCGGCGCGCTGGCCTCTCACCTGTCAAGGCGGTACACAGGTCCGCGCGACCGCGAGGGGGCAGGCATGAAGCACGCTTGGATGGGAGTTTTCGCGCTGATGACGACGATGTCGACAACCGCAATCGCGGCGCCCCCGGCGCCGGATGCCGGCGACGCCGCCAATCCGGCCTACATGTGGGACCTCGGCGACCTCTACCCGTCGCCCGAGGCCTGGACGGCCGCCTACGACAGGGTCAAGGCGCAGGTCGATGCGCTCGACAGATACAGGGGCACGCTCGGCAAGGGCGCGGCGCCGATGCTGGCCGCGCTCGATGCCATCTCGAACGCCAACAAGGAGGTGACGCGGCTTTACGTCTATGCCTCGCTGAAGGGCGACGAAGACGTGCGCATCGCCGCGAACCAGGAGCGCGTGCAGCTCGCGCAATCGCTCGCGACGCGCCTCGGCGAGAAGACCTCCTGGGTGTCGAACGAAATCCTCGAGGCGGGCGCCGGCAAGGTGCATGCGTTCGAGAAGCAGTCCGCCGAGCTGTCGCGCCGCTTCGATTTCTACCTCGACAACATCCTGCGCGCCGCGCCGCACACGCTGTCCCCCGAATCCGAGGGCGTGATGGCGGCGGCATCGAACGTGCTCATCCAGCCCAACAACATCTACAGCCAGCTCTCCAACGGCGAATTGCCGTTCCCGTCGCTCACGCTTTCCGACGGCACGAAGATCGAGCGCCTCGATCAGTCCGCCTATACCAGGTACCGCCAGGTGCCGAGCCGCGCCGACCGCAAGCTGGTGTTCGACACGTTCTGGGGAACGTGGAGGAAGTACGAGGGCACCTTCGGTTCCTCGCTCAACACGCAGATCCTGGCCGAGGAGTTCGACGCCAAGGTCCGCCACTATCCGAACGCGCTGTCCGACGCGCTGTTCGCCGACAACATGCCCGAGGCGGTCTATCGCCAGCTTGTCGCGCAGGCCAATGCCGGGCTTCCCGTGTTCCACCGCTATCTGAAGCTGCGCAAGCGGCTTCTGGGGATAAGGGACGATCTCCAATATTACGACATCTATCCCTCGATGTTCGAGCTCGACCATCCGCTGCACTTCTCGGTGGCCGATTCGGAGCGCATCGCCTTCGACGTCACCGCGCCCTACGGGCCGGAATACGCCGCCAAGCTGCACCAGGCGTTTTCCGGGCGGTGGATGGACGTCCTGCCGCGCACCGGAAAGGCGTCGGGCGCCTACATGAACGGCTCCGCCTACGACGTGCATCCCTATCTGCACCTCAACCACAATTACGATTTCGAATCGCTTTCGACCTTCGTCCACGAATGGGGACACGCGGTCCATACGCTGCTCACCCACGATGCGCAGCCCTACGAGAAGTCGAACTACTCCACCTTCACGGCGGAGACGGCCTCGATCGCGAACGAGATGCTGCTCAACGACTACATGGTCGCGCATGCGAAGACGAAAAACGAGAAGCTCTACTATCTGGGCGAGGGCCTCGAGCTCATCCGCGGCACCTTCTTCCGCCAGACCATGTTCGGCGAATTCCAGCTCGCGGTGCACGAGGAAGTGGAGAAGGGCAACGCGCTCTCCGGCAAGCGGATGACGGAGATCTACTGCAACCTGCTCAAGCGCTACCACGGCGACGCCGAGGGCGTGATGAAGATCGACCCCGGCTACTGCATCGAATGGGCCTTCATCCCGCACTTCTACTACGGCTTCTACGTCTGGCAGTACGCGACCTCGATGGCGGGCGCGGCGCAGTTCACCGACGCGATCGAGCATGAGGGCGCGCCCGCGCGCGACCGCTACATCGCCATGCTGAAGGCCGGCGGATCGGACTACGCCTACGAGCTCTACAAGAAGGCCGGTCTCGATATGGCGACGCCCGCGCCCTATCAGGCCCTTGTCGCGCGCATGAGCCGCATCATGGATCAGATCGACGCGTTGGAAGCGGAGAAATAAACCAGTTCGGCGGAGGAACCCCATGTTTTGCAGATTTGCCTTTGCGGCGGCCATGCTGCTGTCCGCGCCCGCGCTCGCGGCATCGCCGGACGACCAGCTCGCGAAACCCCCGGCGGACGCGAAGGTGTGGACGCTGACGTCGAGCAACGGAGTCTCCCGCCACGGCCAGGTCTCGCTCTGGACGGCGAAGGACGGCACGCACTGGTCGCGCTTCAGCTTCAACCTGCGCGGCTTCGTGACCGAAATGGACGAGCAGAACCGCTTCGCGCCCGACGGCACGCTCCAGAGCATGATCATCCGCGGGCACAATCCGTCCGGCGATGCCGGCGAGACCTACGCGGTCAGGGACGGCAACTACAGCTGGATGAGCCCGGTCGATCACGGCGAAGGCAGGACCGAGCCCGGCCTCGCCTATGTCAGCTTCGGGGGCACGTTCGACTCCTTCACCTTCCTGATCGACGAGATGCTGAAGGCGCCGGACCATTCGATCCGCCTTCTGCCGTCCGGCACCGGCCGCATCGCGCCGCTGACCGAGCTCGATGTCGTCAACGCGAAGGGCGAGAAGAAGCACCTCACCGCCTACGCCATCACCGGCTTCGGTCTTTCGCCGTTCCCGATCTGGATGGACGGCGACCGGTTCTTCGGCAATTCCGGGGTGATCTCGCTGCTGCCCGAGGGCTGGGAAAGCGCCGGCGCGGCGATGAGCAAGGCGCAGGACGAGGCACTGGCGAAGCTCGCGCCGGCCCAGTATGCGGCGATCGCGAAAGCCCCTGCCGGTCCCGTCGCGTTCGCGAACGTCAAGCTCTACGATTCCGACGCGCGCATGTTCCGCGACGGGATGACGGTGGTGGTGGACAAGGGCGTCGTCGCCGCCGTCGGCCCGTCGGCCACGACACGGGCGCCGGCCGGCGCGCAGGTGATCGACGGCGCGGGCAAGACGCTGATCCCGGGTATGTGGGACAACCATCAGCACTATGGCGACGATTCCACCGGCCCGCTGCTGCTCGCCTCGGGCATCACCAGCGTGCGCGATCCGGGCAACCAGCAGGACGAGCTCATCGCGCGCAAGAAGCGCATCGACGACGGACAGCTCCTCGGCCAGCGCATCGTGCCCTCGCTGCTGATCGACGGTCCGGGCAAGTTCACGGCCCAGGTGGCGGAGGTCGTCCACAGCCGCGACGAGGCGATCGCCGCCGTACGCAAGGCGAAGGAAAAGGGATATTTCGCGATCAAGCTCTACGGCTCGCTCGATCCGGCGTGGGTCAAGCCCATGGCGGACGAGGCGCACAGGCTGGGGCTCCACGTCCACGGCCACATCCCGCACGGCATGCGTCCGCTCGATGCGGTGCACGCCGGGTACGACGAGATCACCCACATCAATTTCGTGATGATGCAGGCCATGCCCGACGATGTCGTCGCCACCTCGAACGGCATGAACCGCTTTGTCGGCACCGGAAAATTCGCCAAGGACGTCGATCTGCATTCGCCGGCGATGACGGCGTATCTCGACGAGCTGGCCGCGCGCCACATCGCGGTGGATCCGACTCTGGTGACGTTCGAGGACCTCTATGTCCCCGATCAGGGCACCTATCCGCCGGCCGACGCGCCCTATGCCGACACGCTGCCGTCGCAATTCGCGCGCGGATTCCTGTCGAGCGCGATGGCGCCGCAGGCCGATCTGTCGCGCGAGACCATGCGGGCGAGCTTCGCCAGGCTGAAGGACCTCGTTGCCGAGCTCAACCGGCGGCACGTCTTCGTGCTTGCGGGCACCGACGGCGTCGGCTTCGAGCTGGTCCGCGAGCTGCAGCTCTATACCGAGGCGGGGCTTTCGGTCGAGGACGCGCTCGCGACGGTGACGATCAATCCGGCAACCGTCTATGGCCTCGCCGGCAAGACGGGATCGCTCGCGAAGGGCAAGCTCGCGGAGCTCGCGCTGATCGACGGCGATGTGCAGAAGGACATCACCGCGCTGCGCCAGGTGGAGCTGGTGATGCGCGACGGCCGGATGATGGATGCCCAGGCGCTGCGCCAGTCGCTGGGGATATCCGGCCCGCCCGCCCGGTAGCGCGGGGGGGGCCGGACCTTGGCCCGCGCGCGCAGCGCCGTTCCGTGGCGGGAATCGATCCTGTGCCTGGCGCTCGCCGCCGGCGGTTGCGCCGGCACGGAGCGCGCTTCGGCCGTCACGACGGAGGCGAAGGCCATCCGCATCGCCCGGGAGCGGTGCCAATGGACGCAGCCCTTCGATCCGGCGCTGCCCTGGCGGGCGGCGCTGCACGACGGGCAATGGCATGTCTGGCTCTGGACCGACAGCGACCGGCGGGAACCTGCGATCGGCGCGCTCGACATCTGGATCCGTGCCAGCGACGGAAAGGCGGGCGTGTGCAACCACGCCTGAAGCGCGGCCCTCAGTGTGCCTGCGCCAGCGGTCCCGCGCCGAGCCGCGCGCGCAGCCTGAGCGCCGCGACCAGCATGGCTATGCCGAACACGATCGCATAGGCGCCGATCCACCAGGTGAGGACGATGGCGCCGATCATGGGCGCCGCCAGCAGCAGCGCGCCATAGACGAGCGAGGCGGCGGCGCCGAGCGCGACCCACCAGCGGCCGTGTTCGGTGTCCATCCGGAACGCCGCCGCCAGCATGAAGCCTCCGCTCACGAGCGCCCAGAGCGCGAGCAGGGTGACGAAGAAGACGACCGTGAGCCCCGGCACCGTCACCGCGACGGCGCCGGCCGCGATGTTCACGATGCCCTCGAACACGAACCACACCCAGCGCTCGCCGGCGCGCGCGGCGCGGATCGCGCTCACGATGGCGAACACGCCGTCCACCACCGCATAGGCCGCGAAGACGAAGACCAGCGACAGCATCGTCACCGCCGGCGTGAACAGCGCGATCAGCCCGAAGGCAATGGCAAGGACCGCGCGTATGACGAAGGCCCACCAGTTCCGAACGAGAACGGAGATCATCGGCCGGTCCCCCTTGGCATTGCCGGCGCCCAGCCTAGAGCAGGACCGGCTCCGGCAGAAGCGCGGCCCCGGCGCGGGCCGTCTCCGGCAGATCGTGCCGCCGGGAGGGGCTTGAGGCGATATTATACTTGACATCCCCACTCCCCATGTTTAGATAGGAGTCATAGGGAGTTAAGCCATGTCCAAGTCCATATTTTCCGCCAAGCATTTCAACGACGAAGCAGCCGCCTACGCCTTCGTGGAAGCCCATCTTTGGGCCAATGGCCGGGTTTGCCCGCATTGCGGCGTTGTGGACCGCTCTGGAGCCCTGAAGGGCAAGAGCAACCGGATTGGGCTTTACAAGTGCTACGCCTGCCGGAAGCCCTTTACCGTCAAGGTAGGGACCATTTTCGAGGCAAGCCATATCCAGATGCGCGACTGGCTGGCGGCGATCCACCTGATCTGTTCCAGCAAGAAGGGCATCAGCAGCAACCAGCTCTCCCGGACATTGGGCATCACCCTCAAGTCAGCTTGGTTCATGTCGCACCGCATTCGCGAGGCCTTCAAACCCGGTCGCCAGGCTCCGTTCGGCGGCAACGGTCAGGTTGTCGAAGCCGATGAAATGTATATCGGCAAGAAGGCCGGGATTGCCGCCAAAGGTGGCCCGCACCACAAGCATGCTGTCATGGCGCTTGTGGAGCGCGGTGGCCGCATGCGCTCGCTCTACATGCCAGTCCTTCGCAAGACGGATGTACACGACGTAGTGGCGAACCACGTTTCCGAAGACTCGCACCTGCACACCGACGAAAGCATCCTGTATTTCGGCATTAAGAATTGGGTCGCCAATCACGAAACCATCAACCACCGCGATGGCGAATATGCGCGCGGGGATATCACCACCAATTCTGTTGAAGGCGCGTTCGGACTTTTCCGTCGCGGCATGACCGGCACCTATCAGCATTGCGGCGTCCAGCACTTGCAACGCTACTTGAACGAATTCGACTTCCGCTATTCCAACCGCAAGGCGGTTGGGATCGAAGACGAAGGCCGCGCCGTTCTTGCTCTCAAAGGTGCGGCGGGCAAGCGTTTGACCTATCGAACGACTCGTGGGCAAGAAGCAAGAGCGTGACTTTCGATTGGGCCGGGATAAACTCCGGCTCATTCTGGCGTTGCTGGAACGCGCGCCGAAGTGAGGCGATATGCCGAAGAAGAAGCACGTCATATCAGACGAAGAACGGCGCAAGCGATTGCGCGAGACGGCGCGCGATCTCGAAACAAGCAATGATACGAATGATTTTGAGCGCGCGTTCAAGAAAGTCGTCTCCTCTATTCAGGGGCCTGAGAAGGAACGCTAATCTTTTGATCGCGCGGCATCGCAGCCGCCCATGCGCGCATAATTTTCATGGATCGCTCGAATTGCTGCTGCAAACTGTCTTTGCTATGGTCGCTATCGACCTCAAATTTGCGCAAAATCTCAACGTATTTTGGCAATCTTTCCCGCGAGAAGTGGTGTGCGTGCAGTCCACCATCAGCCAGGCTCTTGAAGTCTCTACGCCACTCCAAAATTCCGGCCTCTGACCTCTTAACATGCGTTGCCCAGTGCCATGCCAATATGTCCGCCGCTTGAATTGGAGGAGACTCTTTCTTCAGAACAAATGAATGACCGACGTATCCGTGTTTGTAGACAAGATCAATGAGCGGATTTTCGAAAAGATCGCAGATAATACGATCCGCTTCTGATCGGCTCTTATGCCCGGCTTCGAAGAAATACGCGGACTTTCCCTTGAAGTTGCGCTTGTAAAACGATGCACCGATCTGATCCAACACTGTCCGCGCGCAAAACGAATATGGCGTCCCAAAGAGACGCAATTTCGGCGGGATAACCTCTGTGTAGGCCTTCACATCTATCGACTGGGCAAACCCTAATGCAGCGCTGCGCTTAATTATTCCAATCATTCGAGCCGCGACCATTATCCTGTGCGGCTTTGACATACCCTTGAACACCCCGTTTCCGTGGGCACAATCGACCATATGGAAGTAGGGCAAATCATATTCTGATAGGACCGCGCTCCATTCTTCTGACAAGCGCTGCGCGTTCTGTTTTTCGATGACATAGCCCGCGACACACAGAATGGAAGACCCCTCATGGGAACCGCTCTCATCGAAATAGGCTTCTATCAACGCCACTAATCGACCCCCGCTCCTCAGCAGGGCCTCGACTATCCCTAGAAAAGCCGCATAGCGATCCAATGAAGGGGTGAGGCCGGTCATAGGCTACCCCTAGCGGCTGGGAACGGGAAGTATAATATCGCCGGGCTTGACGCCGCGCCAAATTGTTCCTATTTTGTTCCAGATATGGCCGAGGCCGAACCGGACGCGAAACAGGCGTTTTTGCAATGCAGCGAAAGAAAGGAATAAGTCTTTCCGTTCAGACGCTTGGCTGGAAAATGGCCGAATTGAATTGCAGTTTGCGAATCTCCCCCTGGGGCTAGCGGATCTCCCAGGCGATCGTGACGCTGGCGGAGACGCTTTGCTCGCCGCCGGCGATGGGCGTCGCCGGTGCCGCCGCCGAAACGGCCATCCGGTACATCGGCTGGGGAGGGGCATAGCCGCTGCTTTCGCTGATGGAGACGATGGGCCCGAGCGAAACGCCGGCGGCCCGCGCCAGCGTGCCGGCGCGCGCGGCCGCGTCCTTCACCGCCGCTTCCCGCGCCCTGGCAAGCAGGGGGTCGGGGTCGGCGATGGAGAACGACGGCCCGTCGATCTGGTTGCTTCCCGCGGCGACGAGCGCGTCGATGGCCGGGCCGACCTTGTCGAGCTTCTCGACCAGCACGGTCACCGTGTTGGAGACCTCGTAGCCGACGATGTGCTGGGTTTCGCCGGCGCGCGACTGGGAATAGCGCGGCGAGACGGAAAAGTTGGACGTGCGGATGTTCTTCTCCGCGATTCCCGCCGCCCGGAGCGTGTCGAAGACGGCGTTCATGGCCTTGGCATTCGCCTTCAGCGCCTCGGACGCGCTGCGGCCCTGGGTGACGACGCCGGTCGAGAGCGTGGCCTGGTCGGGCGCGGCCCTGGCCTCGCCGCTGCCCGTCACGGTGAGGAGGCGCTGCGGCGGATCGGCAGCCGCGGCGCCGGCCGCGCCGGCAAGGAGAAAGATCGCGAACGGGAGGATCGGCAGGAAGCGGGTATGGGTCATGGCTCCATCCTTTCGGGGCAGCCGCCCTGCCACGCCTGCGCGGCGGAACCGGGGCGGGCGGCCACCGATCCTAACCCTTCCGGCGCGCCGAAACGACGCTGTTCAGGGCCCGGGATTTTCCTGATAAGAGGCCCCGGGGCCTGTAGCTCAGCTGGTTAGAGCTGACCGCTCATAACGGTCTGGTCGCAGGTTCGAGTCCTGCCGGGCCCACCAGCAAGTCCGCGATGGAACGGAGATACGGGGGACCCAAAGCGACGGCCGACCCCCGCAACGGCATTCGAACCCGGAGGCCGGGGCCGCGTCAGTCCGCTGCCCGCAGGCGGTATCCCACACCCTGCTCGGTCTGGATGAGGGCCGGCAGCTCCGGATTGGCTTCGATTTTTTGGCGCAGGCTGCGGATATAGATGCGCAGATATTGGACGTCGGTTTCGCTGCCCCAGACCTCCCGCAGGATGAACTTGTGGGTGAGCACCTTCCCGGCATGTGCCACGAGAAGGCGCAGCAGGTCGTACTCGCGCGGCGTGAGCCTGACCTCGCGTCCGCGCACCGAGACGAGGCGGCGAACGAGGTCCACCGAGAGGTCGCCGGTCTTGAACACCGGTTTCTCCCCTTCCTGCTGCAGCCGGTGACGGACCGCCGTCCGGATGCGGGCGAGAAGCTCCTCCATGCCGAACGGCTTGGTTACGTAGTCGTCCGCTCCCCCGTCGAGCGCCATGACCTTGCCCTTCTCGTCGTCCCGGCTCGACAGCACGATCACGGGCACGGACGAACCGGTTTCGCGCAGCGTTCGGAGGACGGTCAGCCCGTCCATCCCGGGCAGACCGAGATCGAGGATCAGCACGTCGACGGCGTTGCGCCTCAGCATCGCAAGGCCGCTTTCGCCATCTTCCGCCTCCAGCACGGAGCAGCCCTGCGAAGCCAGGCTGGTGCGCAGGAAACGCCGGATGGGCGGCTCGTCGTCGATGACGAGTATGCGCCACGACGGATTCATGCTGCCCGGTCCCCCGCTTTGCCATGCTGGGGGACCGGCAGGAAAATGGTGAAGACGGCACCCTGTCCGTCCGTCCGGTTTCCCGCGCTCAGCGTGCCGCCCATGGCCTCGATGAAGCCCCGGCTGATCGCCAGGCCAAGGCCGGTGCCAGCGCGCTTTCGATCGGACGACCGGACACGATAGAACTTGTCGAAGATGCGTTCGAGATCCTCCGGCGGGATGCCGCTGCCTCCGTCGCTCACCGTAATCCGTATGCGCTCGCCGACCCGTTCGCCCTTCACCGCGACGCTCGATTCCGGCGGCGAATATTTTGCGGCATTGTCGAGCAGATTCAGGAGCGCCTGCTCGAAGAGCACCGGATCGACGCTCGCCATGGGCAGGTCCGGTGCGAGCGAAAGCTCGATGCGGTGGGCAGCCAGCACCTTGGCCGCGCGGCGCAGCGCGCTGCCGATGACATCGGACAGGTCGATCGGTTCCAGGTTGGGCGCGACCGCACCCGATTCGAGCCGCGTCATGTCGAGCAGGTTGGCGATGAACCGGTTGAGCCGCTCCGCCTCCTCGAGAATGGATTTCACCAGCTCGGCCCTCGCCGTCTCGTCCAGCGTGCCGCCAAAGGAATTCAGGCTGCTGGCCGAGCCGAGAATGCTCGCCAGGGGCGTGCGAAGGTCGTGGCTGATGGAGGTAAGGAGCGCCGAGCGCAACCGCTCCGTCTCGGCGCTGAGCCGGTTGCGGTCGATGTCCTGCGCGAGGTTGACTCTCTCGATGGCGAGCGCGGCCTGGTCGGCCAGCGCATCGAACAGGCGCCTTTGATCGGGCGTCAGCAAGGCTCCCTGTTTCTCGCTCTCGAGTCCCACCACGCCGACGACGCCGCGCCCGGTTCGCATCGGCAGGAATAGCCATTTGCCGCCCGGAAGCGTGTCCGCGCCCCGGCCCGCGGGCGCGGCGTGCTCCCACACCCATTTGGCGGCCGCGATATCGTCTTCTTCCAGCATGTCTTCCGGCGGATAGCCCGCACGCACGGCGATGCTGCCGCCTTCCGGCAGCAGGATGACGACGCGGAGCTTCAGCATGTGGGCGAACTGGAACGACGCCGCCCACAGAAGGTCGTCCAGGGTGAAAACGCCTGCAAGCTTGCGGGAAAACAAATAGAGGGCCTCGGTCGTATTGGCGCGCTCGCGCGCCACCACGCTTTGCGCCCGGACCCGCGCGGTCAGGTTGCTGGCGACGACCGCGATCACGATGAAGAAGAACAGGGCGACAACATTTTCCGGATCGGAGATGGTGAAGGTGTAGTAGGGCGGCAGGAAGAAGAAATTGTACGCCAGCGCGCTGATGGCGCAGGCCGCAAGCGAAGGCCACAGCCCGTAGACCACGCCGCTCGCAAGGATGGCCGTGAGGAAGACCAGCGCCACATTGGTGATATGGACCTCGCGTAGCGCCAAGCCGAACAGCAGCGCCACAGCCACCATGGCGAAGCTGCCAAGATAGGCAGCCCCGTCGAGCGCGGTTCCGTCGGACCGGATTGGAGTTTGCGGATCGTTCGGATCGCGCGCGATCTGGCCGGGAACGATATGCACGCCGATATCGCCCGCGCGGCGCGCGATTTCGAAGGCGGGCGAGCGCCGCCACAGTCGCGACCATCGCGAGCGCTGCGATTTCAGAACGACGATATGGGTGAAGTGGTTTGCCCGCGCATAGTCGAGCACGCCGTCGGCCACGCTCGCGGCGGGCACGGTAACCGCTTGTCCGCCCAGCCGTTCGGCGATGCGCAGCGCTTCGGCCACCCTGTCGCGCGCAGACTCGCTCAGGCTTTCGGCGTGACCGGTTTCGACATGGATGGCCGCCCAGGACGCCCGCAGCTTGTCCGCCAGACGCCGCGTGTAGCGCACGAGTGCCGCTCCGCCCGGAGCCTCGTCCACGCACACCAGAATGCGCTCGCCGGCTTCCCATGGTCCCTGAATGGCATGGGCACGCATATAGTCGATCACCTGCGCATCGACGCGCTGGGCCGTGCGCCGCAGCGCCAGCTCCCGCAAAGCGGCGAGATTGCCCGGAACGAAGAAATGCCGGGCCGCGCGTTCCGCGGCGTCGCGGAGATAGACCTTTCCCTCCCTCATCCGCTGGAGGAGATCCTCGGGCGTGAGATCGACCAGCTCCACATCGTCGGCGCGGTCAAGAATGGAATCTGGCACGGTTTCGCGCACGCGAACGCGCGTAATCTGCGCCACCACGTCGTTCAGGCTTTCCAGATGCTGGACGTTCAAAGTGGTGTAGACATCGATGCCGTTCGCCAGGAGTTCCTCGACATCGAGATAGCGTTTGGGATGACGGCTGCCCGGCGCGTTGGTGTGCGCAAGCTCGTCCACCAGGGCCAGCTTCGGCTTGCGTTGGAGAATGGCGTCGAGATCCATTTCGGCGAGCACGCGGTCCTTGTAGAGCACGCGCTTCTTCGGGATGATCTCGAATCCTTTGGTCAGAACTTCGGTCTCGACGCGGCCATGCGTCTCCACCACGCCGATCACGACATCGCCCGCGTCGACGCGGCGCTGCCTTGCTTCGCTCAGCATCTCATAGGTTTTGCCGACGCCGGGTGCCGCGCCGAGAAACACCTTGAGCCGCCCACGTCCCGCCACGCCTGCCTGTTTCAGCAGAGCCTCTGGCGACGGGCGGGCGGCCTCTTCGGTCATTTCCTATTGTAGCGCGAGCCTAGCCCCGCTGCATGGCGTCCAGCGCCAAGTTCAGCCTGAGGATGTTGACATGCGGTTCCCCGATCACACCCAGAAACCGCCCTTCGATATGGTCTTCAACCAGCTTGCGAATCGCGGCTGCGGAAAGTCCGCGCGACCTGGCCACCCGCGGCACCTGGAAATAGGCGGCAGCCGGTGTGATGTCCGGGTCGAGCCCGCTTGCCGAAGCGGTGACCAGATCGACGGGCACCAGGACGTCCGGATTCTCCGCGTGGAGCGTCGCCACATCCGCCGTCACGCGCTTGAGAAGCGCCTTGGAGGTCGGACCCAGATTGGAGCCTGACGAACTGGCAGCATCATAGCCATTGCCCGCCGCCGAAGGACGCCCGTGGAAATAGCGGGGGCTGGCGAAATTCTGGCCGATCAATTCCGAACCGATCACATGGCCGTTCCTCTCGATCAGGCTGCCATTGGCCTGATGGGGAAACAGGATTTGCGCAATTCCGGTCATGCCGAGGGGATAGACGATGCCGGTCAAGATGGTGAGCAGCACCAACACCGTGAGGGCAGGGCGGATTTGGCGAAGCATGGATGCCTCCTAGACGAGATGAACGGCGGTCACGAAAAGGTCGATCAGTTTGATGCCGGCGAATGGGACCGCGATGCCGCCGAGGCCATAGATGAGAAGATTGCGGCGGAGGATGCTGGATGCGCCGATGGGCCGGTATTTCACACCCGTCAATGCCAGCGGAATCAGCGCCACGATGATGAGCGCGTTGAACACTATCGCGGAAAGGATCGCGCTTTCCGGCGAGTGCAGGCGCATGATGTTCAGCGCACGCAGATCCGGGTAGAACGCCACGAATATGGCGGGCAGGATTGCGAAGTATTTCGCCACGTCATTGGCGATGGAAAACGTCGTCAACGCGCCACGAGTCATCAGGAGCTGCTTGCCGATCTCCACCACTTCGATGAGTTTGGTCGGATCGCTGTCGAGATCGACCATGTTACCGGCTTCTCGCGCCGCCATCGTGCCGGTGTTCATGGCGACACCGACATCGGCCTGCGCCAGCGCGGGCGCGTCATTTGTGCCGTCTCCGCACATTGCGACCAGCTTGCCCTTGGCCTGTTCCTCCCGAATGAACGCGAGCTTCGTTTCCGGCGTGGCCTGCGCGAGAAACGAGTCCACCCCCGACTCTGCTGCAATCGCCGCGGCCGTCAGCGGATTGTCACCGGTTATCATCACCGTTCGGATGCCCATATTCCGAAGCGCCGCGAAGCGTTCGCGAATTCCGCCTTTCACTATGTCTTTTAGATGGATCACGCCGAGCAGCCTTCCGTCCTTCGCCACGGCCAGCGGCGTGCCGCCGGACTTGGCAATGCCTTCGGCGAGATTGAGGAAGTTTTGCGCCGCTTCATGTCCAAGCGCTTCGACGGCGGCAGCGGGCGTATCGCTGGACGATGGAAAACCCCTTGCCGTGCGCACATGGTTCAGCACCGCGTCCATCGCGCCCTTGCGGATGGAGGAACCATCAATGTCGACGCCGCTGATGCGGGTCTCTGCGGTAAAGGGCACGAAGTTTGCGCCCAGCGACCGCAACTCGTGCCCGCGCAGCCCGTACTTCTCCTTTGCGAGCACCACGATGGAACGGCCCTCCGGCGTCTCGTCGGAAAGGGAGGAAAGCTGGGCCGCCTCGGCCAGGTCCCGGGCATCCACTCCGGGCAGGGGAAGGAACTCGGCCGCCTGCCGGTTGCCGAGCGTTATGGTCCCGGTCTTATCGAGCAGCAGTGTGTCCACATCGCCCGCCGCCTCAACCGCCCGCCCGGACATGGCAAGGACGTTGAAGCGCACGAGGCGATCCATGCCCGCGATGCCGATGGCCGACAGCAGCGCGCCGATCGTCGTGGGGATCAGGGTCACGAACAGCGCCACCAGCACCAGCACCGACATGGTTCCGCCGGCATAGTGCGCGAAGCTGGGGACCGTCGCCACGGCGAAGACGAAGATCAGCGTCATGCCCGCCAACAGGATGTTGAGTGCGATCTCGTTCGGCGTTTTCTGGCGCTCGGCGCCCTCGACCAGTGCGATCATGCGGTCCAGGAATGTGCCTCCCTTGGAGGCGGTGATCCTGACCACGATCCGGTCGGACAGGACGCGGGTCCCTCCTGTAACGGCGGACCGGTCGCCGCCGGACTCCCGGATCACCGGGGCGCTCTCGCCCGTGATCGCCGACTCGTCGACGGAGGCAATGCCTTCAATCACATCGCCATCGGAGGGGATGATCTCGCCGGCCTCGACAAGAACAAGGTCGCCACGTTCGAGCTGTGCTGCGGGCACCTTGCGCCATACTTTTGCTTTCTGGTTGGCAAGGAGCTTGGCTTCGAGGTCGACCTTGGTTTTGCGCAAACTATCCGCCTGCGCCTTGCCCCGGCCTTCGGCGACGGCCTCCGCGAAATTGGCGAACAGCACGGTGAACCAGAGCCAGAGATTGATCTGGAACGAGAAAAGAAGGCCACCGTTCCCTTCCAGGAGGTCGCGGAAAAAGATGACCGTCGCCAGAGCGGCCACGATCTCCACCACGAACATCACGGGATTGCGCACCGTTTTTCTGGGATCGAGTTTCTTAAAGGCGTCCAGGATTGCCGGAAATACGATGCGCGGATCCGCAATGGTCGCGGTTGAGCGTCTGTGGATGCTTGCGGTGGACGTGCTCATGACGGGCCTCAGTAGGAATGACCGGACATCATCGCGAAGTACTCGACGATGGGGCCGAGGGATAGCGCGGGGAAGAAGGTGAGGCCGCCGACGATGAGAATGACGCCGCAGAGCAACCCGACGAACAGCGGGGTGTGCGTGGGAAACGTTCCGGCGGACGGCGGGACCGACTTCTTCGCCGCCAGAGATCCAGCGACAGCCATCATCGGCACAATGACGGAGAACCGGCCGAGCAGCATCGCGAAACCCAGTGTCGCATTGTAGAAAGGCGTATTGGCGTTAAGTCCCGCAAACGCGCTGCCATTGTTTCCCGTCGCCGAAGAATAGGCGTAGAGGATTTCGCTGAAGCCGTGAGGTCCGGCGTTGTTCAAGCTGGACACGCCATCCGGCAGCAAGCAAGCCACCGCCGTGAAGCCCAGGATCGAAAATGGCAGGATCAGGATGGCAAGCATCGCCATCTTCACTTCCCTGGCTTCGATCTTTTTGCCCAGATATTCCGGTGTCCGGCCGACCATGAGCCCGGCGATGAATACCGAGACAATGGCAAAGAGTATCATGCCGTAGAGGCCGGAGCCCACGCCGCCGAAGATGATCTCGCCCAGCATCATGTTGAGCATCGCGATCATCCCCCCGAAGGGCATCAGGCTGTCGTGCATGGTGTTGACGGCGCCGCAGGACGCATCGGTGGTGACGTTGGAAAACAGAGAGGATTGGGCGATGCCGAAGCGCACCTCCTTGCCCTCCATGTTGCCGCCGGCCTGGAGCGCGCTTGGGCTCTGATCGATGTGGAGTGCCGCGAATGCCGGGTTGCCGGGTGCTTCTGCCGAATAAATCGCCGATGCGCCGCCCAGGAACAGCACGAACATTGCGGCGAAGATCGCCCAGCCCTGGCGCTCGTCGTCCACCATGCGGCCGAACGTGTTGGTCAGCGCCGCACCGAGGGAAAAGATGAGAAGGATCTGAATCAGGTTCGTGATCGCGTTAGGGTTCTCATAGGGATGCGATGAATTGGCATTGAAGAATCCTCCGCCGTTGGTGCCCAGGAGCTTGATGACTTCCTGCGAAGCCACCGGGCCCTGCGCGATGGTCTGCTTCGCGCCTTCCAGCGTCGTCGCCTCGACATAGGAGTGCAGGTTCTGCGGTGTGCCCTGCCAGACGAGGAACAGGCCCACGACGATGGAGATCGGCAAAAGGACGTAGAGCGTACAGCGCACGAGATCGGCCCAGAAATTGCCGACCGTCTTGGCCGAGCGCCGCGCGAAGCCGCGCACCAGCGCGATGGCGAGTGCGATACCCGTCGCCGCGGAGACGAAATTGTGGACGGTCAGCCCCGCCATCTGCGTCAGATAGCTCATCGTCGTCTCGGGGACGTAGGACTGCCAGTTGGTGTTGGTGACAAAGCTGACGGCGGTGTTGAACGAAAGCGGCTCGCTTACCGCCGGCATGTTCTGCGGGTTGAACGGCAGGGCGCCCTGCAGCCGCTGGATGGCGTAGAGAATGACGAATCCCGCGAGGCTGAAAGCCAGCATCGCAAAGCCATAGGTCAGCCAGTGATGCTCCTCGTTCGGATCGACACCGGAAAGACGATAGATGCCGCGCTCCAGCCAGCCGAAGACGGACGACAGGAAGGTCCGCTCGCCGTCGAAGACGCGCGTCAGGTAACCGCCGAGCGGCCTGGCGATTGCGACAAGGATCGCGCAGAAGATGGCGATCTGAATCCAGCCATTGATCGTCATGGAATGTCCTAGAAGCGTTCCGGGCGGACGAGTGCATAGACCAGATAGGCGAGTACGAAGGCAGTCGCGAAGCCGCCAAGGACGTAGTCGAGTGTCATGGGCGCGGCCTCACAAACTTTCGCAGAGGAGTGCATAGCGGGCATTCAGGAGAAAGAATGCCAGTCCGGCGCCCACAAAGACGAGATCGAGCATGAGGCTGTCCTTTCGAGAGGGACAACATCACTATCGCCGCATAGCAATTCGAGTGCGGCAGCGGTGCGCCGGCATATAAATTTCATAGCGATGCGGCTGCCGGCCGGGACCGGGGGACGACCGGAGGCGGGCTCGCCGCGGACCGTGGAACGCCGGACCTGTTCCATCCCCGCAACGCACATTTATTTTCGCCGCCTCTCCACTATACGAAACCCGTATTTTTGCGGTGTTCGCAAATGCTCGAATCCATACGGACCTGTCTGCTCAATTCGTGTCTGCCGCAATCGCGGCAGGCGCGGGAGCAGATTGCATGTGGCACGAAGAACAGGACAGCCGGAGTTCGGCAGCGGCATGGAACGATCGCGATGGACCCCCGTCGCGCGCGAAAAATATCGCGGAGGTTCCATTTGAGAAAACCCCGCAAGCGGTTCTCCGCGAGATAGGCCTCATCCTCGCGGGCACGCTGAGCATCGCCCTGATCGTGAACATTGTGCTCGCCATTCTCCACATTGCCTGAAGACAATGCGCTCCCGCGGACGGCAAACCCCACTCCTTTTGTCCGGCACGATTTGTGCGATCCTTTGGGCCGGCACTGCGCCAGCAGATCCGCAATCGATGCCTGCCATGAGCGGCTCCCTCAACGCCAATGCCAACCCCATCTCGCTGGACGCAGGTCCGCTCGGCGACGTCTCTGTTTCGGGCGCATTGACGGGAGTTGCATTCTGGCAGAGCAATTTCGTTCGGGGCGATCATCAGGCCGTGGACGACCTGAGCAACGCACAGCTGTTCCTGCAGGGGACGCGCGGCTGGCTGCAATTTTTCGTACAGGGCGGAACCTATTCGCTTCCGTCTCTCGGATCCTCCTACCTCGGATCGGATCGCGCGCCGGACAATCTCTACGGCTTCGTCCCGCAGGCATTTGTCAGGATCGCGCCAGCCGAAAACGTCTCGATCCAAATAGGCAAATTGCCGACGCTGATCGGCGATGAGTACACCTTTACCTTCGAAAACACGAACATAGAACGCGGGCTGCTGTGGAATCAGGAACCGGCGGTGAGCCGTGGCATTCAGTTCAACTACACAGACGGGCCTGTCAGCGCAGCTGTGTCGTGGAATGACGGATTTTACTCAGATCGGTTCAATTGGTTGTCGGCTTCCCTGGCCTACACCGTGAGCGCTCACGACACACTTACCCTGATCGGCGGCGGCAATTTCGGTCGAACCGCACATGCCGATGCGGCGACGCCACTCTTTCAGAACAATGGACAAATCTACGACCTTATCCTTGCGCACACTTCCGGTTCATGGGCCATAAGTCCCTATATCCAGTACACTCTTGTTCCGCCGGATGCGGCTTTGGGCATCTCGCACGGGGCATCGACCTATGCGGCTGCAATCCTTGCCAGCTACGAAATTTCCGACAAGTGGAAACTCGGTGGCCGATTGGAATACATCCAAGCGGCCGGGAGCCGGGGGAGCGGCGCACCGAACCTGCTGTATGGACCTCGAAGCCGGGCATGGTCCCTGACCGTTACGCCGACATATCAATTCGGCATCTTTTTCGCCCGCGCCGACGCAGCCTATGTGGGCATCGGCGGCGCAACGCAGGGTGCCGGATTCGGCCCAAACCTCGACAAGACCGCGCAGGTGCGGTTCGTGCTTGAAGCAGGTGTGCTGTTCTGAAGCCGGGGAGGCAGCTCGCCCCGGACGGTGCAACGGTGCAATCCGGTTTGTTCCGGAGTCCGTTTCACAACCCGGACGCTTGACGGTTGGGATCCCGGCAGGGCCGACCGGCACATCATCACGCAAGCCGTACGTACCATGGAGCAGGTCGGGTCGTTGAGGGTCGCCCGCGACCTTCGCCTGGCGGGCTCCATCACGCCCTACGTCGGGCTTGTTGCCTGCGATCGGGTTTTCGTCGACAGCGCCGATGGACATTCCGATTGTCCAGTCGGGTTCGGTGCCGGCCGTGGGTCGCCGCACCCGCGAGGAATTTCGGCCGTTCAGGCGGACGGGCGCGGGGATGTTTCAGAAGGAGGGGGCGTCATACCGGTGCGGCCGGGCCTGCAGGCCGGCGGCCTTCGCCGCGGCGTCGCGTCCGGACAAGCCGGCAGCCGCAAACGCATTCGACCAAACGCCTGCGGCGCCGAAATCAGGCGTCGTAGGAGAGCGTTACGGCCTCGCTCGTCGGCACGGCCTGACAGGTCAGGATATAGCCGGCAGCGACTTCCGCGTCGGTGAGTCCGAAATTCTTCTTCATGGCGACCGTGCCGGACAGGAGTTTCGCGCGGCAGGTCGAACACACACCGCCCTTGCAGGCATAGGGAGCCGGCAGGCCGGCGGCCTGGATGCTTTCGAGGATGTTGCCCTTTTCGGCGTCGAATGCGACCCGTGCGCGGCGGCCGTCCAGCGTCACCGTTATCTGCGTTCCCGCGGCCTTGCTCTGCAGGACCTCGTCGCGCGCAAGCTGCTCGGCGCTGGTGAAACCGGTGGTGAAGCGCTCGATGAAGATTTTCCCGGCGTCGACACCGCGCGCCTTCAGCGATTCCTCGGCTGAATCCATCATCGGGCCCGGTCCGCAGATGAAGAAGGCGTCGGCATGGGCGACATCCACCAGCGTCGAGAACACTTCGTCGCATTTTTCCCGGTCGAGCCTGCCGTTGAAAAGCTCGATCTCCTCGGCTTCGAATTCGAGGAAGTGATAGATTTCGAGTCTGTCGATGTACCGGTTCTTGAGCCCCGCAAGCTCCTCCAGAAACATGATCGACTGCGTGTCGCGATTGCCATAGAGCAGCGTGAACCGGCTATCGGGGGCGTCGTTCAGAACGGTCTTCAGAATCGACAGCACGGGCGTTATCCCCGACCCGCCGGCCAGCGCGACGTAGCACGGCGCATGCACGCGCGGTTCCGGCAGTACGAAACGGCCGAGAGGCGGAAGCACGTCCACCTCCATGCCCGCCTTCAGGTTCTCGTTTGCCCAGGTGGAGAAGCGGCCGCCCGGCATCTGCTTGACCGCAATGCGGATCTCCTTCTCGTATGGCGCTGCGCAGACCGAATAGTTGCGCCTGATATCCTCGCCGTTCATCCTCGCCCGCAAGGTCAGGTGCTGTCCGGCGCGAAACGCAAACGTTTCCTTCAGGGAGTCCGGAATCCGGAATCGTATGGATACCGCATCGGGTGTTTCCCGGCGCACTTCGGAAATCTGCAGGGCGTGAAATCCGGCGTTCAGCGACATGTCAATGACACTTGAATCGGTCGAATGGCTCGCCGCAGTCCAGGCAGCGGTGCAGGGATTTGCACGGCGTCGATCCGAACCGGCTGATTTCCTCGGTGTGCGCCGAGGCGCATCGGGGGCATTGCACCGCGTTGCGTGAAGGCGGCGCCACGCCGTAGGCCCGCAGCTTGTCGTGCCCCTCCTTGCTGATCCAGTCGGTCGTCCAGGGCGGACTCAGGGCGGTTTCGATCCTGATGTCCCCGAGCCCGGCGCCGTCCAGGGCCGCGCGGATGTCCCGTTCGATCGCCGCGGTGGCCGGGCATCCGGTATAGGTCGGCGTGATGATGACCGTGTCCCCGCGTACGTCGCGAACGATGCCGAGATCGACCACGGAAACGCACGGGATCTCGGGGTCGGCAACGCGCGAAAGCGTCTCGAATACGCGATCCCTGAGCGCGGCTTCCCTGTCGGTCGCTACCATCGCGCATCCGGATAGGCGCGCTGCAGAAATTGCATTTCGCAGAGCAGGTGCCCAAGATGTTCCGAATGATGGCCGTCGCGGCCGCCTGTCGCGCCGCGGCGCGCCTTGGGCGTCTCCAGCCCTGCTTCCGCCAGAACGCCGGAAATCCGCTCGTCCCAGGCGGGCCGCAAGGACGGCGTGCCGGACCGGGCATCGAACAGCTCGTCCGCAAAGCGCCACATCCAGTCCAGTCCGGCCTCGAAGCGGGCGCGACTCTCCTGCGTGCCGTCTCCCAGGCGTATCGCCCATTCGTTCGCGAAGCGGCGATGGTAGGCGACTTCCTTCACAGCCTTGCGCGCAATATCGGACAAGGCAGAGTCCGACGTTTCGCAGATTTCCTGCAGCAGCAGTTCCTGCCAGTTCGAGAAGAGGAACTGGCGAGCGATGGTCTGTGCGAAATCGCCGTTCGGCTGCTCGACGAGAAGGCAGTTCCTGAAATCCAGCACGTCACGGCGGAAAGCCAGCATGTCGGCATCGCGGCCTTGCCCTTCCGCCGCGCCCGCAACGCCGAGGAAATGCGTGGCCTGTCCGATCAGGTCCAGCGCGATATTGGCAAGGGAAAGGTCGATCTCGAGCATGGGCGCGTGGCCGCACCATTCGGAAAGCCGCTGGCCGAGGACGAGGGCATCGTCGCCAAGTCTTATCGCGTGACGAAACCTTTCCGACATCAGATGTTCTTTACATTGTCGGGGATCGAATAGAACGTCGGGTGGCGGTAGATCTTGTCTGCAGCGGGCTCGAACAGCTCCGCCGAATCGCCGGGGTCGCTCGCGACGATGGCCGCCGAGGGCACCACCCAGAGGCTTACGCCTTCCATCCGGCGCGTGTAGGTGTCGCGCGCGGCTTCGAGTGCCATGCTCGGGTCGGCCGCATGAACGCTTCCCGCGTGCCTGTGCGACAGCCCGTTCTTCGTTCGGACAAAGACTTCCCAGAGCGGCCAGACCTTGTTCATTTCCTATTCCGCCGCAATCCGCGCAGCGCGCTTTTGCGCGTGTGCAAGCGCCGCGTCGCGAACCCAGCGGCCGTCCTCCCACGCATCGACCCGCGCCTGCATGCGCTCCCTGGCGACCGGGCCCTCGCCGCGCACGACGGCGTAGAATTCGTCCCAGTCGATTGCTCCGAAATCGTAGGAGCCGCGATTTTCGTCCCACTTGAGATCGGGGTCCGGAATCGCAAGGCCGATCGCTTCGGCTTGCGGGACCGTCACATCGACGAATTTCTGCCGCAGTTCGTCGTTGGTCTCGCGCTTGATCCGCCAGCGTATGGACTGCGCCGTGTTGGGAGAATTTTCGTCGGGAGGCCCGAACATCATCAGCGACGGCCACCACCACCGGTCCAGTGCATCCTGCGCCATGCGGCGCTGCGCCGGCGTTCCGGCGGCCATGGCCATCATGATCTCGTAGCCCTGACGCTGGTGAAAGCTTTCTTCCTTGCACACCCTGACCATCGCCCGCGCATAGGGGCCATAGGACGTGCGCTGCAGCGGAACCTGGTTCATGATCGCCGCGCCGTCGACCAACCAGCCGATGGCGCCGATATCGGCCCAGGTAAGCGTGGGATAGTTGAAGATAGTGGAATATTTCGCGCGGCCGCTGTGGAGAGCCTCGATCATCTCTTCCCGGGATGTGCCCAGGGTCTCCGCCGCCGAATAGAGATAGAGACCGTGTCCACCTTCGTCCTGCACCTTGGCCAGCAGTACCGCCTTCCGGCGAAGCGTCGGCGCCCTCGTGATCCAGTTCCCTTCGGGCAGCATGCCGACGATTTCGGAATGCGCATGTTGCGAAATCTGCCGGATGAGGGTTCTCCGGTAGGCCTCCGGCATCCAGTCCTTCGGCTCGATGAAATCGTCCGCGGCAACGCGCGCCTCGAACGCGGCCAGATGGTCCGGATCCTCGGCCGGGGCGACCGACGCGGGGGATTTCTGGTTCCTGTCCTTGAGTTCGGTTGTGTACATCGGAATTCTCCAGGCGGAAAAATACAATAAACCGACCGCGCGGTCAATTAATTCCGGGGAGCACGGATTCGCCGGTGGAACGCGAAAGTCCCTGAAAAATCGCAATGATCTCTCCGGTCTGCGACTTGACCTCGACGGCGTACACCCCGGACCTTCCGCGGAGCACCTGTTCGCGCGCCTCGGCGACGAGCCGGTCCCCCTCGCGGCCCGGCGCCATGAAGGCAATCGTTGCGCTCTGGGCAACCGTGCGTGTGTTGCGGGAATTGCAGGCGTAGGCGAATGCAGTGTCCGCGAGAGCGAAAATCATGCCGCCGTGCGCGATGCCCTGGCCGTTGAGCATATCCTTGCGAAGGATCATTGCGACACGCGCGAATCCCGGACCCACGGCCTCGATCTCGACGTCCCAGGCCAGGCTTGTGCCTTCGCGAGAATGCAAATAGTCGGAGACGCGCAGCGCCAGGGCGTCCTCGTCGGGAGAACTTGTGCTCACGGAAATTGACCGTATCGGTTTTCTCTCCTAAGCCTATACACGACGAACAGTCGGGCCAAAACACGTTGCGGGGAGGCGGCAATGGACTACAAGACCATCCTTTTTGACGTAGCGGATGGTACCGCGCGTATTACGCTGAACCGGCCGGACCGACTCAATAGTTTCACACTCGAGATGCATACCGAGGTCGCCGACGCGTTGTCGAAGACAAAAAGCGATCCCGCCATTCGCGTGCTGCTGTTGACGGGTGCGGGGCGCGGCTTCTGCGCAGGACAGGATCTGGCCGACCCGGCTATCGTGCCGGGAGGCGATCTCGGGAGCGCACTGGACACAAGTTACAATCCTCTGATCCGCGAACTCGCCGGGCTGGAAAAACCGGTGGTCTGCGCCGTGAACGGCGTCGCCGCGGGGGCGGGCGCGAACATTGCCTTTGCCGCCGACATCGTTCTCGCCGCCAAGAGCGCGAAGTTCATCCAGTCCTTCTCGAACATCGGTCTTGTTCCGGATTCGGGTGGCACATGGATCCTTCCCCGCCTGGTGGGACAGGCGCGGGCACTCGGCCTTGCGCTGACCGGCGAAGCATTGAGCGCGGAGAGGGCCGAACAATGGGGCCTGATCTGGCGCGCCGTCGACGACGAGCAACTGATGCCCGAGGTGGAAAAACTCGTTTCCCGCTTGGCGCACGGTCCGACCAGGGGGTTGGCTGCGGTCAAGCTGGCGATGCGAAAGGGATGGCAGTCCGATCTGCATGCCCAACTCGATTTCGAGCGGGACCTGCAGCGCGAACTCGGCCGCACGTCCGATTACAGGGAAGGCGTCGCCGCCTTCGGCGAAAAGCGGCCGCCGAAATTCACCGGGCGGTAGAGAGGGCAGCATGATTTTGAAAAGCTACGTGGCGGATCGCTGGGTCGCGCCGGAGGGCGGACTCACGCCCATCGTATCCGCCGCGGACGGCGAGACGGTGGCGGAGTTCGGCGACACGGTGCGGGATTTCGCGGCCGTTTTGCAGCATGCGCGGAGCGTCGGCGGCGCGGCACTGCGGGGCCTCACATTTCACCAGAGGGCGCGGATGCTGAAAGGGCTCGCCGAAGCGGTGATGGCGGCCAAGGAGTCCCTTTACGATCTGTCATACGAGACCGGCGCGACACGCTCGGACGGCTGGATCGATATCGAGGGCGGCGCCGGCGCGTTGTTCGCCTATGCGTCCCGCGGGCGCCGCGAGTTTCCCGACGACTTCGTTCTCATCGACGGCGGTACCGAAGCGCTCTCCAAGCGCGGCAGCTTCGTCGGTCAGCATGTCATGACATCCCGCCAGGGCGCGGCCGTGCATATCAACGCCTTCAATTTTCCGGTCTGGGGCATGCTGGAAAAGCTCGGTCCCGCACTGCTCGCGGGTGTGCCTGCGATCGTGAAGCCCGCGACCGCGACCGCCTATCTCGCCGAGGCCGCGTTCCGGATCCTGGTCGACGCGAACGTCCTGCCGAAGGGCGCGATCCAACTTGTCGTCGGTCCGATCGGCGACCTGTTCGACCATCTCGACGGACAGGACATCGTGTCCTTCACCGGATCTGCGGCAACGGCCGAAATGCTGCAGCGCCATCCCGTTGTCGTGCGGGAAAGCGTGCGCTTCATAGCGGAACGGGACTCGCTGAATGCCGCCGTGCTCGGTCCCGACGCGGTGCCCGGGACACCGGAATTCGATCTCTTCATCAAGGAAGTCGTGCGCGAGATGACCGTAAAGGCGGGGCAGAAATGCACCGCCATACGCCGCGTCTTTGTGCCCGACACGTCAATCGACGCTGCCGAGACCGCGCTCAAGACGGCGCTGGGCAAGATCGCCGTCGGAGATCCGCGCTCCGAAACGACCGGAATGGGCGCATTGGTCAGCGTCGCGCAGCGAGACGAGGTGCGCGCCAGGATCGGCGAGCTGTGCGCGGAAGCGCGCATCGTTTTCGGGAATCCGAATGCGGCGGAAGGCATGGGTGCCTTCCTGTCGCCGGTGCTTCTCAGATGCGACGAGCCGGCAAAAGCCTCCCTGGTGCACGAAACGGAGCCCTTTGGCCCAGTTGCGACTCTGATGCCCTACCGCGATCTCGCCGAAGCAGCCGGCCTCGTCAATCGCGGCAAGGGTTCACTCGTGATGTCGCTCTATACGAACGATCCGGACGTCGCGCGCCGGATGCTGGCAGTATCGGGCGCCTTTCACGGACGCCTGCTGATCCTCGATCGCGATTGCGCAAGGGAGTCCACGGGGCACGGATCGCCGCTCCCTGGGCTGATCCATGGCGGGCCGGGCCGGGCAGGTGGCGGCGAGGAGATGGGCGGAATCCGCGGCGTCCTGCACTACATGCAACGTACCGCGTTGCAGGGAAGCCCGCGCATGATTTCCGCAGCGACCCGAAACTGGCTGCGCGGCGCGCCGGAAATCGACGATGGCCCGCATCCCTTCCGGCTCAGGTTCGGCGAGCTGGCCCTGGGAAAGACGCTGGTCACGAAGCCGCGGACAATCACGATGGATGACGTGGAGCATTTCGCCCGGTTCACTGGCGACACGTTTTACGCGCACATGGACGAGGCGGCAGCGGCGGCCAACCCCTTCTTCGGCGGCCGCGTGGCGCATGGCTATCTGCTCCTCTCCTTTGCCGCGGGACTTTTCGTCGACCCCGCGCCCGGTCCGGTGCTTGCCAACTACGGTCTGGACAATCTGCGCTTCACAAAGCCGGTGAAGCCCGGCGATTCGATCAGGGTGCAACTGACGGCGAAGGCCAAGACCCCGCGCAACGAGCAGTACGGCGAAGTCCGCTGGCAGGTCATGATCTTCAACCAGGCCGATGAAGTCTGCGCGACCTACGAACTACTGACGATGAACGCGGTATGACCCTGGAGATCCTCCCGGCATTTGCGACACGCCGTGCGCTGGAGGAGGAGCAATTTCGACTGCTGCAGGCGTCGCTCGCGCACGCCTACCATCGTTGCCGCTACTACCGCACAAAATGCGACGAGGCCGGTGTGGACCCCGGCCGGCTACTCGAGCCCGGCGACATCGCGCTTTTCCCGTTCACGCTCAAGAGCGATTTCCGGGAAAATTATCCTTTCGGCATGCTCGCGGAGCAGGCGGGCGATATCGCCCGCATTCACGCATCGTCGGGCACCACCGGTACACCGACGATCGTCGCCTACACGCAAGGCGACATCGCCGTCTGGAACAGGCTGATCGCGCGATCCATACTGGCCGCTGGCGGCCGCCCCGGCGACCTGCTGCACAACGCGTTCGGCTACGGTCTCTTCACCGGCGGCCTCGGACTTCACGGCGGCGCCGAATTGCTGGGGTGCACCGTGGTGCCGGCGGGCGGCGGACAGACCGAACGGCAGGTTCAGCTCATTCGGGACCTCAAGCCCCGCATCGTTTGCGCAACTCCCTCCTATATGCTCGTCCTTGCGGAGGCTCTCGATCGCGCCGGCATCGACCCGCGGCGCACATCGCTGGAAATCGGACTGCACGGTGCCGAGCCCTGGAGCGAGGAGCTGCGCGCAGAGATCGAGCGCCTGTTCGGCATAGTGGCGCTCGACATATACGGACTTTCGGAGGTGATGGGTCCGGGGATCGCGCAGGAGCGCGCGGATGCGCGAGGCGACCTGACCGTCTGGGAAGATGCCTTTTATCCCGAGATCGTCGACCCCGAGACAGGGAAACCCTTGCCGGACGGCGAACAGGGCGAACTTGTTCTCACCTCGCTTTCCAAGCGCGCCCTCCCCGTCATCCGCTATCGGACGGGGGACATTTCCAGGCTGACCGAACCTGTCGGTGCGATACCGATGCGGAGAATGAGCCGGGTAGCCGGCCGGACCGACGACATGCTCATCATTCGCGGCGTGAATATCTTTCCGAGGCAGATCGAGGAGCTGATCCTTTCGGAGTCCGGTCTTTCCGCCCACTATCGGATCGACATCAGTCGGGACGGTGCCATGGACAGGCTGATCGTGACCTGCGAGTCGGGTTCCGGCGATGCCGCGGAACAAGACCGCGCCGGCGAACGCTTTGTGGGCCGCCTGAAATCAACCTACGGCCTGAGCGCCGAAGTGTCGATCGTGGCCAAGGGCGCTCTGCCGCGGCCGGAAGGGAAGGTCCGGCGCGTGTTCGATCATAGAGGCGGAAGCCGGCCGTGAATCTCGCATTCGACAGAGGCGGGGAGGGCCCGCGGCTTTTCGTTCTTCTCCATGGCTTGGGTGCGACACGCCAGGTCTGGAACAACTTGACCGGGGGCGGCGGCCTCGGCGCGAGCTGGATCGCACCGGATCTGCGCGGTCACGGGGAATCGCCCCACGCCGGAGACTATCAGGTCGGCACGCACGCCGCGGATGTCGGCGCACTGGTCCGTGCCGCCGGAAGATGGAACGAGATCGTCGTCGTAGGCCATTCCATGGGTGGGGTCATAGCCCTGGCGATGGCCGATTGTTCGGTCCTGGCGCCAGTTCGCGTTTTCGGATTGGGTATCAAGGTCGCATGGAACGTCGACGAACTCGCCGGCATGGAGAAATTCGCACACGCTCCCGCAAGGACATTCGCGACGGAGGAGGAAGCCGTCGCGCGCCATCTGAAAGTGTCTGGACTGTCGGGCCTGCTCGCGCCGGAATCGGAGGATGCGCGGGCAGGTGTGAAGCCGGTTGCGGGCGGGTGGAGGCTTGCCTGCGATCCCGCGTCGGCGTCGATCGGTGCGCCGCGCATGCCCGAATTGATGGCCGCCGCTCGTGTGCCGGTCCATCTTGCGTGCGGAAGCCGCGACGGCTTGGTGTCGAGGGAGCAGCTCGCCGCCTACGACCGCGATGCAATCGACCTGCCGGGCGGCCACAATGTCATGGTCGAAAACCCGGATGCCGTCCGGAAATGGATCGAGAGCCGCACGATGTGATGGACAACGCCGCCGCCAATTTCGATTTTCGCCGCCTGCCGGACGATTTCCTCGACGATCCGTTTCCCTACTACCGCGCATTGCGCGAATGCGACCCGGTGAAAACACTGCCGGACGGCACGTTTTTTCTCTCCCGCCACGGCGATGTTCTGGCTTGCTATCGCGACTGCGGCTCGTTCAGCTCCGACAAGAGACGGGAATTTCTCCCGAAATTCGGCGGCAAATCGCGCCTCTATCGCCATCACACCACCAGCCTCGTCTTCAACGATGCGCCGTATCACACGCGTGTTCGCCGCTCTATCCTCGGCGCGCTCGTTCCCAAGGCCCTCGCTCCAATCGGGCGAAAGCTGAAGGATCTGGTGAATCGGCTTCTCGACCGCGCGGAAGCGAGCTGCGAATTCGACGCCATTGGCGACTTTGCCGCTGCAATTCCCGTGAACGTCATCGGCGATCTCCTGGGCATTCCGGACGGCGATCGCGGGCCCTTGCGCAACTGGTCGCTGGCAATCCTGGGCGGACTGGAGCCTGTGCTTGCGCCCGCCGCGCTGGATCGCGGCGAGCAGGCTCTCGGCGAATTCCACGACTATCTGTCGGAATTGATTGCGGATCGGCGCAGGCACCCGCGCGATCCCGCAAGCGATGTGTTGACACGCCTGATCCAAAGCGACGGCGAGCCGCTGAGCGAGATCGAGCTCTCCGAGAACTGCGTTTTTCTCCTGAATGCGGGTCACGAAACAACGACGAACCTGATCGGCAATGCCATCGAGCTGCTCGCCCGGTTTCCGGAACAGCGGAAGCGCCTGGTTGCGGACCCGGAACTGCTCCGCCCCGCGATAGAGGAAGTATTGCGCTTCGAGAGCCCGAACCAGCTCGGCAATCGCGTCACAACGGGCGCTGTGACCATTGGCGGCAAGCCGGTACCGGCCGGGAGCTTCATCGTGCTCGGGATAGGCGCGGCCAATCGCGATCCCGAGGCATTTGCAGATCCGGAAGCGTTCGACATCGCCCGAAATCCGAACAGGCACGTTGCCTTTGCGGCGGGCGTCCATCAATGCGCAGGAATGAATCTTGCCCGCATGGAAGCACAAATCGCGCTCGAAGCCCTCGTATCGAGATTTCCCGGCTATACATTAACCGGAAAGCCGGTGCGCACCGGGCGTGTGCGCTTTCGGGGCTTTTCCGCGATGCGCGTCAGATGCCGCTAGGCCAGCTCTCCAGCGTTTCGACGAAGGCCGAAAGCCAGGCATTGGTCTGGAAGGCGTCGATCACGCGGTGGTCGATGGTCAGCGTCACATAGGCCATCGGGCGAATCTCGATTCCGTCGCCGCGGACGACTGCACGTTTTTGCAGCTTTCCAACTCCGAGAATCGCCGATTGAGGCTGGTTGATGATGATCGGTGCCGCGAGCAGGGATCCCGATACCCCGTGGTTCGAGATGGAAAAGGTGCCTCCCCGGACGTCGTCCTGGGACAACCTTCCCGTGCGCGCCTTCTCCGTCAGTTCGGTCAGACGCCGGGATATTTCGAGCAGACCTAGGGATTGGACGCGATGGATCACGGGCACGATGAGCCCCTTTTCGCCCAGCGCGGTTCCGATCCCGATGTTGATATCCTCATAGAGGTCGATGCGGTCTTCGTACCAACGGCCGTTCACGGCGGGCGCAAACTTCATGGCGGCCGCGCTGGCGGCAATGAAATAGGCGGTGAACGTCAGGTTTGCGCCCTGGCCGGCGAAGTCGTTCCGGTGGGCTTCGCGGTGTGCGGCAATGGCGGAGAAATCGGCCTCGAACATGGCCGTAACATGCGGCGCGACCTGCATCGAACGCGACAGATTGGCTGCGATTCGCCTTCGCATGGAATCGTGTGGGACGCGTGTGACGCCAATCGCAGGTGTCTCCGCGCGACGGCCGATCTCCGCCAGAATGTTTTCGCGGGTCAGGTGGGTGCCCGAAATAGGTACGTCGCCGGCTTCGAGGCCATTGTCGGCAAGCAATTTGCGGATGCCTGGCGGAAGCCGATCGGCGGCTCGCGCGGGATGAGAAGCTTGGGACACGGGGGTGGCAAGACCCGCGCCCTGCGCCATCGCCTTTACCGAAGATTCCACCGCTCCACCCGGGACGATTCGACCCAGCACCGTACCCGGCTCGACCTCGGCGCCTTCCTGGACGAGGATCTCCGAAAGCGTGCCGGCGGCTTCGGCGGCGATTTCCACTGCCACCTTGTCGGTTTCGATTTCGACGACAGGATCGTCCCTGTTGATCGCATCGCCAGGCTTTTTCAGCCAGGTCTTGACGACGGCCTTGGTTCCTTCCTGCTCGGCCGGAACGACGATATCGGTCATTGGTTGATCAGCTCTTCCATCTTGGTCCGGATGCCATCGACCGACGGCAGCGCCCATTCCATAAGGGCAGGGTTATGGGGACTGGGAATATCCGGCATGGCAAGCCGCGAAACCGGGGCATCGAGATCGTAGAAGCACTCCTGCGCGACCATTGCCGCGATTTCCGCCCCGAAACCCGCACTCATCAGGTCTTCGTGCACAATCAGGCAGCGGCGGGTGCGTCTTACGGAATCGAGAACGGCGCTGCGGTCCCACGGCACGAGGCTTCGAAGGTCGAGGATTTCGGCGGAATATTCCTGCGCCGCCTCCTCGCAGCGCTCCACCATCGCGCCCCAGGTGACGATGGTGATGTCGCTACCGCTTCGCACAACGCGCGCGCTACCGAAAGGCAACACGAAATTGTCGCCGGGATAGGGCCGCCGCGCGCTCGTGGCGTCAAGCATGGCGCGATGTTCGAAGAAGATGACGGGATCGTTTCCGCGCAACGAGGTACGCAGGAGCCCAACCGCGTCCTCCGCGTTGGAGGGTACCGCAACCCGCCAGCCGGGAGAGTGGACGAACTGCACCTCGTTGGTCTGACTGTGCCACGGATCGCCGCATTTGAAGAAGCCGATGGGCATGCGCACGACAATCGGTGCTGCGAAACGATTGTTCGTCCGCCAGCGCATCGTGCCGCAATCGTTGAGCTGCTCGGCGGCAGGGTCGGCATATTTGCGGAACTGGATTTCGGGAACGGGCACGAGGCCGGCCAGCGCCATGCCGACAGCGCGGCCGATGATGCCCTCTTCGGACAGCGACGTGTCGAATACGCGATCCGCACCGTATTTCTCCTGCAGTCCCAGGGTGACCGCATGGACGCCGCCCTTCGGACCGACGTCCTCCCCGAACACCAGCACGCGGGGATTGATCGACAATTCGTGGTCCAGCGTGCGGCGGATCGCCGTCACCATGTTGATACGCTGTCCCTCGGGCACGGCGTCGCCCGCTGCTTCTGGCTCGGAATACCCGGCGGCATGCTGACCGCCCTTCGCCTGCATTTCGCCTTCGAAGAACACGTGGCGCGCCGTCCGCGACATTTCGGCCGTGGGGCGCGCTTCGGCGATTTCCCGCGCCCGCGCGACCGCGCTTGCCGCTTCCTGCGCAATGAGGTCCCACTTGTCGTCGTCGAAGCGGCCGGAGAGAAATTTGCGCAGTTTCGGCAGGGGGTCGCGCTCCCACTCGGCCTTGACCACGGACTCGGGCTTGTAGGTCTGGGTATCCTGGAACGAATGGCCCTCCAGGCGGGGCACGCGCAAATGCAGGAGAGCCGGCCGGCGGCGATCCCGCACGAAGCGGACGGCGCGCCCGACCAGTGCCGACGCCTCGATAGGTTCGGTGCCGTCGCCGGCGAGAATTTCAAGCCCCGAGAACGCGGCAAGATTGTCGGATATGCTTGCGCCCGGGGTCTGCAGGCTCGACGGAACGGAGATGCCGTATCCGTTGTCCTCGATGTAGAAGAGGATCGGAAGGCCGAGAGTCGTCGCCATGGTGAGCGCCGACCAGAATCCGTTGGTGGCGACGGACGCGTCCCCACCCAGCGCCACGGCAATCGCGTCGCTGCAATTTTCGTCCTTTAGCACCTTCGCGCGATATTCGAGCGCCTGCGCCCATCCGGCGGTCGGCGTGAATTGCGCGCCGACGCCGCCGCACATCGGAAGTGCGGAACAGCCGTCACGGTTCGGAAAATTGAACACCGCACCGATATCCCGGCCGTCGGAATATCCCCCCGCGCGCGCCATCGAAGATCCGAGCGCATCGGCGGGATCGACGCCGAGAGCCAGAAGGATCGGCCGCGAACGGTAGTAGCCGCAAATGGCGTCTTCCTTTCGCGTGAGCTGCAGTCCCAGCAGGACCTGGGCCATGTCGTGCCCGCGCGCCGAGAACTGGTAGAAAATCTTGCGCTCCGGAACGAGGACCGTCTCCTCCAGGGAATCCAGTGCGCGCGAGACCTGAACGAGATAGGCCACCCGCTTCCAGTCCGGCTCGAGATCGTTCCGAATATCTTTGGACAAGGGTGCTACCGACATGGTCCGGCCTTGGATCGTTCCAGCGCCGCAAATAAGCCGACTGGCCGCCGGATTTTCAACTTCAATCTGATCCGATAAGCCTAAACTCGGAAATCCTCCGAAGATTCGCCCTCCGGAACGGAACATGGCCCGTACGCAAGCAGCCGACTATGAAGCGCGCCGCGCCGGAATTGTCGAAAAAGCCGCCCGGCTGTTCGCACGGCAGGGCTTTGCGCGTGCTTCGGTGTCCGATCTCGCAAGAATGTGCCGCACCTCGAAGTCTCTCATCTATCATTATTATCCTTCGAAAGAGGACATCCTTTTCGATGTCATGCATTCGCATGTCGCGGCGCTTCTGGATGCGGCGCGGATCGCCGTGGCGAAGCCCGGAAGTCCGGCAGACATCCTGCGTGATCTCACGCTGGAATTCATGCGACTCTATGCGGGCGCCGCGGCCCGGCAGAAGGTCCTCCTCAACGAGCTCGAAAATCTGCCGAAGGAACGGCGCGCGGCGATCGTCGCGATTCAGCGCCGTCTTGTCGATATCGTTCGTGACGTACTCGTCGCGCTGCGGCCCGGCCTGGCGGGCAGGCCCGATCTCGAAAGACCCGCCGCGATGCTTTACTTCGGCATGATCAACTGGACGCACACCTGGATGGATGCTTCCGGCGCGGTCAGTCCTTCGGCCATCGCGGAATTTGCTGCGGAGATTTTCATCATGGGATTCGGGCGCGCCGGATTCCCGCGCGCCGTTCACGCCGACGAACGCAGCTCGCGTTGAAGCGCGGTCCCGTCTTCGTCCTCCAGCGCGGCACGCCGCAACCGCCCGAGCAACTCGGCGCCTCGTTGAGTTCCCGCGCGTTGCCAGGCCTGCATGATGGCGTCGAATTTCGAGCGGCCGCGCGCGTTCGTGTCACCATACCCCTTTATCAGTTCGGGGCACCGCGCCAGCTCAATCGCCGCCGCCGTGTCGCACTGCGCCGCCCCGGCGACGGCGGCGAGCCATGCTTCGATGCCGGCGTTCTCCCTGGCAAAACGATATGTCTTGCGCCGCCCGCGCCGCAATGCGGCGAGGATTCTCAGCGCCAGAAACCAGGAAACGCTCGTCGTCCGCACATGGCGTCCCTTGTCGAACAGTGGCGCAAGCAAGCGCCTGGGCAATCCGCCACGCGCCAGCCGCGCACCCAGGCGGGCGGGCAGGGTGTCGCACAGCTCTTCCCAGCGGGGGTGCATATACTCCGTGAGGTGCACGATCTGGCCATGACCGGCGCCGATATCCGCAAGCACCTTCGCGGTGCGCGAGGCGCGAGTCTTGATCTGGGCTACCCGCATCACGTCCTCGTAGGACATCCAGAGGGCAAGCGCCCGGGCGACCTCGCGTTTGACCGCGGGGTCGGTGAACGGCTGCAATCGGCTGCGGTACAATCCGGCGTAGTCCTCATCCAGGTAGTCGGTTAGGCGGCGGACGCCTTCCTCGACGATCTCCTCGGTCGTCAGGGACGGAGTTGCGACGGCCGCCGCCGGCCGTCCTTCGTAGCCCGCAGCGAACCCGGCAAGATTTGCATCCACCGCCACGCCGCTCGCGCGTATCGCGTCCTCGAAGCGTTGGCGCGAAAAGGGAAGGGCCCTGCTCGCCGCGATGGCGCCCAACATCGCCGCGCTGACCGCGCTGGCGTTGCGAGCGGCCAATTCGTCCATGTCGAATGCGATCAGATCCTTTGCGTGCGCGCGCGCCGCCGCCAGCACCTTGGCCCCGTCGGCGATACCGTTTGCAACCGCGGATTTTTCGGAGATCGCATAGATGCGATGGGTGGATGCGACAAGCGTCGTCCGGTCGCGGGCGACCAGTCCCCGCAATATCGCACGGCCCGCCTCCATGAGTTCCAGGGCGACGACAAGATCCACGTCGCCCGGCGCGGGCATCAGCGCGAGAATCGGCTGACGGTCCCGAAGACGCTCCTCGGGAACCAGTTCGAGATAGTAGATGGTCGAACCTGTGCGCTGCGCCACGCCGGGGACCGATGTGGCCTGCACATAGTAGCCGGCGGCTTCCCCGACCGCAGTCAGCCAGTCGGCCAGCACTCCGCCGCCCTGGCCGCCGAGAGCCAGTATGGCGATCGCTATGCGCGCCGGTCCCTCAGGCACGATGGAGAAGCCCCAAAAGGCGCTGCTTCACACCGGCGACCAGTCTTTCCAGCCAATTCGGATTGACGACGATCTCCGCCTTGTAAAACGACGGGCAAAGAACCTCCGTGTGACTCACTTCCCCGCAGAGCCCGCATCCGACACAGCTGTTGTCGACGTGTGCAACCGGGTCGCTCTTCAGGGGATCGGGGTTGGGCCGCACTGTCAGGGACGGGCAACCGGAAAGCCGTATGCAGGCATGATCTCCGGTGCAGGTATCGGCGTCGACACCGAAGCGCGTACGAACGACCCGCCGGCCCTCCCTGGCCGATTTGTCGAACCGCGGACGGAGGCGCCGCTGCTTGTTCAGCATGCATTCGGACCGCGCGACGAGAACCTTCGGCCCCCTCCCGTCCGTAGTCAGGGCGTCCTTGACCGCATCGCGCATGCGGCGGAGATCGTAGGTATTGTCGATCGTCCGCACCCAGCCGACGCCGATGCCACGCACTGCAGTCTCGATGGCGTGCCGCGTACTGCGTGCGCCGCCATCCCCCGCTGAGGAAAGCAGATCCTGTCCGCCGGTCGCCGCCGAATATCCATTGTCCACGACGATGGTGAGGCTGTCGTCGCGATTGAACACGGCGTTGCCGATGCCGCTGGTAAGGCCGTTGTGCCAAAAACCGCCGTCGCCCATGATGGCTATCGGGCGCTTGCCATCGTGGCGGCGGAACGCCGACGCGCCCGCCGCCCCCAATCCATAGCCCACGGTCGTGTTGCCGATGTGGAACGGCGGCAGGATCGAGAACAGATGGCAGCCGATGTCCGCGCTGACGTGGTGCTCGCCGAGGTCGCGCTGCGCCAGCTTCAGGGCGGTGAACAACGGGCGTTCGGGGCAGCCCGTGCAAAAACCGGCGGGCCGCTGCGGCACCTCGGCCGCGAGCGCGGCATCCGGCGCCGGAGGCCTCGGCGGCTCGGGCCGCGAAGTCCAGGCGGACAGGAACCTCCCCAGGCCGTCCATCAGCACCTGCGCGGTGTATTCCCCGGCCCTCGGGAATACCTCCTTCCCGATCAGCCGCGTCTGAATGTCGGCGCGGCGCAGGATCGTGTTGAGCTCGTGCTCGATGAATTCCGGCTGGCCTTCCTCGACCAGCAGCACGGCACGCTTTCCCGAACAAAATTCCCGCACCTCCTCCGGGACGATCGGATAGGTCACATTCAGCACAAGGAGCGGTATCTTTGCATCGCCGAAGGCGTCCGAAAGATCCATCAGCTCCAGCGCCCGGTTGAGCGTATTGAAAAGCCCGCCCTGGACGACGATGCCGATGTCTCCCTGCTCCGGGCCGAAGCGTTCGTTGAGCTTGTGTTCGCGCACAAAGCGGACCGCCGCCGGCCATCGCTGCTCGATTTTCTCCCGCTCGTGGAGAAAGTTCGCGGGGGGCAGAACGATGCGCTCCGTATCCCGGACCGGATTTGCCAAGGCATCCTGCACCGTGAAACGCGGCCGCACATTGTCCTTGGCCCTGAAGCGCCCGTGCAGATGGCAGGCGCGTACGCGCAATTCGATCATGACGGGCGTATTGGAGGCTTCGGAAAGCTCGAACCCCTTCTCGACCGCCTCCACGATGGAGGGCAGATTGGGACGGGGATCGAGCAACCAGATCTGAGACTTCATGGCAAAGGCGTGGGTGCGCTCCTGCATGATCGAGGAACCTTCGCCGTAGTCTTCTCCGACGATCACGAGCACGCCGCCCGTCACGCCGCCGGATGCGACGTTGGACAGGGCGTCCGATGCGACGTTTGTGCCGACGACCGATTTCCATGCCACCGCGCCGCGCAGGGGATAGTTCACCGACGCCGCGCACATCGCCGCGGCGGCCGCTTCGCTGGCGCTGGCCTCGAAATGAACTCCCAGCTCCTTCAGCAGATCGTCGGCGTCAGCAAAGACGTCCATGAGATGCGAAATGGGTGCCCCCTGATATCCTCCGACATAGGCCACGCCGGACTGAAGCAGAGCCTTGGTGACGGCAAGGATTCCTTCGCCGCGAAATTCCCGACCCGCGCCGATGCGCAGTTGTTCCACCTCTTTCCGGAAAGAGCGTTCAGCCATCGATCAGGGCGAGCACGCGCAGCGGGCTTCCCGAACCATCGCGGATCTTGAGCGGGCTGGCGACGATGACGGCGCCGGTGGCCGGCAACTTGTCGAGATCCGTCAGGCACTGCAGTCCATACCGTCCCGCGCCGTGGAATAGGGTGTGGGCGGGATACATCGGATCGAGGAGATGCGCCTGGCCGGCGTCCGTGCCGATGGTTTCGACGCCGAAGCCCAGGGCGTCGCGGTCCTCGACCAGGAATTTCACTGCGTCTACCGACGGGCCCGGCGTGTGTGCACCATCCTCGCGGCGGTTGGTGTATGCGTCGCCGCTCCGCTTCGACCAGTCGCTGCGAAACAGCACCCATGAACGCGGCGGGATTCGGCCGTGGCGCGCTTCCCAATCCACCACGTCGGCCTTCGTCAGGAGAAAATCCGGGTTCTCGGCGCACTGTCGGGAAAAATCCAGCACCACTGCGGGGGCGATGAAGTCGGCCGGCGCGATCGTCTCGAGCGTGTTGTTCTCGAGGTCCTTACCGGTCACCCAATGAACGGGCGCATCGAAATGGGTGCCGGTGTGCTCTCCGACGGAAAAATTGTTCCAGTACCAGGCGACGCCTCGCTCGTCGTAGTGCGAGATTTCCTCCCTTTGAAACGGAGCGCACTGGCCGAATGGCGGCGGCAATACAAGCGTCGGCGTGTCTTCCGACAGGGTCTGGGTCAGATCGATCACGCGGATGCGGCCGGACGCCAACCCGGTGGCGAACGCCTGGAGCGCGGATTGAGACATCAGGTCCTCGAACGGTTGGGGCGCGGCGAGTGTGCCGCCGATACCGCAGAAAAGCAACGAAACAGCGCGCTCCGGACATTATTTTATGCTTGAAAATTTTAAGTACAAAGGATATGACGGCGCGACTCACAGGGTCGGCTGCGATGAGAATTGCCTGCGTGGGCGCCGGCCCCGGCGGCCTCTATTTCGCAATCTCGATGAAACTTCGCGATCCGTCGCGCGAGATCACCGTGTTCGAGCGCAACCGTCCCGGAGACACGTTCGGCTGGGGCGTGGTGTTTTCCGACCAGACCATGGAAAACCTGCGCGCGAACGATCCCGTCAGCGCGCAGCGCATGTTCGACGAGCTGTCGCGCTGGGACGACATCGACGTCCATCTCGACGGCGAAAGGATATCGTCGGGCGGCCATGGGTTCATCGGCATTGGCCGCAAGAGGCTTTTGGACATCCTGCAGGTGCGCGCGCGCGAATTGGGCGTGCAAATCCAATTCGAGACCGAGGTAGAGCCCGGCAGCCCCGTGTTGGAGGGCTTCGACCTCGTTGTCGCCTCCGATGGCATCAATTCGAAGTTCCGTGCGGCGCACGAGGACGCGTTCCAGGCCGAGATCGAAACACGGCGCAATCATTTCATTTGGTATGGCACGCGGCAAAGGTTTGCTGCCTTCAACTTCATTTTCGAGAAGACGCCGAACGGCTGGATTTGGGCGCACGCTTATCAATTCGATGCCGATACTGCGACTTTCATCGTCGAGTGTGCGCCGGAAACGTTCGAGAAATTCGGCTTCGGCAGGATGAGTCAGGAGGACTCGGCCCGCACCTGCGAGCGCATCTTCGCCGACCATCTGAAGGGTCACGAGCTGATGAGCAATGCGGCGCACATTCGCGGATCCGCCTGGCTGCAGTTCCGCCGCGTGCTGTGCCGAAACTGGCAATTCGGAAAGACCGTGCTTTTAGGGGACGCAGCGCATACCGCCCATTTCTCGATCGGGTCCGGCACCAAGCTCGCGCTCGAGGATGCCATCGAACTTGCAAAGGTTCTCGCCGATGGTGCATCCGACCCGCTGTCCCGCTACCAGGATGCGCGCCAGCTGGAGGCGCTCAAGCTCCAGAGCGCGGCGCGAAATTCGACGGAGTGGTTTGAAAACGTCGAGCGCTATCTCCATTTCGATCCGATGCAGTTCGCCTATTCGCTGCTGACGCGCAGCCAGCGGGTCAGCCACGAAAACCTCCGCTTGCGCGACCCCGACTGGCTCGGAGCGCTGGAGACGTGGTTCTCCGGCCGGCCCGTGCCGCCGATGTTCGCGCCGTTCACGCTGCGCGGAATGAAAATGGACAACCGGATCGTGGTATCGCCGATGGCAATGTATTCCGCTGTCGATGGCGTGCCGACGGACTTTCATCTGGTTCACTACGGTGCGCGTGCACTCGGCGGTGCGGGCCTCGTCTATACGGAGATGACCTGCGTATCGCCCGGAGCGCGCATCACGCCGGGCTGCCCTGGCATGTGGAACGATGCGCAGGAACGGGCGTGGAAGCGTGTGGTCGATTTCGTCCACGGATATTCATCCGCGAAGTTCTGCCTTCAGCTCGGTCACAGCGGCGCAAAGGGCTCCACGCGCGTGCCCTGGGAAGGCGGCGACAGGCCGCTCGTCTCCGGCAACTGGCCCTTGATGGCGCCTTCCGCCGTCCGGTGGACGGAAGAGAGCGCGATCCCTGTTCCGATGTCGCGCGCCGATATGGAGGAGGTGCGCGAAGCATTCGTGGCGGCGGCCGTCCGTGGCGCCCGCGCGGGTTTCGACATGCTGGAGCTGCATTGCGCGCACGGCTACCTGCTTTCGGCGTTCATCAGCCCCACGCAGAACCGGCGCCGGGACGAATACGGCGGATCGCTGGCGAACCGGCTGCGATTTCCGCTGGAAGTATTTGGAGCAATCCGCGCGGTGTGGCCGGCGGACAGACCGATGTCGGTGCGTATATCCGCCCACGACTGGGCAGGCGAGGACAACATCACGCCGGACGATGCGGTGGAAATCAGCCGCGCCTTCGTGGCGGCGGGCGCCGACATCATCGACGTGTCCTCCGGCCAGGTGACCAAGGCGGAAAGGCCGGTGTACGGCCGCATGTTTCAGACGCCGTTCTCCGACCGCATCCGCAACGAGCTCGGAGTGCCGACAATCGCCGTAGGCAACATTTACGAGATCGATCACGTGAACTCGATCCTGGCGGCGGGCAGGGCCGATCTTTGCGCGCTCGCCCGTCCGCATCAGATGGATCCCAACTGGACCCTCCGCGCCGCAGCCGAACAAAAATACGCGGAGCCGCCGCTGCCGGTTCAATACGCGAGCGGCTATCGCCAGCTCACGATCAATCTGGAGAGGGCCGGTCAGATGGCCATGCTCGCTTGAAAGTGGCGCCGCTCCGCCCGGACAGCGCCCAATGACAGACAGCAAGCAAACGCTGAGGCTCTGGATCAAGCTTCTGTCCTGTTCCACCACCATCGAGAAGAAGGCGCGGCAGATGCTGATCGACCGATTCGGCACCACGCTGCCGCGGTTCGACGTCATGGCCGCCCTCTTTCGCGAGCCCTCGGGTCTCACCATGTCGGAGTTGTCGGCCCATCTCCTCGTATCGAACGGGAATGCGACGGCAATCGTCGCCAGACTGGTCGAAGACGGCCTGGTGGCGCGCAGCCAGAACAAGTCCGACCGCAGAGTGGTCAGGGTCAAGCTGACCGCGCGCGGCCGCCGCGAATTCCGCGGCTACGCCGCCGCCCATGAAGCCTGGATCGAGCGGTTGCTGGGCGACCTTGCCGAGGGCGAGATCGTGCATCTGCTGGAAGCCCTCGGCAGAGTGAAGACAGCGATTGAGAGGAGTGGACTATGAAACCCGCCGAATTCCGGCCCCGGCACTTCAAATGGGAGTTCGACGGGGCGGTCGCGACCGTCACGCTCGACCGCCCGGAGCGCAAGAACCCGCTGACGTTCGAATCCTACGCCGAGCTGCGCGATCTTTTTCGCGACCTTGTCTATGCGCGCGAAGTCAAGGCGGTGATCGTGGCGGGCAGCGGGGGAAATTTCTGCTCCGGGGGCGACGTCTACGAAATCATCGGCCCGTTGACCGAGAAGGACATGACCGGCCTGCTCGATTTCACGCGGATGACGGGCGACCTTGTCAAGGCGATGCGGGCCTGTCCACAGCCCATCGTCTCCGCCATCGACGGCATCTGCGCCGGAGCGGGCGCGATCATTGCCATGGCGTCCGATATCCGCATTGCCACCCCCCGCGCCAAAACCGCCTTCCTGTTTACGCGCGTAGGTCTGGCGGGATGCGACATGGGCGCGTGCGCGATCCTTCCGCGGATCGTGGGACACGGCCGCGCTTCGGAGCTCCTCTTCTCTGGCCGGTTCATGCCGGCCGACGAGGGGGAGCGCTGGGGATTCCACAATCGCCTCGTGGCGCCGGAAGAACTCATGGCGGCTGCGCGCGACATGGCGCGGTCGCTGGCCACGGGACCGACATTTGCGCATGGCATAACCAAGACCCAGCTCAACGCCGAATGGTGCGTCAGCCTGGAGGTTGCGCTCGAGATGGAAGCGCAGGCGCAGGCGATCTGCATGCAGACGGCCGATTTCCGCCGCGCCTATGACGCTTTCGCGAACAAATCCGCTCCGGTATTCGAGGGAGACTGATATGCGTGTACTGCAGCCGGCGGGCTGGGCCAGGCCCAGAGGGTATGCAAACGGCATCGAGGCGCAGGGCAGGCTTGTCTTTGTCGCCGGCCAGATCGGGTGGGACCGCGATCAGCGTTTCGTGGCGAAGGACTTTGCGGGACAGTTCGAGCAGGCCCTGAACAACATCCTCGCTGTGCTGCGCGAAGCCGGCGCCGGTCCCGAGCATGTCGTCAGAATGACCTGGTTCATCACGGACAAGCGATCCTACATCGCTGCGTCCAAGGAAGTGGGTGAAATCTATCGCCGCACGATGGGCCGGAATTTTCCGGCAATGTCGGTGGTGCAGGTCACCGCATTGATCGAGGACGAAGCGCTTGTGGAAATTGAGGCGACCGCCGTTCTCCCGGCCTGAGCGGTCATAGAAACAGCGAGAGAAAAACGCCCGCGGCTATGGCCGCGAGCCCCAGCAAAAAGAAACGGCCACCCGGCAGCAACGCGTTCTGCCGCTGCCGGGCGGCCGTCTCCGCATCATGCGCGAACGTTTCGTCCCAACCGGGGATCGCGTGCATTCCTCGCCCTCACCAGTCGGGCTTCGCGTTATAGTACGAATAGGCCTTCTGCCGGATCTGTCCGATGGAGCCGTCGCCCTTCGTCAGATCGTCCAGATCGTAGGCGGGCGCGTTGCGGATGACATCGGTCGTAAGCGGCACGACATAGCCGCCGCGGTCCGGGGAATAGTCGAGGACCGACCAGGGGATGGGATAGTATTTTTCGCCCAGTCCCATGACTCCGCCGAACCCGAGCGCCGCGAACATGATGTGATCCGATGTCTTGTCGAGAACAATGTCCTCGACATGACCGATCTTGTCGCCCTTCGTATTGTAGACCGACGTGCCTTTGACCTTGCTCGCCAAGATCGCGCTGGTGTGGCCGCTTGCTGTCGACATTTCTTTCTCCCGTATCGTTCGAATGGAGAACGCCGTAGCGAGAAGGCGGTTCCTGCCGCGCGCCGCGTCGGCCGCCGTTTCCGGACGCGGCGGACGCGGCCGCGCCCGGCACACGACGAGGTACTAGCCGGCGCGATCCGCCGTGGGCGAAATAGCGGGCCGAAGAGCCGGCTTCGACAACTTCGCCGGCTTGTGGAAGAACAACGCCTGCCCGATCGTCGCCTTGAGCGTGTCCCGCGAAAACGGCTTCTGGATGAGAAATGTCGGTTCCGGGCGCTCGCCCGTAAGAAGGCATTCCGGAAAAGCCGTGATGAAGATTACGGGGATTTTGGTGTCGCCGAGTATCTGGTTCGCCGCATCCACTCCGGAACTTCCGTCCGCAAGCTGAATGTCGGCAAGGATCAGATCCGGTCTGCGCTGGTGCGCGATGTCCACCGCATCCGCACAGGTCGTCGCGATGCCGACGACACTGTGCCCCAGTTCGGTGACGAGGCTTTCCAGATCGAGTGCGATGACCATTTCGTCTTCGATGATGAGAACGCGCGAGGTCAAGTCGTCGTCGATCGCACGGGACGCTGCCATGATCGCCGCATCCACTTCGTCCGGTGTCGTGCCCAGGATCTGCGCGACCTCGTGATTGGAAAAACCCTCCACGGATGTCAGCAGGATCGCCTCCCGGCTTCCCGGCTGCAGCAGCCCAAGCCTCAATTCCGCAGGGCTTTTCGCCGCCGGTGTTTCCGACGGAAGCTCCTGCGCCGTGGTAGACCAAAGCGTGTGGAACAGGCGATAGAGCGCGATGCGGGGCGACATGTTCCGCGTCAGCTCCGCTTTGCCGGCAAGAACGGCTTCGAGCGATGCCCTCACATAGGCGTCGCCGCTTGCTTGCGAGCCTGTCAACGCGCGCGCATATCGCCTCAGATAGGGCAAGTGGGGTGCCAAGGATGAAGTTGTGGTCATGACCGTACGCCCTCCTTCCCGGTATCCACGAAAAACGTCCAAATCGACCGGAAAGTTCCATTCGGAACGCTCCCGCCGAAGAAGTGTTTTTTCTTGAGCGGCGAATAAATTCCAGAACGAGGAGCGCCGCGAAAGCGGGAGCGCGACGATGACAAGGCGAGCACGATGGCCGGACGGGGGAGTCGAGTCCGGCTCGGGCGCCGCTCGCGACCGTCTGGCTCATCTGGCGGTTCTTCGTGAAGCCCGCATCCGGCACAGGGCGATAGCACTCGAGCTGCGCATCCTGTTTGAGTCCGTTGCTGCGGAAGTGGTCCCTTCTAGGATTATTTCCTCTCTGCACGAGGCGACGGCAAAGGATCCAGCGTCCAGCGAAACGCTGGGCGCCGATCGCGGCCCCTAACACAGCGGTCTGGCGGAAGCTCCCGAGACGCTCGGGGCTGATGGCTACTGCGCGGAAATTGCGATCCTGGACCGCCGGTCAGTCGGAGACCCGAAAACCCAGCCGGCACTGCAACCCTTCGGGGAGAAAATCGAGCGTTACGGTACTGTCGAGCTCGCGCGAAACGCTTTGGCGGATCACCATGCCGCCAAAACCTTCGCCGGTGGGTGGCGCGACGCGCGGACCGCCGGATTCCTTCCACTCCATTGTGAAATACCTCGCGCCACCACGCGTTTCGACCCTCCACGTCAGCGAAACAGAGCCGCCTTCCGCGGAAAGAGACCCGTATTTCACCGCGTTGGTCGCCAATTCGTGCAGCGCCAGCGCCAGGCCGCCGGCGGTGCGTTCCGGCATTGCGACGGCAGGTCCCTCTATCGTCACGCGGCCGGTCGGCGTGTCGCCGCAAAAGGGCGAAAGCGTTGTCCGGGCAATGCTGTCCAGATCCGCGGTGCGCGTGTCCGACGAGAGCACAATGCTGCCCGTGTTCAGGAGCGTGACCAGCCGCCCCATGAACACGTCGATGTATTTGTTCATCTCGGGCTGGTTCTTCGGTCTGGACATTCGCCCGATGGCCTGGACGATCGATACCAGGTTCCTCGCGCGGTGGCGCATTTCGTCGGCGAGCAGCTGCTTGTGCTGCTCCGCCTGCTTTTGCTCCGTTATGTCAGCGGCGCTTCCCACAACCAGCAGCGGGCGGCTTTGGGCGTCGGCCGACAGAAGGGAGTTCCGGCTGAGAAACCAGCGCCACTGCCCATCCACGCCGCGCAACCGGAACTCCCAGGACAGGACTTCGCCGGAACGGATCGCCTCGAGGCGCTTGCGGTGCTTGGGAAACTGCTCTGCGTCTTCCGGATGGATGAAGTTCGTCCACTCGTCGAGTCCGTTGGCCTGTCCGGGTGCGTCGCCCGCGGAATGGCCAAGAAGCTCGCCAATCGCGCGATTCTGGAAAACGCTGCGTCCGTTCTGCACGTCGTACACGTAGAGTATCGACGGCGCCGCCTCCAGGACCTTTCGCGTCAGTTCAACATCGAGCGGCATCATCGGAACCTGTGCTGCGGGACTGGAAAATCCGGTAGACCGAAAATTCCGACCATTCGCCATTGCCCTGGCCGAATGGCGACGGAACCGGGAAGAGACCGTTCAAGCTTTGGACTTTTTCCCCAGTCTGTCCAGCACGGTCGTGACTAATGCTCCTTCAACCATGGCGGACGGAGAAACGCACTTCGCGCCGGCGTTCGTGGGCCGGCCCACCTAACCGTGCGGGGAACCCGGAACGGCGCTTCGCCTCAGGCCGCGGTCGTCTCGGGATGGAAAAACAGCGCCTGGCTGACGGTCGCCTGGATGGTCTCGGGCAGGAAGGGCTTTGCGATCAGATAGGTGGGCTCCGGCCGCTCGCCTGTCAAAAGCCGCTCGGGATAGGCAGTCACGAAGATCACGGGGATGTTGAAGCTCTCGAGAATTTCCGACACCGCGTCGATGCCGGAGCCGCCTTCGCCGAGATTGATGTCTGCCAATACAAGCCCGGGACGCTCCGTATGCGCCTTGGCGACGGCCTCGTCGCGGGTTGCCGCCGTGGCGACGACGCGATGACCGAGTTCGGTGAGGAGGTTTTCGAGATCGAGCGCGATGATCGGCTCGTCCTCGATGATCAGCACGCGCGACGCAAGCAGCTTGTCGATGGATTCCTGGGCCTCGAGAATGGTCTTTTCGACCGCTTGCGGACTTTGGGAGAGGATGTAGCTCGCTTCTTCCAGGCTGAACGCCTCCACAGAGGTCAGGAGCAGCGCGGCACGATTCAAGGGCGACAGCGCCTTCAACAGGCCGTCCGGCCGCGCCGTGGTGCCCGCCGAAGGGCCGTCGTGCCGGAACTCGTCGGCCCACACCGACTGGAATATCCGATAAAGCCCGAGCCTCGGATGCACGCCATCCGGCAACGCACGCTCCCCCGCCACGATAGCCGCAAGCGTCTTTCGGACGATCGCGTCGCCCCGGGCCTGATCTCCGGTCAATGCGCGCCCATACCGGCGCAGATATGGAAGGTGCGGCGCAAGCGTCTCACTTACATTCATTGCCCGGCTCCAAGGAATGCATTGCAGCAGAAAACAGCCAAAAAGGAACTCGTGCCAGCAAAAAAAGTTCCCGAGGGGGGCGGAACCGATTGGTCCGCCCGCCCGTTAGGGAGCGGCGAGGGAAGGAGCGGCCTGCTCCGGTCGACGCGCCAAATCGGGATTGCGCCGCCGGCAGAACGCGTTGGAGAATGAGCTTGTCGGGCGCACGCGCACATCGGACGGAGAATTTGGCGAAGGACCCGGAACACGGCGACAAGATCCGAGCGGTCCGCGCGCGTCAGCGCGCGATCGGCCGCGAGTTGCGCCGGATCTACGACGGCGTCGTGAGCGAGCCGGTTCCGGACGAATTTCTCGATCTTTTGCGGAAGATCGACGAGTCCGATGGCGCCGCCGCCAAGCAGACCGAGAAGAAATCGTGATGCAGCGCGCCCAGGCGATGAAAGTGGATGCTTCGAACGCCGAAAGCACGTCGGACTTCAAGACGGAGCTGTTGGCCCTGATCCCGTTCCTCCGGGCGTTCGCGCGCTCGCTGACCGGCAATCAGGACGCTGCGGACGACCTCGCCCAGGAGACGCTCGTGAAGGCCTGGCAGTCGCGGGCGACCTTTGCGCCCGGGACGAATCTCAAGGCGTGGCTTTTCACGATTCTGCGCAACCAGTTCTATTCCGACCGCCGGCGCGCCTGGCGCCAGACGCCGTGGGATCAGGATGCGGCCGAACGCCTTCCGGGTACCAGCCAGGACCAGAGCTGGTCGGCGGACCTTTCCGACACGGCGCGTGCGCTTCGCCAGCTTCCCGACGAACAGCGCGAGGCGCTCATTCTCGTCGGCGCCGGGGGATTTTCGTACGCGGATGCCGCGGAGATTTGCCACTGCGCGGTCGGCACGGTGAAAAGCCGCGTGGCGCGCGCGCGCAAGGCGCTGATCGAGATCCTGGAAGGTCAGGCGGCGCTACCGCAAACAGATCGCCCCGGCGAAGGCGATGCGGCCGGGGACATCATGGCGCAGCTCGACCAGCTGGCTGCGCCGGTCGAGCAGGAGCCCGGTGCAAAACGGACCGACAAAGACACGGACCGCAAATAGCGGCCGCGCGGCGCCAGTGGCGTTGCCCTGCGTCTTTCGTCCGCCGGGATCCCTACAACCAGAAGAATAGATAAGCCAGCACCATCGCGGCGAAGGCGACCGTGGTGCTGACAATGAGCACGTAGCGGACACCCAGTCCTGTGCGCCCTTGTCGTGCTTGGGTCTCGGACAGGGCGATTCCGCCGCCGGTCCCGGGATTGCGGATATCTTGCATGAATTGGAAACGCGCCGGGGTGCATCGGGTTGCCCGGGCGTTCCGGCCGGCGGACAGAATGGCTCGGAGTTTATTCAATTTGATTCGCGTGTCGTAGCCCTGGTGCGGCGCGGTGGCGGAACTTTCCGAATTCGCGTAGCTTCCCGTGCTGCCGGCGTGGGTTCTGTCAGCGAAGGGTGCGACTGTGCGGCACGGGACGCCACGCGTCCGTTCGCTCGTCGAGCGCAAAAGCAGCGCGATGCCCTTGCCGGTTGTGGCCGACGGGCCGGGGCCGCCCGATCGCCGCTCGAACTGGAATGCATTGGTGGGAGAAACGCTGTTGCGCTGGTCGGAGTTTCAATCGCCCACTTCGGTCGTCCCGGTGATAGCGCTCCTCGGTGCCGTGCTCGTCAGTTTCATGGGCACGTTCGGTGCCCTCTACGAAGACCAGCTCTACAAGCAGCAGAAGGTCCAGGAGATCGTCGTCCAGGCGCGGATCCTCGCGGCCGGCGTCACCACGGCCCTTGAACTGAACGACGCGAAGACGGCGCAGCAATATGTGAACGCGCTGAAGGCAAATCCCGATCTCGAATTTGCGGCGGTCTTCGATCGCCAGGGCCGCAGCATCGCCAAGTACGCGGCGGATGCGAAGGCCGAAATAAGGCCGAACCTTCTTTCCAGGGATCCCGTCCTGACCGGCAACCATATCGGCATCGCCGTTCCCGTCGCGGAGAACGGAGTCACCCTCGGAAAGGTCTATTTGCGCGGTTCGATGGATTCGCTGCGCCGCCGCCTTCTCAAATACGGCGTGATCGTGCTTGTCGCGGCAATGGCCGCCCTTCTCCTGGCCGTTCTGGCAAGCGCCCAGAGCGCTCTTTCCAAGGCCAATCTCAAGCTCAAGGACCAGGCGCGCGATCTCTTCGAGGCGAACGCCAACCTTCAGTACGAAATGCGCGAACGCGCGAAGATCGAGGAGGCCCTTCGCCAGAGCCAGAAGATGGAGGCCGTCGGACAGCTTTCCGGCGGGATCGCGCACGATTTCAACAATTTTCTCACAATCATCAAGGGCAATCTCCACCTGCTCAATCGGCGCATCTCCCAGGGGCAGACGGACGTCCAGCGCTACGTCGACAGCGCAATCGAGGGCGTAGACCGCGCGGTGACCGTTACCCAGCGCGTGCTGGCGTTCTCGCGCCGGCAGCCGCTGTCGCCTGAGCCCAACAATCTGAGCCATCTCATAAGCGACGCGCTCCCCCTGATCCGCCAGTCGGTGGGGGGCCAGATCGAGGTGCGCACAAGGCTTGACGCCGACTGGCTGGTCTATTGCGATACCAACCAGATGGAGAACGTCCTCATCAATCTCGCCATCAACGCGCGCGACGCGATGCCCGCGGGCGGCGAGTTGACATTTTCGACGGGCAACATCCGCCTCGAGGAGGGGGCGGAGGCCGATGTGATGCCTGGCGAATATGTGGAATTGCTGGTTCGCGACACCGGAATCGGGATGAGCGAGGAGGTGAGGCAGAAGGCGCTAGACCCCTTCTTCACCACCAAGCCTCATGGCAAGGGTACTGGGCTTGGGCTCAGCATGAGTTTCGGCTTCGTCCGCCAGTCGGCGGGATATCTCAGCATAGAAAGCGCTCCGGGAGCCGGCACGATCGTGCGCATCCTGTTGCCGCGCCGCTATGCCGAACAGATTTCGAAGAGAGCGTAGATGACTCAATCCGGAAGCAGGTCGTCGACGATTCTCGTGGCGGAAGACGAACCGCTTGTCCGCATGATCGCCGTCGAGGTGCTGCGCGATGCCGGCTATCAGGTTCTCGAGGCGAACGACGGCGTGGAAGCGCTGGAAATCCTCGAGGCTTCCGAGGTCGGCCTTCTGATCAGCGACATCCAGATGCCGCGAATGAACGGCTATCAGCTCGTGGAGGCAGCCCTGGCGCGCTGGCCGGACCTCAAGGTGGTGCTGGTGACGGGCTATGCGCGCGAGACGGTTCCGACCGCGGTGGCGAGCGCTTCCCTGCACACGGTCCAGAAGCCCTTCGACATCGACCGCCTGCCGGGACTGGTCGCGCGCCTGCTCGATGCGGGCTAGGCGCGAAAGCCGCGTTCGCGCCGCACTTTCTCGTAGGCGCCGTTGATGGCGGCAAGTTTGTCGTTGGCGAGGCGCACGAATTCCTCCGGAACGCCGCGGGCAATGAGGCTGTCCGGATGGTTCTCGCGCACGAGCCTGCGGTAGCTGTGCTTGATCTCGTCCTCGTCCGCGTCGTAGGCCACGCCGAGTACGACATAGGGATCCGCGGCATCGGGCTCGAAATGGCTTGCGCGGATCCGGCGGAATTCGTTGGGCGCGAAGCCGAATATGTCTGCGACCTGCTCGAGAAATTCCGCTTCCCCGGGATGGAGTACCCCATCCGCCTTCGCGATCTCGAAGAGGCCGTCGAGAATGTCTTCGAGGATCGCGGGGTTGCCGGCGAACAGTCGCGCAATCTGGCCAGCGTACACTTCGAATCCCGCCGTATCGCGCTGCGCAAGGTCGAAGACGCGCTGCACATTGGCCTCTTCCTCCGGTGCCACGCGGAAGAGCCGTTCGAAGACCCGGATCTCGTCGGCCGTTACGATGCCGTCGGCTTTCGCCATCTTCGCCGACAGCGCGATGAGCGCGATGGTGAAGACGACGTCGGGGTCGGCCGTGCCGCGGTCGATCAGGAAATGGCCGGCCAGCGCGCCCAGGACCGCGCCGATCGGGCCGCCCGTCAGCAATCCCGCGGCCGCTCCTCCCAGTTTTCCCCAGATGGACATGGGCGAAAGCTCTAGGCCAATCTGGGCGTAATTGCGACGCCTGGCGTCGCGCAGCTTTGACGCATCCGCCGGCCCCTCCGCAATGAGCAAATGGAATTTCTACATCGACCGCGGCGGCACGTTCACCGATGTGGTGGCGCAGGCGCCGGACGGGCAGTTGTCCGCGATCAAGCTGCTCTCCGACAGCGCGGCGTACGACGACGCGGCGCTGGAGGGCATCCGCCGCGCGCTTGGCGTCCCGTCCTTCGGGACCATTCCGGGGGAGCGGGTGGGCGAGGTGCGCATGGGCACAACCGTCGCCACCAACGCCCTGCTCGAGCGCAAGGGCGAGCCGGCCGCGCTCGTCGTAACCCGCGGCTTCGCCGATCAGCTGCGGATCGCGAACCAGAACCGGCCGAAGCTCTTCGCGCTGAAGATCGACCTTCCGGACATGCTCTACGCGCGCGCGATCGAGGCGGACGAGCGGGTGGACGCCTCCGGTGCCGTGCTCCGTCCGCTGGACGAGACGGCTCTGCGCGCGGAGCTGTCGAAGGCGCGCGCCGCGGGCCTTTGCGCCTGCGCAATCGTCTTCATGCACGGCTACCGCTTTCCGGCACACGAAAGGCGCGCCGCCGAAATCGCGCGGGCGCTCGGATTTGCGCAGGTCTCGACGAGCCACGAAACCGCCGCGCTGCCGAAATTCGTGTCGCGCGGCGACACGACGGTCGCCGACGCCTATCTTTCGCCGGTGCTGCGGCGTTACACGGAACGGGTTTCGCGCGCGCTGGGGGAGGGGCCGCGGCTCTTTTTCATGACCTCCAACGGCGGCCTTGCGGCGCCGGACTTCTTTCATGGAAAGGATGCCGTGCTTTCCGGTCCCGCCGGCGGTGTCGTCGGAATGGCCGAGACCGCGCGCGAGGCGGGATTCGATCGTGCGATCGGCTTCGACATGGGCGGCACCTCCACCGACGTCGCGCGGTTCGATGGCGAATACGAACGCGTCTACGAGAGCCAGATCGCCGGCGTCCGTCTGAAGAGCCCCATGATGGCGATCCACACGGTTGCGGCGGGGGGCGGATCGATCCTCGGATTCGACGGCGCGCGCTTTCGCGTGGGCCCGGCTTCGGCGGGGGCAAGGCCCGGTCCGAAGTGCTACCGCAACGGCGGGCCGCTCACCGTCACCGACGCCAATGTGATGGTGGGCAAGCTGCGGCCGGAATTTTTTCCGGCGATCTTCGGAGCAGGCGGCAAAGAGCCGCTCGACGCGGACGCGGTGCGTGCGGCGTTCGAATCGCTGGCGGGCGAGATCGGCGACGGCCGCGGCGCCGAGGACATCGCGGACGGCTTCATCCGCATCGCGGTCGAGAACATGGCCAACGCGATCAAGAAGATTTCGGTCGCCAGGGGCCATGACGCGCGCAGCTATGCGCTCAACTGTTTCGGCGGCGCCGGCGGGCAGCACGCCTGTCTCGTTGCCGACGCGCTCGGGATTTCAAAAATCCTGATCCATCCATTCGCGAGCCTTCTGTCGGCATACGGCATGAAGCTCGCGACGCTGCGCAGCGTTCGCCAGCAGGCGGTCGGGCGGCGGCTGGACAAGGCTGCACTCGAGGCGGTCGAAATCCTTTCCGGCGAACTCGGCGGGCTGGCGGCGCTCGACATCGCCGCGCAGGGCGGAAAGGACATCCGGGCCGATACGAAAGTCCATATCCGCTACGAAGGCAGCGACACGGCCCTCGCCGTTCGTTTCGCGAGCCTCGAAGAGATGGCGCGTGACTTCGCCGCCGCGCATGCCCGGCAGTTCGGATTCGGCTTCGAGGGGCGGCCGCTGATCGCGGAGTCGGTGGAGGTTGAAGCCACATCTGCGCCCTCGCCACAGCGCAGCGGGGGAGAGGTTCGGGGTGAGAGGGCCGTCCCGCAGGGCGCGATTTCGAAGCCCACCCACCCGACCCGGTCCCCCGGTTCCGGGGAAGAGGACGGAATTGTTCGCTTCTTCTCCCGGGGCACCTGGCACGACGCGCCGGTGCATCATCTCGCGAATCTCCCGGGCGGCACGCGCATCGACGGTCCGGCGCTGCTCGTCGAGCCGCATCAAACCGTTGTCGTGGAGCAGGGCTGGCGCGCGCAGATCTCCGCGAACCGCTCGGTTATCCTCACCCGCAGCGGCGAACGCGAAGCGGCGCGGACGGCGCGCACCGAAACCGATCCGATCCTGCTCGAAGTCTTCGCCAACCTGTTCATGGCGATCGCAGAAGAGATGGGCGTCACGCTGCAGAACACCGCGGCCAGCGTGAACATCAAGGAACGGCTCGACTTCTCCTGCGCGATCTTCGATGCCCAAGGCGCGCTCATCGCCAATGCGCCGCATATGCCGGTGCATCTGGGCTCGATGGGCGACTGCGTCACCGCGATCATGCGCAAGCACCCCGACATGCGCGACGGCGACGCCTTCGTCACCAACGCGCCCTATGACGGCGGCACGCATCTGCCCGACATCACGGTGGTCATGCCGGTGTTCGTGGAGGGCGCGCGCGCCTTCTTCGTCGCCTCGCGGGGCCATCATGCCGACATCGGCGGGATCACGCCGGGCTCGATGCCGCCCTTCTCGACGGACATCGCGGAGGAGGGAATTCTCTTCGACGGAATCCGCATGGTGCATGAGGGCCGCTTCGACGGGGCGGCGGTGCGCGGCGTGCTCGCCGGCGGCCGCTGGCCGGCGCGCAATCCGGATCAGAACCTCGCCGATCTCAAGGCGCAGGCGGCGGCCTGCGCGAAGGGCGCCGAGGAATTGCGCCGCGCCTGCGCAACCCACACGCGCGCCGTCGTCGAGGCCTATATGGGCCATGTGCAGGACAATGCGGAAGACGAAGTCCGCAAGGTCATCGGCGCGCTCAAGGACGGCGCATTCGACATGCCGATGGACGGCGGCATGAATATCCGCGTCTCGGTCGAGGTCGATCGCGCGGCGCGATCCGCGCGGATCGATTTCACCGGCACGAGCCCGCAGCAGCCCAACAATTTCAACGCGCCCGGATCGGTGACCAAGGCCGCAGTGCTCTATGTCTTCCGCTGCCTCGTCGAGAGCGACATTCCGATGAACGCGGGATGTCTGCGGCCGCTCGAGATCGTGGTGCCCGAGGGCTCGCTGCTCAATCCGCGCCCGCCCGCCGCCGTCGCCGCCGGCAATGTGGAGACCAGCCAGGCCGTCGTCGACGCGCTGTTCGGAGCCCTGGGCGTGCTGGCCGCGAGCCAGGGCACGATGAACAATCTCACCTTCGGCAACGAACGGCATCAGTACTACGAGACGATCTGCGGCGGCGCGGGCGCGGGGCGCAGCTTCGACGGCGCCTCCGCCGTTCATACCCACATGACCAATTCGCGGCTGACCGATCCGGAGATTCTGGAGCAGCGCTATCCCGTGCTCGTGGAGGAATTTTCGATCCGCCGCGGCTCCGGCGGCGAAGGCGCCCATCGCGGCGGCGACGGGGCCGTTCGGCGCATCCGCTTTCGCGAGAAAATGACGGCTGCGATTCTTTCCACGAGAAGGCAGACCGCGCCGTTCGGACTCGAGGGCGGAGGGGAGGGGGCCAAAGGCACGACCACCGTCATCCGCACGGACGGCTCGCGCGAAATCCTGCGCGGGCAGGACGAGACGATTGTGGACGCCGGCGACGCGATCGAGATCGCCACGCCCGGCGGCGGCGGCTTCGGCAGGGCGCCGCGATCAGCCCCACGTTCATGACGGCCCCCCTCTTCCTCAAAGTGGAATTCAATTCGGCCATTCTGCCGGCAAGTACTTGATCGCGCGGGATAAACCGCCTGTTTCGCTGCAGCGCAGCAAGCGCTCGGACCGTTGGGGCGGTTGGCGACGGGGGGCGAACCGGCGGGATGGGCGGAAGAAAATTGCGAAGCGCGGCAGCCGCTCCGGCCACCTCGCTCCGCGAGGTGGGGTCGGGCGGACAGCGTGTCAAGGGCGGAGCGGAAATCGTTCTTGCGGCGCTCCAGGCCGATCCGATGGCCGAGCCCGGCGATCGCCGCGCGAAGCCGGGAACGACAACGCAGCTAGGCCGCCGCCGCGGCGCGGGGGTTGTAGTTGAGGATGGGCGCGAGCCAGCGCTCGGCTTCCGCCACCGTCCAGCCCTTGCGCCGCGCGTAATCCTCCACCTGGTCGCGCTCGATCTTGCCGATGCCGAAATAGCGCGCCTCGGGATGGGAGAAATACAGTCCGCTTACGGACGATCCCGGCCACATGGCGAAGCTCTCGGTCAGCCTGATGCCCGCGCGCGCCTCCGCGTCGAGCAGGCGGAACAGCGTGCCCTTCTCGGTGTGGTCGGGCTGCGCGGGATAGCCCGGCGCCGGACGGATGCCGCGATAGGTCTCCGCGATGAGCTGCTCGTTGGTGAGATTCTCCTCCGGCGCATAGGCCCAGAATTCGCGCCGCACGCGCTCGTGCAGGCGTTCCGCGAAGGCTTCGGCGAGGCGGTCGGCCAGCGCGCGCAACAGGATCGCCGAATAGTCGTCATGCGCGGCCTCGAACGCCTTCACCCGCGCTTCCTCGCCGATGCCGGCCGTCACCGCGAAGCCGCCGATGAAATCGGGCACGCCCTTCGGCCCGACGAAATCGCAAAGGGCCATGTTGGGGCGTCCGGCCTCCCGGTGCATCTGCTGGCGGAGCGTGTGAAGGGTCGCGATGGGGAATTTGCGCGCCTTGTCGCCGAACACCACGATGTCGTCTTCCACGGTGTTCGCCGGCCAGAAGCCGATGGCGGCGTTGGCGGTCAGCCATTTCCCGGAGACGATCGACTCGAGCATCTTGAGCGCATCGGCATGGAGCCCGCGCGCGGCTTCGCCCACCTTTTCGTCCTCGAGGATCGCGGGGTACCTGCCCTGCAGCTCCCAGGTCTGGAAGAACGGGGTCCAGTCGATATAGCGCGCAAGTTCGGAGAGATCGTAGGCGCCATAGCTGCGCACGCCGAAAAAGGCGGGCACCGGCGGGGCGTAGCTCGTCCAGTCCGTCCGCAGCGCATTGGCGCGCGCGCCGGCCAGCGACAGTCGGCGGGAAGGCCCCGTGCGCGCGCCATGGTTGCGCGCCACCTCCTCGTATTCGCGGCGGATGTTCGCGGCGAACTCGGCGCCCGCGGACTTGCTCAGCAGGCTCGACGCGACGCCCACGGCGCGCGAGGCGTCGTTCACATGCACCGTCTGCCCGCGGCGATAGTTGGGATCGATCTTGACCGCGGTGTGGACGCGGCTGGTGGTCGCCCCGCCGATCAGCAGCGGAATGTCGAAACCCTGCCGCTCCATCTCGGCGGCCACGTGGCACATCTCGTCGAGCGAGGGGGTGATGAGGCCGGACAGCCCGATGATGTTCGCCTTTCTCTCGCGCGCCGTGTCGAGAATCTTCTGCGCCGGCGTCATCACGCCGAGGTCGATCACCTCGTAGCCGTTGCACTGGAGCACGACGCCGACGATGTTCTTGCCGATGTCGTGCACGTCGCCCTTGACGGTGGCCATGACGATGCGGCCGGCGGGTTCCTTGGCCGCGCCCGCCGCCTTCTCCGCCTCCATGAACGGGATGAGGTGCGCCACCGCCTTCTTCATCACGCGCGCGGACTTGACCACCTGCGGCAGGAACATCTTTCCCGAGCCGAAAAGGTCCCCGACCACGTTCATGCCCTTCATCAGCGGACCCTCGATCACCTCGAGCGGCCGGGACGCGGCAAGCCGCGCGGCCTCGGTGTCCTCGATCACATGGGCGTCGATGCCGTGGACGAGCGCGTGGGTGAGCCGCTCCTCGACCGGGAGGGAGCGCCATCCCGCGTCCTCCACCTCGGCCGCGCCGCCTTCCTTCTTGAACTGCCTGGCGATGTCGAGCAGGCGTTCCGTGGCGTCGGCACGGCGGTTGAACAGCACGTCCTCGATGGCCTCGCGCAGGGGCGTGGGGACGTCCTGATAGACGGCGAGCTGCCCGGCGTTGACGATGCCCATGTCCATCCCCGCCTTGATGGCGTGGAAGAGGAAGACGGAGTGCATCGCCTCGCGCACGGAGTCGTTGCCGCGGAACGAGAACGAGAAGTTGGATACGCCGCCGGAGACGTGCGCGTGGGGAAGCTCCGCGCGGATGCGCCTGGCCGCGTCGATGAAGGCCGCGCCGTATTCATTGTGCTCCTCGATCCCGGTCGCCACCGCGAAGATGTTGGGATCGAAGATGATGTCCTCCGGCGGAAAGCCGGCCCGGTTCACGAGAATATCGTAGGCGCGCCTGCAGATTTCGAATTTTCGCTCGCGCGTGTCGGCCTGTCCCTGCTCGTCGAAGGCCATGACCACCACCGCCGCGCCATAGCGCAGGATCCGCCTGGCATGTTCGACGAAGGCCTCCTCTCCCTCCTTCAGGGAGATCGAATTGACGATGCCCTTTCCCTGGATGCATTTGAGGCCGGCCTCGATCACGCTCCATTTCGAGCTGTCGATCATCACCGGCACCCGCGATATGTCCGGCTCGCCCGCGGCCATCAGCAGGAAGCGCCGCATCGCGGCCTCGGAATCGATCAGGCCTTCGTCGACATTGACGTCGATGATCTGCGCGCCGTTCTCGACCTGGCCGCGCGCGATCTCGAGCGCGCCCTCGTAGTCGTCGGCGGCGATCAGCTTCCGGAACCTGGCGGAGCCGGTGATGTTGGTGCGCTCGCCCACGTTCACGAAGTTCAGCTCCGGCGTGAGCGTGAAGGGCTCCAGGCCCGACAGCCGCATGTATTTCGGCTTCTCGGGAATCGTGCGCGGCACCACCCCCTCGACCGCCTCGGCGAAGGCGCGGATGTGGTCCGGGGTCGTTCCGCAGCAGCCGCCGATGATGTTGACCAGGCCCGCGCGCGCGAACTCGCCCATGAGCGCGGCCATGTTTTCCGGCGTGTCGTCGTAGCCGCCGAATTCGTTGGGCAGGCCGGCGTTGGGATGGGCGCTGGTCAGCACGTCGGCGGCGGAGGAGAGTTCGGCGATATAGGGGCGAAGCTCCTTCGCGCCGAGGGCGCAGTTCAGTCCCACGCAGAACGGCCTGGCGTGGCGGATCGAATGCCAGAAGGCCTCCGGCGTCTGGCCGGTGAGGGTTCGGCCCGAAAGATCGGTGATGGTGCCGGATATCCAGACCGGCAGGCGCTCGCCCAGCTCCTCGAAGGCCTCCTCGATGGCGAAGATCGCGGCCTTCGCGTTCAGCGTATCGAAGACGGTCTCGATCATCAGGATGTCGGCGCCGCCGCCGATCAGTCCGCACGCCGCGTCGAAATAGGTGCGCCGCAAATCGTCGAAGGTGATGTTGCGGAAGGCCGGATCGTTCACGTCGGGCGAGATCGAGGCCGTGCGGTTCGCCGGACCGATGACGCCGGCGACGAGTCGCGGCCGCGACGCGGTGCTCTCGCTGTCGGCGATCTCGCGCGCGAGCCTGGCGCCCTCCTGGTTGAGCTCGCCCACGAGGTGCGCGAGCCCGTAGTCGGCCTGCGAGGTCTCGGTCGCCGTGAAGGTATTGGTCTCGAGTATGTCGGCGCCGGCGGCGATATAGGCGTGGCCGATCTCGCGCACGATGTCGGGGCGGGTCAGCGTGAGCAGGTCGTTGTCGCCCTTGAGCTCGCCCGGATGGTCGGCGAAGCGGGCGCCACGGAACGCCGCCTCGTCGAGCCGGTAGCTCTGCATCATCACGCCCCAGGCGCCGTCCAGCAGCAGAACCCGCTTCCTCGCCTCTTCCATCATCCAGCGGATGCGCGACGCGCGATCGAAGCTCATGGCGAAGGTCCCGGCTGCAGGCCGAGGAGCCGGCAGGTCGCATAGGTGAGGTCGGACTGGTTCAGCGTGTAGAAGTGGAACTGGTCGAATCCGAGCCGGTGCAGCTCGGCCACCTGTTCGGCCATCACCGCCGCGGCGACGGTGCGGCGGCTTTCCGCGTCGCCGTCGAGCCCGTCGTAGAGGCGGCGAAGCCACTCCGGCACGCGCGCGCCGCAACGCTCCGCCATGCGCACCACGCCCCGGAAATTGGTGGTTGGCATCAGCCCGGGAATGATCGGTACGGCGATCCCCTGCGCGGCGGCGCGGTCGCGGAAACGGGCGATCAGCTCGCTGTCGAAGCAGAACTGGCCGATGGCGCGCGTCGCGCCCGCGTCGATCTTCCGGCGCAGCAGCGCAAGGTCGTGGTCGCGCGAGGGCGAGTCGGGATGGCGCTCGGGATAGCACGACACGCTCACCTCGAACCCGCCGATGCGCCGGATGCCCTCGATCAGCTCGGGCGTGGAGGCATAGCCTTCCGGATGGGCCGTGTAGGGGCCGCTCATGTCGGGCATGTCGCCGCGCAGCGCCACGATGTGGCGGACGCCCGCGTCCCAATAGTCCTTCACGATCCCGTCGATCTCGGCCCTTGGAGCGGCGACGCAGGTCAGATGCGCGGCGGGCGCGAGCGTCGTTTCCTCCACGATCCGCCGGACCGTCGCATGGGTGCGCTCGCGCGTGGAGCCTCCGGCTCCGTAGGTCACCGAGACGAAGGCGGGCGCGAGCGGCTCGAGCCTGCGGATCGCGCGCCAGAGCTGGTCTTCGGCCTCCGGCGTGCGGGGCGGCGAAAACTCGAACGAGACGCGGATCGCCCGGTTGCGGTCTGCGAGATCGCGCAGGCTCATGCCGCCTCCGCCCGCTTTCCGGCCGGGGCCGCCGCCACCCAGATCCGGACGGTGAGCGCGGCGCGCGGTCCGCTGGACGCGACGGTCTCGCTTGCCTGTCCCTTGAGGCCCGCGGCCTGGAACCAGCCCTGCACCTCGCGATCGGAAAATCCGAGGCGGCGATGGGCGAAATCGGTGCGAAGGAATTCGAGATCGTGGCTCGCGAAATCCGCGATCAGCAGGCGCCCGCCCGCGCGCATCACGCGCGCCGCCTCGGCCACCGCGGCCGCCGGATCGTCGAGATAGTGCAGGACCTGGTGGAAGATCACCGCGTCGAAGCCGGAAAGCGCTCCGCCGGAGGCAAAGGGCAGGCGATAGGTGTCGCCCAGCCGCACCTGGCATTGCGTGAGCCCGCCGCGCATGAGCCGGTCGCGCGCGATGGCGAGCATTTCGGGACTGACGTCGATTCCCACCGCGCGCCTGGCGTGCGGGCCGAGGAGCTCGAGCATCCGGCCCGTTCCCGTGCCGGCGTCGAGAAAATTCTCGATCGGCCCCTGCGCCAGGTGGCGCAGGATCGCGGCCTCGACATCCTTCTCCGGGGCGTGCAGGGCGCGGATGCGCTCCCACTCCGCGGCGTTTGCCTTGAAATAGGCCGCCGCCTCCGCAGCGCGCTGTTCGCGCACGGCGGCCAGCCGCCGGAGATCGGCGTCGCGGACGGCCGGCTCTCCTTCGGACAGGCGGCCGAGGAGCTGGCCCAGCTCCGCGCCGTCCCCCGTGTCCGACGCGCGGTAGAAAACCCAGCTTCCTTCCTTGAACCGCTCCAGCAACCCGGCGTCGCAGAGCAGCTTCAGGTGCCGGGAGACACGCGGCTGGCTCTGTCCCACGATGTCCGTAAGCTCGCTGACCGTCAGCTCCGCCTGGCGCAGGAGCAGCAGCAGGCGCAGGCGGGTGGGATCGCCCGCGGCGCGCAGCATGCCGACCAGCTTTTCCATGACCGCCTCCGTCCCACCATATAAACATATCTTTATATCATTATGCAAATTCCGCGAGCGGCAATCCCCGTTGATCCCCGCCTCGGGCAGAAGGCATAAGCGCTGGTCTTGGGGGGCGGACGCATGGTGCGGGGAATCCTGTTTGGCGCGATGGCGGTGCTGGGGCTTGCCCTGTCGGGCTGCGCCGGGACGGGCCCCGATCCGTCCGATCCCCACGAATCCGCGAACCGGAAGATCTTCGCATTCGACGTCTGGCTCGACCGGAATTTTCTGGCGCGAACGGCGAGAACCTACAACGCGGTCGTTCCGGAGTTCGGACGCACGGGCATGCACAACCTGCTCGCCAATCTCGACCTGCCGGTGACCTTCGCCAACGACGTGCTGCAGGGCGAAGCGCGCCGCGCCGGCGAGACCTTCGCGCGCTTTTCCGTCAATACGACCCTCGGCGTCGGCGGATTGTTCGACGTCGCCACGCGGAATTTTCACCTGCCCGATCACAGCGAGGATTTCGGACAAACCCTCGGCGCGTGGGGCGTGGGCGGCGATCCCTATCTCGTCCTGCCGGTTCTCGGGCCGGCCTCGCCGCGCGACGCGGCGGGAAGGGCGGTGGATGTCGCGCTCGATCCGCTGACCTGGATTTCGTTCAAGCAACATATCTGGTGGCTGGCGGGGCGGCAGTATTTCAAGATCCTGGACGCGCGCGCGCGCAACATGGACACGCTCGCCGGCATCGAGCGCAGTTCGGTCGATTTCTACGCCGCCACGCGCAGCCTCTACCGCCAGCACCGCGCCAGCGAGATCCGCAACGGACGGCCGGACGTCGAGGAATTGCCGGAGTTCTGATCCGGCGCCCCGGACCGGAACGGAACGCGGAAATTCGCGCTCCGCGCGATATGGATGCCGGGTGAAACCGGCGCCGGGGTTGCGGCCCTGCCATGAACTTGCCACAAGCCGCCGGGAGCATTACGCCCCTTGGCGCATTTCAATCAGCGGGATCTCCGGAACATGAGAAACATGATCTTTGCACAGAATTCGTTGGTGAAATGCGCGGTTCTGCTTCTGGCGCTGACGCTGCCCGTGGCGATGGCCGCGGCGCCGGCGCGCGCCGCCACCCCGGCGGAGGCCTTCGTCGCCTCGAACATCGAGAAGGGCCTTGCCATCCTCAACAACCGGCAGATTTCCGAATCCCAGAAGACGGCGCAGTTTCAGTCCTTCCTGGAAGGCCTCACCGACGTCAACCGCATCGCGAAATTCGCCCTGGGCGCCGCGCGGCGTGGCGCGTCCGACCAGGACATCGCGGCCTTCAACGCGGCGTTCAAGGCCTATGCCGACGCGGTCTATCAGTCGCGCCTTTCGCAATATTCCGGCCAGACGCTCAAGGTCACCGGCTCGACGGAAGCGCGGCCGAACGACTTCATCGTCAAGACCGTTCTGGTGGATCACGCCTCGCAGTCCGGCCAGCAGCCGCTCCAAGTCGATTTCCGCGTGCTGAACGACAGCGGCCGCATGGTCGTGATCGACGTCGCCATCGCCGGCGTCTGGCTCGCCATCGAGGAGCGCGACCAGTTCAGCGCCTTCCTGAGCCAGCACGGCGGCTCGATCTCCGCGCTGGTCCAGCACCTCAACCAGCTCACGGCGCAGCTCAAGAACGGCGGCGGCTCCGCGCGCGGCAACGGGCGGTAGCGCAAACCGGGCTTGTCGAAGAAAATATGACGCGTGCGCTCGCCCGCGCCGGCGGGCAAGCGAGCCGTTCGGGCCCGCGCGAACCGTCAGGCGTGCCGTTCAGGCGCGCGCAAATCGCTTGTACTTGATCCGGTGCGGCTGGTCGGCGTCGATGCCGAGGCGGCGCTTCTTGTCGGCCTCGTAGTCCTGGAAGTTGCCTTCGAACCATTCGACATGGCTGTCGCCCTCGAAGGCGAGCATGTGGGTGGCCATGCGGTCGAGGAACCAGCGGTCGTGGCTGATGATCATGGCGCAGCCGGCGAATTCCTCCAGCGCGAGTTCGAGCGCGCGCAGGGTTTCGACATCGAGATCGTTGGTCGGCTCGTCGAGGAGGAGCAGGTTGGCGCCGCCCTTGAGCAGCTTCGCCAGATGCACGCGGTTGCGCTCGCCGCCCGAGAGCTGGCCCACCTTCTTCTGCTGGTCGCCGCCCTTGAAGTTGAAGGCGCCGACATAGGCTCTGGAGTTCATCTTGGTCTTGCCGAATTCCAGAATGTCGGTGCCGCCGGAAATCTCCTGCCACACCGTCTTGTCCGGATCGAGCGCGTCGCGCGTCTGGTCGACATAGCCGATCTGCACCGTCTCGCCGATGGCGAGCGTTCCGCTATCCGGCTTTTCCTGGCCGGTGAGGAGCTTGAACAGGGTCGTCTTGCCCGCGCCGTTTGGGCCGATGACGCCCACGATGCCGCCGGGCGGAAGCTTGAAGCTCAGGTTCTCGAACAGCAGCCGGTCGCCATAGGCCTTGGAGAGATTCTCCGCCTCGACGACCCGCGCGCCCAGCCGCTCGGCGATGGGAATGAGGATCTGTGCCGGGCCGGAGCGCTGCTCCTGCGATTTGGCCAGCAGCTCCTCATAGGCGTTGATGCGCGCCTTGGATTTCGCCTGGCGGGCCTTTGGCGACTGCGAAATCCATTCGCGCTCGCGAGCCAGCTCGCGTTCGCGCGCGGCGGCTTCGGCACCTTCCTGATGCAGGCGCTTTTCCTGCACGACGAGGAAGGAGGAATAGTTGCCCTCGTGCGGGATGCCGCGGCCGCGGTCGAGCTCGAGGATCCACCCCGTGACGTTGTCGAGGAAGTAGCGGTCATGGGTGACGAGGATCACGCAGCCCTTGTATTCGCGCAGCGTCTGCTCGAGCCATTGCACGGATTCGGCGTCGAGATGGTTGGTGGGCTCGTCGAGGAGAAGAATGTCCGGCGCGTCGAGCAGAAGGCGGCACAGCGCCACGCGGCGCTTCTCGCCGCCGGAGAGCGTGGCCACGTCGGCGTCACCGTCCGGGCCGCGCAGCGCGTCCATCGCCTGATCGACCTGGCTGTCGAGGTCCCAGAGGCCCTGCGCCTCGATCTCGTCCTGCAGCCGCGCCATCTCGTCGGCGGTCTCGTCGGAATAGTTGGCGGCGATCTCGTTGAAGCGGTCGACGAGCGCCTTCTTCGCGGCGACGCCCTCCATCACGTTGTCGCGCACGGTCTTTGCCGGATCGAGCTGCGGCTCCTGCGGCAGGTAGCCGGTGCGGATGCCGTCCGCCGCCCAGGCCTCGCCCGTGAACTCCCTGTCCTGGCCGGCCATGATCCGCATCAGCGTCGACTTGCCCGAGCCGTTGACGCCGACGATGCCGATCTTTGCGCCGGGATAGAACGACAGCCAGATGTCCTTGAGCACCTGCTTGCCGCCGGGATAGGTCTTGGACAGACCCTTCATCACATAGACGTATTGCGGCCCGGCCATGGGAAATCCTTCGAGCGTTGCTGGAAGCGGCGGGTTTTAGCGAAGCCCGGGCGAGGGGGCAATCGCGCATTTCGGCACGCGGAATCGCGCGGCAACGGCCCCGAAGCCGTTGCGGGAGGCCGTCAGAACTTGATCTTGGCGCGCGACAGGAAGGAGACGGAACTGGTGCCGGTCTGTCCGGCGAAATTCATCTGGTAGGCCGCATTGGTCTGCAGCGCCAGCGAGCCGTCGAGGAAGGTCGTGACATAGCCGAGCTCGAAATCGGTTTCCGGCGTGCGCGATTCCAGGAGCCGCTCGACGTTCACGAGCTGCGAGCGGCCGTCGATGCCGGACACGAGCGCCAGATCATCGCCTCCGCCGGCCGGCCGCGTCACCGCCAGGCCCATGGCGTCGTTTCCGAACAGGCCGCGCTTGGCGACCGCGATGCCGTAGGACCGCGTGTGCAGGCTGTTGCTCGCAACGCCGAAGCCCGGTTTCAGATCGAGCTTGGTGATCGCGTCGGCGAAGGATGCGGTCGTCGTCCAGCCGCTGCCGAGCTGCACGCGCGCCGACACGCCGACCGACGAGGTGCTCGCCGACGGAACCGAAGGATCGAACACGCCGAGCAGCCCGTCGCGCTCGTCGATGCGGGCCGCGTTGACCCCGACGCCGCCCCAGGACGCGAAATCCCACGACACGCCGGCGAGCAGGGCGCTGGCGCTGCGCGTGTCGTACGGCAGCGGCGCACCGCCGAGGCGTGCGACCGTCGAGGACGGGCTCATCCAGTCCGCGCCCGTGCCCTGCGCGACCGAGGCCGCTCCGACGGACAGATGCAGGCCGTTCGCAAGGTCTGCGGTCAGCCCGGCCAGCGTGCCGCCGTCGGCGAGAGAAACATAGGGCGAATTGACCGCGGACGCCGAAAAGAACAGCCCGTCGTAGTCGCTGCTGCCGGCGGCATCGAAGCGGTCGAACTTGCCGGCGAAATCGAGGCCCGCGCCGAAATCCAGCGACACGCCGTCGAGCAGCGGCACATGCACGATGCGATCGTTCAGGCCGATCTGCGCGATCTGCTGCGGTCCGTAGGCGAGCACCGGCAGGTCGCCCGGCAGGCCGAGATCGAACTGTCCGGCGAGCCGCGCGCGCGGCGCCGCGTTCCGGTCCACGACCGTGTTGTAGGAGGACAGATCCAGCGCGTGCGAAGCCGCGTATGCGGGAGCGATGCCTGCCGAACATGCAAGCACACCCGCCACGCAAAGCGAGCGGATCGTGAAATCGCTCATTTCTTTTCCGGCGCTCTTTGCCATCCCGAATTTCCCCCGCAGCCTATCAGAGCGAAAAGCCACACTTCCAAGAAAATCATCACCGTTTCCCGGCGCCGCGGAATTGCAAATCCTTCGCCTGGTTAGGGTTTGCTTCCGGCTTAAGCCGTATTTCTTGCAATTTGGTAATAAAACCGGCCACAGGGCGCTTCCCTGCTGTTGCATTTTTGCCGCTTGGATGCGCGGCGATTGCGGCACTAAGCAGGTCCATGCGCGAACCTCCCCTGAAAGCCGCGATTTTCCCCGTAACGCCCTACCGGCAGAACTGTTCACTGGTGTGGTGCGCGAAAACCATGCGCGGGGCGGCGGTCGATCCCGGCGGCGAGATCGAACGGCTGAAGGCGGCGATCGCCGCCCATGGGGTGACGCTGGAGAAGGTGCTGCTCACCCACGGCCACCTGGACCACGCCAGCGGAGCGGCCAAGCTCGCGCGCGACCTGGGCGTGCCGGTCGAAGGTCCGCACAGGGACGATCTCTTCCTGCTCGAGGAGCTCGGAGGCAATGCGAAGCGGCCGGGATTTTCCGATGCGGAAAACTGCATGCCGGCGCGCTGGCTCGAGGACGGCGACACGGTGACGTTCGGCGAGGTCGAGCTGGGTGTGCGCCACTGCCCCGGACACACGCCGGGCCATGTCGTCTTCTATCATTCGGGCGCGAGGATCGCCTTCGTCGGCGACGTGCTGTTCAAGGGCTCGATCGGCCGCTGCGACCTGCCGCGCGGAAACTGGCAGCAGCTCATCGACGCGATCGCCACAAGGCTGTGGCCGCTCGGCGACGACATGCAGTTCGTTCCCGGACACGGGCCGATGTCCACCTTCGGCTGGGAGCGCAGGACCAATCCCTATGTGAGCGATCTCGCGCTGGGAAGGGCCTAGCGCTTCGCCGGCCTGTAGCGCGACGGCATTCCGGCGGAGACCTTTCCGGGAAAATCCGGCTTGCGCTTTTCCAGGAACGCCGCGACGCCTTCCTTCACGTCGGGACCCGAGCCGAGCTCGACGGAGAGCGGGCCGTCCATCTGCAGCAGATCGAAGGGATGGGGCTGCGCGGAATACTGCCAGAGCATCTGGCGCGTCATCGCCACCGAAAGCGGCGCGGTGTTCTCCGCGATCTCGTGCGCGATCTCCTTTGCGCGCGCCAGCAGCCTCTCCGGCGGCACGACCTCCGCGACAAGCCCGCCCTTCTCCGCCTCCGCGGCGTCGAACAGCCGTCCCGAAAGACACCAGACCAGCGCCCGATTGAGTCCGACCAGCCGCGGCAGGAACCAGGCGCTGCCCGCTTCGGGCACAAGGCCCCGCCGCGCGAAGACGAAACCGATCCTGGCGTCGCTCGACGCGATGCGGATGTCCATCGGCAGGGTGAGCGTGATGCCGACGCCAACCGCCGCGCCGTTGATCGCGGCGATGCTCGGCTTCCTGCAGTTGTAGATCGCGCCCACGAAGCCGCCGTCCGGAGAGCGCGCGCGCGTGCCGGAGAACATGGCGGCGTTGCCGCCCGTGGCATCGAAGGCATCGGCGCCGCCGGAAATGTCCGCGCCGGCGCAGAAGCCGCGTCCCGCGCCGGTCACGACGATGGCGCGAACCGCATCGTCGGCATCGGCGCGCAGGAACGCGTCCTCGAGCTCGTTGCCCATGACCGAGGTATAGGCATTGAGCTTGTCGGGCCGGTTCAGCGTGATGGTGAGCACCGGGCCGCCGGTTTCATAGAGAATGTGCTGATAGGACATGGCCCTCCTTTCACCTCCCCCTTGTGGAGGGATCGAAGCCGTCGCGAGCGTCGCGAACGACACGCTCCCGGTGGGCGTTGCGGGACAATATCCCGCCCCCACCCGAAAAACGTCTTCGCAAGGCTCGAAGTTTTTCGATCTTCCCACAAGGGGGTGAAACGCAGTCTTCCGTTCGGGAAGGATGCGAACGACACAACGGACTCGACTCCCGTCCCGCCGCCTGATTTTTTGTCGGCAACCAACATGTCAGGGAAACGCGCCATGGCCGCCATCAATCCGGTCACCGATCTTTCGAAGGACGGCGACATCGCCATCGTCACGCTCAATTCGCCGCCGGTGAATGCGCTCTCCGCCGCGGTGCGCGACGGGCTGTTCGAGGCGTTCAGGCAGGCCAAGGCCGACGACAGCGTGAAGGCCATCGTGCTGATCTGCGAGGGACGGACGTTCATCGCCGGCGCGGACATCTCCGAATTCGGCGGCCAGATGAAGGGCGCGAGCCTGTTCGATGTCGAGAACGGGATCGAGGATTCGCCCAAGCCGGTGATCGCCGCCATCCACGGCACGGCGCTGGGCGGCGGGCTGGAGGTGGCGCTCTGCGCGCATTACCGCGTCGCGGTGCCGAGCGCGAAATGCGGATTGCCGGAAGTCAATATCGGCCTGTTGCCCGGCGCGGGCGGCACCCAGAGGCTTCCGCGCATCGCCGGCGTCGAGAAGGCGCTCGAAATGGTGACGACCGGCCAGCATGTGCCCGCGAAGCAGTGCCTCGAGATGGGCCTCGTGGACGAGCTCGCGCCGGAGGGAAAGCTGCGCGAGACGGCCATCGCCTTCGCACGCAAATGCGTCGCCGAGAACAGGCCGCTGAGGAAGGTGCGCGACAACAACGACAAGCTCATGGCCGCGAAAGGCCATCCCGAGATCTTCGCCGAGTTCCGCAGGAAGAACGCGCGCAAGTTCCGCGGCTTCATGGCGCCGGAGAACAACATCAAGTGCATCGAGGCGGCGGTGAATGCGGCCACCTTCGAGGACGGCCTGAAGGAAGAGCGCCGCCTGTTCATGGAACTGATGATGGGCCCGCAATCGGCGGCACAGCGCTATGCCTTCTTCGCCGAGCGCCAGGCCAACAAGATTCCCGACGTGCCGGACGACACGCCCGTGATCCCGATCGGGAAGGTCGGCGTCATCGGCGCGGGGACGATGGGCGGCGGCATCTCGATGAACTTCGCCAATGCCGGCATCCCCGTCACCATCGTGGAAGTGAAGCAGGAAGCGCTCGACCGCGGCCTGAAAGTGGTGCGCGGCAATTACGAGCGCAGCGCCAGGGGCGGCCGCTTCACGATGGACGATGTCGAGAAGCGCATGGGGCTCCTCACCGGCTCGCTCGATCTCGGGGACCTCAGGGATTGCGACCTCGTGATCGAGGCGGTGTTCGAGCGCATGGACATCAAGAAGGACGTGTTCGCGCGCCTCGACGGCATCGTCAAGCAGGGCGCCATCCTCGCCACCAACACCTCCTATCTGAATGTCGACGAGATCGCCTCGGCCACGAAGCGGCCGGAATTCGTCATCGGCCTGCATTTCTTCTCGCCTGCCAATGTGATGCGCCTTCTGGAGATCGTGCGCGGCGAGAAGACGTCCAAGCCCGTGATCGCGACCGCGATGAAGCTCGCCAAGACCATCGGCAAGGTCGGGGTGCTGGTCGGCGTCTGTCCCGGTTTCGTCGGCAACCGCATGCTGGCGCAGCGCACGCGCGAGGCCAACGCGCTGGTGCTCGAAGGCGCGATGCCGTGGGATGTGGACCGCGTGCTCTACGATTTCGGCTTCCCGATGGGGCCGTTCGCGATGGGCGACCTCGCCGGTCTCGACATCGGCTGGGTGAAGGAGCAGTCCAAGAGCTCCACCCTGCGCGAAGTTCTCTGCGAGATGGACCGGCGCGGCCAGAAGACCGGTGCGGGATTCTACGATTACGACGAGAACCGCAACGCCAAGCCGTCGCCGGTGACGGAGAAGGTCATCCAGGACTTCCGCGCCAAGCAGGGCATCAATCCGCGAAAGATTTCCGACGAGGAGATCCTCGAGCGCTGCCTCTATCCCATGGTCAACGAGGGCGCGAAGATCCTCGAGGAGAAGAAGGCCATCCGCGCCTCGGACATCGATGTCGTCTGGCTGAACGGCTACGGTTTTCCGGTCTATCGCGGCGGCCCGATGTACTGGGGCGAACAGATCGGCCTCGCCAAGGTGCTCGACGGCATGAAGGCGTTCCAGGCGAAGATGGGGGACGCTTTCAAGCCCTCCGCGCTTCTGGAAAAGCTCGTTGCGGAGAACAAGAAATTTTCGGAGGTGAAGTAGAGGGCGAGTAGAGAGTGGGGAGTAGGGAGTGGCAACCGGGGATGAATCTTGGGCGAAAGGTTGGAATCCTATCGCGATTTGAAGGTTTGGCAACGCGCCATGTCGCTGGTCGAAGCATGCTACGTTCTAACGCGGAAATTTCCTCGCGAGGAAACGTTCGGGCTGACCTCACAGATCAGACGCTCGGCGACCTCCATAGCGGCCAATATCGCAGAAGGTTACGGTCGCGAACAGACGAATTTCTTCGTTCAATTCCTTCGTGTGTCGCAAGGTTCGCTCAAGGAATTGGAAACGCATCTGCTGATCGCCCAGAGAGTAAAAACCGCACCCGCAAAGGAGTTCGACCAACTGCTCGTGATGTGCCAGGAACTTGGCAAAATGCTTCGTGCGTTGATCCGAAGCCTTCAGAAGCGCTCGTCCTGACTACTACCTATTCCCTACTCACTACTCCCCGAAAGGACCACCATGCGTGAAGCCGTCATCGTTTCCTACGCCCGTACCGGTCTGGCAAAGGCCGCCCGAGGCGGGTTCAACAACACCTCCAACATGGCGATGCTGGCGCATGCGGTGAAGCACGCCGTCGCCCGCTCCAAGGCCGATCCGGCCGAGGTCGAGGACGTGGTGGCCGGCTGCGTCGCGGCATCGGGCAATGTCGCGCGCGGCGCCGCGCTGCTCGCGGGACTTCCGATCACGACCGCCGGCGTGACCGTGCATCGCGCTTGTTCTTCCGGACTCAATGCGATTGCCAATGCCGCGCGCTATGTGATCGACGACGGCGCGCAGATCGTGGTGGGCTCCGGCGTCGACTCGATCACCTTCCAGGGCGGCGGCGGCGGCGGCAAGGAGCCGAAGATCGTCGAGATGTATCCCGACTACTGGATGCCGATGATCGATACCGCCGACGTCGTGGCCGCGCGCTACAACATCTCCCGCGAATACCAGGACGAATACTCGCTCGAATCCCAGAAG
>DASZQP010000017.1:0-58232 GCA_035549575.1 Rhizomicrobium sp.
TGGTGGCAGACGGAGACGGGCGGCATCCTCATCTCCCCCCTCCCCGGTGCGACCGATCTCAAGCCCGGCTCGGCAACCAGGCCCCTGTTCGGCATCCGTCCGCAGCTCGTGGATGCGGACGGCAGGGTTCTCGAAGGCGCCGCGAGCGGCAATCTCGTGCTGCTGGACTCCTGGCCGGGGCAGATGCGCACCGTCTATGGCGATCACCAGCGCTTCATCGACACCTATTTCCGGACCTATCGCGGAAAGTATTTCACCGGCGACGGCTGCCGCCGCGACGAGGACGGCTATTACTGGATCACCGGCCGCGTCGACGACGTGATCAACGTCTCCGGCCACCGCCTCGGCACGGCCGAAATCGAAAGCGCGCTGGTGGAGGATCACCGCGTAGCGGAAGCCGCCGTGGTCGGCTTCCCGCATGACATCAAGGGCCAGGGAATCTACGCCTTCGTCACGCTCAAGCTGGGCCAGGCACCGTCCGGCGGTCTTGCCGAAGAATTGAAGAAGCACGTGTCGCGCCACCTGTCGCCCATTGCGCGGCCAGACGTGATCCAGTTCGCGCCCGGGCTTCCCAAGACGCGTTCGGGCAAGATCATGCGCCGCATCCTGCGCAAGATCGGCGAAGGCGACACCTCCAACCTCGGCGATACGACGACGCTGGCGGATCCCGCCGTGGTCGCCGATCTCGTCAAGAACGCGGTGAGACCATGAGCAACCTGTCCTGGCAGATCGGCGATGTGAAGATCACCCGCGTGGTGGAAATGGAGCTGCCCGTTCCCTACAGCGAGAAGCACTCCTTCGTCAGGCAGGCGACCCCCGACGCGCTGCGCGAAATGCCGTGGCTCTATCCGAACTTCGTCACGCCCGAAGGCGCGCTGGTGCTTTCGATACACGCCCTTCTCGTGGACGCGCCGGGAATGAGGCTCGTGGTCGACACCTGCATCGGCAACGACAAGCCGCGCGCGCTGCTGCGCGGACAGGCGCTGCAGACGACGTTCCTCGACCACATCGCCGCAGCGGGATTTTCCCGTGAGAAGGTCGATGCGGTCGTATGCACCCATCTTCACGTCGATCACGTCGGCTGGAACACGATGCTCGTGGACGGCAAGTGGGTCCCGACCTTCCCGAACGCGCGCTACCTCATCGGCAGGACGGAATTCGAGCACTGGAACAGGGAGACGGAGGGAGAGCAGCCCGAAATCATGGCCGACTCGGTTCACCCCATCTTCGCGGCGGGACTCGCGCAGACGGTGGAAATGGACCACCGCATATCGCCGGAAATCCGCCTTTTGCCCACTCCGGGGCATACGCCGGGCCATGTCAGCGTGATGATCGAATCGCGCGGGGAATGTGCCGCGATCACCGGCGACATGATGCACCACCCCTGCCAGGTCACCCGGCCGGACTGGATTTCGGAATTCGACAGCGACAGGGATGCCGGCGCCGCGCGCCGGGACGCGATGGTGCGCGCGTGGGCCGACAAGCCCATTCTCGTCATCGGCACGCATTTCGCGGCGCCGACGGCCGGGCACATCGTGCGCCACGGCGGCGGATATCGCTTCGAGGCGTAGCGGCGCCTAGCCCCGCGTGTGGGCCTCGTTCCGCAGCGGGATCAGGCGGAAGTCCGCGAGCAGCCCGCTGTTCCGCGCAATCCCCGTCTTGACGGGATCGTACAATGTGGGCGCCCAGGCGATGTGCGTCAGAACCTGCCGCGCGCCGTCCGCCGCCACGTCCCCGAAGGGCAGCATCACTTCCTCTATCTGCAGGACTTCGCCCGACACCCGTTCCGCCACCCGCCGGCCCAGGCCGATTCCGCCGCTGGCCACGGCGCCGAAGCGGTTCAGGCGCTCGGCGCGGTCGTCCGGCTCGGTCATCGCCAGCCAGTCCCGGCCCGTGATGTCGATGCCGCCGGCGGCTTCCACAAGGCGCGATCCCACGAGCCGGCAGCGCACGCTCACGCCGGGCACGACCTCGAATATGCCGATGGTGGGCAGAAGGTCGCCGACGGCCTTGGGCTGGAAATCCGCGCGCACCGGAAGTTGGTCCCCGCGCCACAGCGTGAGCCAGTACCCGACAAGGCGCTTCGTCGCGGCGGCGCTGCAACGATCGAGGCAGTCGCGCGCGGCGGCGAAGTCGAATCCGCTCAAGCCCAGCCCTCCATCGCCGCCGCCATGTCGATATCCTTCGCGGTCACGCCTCCGGCGTCGTGCGTCGATAGGGTCACCTCGACCCTGTTATAGACGTTGAACCACTCCGGGTGGTGATCCATTTTCTCCGCAAGCATCGCCACCCGCGTCATGAAGGCGAAGGCCGCGCCGAAATCGTCGAAGACGAAGACCCGCGCGATCGCATCCCTGTCCGGCACATCCTTCCATGCGGGCAAATTCCGCATCGCCCCGGCGCGGGCCGCGGGTTCGAGCTTTTTCATGGGCGATCCTCCGGTTTCCCTCTAACCTATTATCCATGGATTGGTCGCACGTCCCATCCCCGTCGCTGGACGATTTCGAGACAATGGCGCGCACGGCCTATGCCTCGCTGCCCGCCGAATTCCGCGCGCTCGCCGGCGACATCGTTTTCCGCGTCGACGATTTTCCGGATGAGGACGTGATCGGAACCATGGAACTCGAAAGCGAGTTCGACATCCTCGGCCTGTTCCAGGGTCCCGATCTCGCCGATGTCATGGGGGGCCATGCGCACGGGCACCAGACCATGATCTTCCTCTACCGGCGGCCGATCCTCGACTACTGGGCGGAGCATGGCGAGGCCCTGGGCGACATCGTCCGGCATGTGCTGGTTCACGAGATCGGCCACCATTTCGGCCTTTCGGACGCCGACATGGACGCGATCGAATCCCGGGCCGGCTAGGCCAGCGGATAGGTCCGTTCCGGGACATAGATGCTGCCGCCGGACGCGAGCCGGCTGGAAAAGAGGACGAAGCCGCCGACCTCGAACGGCGCGCTGGCATAGAGCGCGTGATCGACGAGGAAGTCCATCACGCGGCCGCGCGGCGCACCCCTGAGGCGGGCGAGCGTGACATGGGGCGTGAACCTGCGCTGCTCGGGCTCGAGGCCCACGCGCTGCAGCGCGATCTCGATCTTGCGCGCAAGATGCAGGAGCGGCGCACTCGCCTCCACGCCGGCCCATAGCGCGCGCGGGCTGTTGCCCCCGAATTCGCCCACGCCCTTCAGCCTCAGTTCGAACCGGCTTTCGGAAAACCCGGACAGCGCATCGTCGATCGCCGCGGCATCGCGCCCGTCGGCATCGCCGATGAACCGCAAGGTCAGATGCAGCTGCTCGCGCGCCTGCCAGCGCGCGCCGGGAACGCCGGACTGGAGCGCGGCGAGGCTCGCGGCCACGGCGTCCGGCAAGGTGAGTGCCACGAAAAGGCGCATTACAGTGCCCGAAGGCGTCCGAGCGGCAGCGAACGGCGGAACGTCCATGTCACCAGCCCATAGGCGGCGGCCGCGAAGAGGATCGCAAGTCCGAGCGCGGCCTCGCGCTCCAGCGCACCGGTGCGGACGATCGCGGGAGCAAGCGTGGCGCCTGCCAGCGCAGCGGCCCCTGTCGCGGCGGCGCCCAGCGCCGCCGGAAGCAGCGAACGAACGAACGTCTCGTCCGCCTCGAGCAGGTTCCTGCGGCGCGCGAGATAGACGAGCAGCATCACGTTCGCCCAGGATCCGAGCGAGGTGCCGAGCGCGACCCCCGCGGCTCCCATGTGGAATCCCCATACCAGCAGGAACTTGAAGCCGACGTTCACCGCGACGGCGAGCATGGTCGCGCGCACCGGCGTCGCCGTGTCGTGGCGGGCATAGAATGTCGCGGCGACCACGCGCACCATGACGAAGGCCGGCAGTCCCACGCCATAGGCCGCGAGCGCCGAAGCCGAAACGTCGGCCGCGTCGACATGGAATGCGCCATGGGCGAAGATTCCCCGCATGATCGTCTGCGGCACGAGAAGGAATGCCGCCGCGAAGGGCAGCGTCAGGAACAGGCCGAGCGCAGCGCTGCGGTTCTGCGCCGCCCGCGCGCCGGCCTGGTCCCCCTTCGCGATCAGCGTGGACATCTCCGGCAGCAGGACGGTCGCAAGCGCGATGCCGAGCGTGCCGAGCGGAAGCTGGTTGATCCGGTCGGCATAGTTGACCGCCGTCAGCACGCCGGGAAAAAAGCTCGCGATCAGCGTGTCGAAGAACAGGGCGATCTGCACGCTTGCCGAGCCGAGGGTCGCCGCGCCGAGCGCGCGGAGAAAATTCCCCGTCTCGGGCGTCCAGCGGGGCGTCCGGATGCGCAGTCTCAGACCGCTTCGGGCGGCCGCCGTCACGATGAACGCGATCTGGAGAAATCCCGCCAGAAGCACGCCGCCCGCCGCCGCGAAGGCGGCATTGGGAAACCAGCGCGCGGCGAGCAGCGTGCCGATCATCGCGATGTTGAGGAATATCGACCATGCGGCCGCGGCGGCGAACCTGCCGTGCGCGTTCAGCATCGCGGAAAGCTGGACCGCGATCACGGTCAGGATCAGATAGGGAAAGGTGATGCGCGACAGCGCGGTCGCCAGCTCGGCCTGGCCGGGATGGGCGGCGAAGCCCGGCGCCATGATGCGGACGATCCAGTACATGAGCGCCATGGCCAGGACGAGCAGCACGACCTGCGCCGCCATCTGCCAGGAGTAGATGTTGTCGGCGAAGGCCGCCGCGCCCGCCTCGCCGGCCGTTTCGCGCATTGCCGCATAGCGCGGAATGAAGGCGACGTTGAACGCGCCTTCGGCAAAGATGCCGCGGAACGAGTTGGGCAGCCGCCAGGCGACAAAGAACGCATCGGACAGAAGCCCGTCGCCGAGGACCGCCGCCATCAGCACGTCGCGCGCGAAACCGGCGATGCGGGAGAGCATCGTGTATCCGCCGACGGAAGCAAGACGCCTGAGCATGAACGGCCTAGCGAATCGACCCTTCGCAGCTTAGACGGCGCCGAAGGCGCGCGCATAGGCGACGGATTCGACGCCGCGCAGCGCACCGGCGCGCAAGGTGAGCGCCTGGAAATGGGGACCGGCATGGTCGCAGCGGATTCCCGCCGCGGCAGCAGCGTCGAACCCGAAGCGCCGGTAGTAACCCGGATCGCCGAGCACGAAGATCGCCTCGACGCCCCTTTGCGCACAGGCGTCTATCCCCGCCCGAATCAGCGCGGTGCCGATGCCCCGATGCTGCAGTCTCACGCGCGCGCTGACGGGACCGAGCGCGGCGGCGCGGCAGAGCGGCGGCTCGACGGTCATCCGGCTGAACATCGCATGGCCCGCGACGCGATCCTTCGCCACGAGCGCGAGCTCCGCCACGACCGCGCCGTCTCTTCTCAGGGACTCGACGATCGAAACTTCGGCCGCGCCCGAGCCATATCGCAGCGAAAATGCCTCGCGTGTCATTTCGGCAATGCCGTTCTCGAGGCCGCCACAATCGTGAACGATCGAAAAGTCCGGAAATTGCCGGTTTGTCACGTTTTCCCCTTCGTCCAAATCCGCTTGATACTTGGGGTTACAGACACGATATACTACCCAAGCGAATACCGGCCCGTGCCGGCAAGGAAGGATTCAGATGGCTGACTACAACAACCCCGTGCTGCGCAGCCAGGCGGCTGCTGGCGTCGTCGACGAAGGTCTGCGCGCCTACATGCTGCGCGTCTACAACTACATGCTGGCCGGACTGGTGCTGACCGGCATGACCGCCTGGGTGACGGCGAACACCGCCTTCGGAAACCTGTTCTTCCAGGTGACGGAAGCGAACGGCCATCCCGTGGTCGGCCTGAGCATTCTGGGTTTCGTCGCGCTGTTCGCTCCGCTCGCCCTTGTCTTCTACCTCTCCGCGCGCATCCACGCGATGAGCGCGGGAGCGGCGCACGCGACATTCCTGATCTATGCCGGGATCATGGGCATTTCGCTCGCCCCGATCGTGCTGATCTATACCGGCGCGAGCATCGCGCAGGTGTTCTTCATCACGGCGGCGACCTTCGGCTCGATGAGCCTTTGGGGCTACACGACAAAGAGGGATCTGACCGGATTCGGCTCGTTCCTTTTCATGGGCCTGATCGGGATCATCATCGCCTCGGTCGTCAACCTGTTCCTGCAGTCGAACATGATGTCGTTCGTCATTTCCGCGATCGGCGTGCTCGTGTTCACGGGGCTGACGGCCTACGACACACAGTCCATCAAGGAAATGTACAGCGTCAGCGATGACGGCTCGATCGCCGGAAAGAAGGCGATCATGGGCGCGCTGAGGCTCTATCTGGATTTCGTCAACCTGTTCCTGATGCTGCTGCGCCTGTTCGGCGACCGGCGCTAGGGACCGCGCGAATGCCCGAAGGGCCCGGCGAGGATGCCGGGCCCTTTTTTTCCGGCCGAATTCCGATGCCCGTCGAATCGTCCGATCGCCGTTCATCGGGACCGGCGCGCGCCACCACTCCGGCCGCGCGCTAGGACGTCTGCGCGGCGAGCGCCCTGAAGAGCTTCTTGTCGAACACGCGCAGCACCTGCGCCAGGTCGTGGCCGCGCTTGAGGACGTGTCCGCTGGCGGCCAGAACAGCGTATTGTCCCTGGCGGTTGCGCAGCTTCGGCCGCTTCTCGATCGTGAACAGCGCCACCTCGCTCGCCCGGCGGAAAATCGAAAACGCCGCCATGTCGCCGAGGAAATCGATGGCATAGTCGCGCCATTCGCCGAGCGCGACCATCCGGCCATAAAGAGTGAGAATGCGATCGAGCTCGGCGCGGTCGAAGCGCACCTGTGCGATCTGCCCGCCCGAATTTCCTGTCCGCGCAGGCTGCGAGCCCTGCTCCGCGCGGAGGAACACTATGGGTTCCTCGACCATCGGACCGATGATGGCGCGCGGCCGCAGAGCCGTCAAATATCCGGGAAATTCCGGCTAAATCCCTGCGGCCGGTTATATTTTTCGAAATCCCCGGCCATCGTTTCGCCACGATTGCACCTTGGCCCGGCCTTTTTCGCCCCACATGGTCTTCCCGTCGACTGGCCGAGTTTGAGGGACGGTTTTAGCGGCGAACTAAGCCCCCCAGCCCCTCGCTGCGAATTGTCTCAATCGGTCAGTCGGCGCTTTCTACCGACATTTCATGGAAATTTCCCTCTCCGCCGGCCCGGAGACCTGTTAGCGTCCGCGCCCGACGTTCCAAGCCCCAGGGGGAAATTCATGTTGCGTATGTTCACGATTGCGCTGGCCGCAGGGCTCTGCGCCGCGCCGATGCTTGCGAAGGCGCAAACGCTCACGGCACTCGCCCATCCCGCGCCGGAGGGCGCACTCATCACGCTTCAGCTCACCGACGGCACGGTGATGGCACAATCGGCTTCGCACCAGTCGAACTGGTGGAAGCTCGTGCCGGATGCGAACGGCAGCTATGTCAACGGGTCGTGGACGATGATGGCGGCGCTGCCGTCCGGCTATTCGCCCTACGCCTTCGCCTCCGCCGTCCTCGCCGACGGAAGGCTTCTGATCGAAGGCGGCGAATACAATCCCGGCAGCAATTTCAGCCTGACGAATCTCGGCGCGATCTACGATCCGCTGGCGAACAAATGGACGTCGGTCGATCCGCCGAAGGGCCACAAATGGGACCACATCGGCGATTCCTCGGCGCTGGTGCTGCCGGACGGCCGCTTCCTCCTGGGCTCCAAGCTCAACAAGGCCATGGCCGCGCTCGATCCCAAGACCATGAAATGGCACGAGCTCGGCTCGACCGGGCATCTCGGCCTGGCGTCGGAGGAAACCTGGACGCTGCTTCCCGACGGAACGATCATGTCCGAAAACGTCAAGAAGGGACCGCACACCCAGATCTACGATCCCGCCACCGGCATCTGGAGCGACGCCGGAAAAACGCCGCAGCCGCTGAACGGCCCGCCGTGCTGCAGCTGCTTCGACTACGGCGCGAAGAAGCCCTATTGCCCGCCGGGCGAGATCGGGCCGGCGCTGCTGATGCCGGACGGGTCCATCTTCGCGACCGGATCCATTCCCCAGGGTCAGAACATCGCGCACACGGCGATCTACGCCAACGGCAAGTGGAAGGCCGGGCCGGACATTCCCAACCACGACGACGCCGGCGACAATTTCGCGGCGCTGCTACCCAACGGCCATGCGCTCTTCCAGGGGCTCAGCGGACGGCTCTACGAATTCGACGGCTCCACCATCACCTCCGAGCCCGTCAACGGCTCGGGCAACAGCCTGATGGTCTTGCCGACGGGCGAAATCCTGGTCGGGGGCGCCGCGGTCTATTCGTCGCCGGGGAATCCCGATCCGTCCTGGCTGCCGACGATCACGAACTGCCCGGGCACGATCACGCGCGGCACCACGTTCCAGATCTTCGGAACGCAGTTCAACGGCCTCTCCCAGGCCAATTCCTTCGGCGACGAGCTGCAGACCTTCACCAACTATCCGCTGGTGAGGATCAAGAACAACGCGACCGGCCACGTGTTCTACGCCCGCACCCACGATCACAGCACCATGGGCGTTCGCACCGGCAATGCCACGGTCTCGACCAATGTGGACGTGCCGGCCGGCATGGAGACCGGCGCAAGCACGCTCCAGGTGGTGGCCAACGGCATCGCCTCGGCGCCGTTCTCCGTTACCGTGAACTGAAGCGTTCGATGCGGAGCCTGCCCCCGGCGGGGCAGGCTCCGTTCAACGCCCGAGGCGCGCGCGCAGGCGCGCGCCCCATTCGCCCCAGAGTCCGCCGACCGCGCCCGTGAACGTGCATATGCCGGTGCCGGGCACCAGGCCCGCGGCGGCCGTGTCTCCGAGCAGCACCGACACGCAGATGCCGATCAGCGCGGAAAGCCCGCCGGCCGCCGCTGCGCCGGCGGCACCCATGACGTATCCCGCGGCGGCGTCGCGCGCGTAGAGCAGTCCCGCCGTTCCCGAGATGAGCATCCCGCCGAACAGAAAGGCGTTTTCGCGGATCCACGGCAGATAGTGACCCAGCACCGCCAGGGTGAATTGAAGAAGCGTTCCGACAATCGCAGAACGGTAAAGAATCTGTGCCTTGATCATTCCGGATCGCGTCCTGTCCCGCCGGCCGGCCTCCCGCGCAGGCTGACCGGCGATATGGGCAATTTTGCGGTTCGCAGGAACAGCCCCCTGTGCCGGCACGCGTTTCCGGCGCGGGCACCATTTCCGGTTGCGCCGCAATGGCGTCCGCCACGACGGTCATGACCCATCTGTAACCAATGAAATCTTGCGAGCCAGCCCCGCATTCTCTAAGGAAAGCGGCCTTTTCACCGTCCAGCTGTCGATGATCGAAATTGAGGGACTGACGAAGCGCTTTGGGCCGGTCGCCGCGGTCGCCAATCTGAGTCTTTCGGTGCAGAAGGGCGAGGTTCTGGGATTTCTGGGGCCGAACGGCGCGGGCAAGTCCACGACCATGAAGATGGTCACGGGCTATCTCGCCCCCACCTCCGGGCGAATCAGGATCTGCGGCCATGACGTGGAGACCGACACGATCGCCGCGCAATCGATGATCGGCTATCTGCCGGAAGGCGCGCCGTCCTACGGCGACATGACCGCCCGCCAGTTCCTGAACTTCATCGCCGGCATCCGCGGCTTTCGCGGCGACGCGGCCAGGCAGGCGGTGGCGAAGACGATCGCGCGCACGGAGCTCGCCTCGGTTCTCGACCAGCCCATCGAGACGCTGTCGAAGGGCTTCAAGCGCCGGGTGGGCCTCGCCCAGGCCATCCTTCACGATCCGCCGGTCCTGATCATGGACGAGCCGACCGACGGGCTCGATCCCAACCAGAAGCATTCGGTGCGCAGCCTGCTGCGCGCCATGGCCCCGCAAAAGGCCATCGTCGTTTCCACCCACCTGCTCGAGGAGGTGGAGGCGGTATGCACGCGGGCCGTCATCATCGATCGCGGCGCCATCGTCGCCGACGGCCGTCCGTCGGAGCTCCTCGCCCGCTCCCGCTTCCACAACGCCGTCACGCTCGCGCTTCCCGCGGAGCAGGCGGCCGGCGCGCTCGCCAAGCTGAAATCCCTTTCGACGGTCGCCAATGTCGAGAAGTCCGAGCCCGAGGACGGCATCGTCCGCATCACCGCCTTTCCCAAGGCGGGGGCCCTTCTCATCGAGGATGTGAGCGCGATGGCCGTACGCGAGAACTGGAGCGCGCGCGAGCTCTATGCCGAGGCCGGCCGGCTCGACGAGGTCTTCCGCGCGATCACGACCACCGACACCAGCCGGGCAAGGGCCGCGGCATGAGCCAGACCTGGACCGTCTTCAAGCGCGAATTCGCCGCCTATTTCGCGACGCCGCTCGCCTATGTGTTCATCGTCATCTTCCTCTTCGCGATGGGGGCGTTCACCTTCTACATCGGCCATTTCTACGACAACGGAACGGCCGATCTCGGGGTGTTCTTCACCTATCATCCCTGGCTCTACCTGTTCCTCGTGCCGGCCATTTCGATGCGGCTCTGGGCCGAGGAGCGGCGCACCGGCACGATGGAGCTGCTGCTCACCCTTCCGGTCCCGCTATGGGCGACGGTGGCGGGAAAATATCTGGCGGCGTGGGCGTTCACGGGCGTGGCCCTCGTCCTCACCTTCCCGATCTGGGTCACGGTCAACTATCTCGGCAGCCCCGACAACGGGGTGATCCTTGCCGGCTACCTCGGCAGCTTCCTCATGGCGGGCAGCTATCTGGCCATCGGCGCGTGCCTGTCGGCGGTGACGAGCAACCAGGTCATCGCCTTCGTGATCACGGTCGTCGTCTGCTTCCTCTTCACGATAGCGGGCGCGCCGCTGGTTCTGGACTTCTTCCAGGCGTGGGTCCCGTTCGCGGTTCTCGACGCCATCGCGTCGTTCAGCTTTCTGACGCATTTCACCGCGATCAGCGCGGGCGTCATCGATCTGCGCGACCTCATCTTCTTCCTGTCCCTGATCGCGCTGTTCCTGACGGCGAATGTGGCAATCCTCGACATCAAGAAGAGCGGCTGAGACATGAGACCGCTGAGCAGACGGACCTATGCCATCGCCGCGATCGTGCTCGCGGCCGTCATATTCGTCGCCGTCAACATCGCGGCGAGCACGCTCCTCACCACCGCCAAGCTCGACCTCACGCAGAACGGGCAGTTCACGCTCTCGCAGGGCACGCGCAACATCATCGCCAAGCTCGGCGAGCCCATCGTCCTGCGCTTCTACTTCTCCAAGCAGGTCGCCTCGGAATACGCATCGACCACGGCCTATGCCAAGCGCGTGCGCGATCTGCTGAACGAATATGCCGCCCTCAGCCACGGCAAGATCGTGGTCGAGGAGATCGATCCCGAGCCCTTCACCGAAGCGGAGGACCAGGCGACGTCCAGCGGGCTGACCGGCGCGCCGACGGACAGCGGCGATGTCGTGTACTTCGGGCTCGTCGGGAGCAACACGATCGACGGCAGGGAAGTGATCCCCTATTTCGCCCAGGAGCGCGAGGAATACCTCGAGTACGATCTGACCTCGCTCGTCTACAAGCTGTCCAATCCGAAGAAGCCGGTGCTGGGGATCGTGTCGAGCCTGCCGCTGCAGTTCGGTCCCGGCGGCGTGCAGGCGATGATGCGCGGCCAGGGGCAGCCCTATGTGATCTATCAGGAGCTCAGCCAGATCGTGACGACGAAGCTGGTCCCGCCGGACTTCGCCGCGATCCCGAAGGACGTCGACGTGCTGATGCTCGTGCATCCGGTCAATCTGAGCGAGAAGCAGCTGCAGCTGGTCGATCAGTTCGTTCTTGGCGGCGGCAGGGCGCTGATCTTCGTCGATCCCAATTCGGAGATCGCGAAGGCCGGCGGCAACCCCTATCAGCCGCAGGGCGTCGCGCCGGCCTCCGACCTGCCGCAGCTCTTCAAGGCCTGGGGCATAAGCTACGACCCGCAGAAGGTCGTCGCCGACCGCGAACTCGCGCAGCGCGTTCAGGTCGCCGATCCGCGCAATCCCATCGCGCTGTACCCCGCGTGGCTGCACCTGACCCCGGACAATTTCGACGGCAAGGATCCCGTCTCCGCGAATTTGCAGTCGCTGAACGTGGCGAGCGTGGGCGCGCTCGCCCCCGCCAGGAACGCCACCACGAAATTCACGCCCCTTGTCTCCTCCTCCGACCAGGCCGCGCTTCTGGATGCCGCGACGGTGCGCATGACCACCGATCCGCAGGAGCTGATGGGCCAGATCCTTCCGACCGGCCGAAAATACGCGATCGCCGCGCGCGTGTCCGGCGAAGCCAGGACCGCCTTCCCCGCGTCGGCGAAGATCAAGTCCGGCAGGATCAACGTCATCGTCGTGGCGGACAGCGACATTTTCGACGACCGGTTCTGGGTGCGCGTGCAGAACATGCTGGGCAAGAAGATCGCCGCGCCCTTCGCGGACAACGGGGGCTTCGTCCTCAACGCGGTGGAGAACCTGATGGGGTCGGGCGACCTGATCAGCCTCAGGACGCGCGAAAGCGGGCAGCGGCCCTTCACCGTCGTTCGCGACCTGCAGGCGGCGGCCCAGGCCAAGTTCCAGCAGGAAGAGCAGACGCTGCAGCAGCGCCTCAACGACACGCAGCAGCGCCTGCACGAGCTCGAGCAGGGCGGCGGAGCGAAGTCCGGCACGGCCGGGCTCACGAGCGCGCAGCAGGCGGAAATCGAGCGCTTCCGGCGCGAGATGATCCAGACCCGCGCGCAGCTCCGCGACGTGCAGCACAACCTGCGCAAGGACATCGACGCCCTCGGCGCGCGGCTGGCGTTCATCAACATCGCGCTGGTGCCCCTGCTGGTCGCGGCCCTTGCCATCGTGCTTGCCGCGTTCCGGCGCCGCAGGCGCGCCCGCGCCCTCGGCATGTAAGGACCGGACAATGGCCAACACGACAGTCGCCGATCCCCGCCGCCGCAACCTGGCGATCCTCGCCGCGGCCGCCGCGCTGAGCATCGTGCTCGCGGTGCTGGGCCTGTGGCGGCAGGCGGCGCAGATGGGCCCGAAATACACGCCGACGGAATATTTCCCGGGATTTGCCGCCCATGTGCGCCAGGCCGCGCGCATCCATGTCGTGTCGAAGAAGAACGGGGCCTTCGACGTGGTCTTCAAGCCGATCAAGGGATGGATCCTGCCCGGAAAGAACGACTATCCCGCATCGTTCGAGCAGGTGAACCGGACCCTTGTGGGCCTGGCGACGATGCAGACGATCGAGCCCAAGACGGCGCGCGCCGACTGGCTCCACTACATCGGGCTCGACGATCCGGCGAAGGGGGGCGACGGCACGGAAATCACCGTGAGCGACGACCGCGGCAGGGTGCTGGCCTCGATCATCACCGGCCGGACCGGGAACGCGGGCGCGGCGGGCGGCGCGACGGACCTGTTCGTGCGCCATCCGGGCGACGCGCAGAGCTGGCTCGTCCGCTCGCAGTTCGTGCCCGACAGCGACCAGAGCAACTGGATGGACAAGAACATCCTCGATCTCGACCGCTCCCGCATCCGTTCGACAACGGTGGACGAGCCCGGCGGACCGTCCTTCGAGCTCAGCCGGAGCAAGCCCACGGATGCGAATTTCACCCTCGTCCAGCTGCCGCCCGGCCGCGAGCTGGCGAGCGCGGACGCGGCCGACGGCCTTGCCACGGCGCTTAGCGACCTCACATTCGACGACATCAGGCCGGTCAAGGATTTCGACTTCTCTTCGGCCGTGCGCCTCGTGACGAAGACCTTCGACGGGCTGAGCGTCACGGCGGCCGTCGTCAAGTCCGGCGACGCCTACTGGGCGGAATTCGGGGCCGTGCCCCTCGTCAACAAGCCCGAGATCGGCAAGGAGGCGCGCACCATCGGCGCCCATGCGAGCGGATGGGCCTTCAAGCTTCCCGACTACAAGGGCGCGCAGCTCACCGCGCCGATGGAAAGCCTGCTGAAGCCCAAGGGCGCCAAGCCGGCGGCGGCCTCGCCCTAGTCGACAAGGCGCCCCGCCCGCGCTAGGCCTGTGGCGATGGCGGACGATCCCTTCCTGCGCGACCTCTGGTACATGGCGGCGCACGCGGCGAGCGTGAAGCGCGGGACGATGCGGCGCGTCATGCTTCTGGGCGAACCCGTGAACCTCGGCCGGATGAAGAGCGGCGAGGCCTTCGCGCTTCGCGACATCTGCCCGCACCGCGGCGTTCCGCTTTCGGCCGGAAAGGTGATGGGCGATGCGACCGTGCAGTGCCCCTATCACGGCTGGCAGTTCCGCGGCGACGGACAGTGCACGCTGATCCCCTCGCTCGTGGGCGGCGAGGCGATCAGGGCCGAGAGCATCCGTGTACGGAGCTATCCGGTCCGCGAGCAGGACGGCCTGATCTGGGTCTACATGGCGGCGGAAGGCCGCGAGGACGCGCCGCCCCGCGGCGATCCCCCGAAGGTCGGCATCGCGGATGCGCGTCCGCGCTGGAGCGAGAGCCAGACCTTCCACTGCGCCATCGACCACGCCGTCATCGGCCTCATGGATCCTGCCCACGCGCCCTATGTTCACGGCCGCTGGTGGTGGCGCGTGACGCCTCGGGTGAAGGAGAAGCACTACGCGCCGCTGCCCGCCGGATTCGTGATGACGCGGCACGCGCCGACGAAGCAGGCCTACAGGCTCCTGGGCGGCGACGTGTCGACCGAGATCACGTTCGAGCTTCCGGGCACGCGGTTCGAGAACATCGCCGGCACGCTCCTCGGCCGGCGCATCGGCGTCGTCGGCCTCACCACATGCACCCCGATCGACGAACGCACGACCCAGGTGACCCAGACCTTCTACTGGCCCGCCTGGCTCGGCTTCATCAAGCCGTTCTTCGTCGCGCTCGGCCCCACCTTCCTGGGTGACGACCGGCGGATGGTGGAGCTGCAGCGCGAGGGCCTGAAGTTCGACCCGCGCCTGATGCTCATCCAGGACGCCGACATGCCGGCGATGTGGTACCACCGCCTGAAGAAGGCCTGGGCCGACTCCACCGCAACCGGCGCGCCCTTCGTCAATCCGCTCAAAGAGACGACGCTGCGCTGGCGGAGCTGATGCGGTGGCAACGCTGCCCGGTCACCGGTCTGCAACGGAGTTCCGCAGGTTCTGCAAAGAACCGCGAAGAGTTTTGTGCGATTTTCGCAATTCGAATAGCAGGCGCGCCGCGCAACACATTGATCGGTAAACAGAAAGTTCTTCCTTCGCTGCGGTGCACAATCGGGATCGCCGGGCTGAAACCTCCCTCTTCACAGTGCGAACGGCAGAATGGCAGATTCTGAACGAAAAGGGAACATCTATTTTCGTGCCAAGGTTGAGGCGCTCACGTATACCGCCGCGAGGAACACGTCTATCAAGAGATGTGCACAATACCGAGCGAATCAAACATCAGCCGCCATGCCTGCCGTTGACCTCCTTCGGGCTTATGCCCGTCGCATTCGCGAACTGCGGCGCGCCAATCCCGACGTGCCGGAAACAGCGCTGGCGCCTGCATTTCAGCAACTGCTCGACGGCCTCATCCCTCTTCTCAACATCGCGCCGCAGCTGACGGTCGTTCCCGAGTATCGCAATCCCGGCGTCGGCCGGCCCGATATCGCCCTGGTTCGGCAAGGCGCGTTCGCTCGCGCGTTCGTGGAATTGAAAGCGCCGTCGAAACCGGCCGATCCCACGCGCTGGCGAGCGCAGGACAGGGCCCAGTTCGAGCGCTTTCGGGAGCTGCCCTGCTGGGCGACATCGAACTTTTCCGAAATCCGCCTGTTCTTTCGCGATGAAGAACAGGACAGCGCCATCGTCGTGCCGGAACAGTGGCTGCGCCCCGACCGCGACGACGCGCGGGCGGACCGTGCCATCGGCGCGCACGACGCTGCGCCGTTTCTGCGGCTTGTGGAGCGGCTATGCCAGGCGGCGGGCAACCCGCCCGAGGCGCGCGATGCCGTAGAGCTCGCCACAATGATGGCGCAGTCCGCACGGCTGGTGCGCGGCATCGTGCGGGACCGCCTCGCGGAATTGCATGTCGAGGGTAATGAACGGCACGCGCTGTTGCAGGTGCGCCAGGAATTTCGCGACGTGCTGTACGCCCATCCGGAGGCCGCAGGCTACAACACCCGGGATTTCGATGAGCTGTTCTCGGCGGCCTTCGCGCAGACGCTTGCGTTCGGATTGCTGCTCGTGCGCGATGCGACGGGTGAAACGGTTGGGCCGGGCGCATGGGAGCGCATGCCGGCCGAGCATCCCTTGATGCGAACGGCGTTGCGCGTGCTCAGCCTGCCGGAAGTCGTGCGGGATGTCGGCGTTGGCTTCGATGTCTTGACCGACACGGTCAACAGTTTTTCGCCGCAAATTCTGGAATTCGCACCCGGCCAGCGCGACCCGATCCTGCATCTCTACGAAGACTTCCTGAAAACCTTCGATCCCGCGCAGCGCGAACGTTTCGGTGTCTATTACACGCCGATACAGGTCGTCGAATACATGGTCGGGGCGCTTGACCGCGCCTTGCGGGAAAATTTGCGCACCCGCGGCCTTCGCGACGAAAACGTCACCATTCTCGATCCCGCAACGGGCACGGGAACATTCCTGCTTGGCATTGCACAGCGCGTGCGCCAGCAGGAAGCGGCGGGAGGCCCGGGCATGGACGCTCTGGTGCTGCAAAATCTCGCCGGCCGGATGTTCGGGTTTGAATTGCTCGTCGGCCCCTATGCGGTCGCGCATTACCGGCTGCATCACACCTTGCGCCGCCCATTGGCGGAAGGCGGCGAGCCGGTGGAGCTGCCGCGACTGGGAGTCTACCTGACCGATACGCTTGCGCGGCCGAATGCCGCCGCGCCGCTGGGGCCGCTCGGCTTCGTCTCGGAAGGCATTGCCGAGGAACATCGCGAAGCCGACAGGATCAAGAGCCGTCAGGAAATCCTCGCCATCATCGGCAATCCGCCCTATCGCCGCCTCGAGGAGGGCGAGAACCACACGCTTGTGGGCGACTGGATGGACGGGCTGTGGGACGATCTCAAGGCGCCGGTGCGCGACGCGGGGCACGGCAATCAACTCAACACCTTTCCCGAACTGTCCGTCGCCTTCTGGCGCTGGGCGATCTGGAAACTGTTCGAGGCGGAGAATGCGCCACAGCGAGGGGTCATCGCGTTCATCACCAACCGCAAATTCCTCACGGGCTGGCCCTATGCGGGCCTGCGCAAGATGATGCGCGAGCGCTTCGACCGGATCGAAATATTCGATTTGCGTGGCGATGTGCGCACAGGAGAACGTGCCGACGCAGACGGCGATCAAGGTGTCTTTAACATCAAGGTAGGAACGGCAATTACCGTAGCGATCGCAGATGGCGGTCAGCAGGATGGGGAGTTGGCCAAGGTCTTTTACAACGATAGCTGGTCCGACAATCTTTTCTCGCGGAATGACAAGTTCAAGCGTTTGCGAGCGCGTGCGGATGCAGGAACGATGCCCAACGCTGTGGCAATCGAACGTGGTTTGCTGGACGATTTTCGCCCCGCTCCATTCCAAACAGGAGAATGGATAAATTTGAGCGAGAGTTTCTTCTTTGCACGCAGCGGTATTCAAACCAAGCGCGACCATTTTGTTTATTCGACTTCACCCGCGATCTTGATTCAGCGGTTACGCGAGTTTCGCGAAATGAATGCAGCAGAGGCGCGTGAGGCGTTCTCACCTACGGCAGCGCGTCCGTATAGCGTGGCACAAGCGCTACCTTTATCCGAAGGTAGTATTCGATCGGTTGGCTATCGCGCTCTTGATCGCAGGTCGCTTTACAATCAGGAAAAATTTATCGACCGTCCACGGCCTGAGTTGCAGAAGGTCTGGGGCGAAGAGAACGTCGGCCTATATGCGATGCCATTTGGCACCGGAAAGGGCCCAGCAGTTTGGTGCCATGGTCTAATTCCGGACTATCACGCGTTTAGTGGACGTGGTGGTTACGCCTTTCCTCTTTACGATCGCCGGCCGGAAGTGAATGCGCCAAACATTGTCCCGGCGCTCCTCGATGGCTTGTCCGCGACCTATGGCGCAGCCGTCCCGGCCGAAGATGCCTTCGATGCGATTCTCTGCATACTCTCCGCGTCATCCTACACGCGGCGCTTCGCCGAAGATCTGGAAGACACGTTTCCGCATGTCGTATTTCCGCTGCATCACGAGGTGTTTCTGGACGCGGTCCGCATCGGCCGCGAAATCCGCGGCGTAGAAACCTTTGCGCGCGAACCGCGCGGGGCCATCGAGCGGGCCGATTTCGTGCGTCTCGAAAATCGCCCGCGCGGTCCTTTGGCCGAAGCCGATCTGGTTGGCGAGGCGCTTTCGCTTTGCGAGGACGGCAGCGGGCGCGTGACCGGCCTGCCGCAAGCAGTCTGGAACTTTTCCGTCAGCGGCTATCGCGTGTTGCCGCGCTGGCTGGAGGCGCGGAAAGGCTCGACGGTAGATCGGGCGTTTTTCCGCGAATTCCGCGACATCTGTGGACGCATTGCCGAATTGATTGAACTGTTCGGGCAGGCCGATAGAGTTCTCGATGCGGCTTTGCGCGATTCGCTCAGCCGCGAGGCGCTGCATTTCGCGCCTCAACCGCAGGAAGCGGCACAAGAAGCTGATGACGAACGAGAGTGATCTTTTCGGGCATTCGCCGGCGCAGGGCAGTCTTTTCGGCTCCGGCGAGGACCGGATGCAGCCGCCCAAGCGCAGCACGACACCCGATCCGAATGTGATCCGGTTGAGGCTTCATGCGCTGCTCGACAAGGCGCGCGCTGCGGAAAAGATGCCCTGGTCCGAACGCGACGCCCGCATGTGGCAGACCGTTTTTCCGAACATGGCGAAATGGCTGCCGCCAGAAGAGGGCGAGCAATTGTGCTTCCAATTCACCCAGGAGATGCAGCGTCTGGCCCGCGCCGCGTAATTACGCTTTCTCCTCCGCTTAATTCCTTGCCCTGCCCCCGACTCGGCGCTAGACAGTCCCCTTAACCTGCAATTCGGCCGGTCCACGGGCGCACCGCGCGCGCGGCCGTTCGCGCGAGAGACGATGCCCAAACGCACCGATATCCACACCGTCCTCATCATCGGCGCGGGGCCCATCGTCATCGGCCAGGCATGCGAGTTCGACTATTCCGGGGTGCAGGCCTGCAAGGCGCTGCGCGAAGAGGGCTATCGCGTGGTGCTGGTGAACTCCAACCCCGCCACGATCATGACCGATCCGGCGCTTGCCGACGCCACCTATGTCGAGCCGATTACGCCCGGCTTCGTCGAGCAGATCATCGCGCGCGAGCGGGCGAACGTGCCCGCCGGCCGCGTCTTCGCCCTGCTGCCCACCATGGGCGGGCAGACCGCGCTCAACACCGCGCTCTCCCTGCGCAAGCGCGGCACGCTGGAGAAATACGACGTCGAGCTGATCGGCGCGAGCGCGGAGGCCATCGACAAGGCGGAGGACCGCGAGCTCTTCCGCCGGGCGATGATGAAGATCGGCCTCGACGTGCCCAGGGGCGTGACGCTCAAGGGCGAGCTGCGCCACCTGAAGGACGCGGAGGGAAACTTCCTCTACGACGACAGGAACAATCCGGTGATGGGGCTGGCGCCGCATTCGCAGACCCATGCCAAGGAGGCGCTGAAGCTGGTGGGGCTTCCCGCCGTGATCCGGCCCAGCTTCACGCTCGGCGGAACCGGCGGCGGCATCGCCTACAACCGCGAGGAATTCTTCGACATCGTGCAGCGCGGCCTCGAAGCCTCGCCCACCAACGAGGTGCTGATCGAGGAATCCGTTCTCGGCTGGAAGGAGTTCGAGATGGAGGTCGTGCGCGACCGCGCCGACAACGCCATCATCGTCTGCTCCATCGAGAATGTGGACGCCATGGGCGTGCACACCGGCGATTCCATCACCGTCGCGCCGGCGCTGACCCTGACCGACAAGGAATACCAGCGCATGCGCAACGCCTCGATCGCGGTCCTGCGCGAGATCGGCGTGGAGACGGGCGGCTCGAACGTGCAGTTCGCGATCAATCCCGCCGACGGGCGCATGGTGGTGATCGAGATGAACCCGCGCGTGTCGCGCTCCTCGGCGCTGGCGTCGAAGGCGACGGGCTTTCCCATCGCCAAGGTCGCGGCGAAGCTGGCGGTCGGCTACACGCTCGACGAGCTGGAGAACGACATCACCAAGGCGACACCGGCCTCCTTCGAGCCCGCCATCGACTATGTGGTGACCAAGATTCCGCGCTTCGCCTTCGAGAAGTTCCCGGGCGCGGAGCCGCTGCTTACCACCTCGATGAAATCGGTCGGCGAGGCGATGGCCATCGGCCGCACCTTCGCGGAGTCGCTGCAGAAGGCGCTGCGCTCGATGGAAACGGGGCTGACCGGCCTCGACGAGATCGACCTTCCCGCCGACGAGACCGCGATCCGCGCCGCCCTCGGCCGCGCCACGCCGGACCGGCTGCGCGTCGTGGCCCAGGCCATGCGCCTCGGCTTCCCGGCGGAGGAGATCGCGGCGATCACGAAATACGATCCCTGGTTCCTCGGCGAGATCGAGTCGATCCTCCAATGCGAGGCCGGCGTCCGCACGAACGGCCTGCCCGGCGATGCCGCGGGCATGCTGCGGCTCAAGCAGATGGGATTCTCCGATGCGCGGCTGGCGAAGCTGGCGGGAATGAGGGAGGAGGCGGTTCGCGCCGCGCGCGCCGCGCTCGGCGTGCATCCGGTGTTCAAGCGCATCGACACCTGCGCGGCGGAGTTCCGCGCGCTCACGCCCTACATGTATTCGACCTACGAGACCCCCTTCGGCGGCAGGGCCGAATGCGAGAGCAACCCGACGGACAAGAGGAAGATCGTCATCCTCGGCGGCGGGCCGAACCGCATCGGCCAGGGCATCGAGTTCGACTATTGCTGCTGTCACGCCGCCTTCGCGCTGTCGGAGCGGGGGTTCGAGACCATCATGGTCAACTGCAATCCGGAGACCGTCTCGACCGACTACGACACCTCCGACCGGCTCTATTTCGAGCCGCTGACGGCGGAAGACGTGCTCGAAATCGTGCGCGTCGAGCAGTCGAAAGGCACGCTTGCCGGCGTGATCGTGCAGTTCGGCGGACAGACCCCGCTCAAGCTCGCGAACCGGCTGGTCGAGGCCGGCGTGCCGATCCTCGGCACCAGCGCGGACGCCATCGACCTGGCCGAGGACCGCAAGCGCTTCCAGGCCCTTCTGAACGATCTCGGGCTCAAGCAGCCGCGCAACGCCACCGCGATGACGGCGGATCAGGCGATAGAGGCGGCGCGCCGGATCGGCTATCCGGTGATCCTGCGGCCGTCCTACGTGCTCGGCGGGCGCGGCATGGTGGTCGTCCCCGACGAGGCGCAGCTGCGCGCGCAGGTCGCGTCCGGCGAGCTGTTCCGGATCTCCGGCGACAACCCCGTCCTGATCGACGGCTTCCTGCACCGCGCCATCGAGATCGACGTCGATGCGATCTGCGACGCGGCGGGCGATGTCTTCATCGCCGGCATCATGGAGCACATCGAGGAGGCCGGCGTGCATTCCGGCGACAGCGCGTGCTCGCTTCCGCCCCATTCGCTTCCGCCGGCGACCATCGCCGAGATCGAGCGGCAGACGATCGCCATGGCGCGCGCGCTGAAGGTGCGCGGCCTGATGAACGTGCAATATGCCGTGCAGGGCACGGACATCTACGTGCTGGAGGTCAATCCGCGCGCAAGCCGCACGGTGCCCTTCGTGGCCAAGGCCATCGGCGTTCCGGTCGCCGCCATCGCCGCGCGCGTCATGGCGGGGGAGACGCTCGCCTCGTTCCATTTGCGCAAGCCCGCGCCGAAGCACATCTCGGTCAAGGAAGCGGTCATGCCCTTCGCGCGCTTTCCCGGCGTCGACGCCGTGCTGGGGCCGGAAATGCGCTCGACCGGCGAGGTCATGGGGCTGGACGAGAATTTCGGCCGCGCCTTTGCCAAGAGCCAGATCGGCGCCGGGCACCGCCTTCCGACACAGGGCACGGTATTCGTCTCGCTCAAGGAATCCGACAAGCCGGACGTCATCGCCCCCGCCCGCGCCCTGGTCGGGATGGGTTTCAGGCTGATCGCCACGCGCGGAACCGCCAAGGCGCTGGACGAGGCCGGCCTTCCCGTCACCCGGATCAACAAGGTGCTGGAGGGCCGGCCGCACATCGTCGACGCCATCAAGAACGGCGAGGTGCAGCTGATCTTCAACACGACCGAAGGCGTTCAGGCGCTGGCCGATTCCGCGTCGATCCGGCGCACGGCGGTGACGATGAAGGTTCCCTACTACACGACCATGGCAGGGGCCGTGGCCGCCACGGAGGCCATCGCGGCCCTGCGGGAGGGCTCTCTTGAAGTTGCCCCGCTCCAGTCATATTCTTGAGCGGTATCCGCCCATTGTGGGACGCGAAATAAGCCAGTTATGGCAAGAGTTTAAGTAAAGCTTGATGATCTCCGGACCGGCCGAGAGAAGTCTCAAGGCCGATGGAGCGTCATTGCGATTCTGAAGGACACGCTATGGAACGCATTCCGATGACCGCCGAGGGCTACAGGCTGCTCGAGAACGAGGTCAACCAGCTCAAATCCGTCGAGCGTCCGGCGATCATCCGGATGATCTCGGAGGCGCGGGCGCATGGCGACCTGTCGGAGAACGCCGAATACCACGCCGCCAAGGAACGCCAGGCCTTCATCGAGGGCCGCGTGATCGAGCTGGAGGACCTCATCGGCCGCGCCGACGTGATCGACGTCTCGCGCCTTTCCGGCAACACGGTCAAGTTCGGCGCCACGGTCACGCTGGTCGACGAGGACACCGACCAGAAGAAGAAATACCAGATCGTCGGCGACCACGAGGCGGACGCGAAGAAGGGCCGCATCTCGATCTCCTCGCCGATCGCGCGCGCGCTCATCGGCAAGAGCAAGGGCGACACGGTCGAGGTCGCCGCTCCCGGCGGCGCGCGGAGCTACGAGATCCTGAAGGTGGAATTCGTATAGGGATCCGCCGCGGCGCCCTCACGCCACCAGCTTGCGGTAAAGATGCCATGTCGCGTGGCCGAGTATGGGCACGGCGACGGCAAGGCCGACGAACAGCGGGATCGAGCCCAGCAGCAGCGCGCCGGCCACGATCAGGCCCCATGCCGCCATCGGAACGGGATTTTCGACGACGGCGCGGATCGACGTGTTGACCGCCGTGTCGAGCCCGGTGTCGCGGTCCAGAAGAAGCGGGAACGACACCAGGCTGATCGTCATCGCGACCAGGGCGAACAGGAATCCCGTGCCGATTCCCACCGCGATCATCGTCCGGCCCGCGGCCGTGCGGAACACGTCGCCGACGAATGCTCCGGCGGACAGCGGCAGGTCCGGTCCGAGGGTGTTCTGATAGATCAGCCAGGCGGCGGCGATCCACGCCAGAAAGATCGAAATCAGCAGCAGGCCGAGGACGGCGATGGCGCCGACCGCGGGAGCCCTGAACACGTCGAAGGCGTTGATCCAGCGCACCTGCGCGCCGCGCTCGCGCTGCCGGCTCATCTCGTAAAGCCCGACGGCCGCGAACGGGCCGACGATGGCGAAGCCCGACGCCAGCGGGAACAGCAGCGGAATGAGATTCATGCCGGCCGCGACGCGCGCCAGGACGAGGCCGATTGCCGGATAGATCGTGCAGAGGAACAGCACGTCGCTGCGGTATGCGCCGAAATCGTCCACGCCCTTCGCCAGCGCATCGCGAAGGTCGGCCAGCCGGATGCGCCGGACCGCAGGGGCCGGGGCGTGGATCGTGTCCTGAATGTGGTGCAGCGAATGACCGGCGGAGCGGACGATATGCGCGGCATCGACCAGACGCGCGCCGCTCCACTCGATCGGGTTCTTGATGGTCATCCGCGATCCTCCGCGCCTGCAACCGGATCGCTCGTGGCGTTGCCCAAGGTCACGAGGGAACCCGCAACGGCCGCACTATAGCCGCACGGGGCGCCCCTGTCAGGACGGCCCGCGCCGGGGTTCCGTTCCGGCCTTCACCGTCCCCGCCTGCAGGGCGGGTACCGGCAAGTAACCGGAGCGCGAGTCCGGCCGGCTGCGCCGGCCGAGGAAGGCGAATGTCCGGTGCCGGCGGCGGCCTCCCCTTGCCGCCGCCGCCCCGCCCCTCAGCCGCCGAACCTGTAGCCGAGACGAACGCCGAACGTGCGCGGCGGGTAGTAGACGAAATTGTCCGGCTCGAGCACCTGCTGGCCCAGCGTGATCGACTGCAGCCCGTCGTTGGAGATCACGGCGTTGTCCTCGATGTTCCTGACGAAGATGTCGCCGGTGTACTTCCCGCTCGTGCTGACCCACGACACGTTGATGTCGGTCTTGCTGTAGGCCTTCTGCGTCGAGGTGAAATAGTTGTCGGGCAGGAACTGCACCTCGCCGGACAGATAGGTGTCCACGCGCGGCGTGATCGTGCCCCACGCGGTGTGGAAGGTGTACTGCAGGCCGAGGTCGAGGCTGTAGGGCGGCGTCTGGTTCAGGTCGTTGCCCTTGAAGTTGCACTCGTTGCCGCCGGCGCCGAAGACGCAGCCGGCGGGAGGCACGCCGAAGCGGTTGTCCACCGTGAAATACTCGCCGTAATGGGCGCTGGTCAGCGTCAGCGTGGCGTTGAGCTTCCAGTCGTCGCTCGGCACGAAGGCGAACTCCGTCTCGAGGCCGTTCACCTGGGTCAGGCCGTCGACATTGTTAATGCCGGACTGCGTGGCGCTCTGGATGAACACCTGCAATCCCTTGATCTCTTCGTGATAGGCCGCGACGTTGAGCTGCGCCCTTCCGTCGAGAAAGCGCGACTTGAGGCCCGCCTCGTACGACCACATGCTCTCCGGATCGTAGATGTTGGCCAGGCCGACGATGTTGCCGCCGGCGAGATAGCCGCGCGACGCCGAGGCGTAGATCATCAGATTGTCGTTCGCCTGGTACGAAACGCCCGCCTTGCCCGTCCATTGCGCCCAGCTCTTGTCGAAGGGCGTGGTGTAGGTGAGGCAGGTGTGGGTCGGCGGCGGACAGAGGAAAGGCAGCTCGTAGTCGAGGAAGCTGTAGCCGTACTTGTTGTCGGCGCTGTAGCGCGCGCCGAGGGTGACCGTCAGCGGGATGCCGAGCGAGGTCTTGGCCAGGTCGTAGTCGATCTGACCGAACGGCGCGTAGGAGCGCGTCGCCGTGTGCCCGTGGTTGAAATATTTGAACGTGTCGAAGATCCCCGGAATCGGGAATACGTCGTTGAAGCCGGTGTCGATGTAGGAGAAATCCTCGAAATTGTCGGACCAGAAATAATACAGGCCCGCGATCCATTTCAGCGGATCGGTGTCGCTGTCCTGGGAGGCGAGCCGCGCCTCTTCCGAAATCTGGTGCTGGCGCAGCAGCCACTTTCCGCCGCGCGCGATCGGCGCTTCGGAACCGTCCCCGTCGCTCGACTGGAACACATTGCTGGTCGCGTAGCCGGTGACCGAGGTGAACGCGATGCCGCCCAGATCCCAGTTGAGCGTGCCGGAATAGCTCGTGACCGTGTTGTAGGCCTTCTCGCGGGCGTCGTGGCAGAACGTCCACGGATCGAATTTCGCCTGTGTGGAGAAATCGCACGCCGAACCGGGAAGGATCGGCGATACGCCGCCGATGTAGCGCGCAGGCTGCTCCCACCAGGCGGTGTTCGGCGAGAGCAGGCCCGTGTCCTGGCTGCCGCTCGCGGTCAGGAGGAGGTTCACCTTCGAATTGAAGTTCACCAGGATCTGGCCGCGGCCCATCTGGTAGTCCTGGTTGTTGGGATCCTTGTTGGCGATCGGACTGGAGGAGAGATTGTCCGAATAGCCGTCGTGCTGCGACGACACGCCGGTCAGCCGGAACAGGATCTGGAAATCGCCGTCGTCGACGATCGGGCCGGTGACCCAGCCGCGGAAGATTCGCGCCGCATAGTCCCCGCCCAGCGCGTCCACGGCGCCGGCGAAGGTGTCGTCCGGCCTGTTGGTGACGACGTTGATGGAGCCGCCGACGGAGTTGCGGCCGTACAGCGTGCCCTGCGGTCCGCGCAGCGCCTCGATGCGGTTGATGTCGTAGAACTCCGGATCGACGGAGGTCGTGCGCTGCAGATACACGCCGTCCACGCTGTAGGCGACCGGCGAGTCGCCGCCGGGCGTGGTGTTCTGGCTGCCGAGGCCGCGCATGGTGATGACGTTCTCGCCGCCGGTCACGCCCGAACCGAACCGGAGCGAGGGGACCTGGGCGCTCAACTCCTTGAAGCCGACGGTTCCGTGCTGGTCCAGCTCGCTGCCGTTCAGCGCGGTGATGGCGACCGGCACCTTCTGCGGATCCTCGGCGCGCTTTTCCGCCGTCACAACCACGGTCTCGATCTGGGCGAGCGCGCCGCTCGCGAACAGGCAGATTCCCGCGGCCCCCATGAGGGCGGTCCCAATCCGTGCGCGCATGTCTCTCCCCTTCGCTGGTCTTGGGCCGGCTTGCGCTTTTTCCCCGGCGTCGCCAGGCCGAACCTCGGTGCGTTAAAATATAACATGCGTTACAATTTATGCAATCGCTCCCGCGTGCGATGGGCGCGCCGCGCGATAAGTTTGCAACATGCGCGTCCGCGGCTGCCGGAGCCGGTATTCCGCGGCGCGCCGCGCGCAGCGTTCGCTGCAGCGCAATAGGCAGGCCCGCGCCGCGGGTCCCCGCGGGAGGCCGAAAACCGTTGAAGGGAATTATAACGGCTGTTACACGATGAGGGGAAGCCAGCCGGATGCCGCTGCATGAAATTCGACATGTTCTACGAGGTGCAGATGGCGAAACCCTGGCCGGTCGATCACGAGCAGGTGCTCTACCGGGACACGCTCGCGCAGGCGCAGCTCGCCGACCGCTGCGGATTCGGCACCTGGTGGCAGGTCGAGCACAATGCGACGCCGGAATTCAGCTACAGCTCCGCGCCCGATCTCTGGCTCGCCGCCGTCGCGCTGACCACGCGGCAGATCCGCATCGGCCATTCCGGGATCATCGGCCGCCACCGGGTCAATCACCCGATGCGAATCGCCGCGCGCACGGCGACGCTCGACATCATGAGCAACGGACGGCTCGAGGTCGGCCTGGCCGTATCCGGCGGAAAGGAATGGGCCACATTCGGCGCGGACCCCGGCACCTCGGCCGAGGAATATCAGGAACTGTTCGAAATGCTTCCCGGAATGTGGACGCAGAGTGAATTCCAGTGGAAGAGCCCGTACATCACCATCCCGCGCCGCTCCATCACGCCGCATCCGGTCCAGCGCCCGCATCCTCCGCTCTGGCAGACCGCGGGCAGCCCCAAATCCTTCCGCATGGCCGGCCGGCGCGGCGTGGGGCTTCTCGCGCTCACCATCCTCAATCCCGTGTCGTCCATGGACGCGATGCTGCGCGAATACGAGGCCGGTCTTGCGGAATGCACCGCGCCGGTCGGCCATTTCACCAACCGCCAGAAGGCCGTGTTCACCTTCGTCCATGTCGCCGAGTCGCGCAGGCAGGCGATCGAGAACGGCGCGGCCTGGTCCGCCCTCTGGTATGTGCTGTCCGGGCCGAAGAACTTCCAGGTGCCCCTGTCCAGCTATTTCTCGCTCTTCCGGTCGGCGGCCCATCCCAATTCGCAGAGCTCGGACCAGTACAAGCTCGACATCATCGGAGAGGACGGCAGGGATCCGACCGTGCTCACGCCGGAGGAAGGCGACACGCCGATCGTCTCGGCCATCAAGCGCATGGCGCGCGGCGAGCCCGTCTCAAGGGAGGAAGCGCACGAATTGCTGGAGCCGATCGATTCCATCGTCATCGGCGATCCCGACCACTGCGCGCGCAAGTTCGAGGGCTATCGCCGGATCGGGACCGACCGGATGATGTGCATGATGCAGTTCGGCCGGATACCGCACGCCGAAGTGATGCGCAGCATCCAGCTTGCCGGCGAACACCATCTCCACCGATACCTGTGAGCCGTCCGATGAACGAAGAAAAGCCAATCGATCAGGTCAGACGGATGCTGGCAGGGCTGATCAGCCCGGACATGCCGTTCATGGAGCGGCGCGCGCAGGCGGAAAAGTTCGCGCAGGCCTTCGTCGCGCCGGAGGGGATCGCCATCGCGCCCGGCGAGCTGGGCGGCGTCGGCGTGGAGTGGATCGTCCCGGCCGGGGCGGCGGAAAGGCCGGTCCTGCTCCATCTCCACGGCGGCGGCTATGTCCTCGGCAATCCCGCCGGGTCGCGGCCGTTCACCACCGCGTTCGCGCTCAAGAGCGAGGCGCGTGTCGCCAGCGTGGATTACCGCCTTGCGCCGGAACATCCCTTTCCCGCGGCCGTCGAGGATGCGGTGAAAGCCTATCGCGCGCTGCTCGCGGAGGGCTACCGGGGCGCCGACATCGCCATCGGCGGGGAGTCGGCGGGCGGCGGACTCGCGCTCGCCACGCTGCTGGCGCTGCGCCACGAGCGCGTGGAGCTTCCGGCCTGTGCCTTCGCGGTGAGTCCCTGGGCCGACATGACCTGCACCGCCGCGAGCTTCGACGGCTGCGCCGGCCGCGATCCGATGCTGACGCGGCGCGCGCTGAAGGAGATGGCGGACGCCTACCTCGCGGGGACGAGCGCGTGGCACCCCTTCGCCTCGCCGCTCTACGGCGATCTCGCCGGGCTTCCGCCGCTCCTCGTCCATGTGGGCAGCGACGAGGTGCTTCTCGACGACGCCCGCGCGATCCACGCCGCGGCGCGGCTGTCGGGCGTGCATTGCACGCTCGGCATCTATCGCGGGATGATCCACGTCTGGCACATGTTCCATCCCGTGCTGCCCGAGGCGGACCGCGCCATCGCCGAGATCGCGGCCTTCGCCGCAGCGCATTGGAGAAGGCAATGGGCAGGCTGAACGGAAGGCTCGCGCTGGTGACGGGCGCCGCGAGCGGAATCGGCAGGGCCTGCGCCGTCGCCATGGCGAAGGAAGGCGCGCGGGTGATCGTCACCGACATCGACGCGGATGGAGCGGACAAGACCTGCGCGCTCATCGCCGCGGAGGGCGGCAGCGCGAGATTTCACCCCCACGACGTCACCAGCGAAGAGTCCTGGACCGCCGTTCTGGCCGGGCTCGACCGGCTTCACGTGCTGGTGAACAACGCGGGGCTCTGCATCGCAGCGCCCCTCGCCGCCACGGCATACGAGACCTGGCGGCGCCAGCTTGCCGTGAATCTCGACGGCGTCTTTCTCGGCACCAGGCTTGCGATGCCGCTGCTGGAGAAGTCGGGCAACGGCGCGATCGTCAACATTTCCTCGGTCGCCGGGCTCAAGGGCATCGCCGGGCTTTCCGCCTATTGCGCAAGCAAGGGCGGCGTTCGCCTGTTCACCAAGGCCGTTGCGCTGGAATGCGCGCAGGCCGCCAACAACGTGCGCGTCAACTCCGTTCATCCCGGCGCGATCGAGACTCCGATCTGGGCGAAGATGGCAAACGGCGGCGCGCTTCCCGCCGATGCGGAACGCTATCGCGACGCGATGGCCGCCGCGCGCGCCGCGTCCGCCGCCGCCACGCCGGTGGGCTTCGCCGGGACACCGGACGACATCGCCAGGGGCGTGGTCTTCCTCGCGTCCGACGAGGCGCGCTTCGTCACCGGGACCGAACTCGTCATCGACGGCGGCGTGATGGCCGGCTAGCCGCCGCGCGCGCGGGCCGGAGCCAGAGCGCGATCCACGCATCGACGAGCGCGCGCTGCTCCCGCGGCGCCAGCGGCTGGCCCGACCGCAGCACCTGGATGGCGATGCCGTCGATCAGGGCGACGCAGGCCCGCGCCGCCTGCTTCACGTCGAGATCGGCGGCGATGTCGCCCGCCGCCTGCGCGCGGCGGATCAGCCGCGCCGTCCGCTTGAGCCATTCGGCGTAGCGCAGATGCGTCATCCTGCGGACCGCCTCGTTGTGGACGGAGCGCTCCCAGAAGCCGAGGAAATAGTTCCAGTTGCCGCGCTTGTCCTCGTCGCTGGGAAGCGCGAGATAGAGAACCTCGCGCAGCGAGGTCATCGGGTCTTCAAGCGCCTCGGCCGCCAGCATCTTGTCGCGAACCTCGCGCGCGGCGAACTCCGACGCTTCCACGAGGAGCTGGTCCATCGAGTCGACATAGTGGACGAGCGCGCCGGTGGTGAAGCCGGCCTCCCGCGCGACGGAACGAACGGTGACGCCGGCAAATCCCTCTTTCTTGATGACCCTGTAGGCCGCGCGGAGAAACGCCTCCCGGCGTTCGGCGTGATCGACTTTTTTCGGCATGCGGGACGGGAGCTCCGGCGGCGGGTTCGGCGCGGACAATGCCCGTGGCGGCGCAAGGGATCAACCGCCGCCGCCGCGGGGCGCGGCGCACGGGAGCGCCGGCGCCCGCCGGGAACGTTCCGCGGCACCGGCCCCGGCGGCGATTGCCATTTTGTATAACGCTTGTTATATTACCTGAAGGCCGCCGCATCGAGCGGCACGGGAGGGATGGTTGCGGATGAGCGAAAGCTGGTCTCTTCGGCATTTCTATCACACGGTGATCAATGTCCGCGACCTCGACGAATCCATCGCCTTCTACAGGCTGCTCGGCTTCGAGGTGCTGAACGACCGGCGCAACGTCGAATGGCCGGATTTCGTGGCCACGCTGTTCGGCATGAAGCGCGCGAAAGGCCGCGGCGTGCTGATGAACCTTCCCGCGGACCCCGAAGGCCCCATGCTCGACCTCATCGAGTGGCTCGAACCGAGGGCGGCGTTCGCCGAAATCCCCGTGGCGCCGGGAACCGTGCCGCGCATCATCGCCTTCCGCACCCGGAACGTCCATGCCGCCCATGCCGATCTCTCCGCGAAGGGCGTGCGCTTCACCCGCGACATGTTCGGGCCGCATCCCGAACTCGGCCTGGTGGGAAGCTGCTGCTGCTACGACCCGAACGGCAATCTCATCGAGCTCATCGAGCTCAACCCGGGCCAGCGCCATTCCAAGGCGAATGAAGCGCTCCTGAAGTCCGCCGGGGAATAGCGCCGTGCCGGGCCCGATCACGAAAGAGGACATGCGCCGCCTGTTCGAGCAGGTTTCGAACTGGGGCCGCTGGGGCGAGGACGACGAGCGCGGCACGCTCAACTATCTCACGCCCGAGCGCGTCGCGGCCGCGGGCAGGCTGGTGAAGACCGGCAGGCAGGTGAGCTGCGCGCGCGATTTCCCCGTGATGCCTGGGCCGGAGAATCCGACTCCCGCTCTGCATCACATCGTCATGGGCGGCGACGATCCCTGCGCCCATGGCGTGCCGGGACTGGAGGTCTCCCTCGATTTCATCGGCATCGCCTATCACGGGCTGGCATCGAGCCACATCGACGCGCTCTGCCACGTCTTCGTCGAAGGCAGGATGTACAACGGCCACCCCGCGACCGACGTGCGCTCCACCGGCGCGCGGCGGAATTCGATCATGGCGGCAAGGGACGGCATCGCCGGACGCGGCGTCCTCCTCGACATCCCGAGGCTTCGCGGCGAGCCCTTCGTCGCGCTCGACCGGCCCGTGACGGCGGAAGAGCTCGGCGCGGCGGCGGCGGCGCAGAAGGTCGCCGTCGGCGAAGGCGACATCCTTCTCGTCTCCGTGGGCCGCGACGCGCAGAAGCGTCACCAGCCGCACAGGCCGGGCGAGGAATACGCGCTCGCCGGACTCGATCCCGGCTGCATCGCTTGGCTGCACGAGCGCCGCATCGCGGTGCTCGGCTCGGACGCGGTGCACGATCCATCGCCGCCGGTCCGCCCGATCGAGGGCTGGCGCATCCCGGTGCACATGTGCGCGCTCGGCGGAATGGGGCTGCACCTGCTGGACAATCTCCATCTCGCCGGGCTGGAGCAGGCCTGCGCGGCGGAGCAGCGCTGGGAATTCTTCCTCGCGGTGGCGCCGCTTCGCATCGCGCGCGGCACCGGCTCGCCCGTCAACCCCATCGCCGTCTTCTGACAGGAGCATTTGGTGAAATTCGACATCTTCTGCGAGATCCAGCGAGCCGACATCTCCACGCCGGAACAGGAACGCGCGCTGCTGGCGGACACGATCGAGGAGGCGCGCGCCGCCGACAGGGCCGGCTTCGAGGTCTGGTGGCAGGTCGAGCATCACGGCGCGCCGGAATTCAGCTACAGCGCCGCGCCAGAGCTGGTGCTCACGGCCATCGCGATGAACACGGGCAGGCTCCGCGTCGGACACGCCGGCGTGCTCGCGCCGTTCCGCATCAACGGGCCGCTGCGCGTGGCGGAGCGCGGCGCGACGCTCGACATCTTCAGCAACGGCCGCTTCGAGCTCGGCCTTGCGAAATCCGGGGGAAAGGAATGGGAGACCTTCGGCGTCGATCCCGAAACCGCGCGCGAAGAGCTGCGCGAGGCGATCACGATGATCCCCAAGATGTGGAGCGAAAAGACCTTCGGCTGGGACAGCGCGCTCTTCAAGATGCCGGAACGCGAGATCGTGCCGCGCCCGCTGCAGAAGCCGCATCCGCGCATCTGGCAGACCGCCAGCAGCCCGGATTCCTTCCGCATGGCGGGCGAGCTCGGCGTCGGCGTTCTCGGCACCACGCTGCTGAGCCCGGTGAGCCTGATGAAGGCCCTGCTCGACGAATACGATGCCGGCCTGGCCGCTTGCGGCAAGCCGGCGGGACACCTGCCCAACCGCCAGAAGGGCGTCTTCACCTTCGTGCATGTCGCGGAGTCGCGCAAGCAGGCGATCGCGAACGGCGCCGCCTGGTCGGCGCTCTGGTACGTCCATTACGCGCCCATCGCGTTCAAGGTGCCGCGCAATATCTGGTACGACGCGATCCGCGCGGGCATGAACCCGCATCTGGTGCGCAAATCGGCGAGCGAGATCGCCGCCCTCTCGGGCGCCGATCCCACCAGCCTCGACATCGCGCCCGGCGAGGTCCCCGTGATCGCGCTGCTAAAGCGCATGGCGAAGGGCGAGCATGTTTCCAACGAGGAGGCGCACGAGACGCTGGAGGCGCTCGACTCCGTCATCATCGGCGATCCGGACCATTGCCGCGCCAAGGCCGCGAAATACGACTCCATCGGCACCGACCGCCTGCTCTGCCTGATGCAGTTCGGCGCGATCCCGCACGAGGCGGTGAAAACCAGCATCCGCCTTGCCGGCGAGCACCTGATCCCGCGCTTCGCGGAACCGCCCGAGGCCCTGCGCGCCTGATGGAAACCCTGATCGTCGAGCGCCGCGGACGGGTGGACTGGCTCACGCTCAACCGGCCGGACCGTCTCAACACCATCACCGGCACGATGACGCGGGAGCTCTGCGCCTATTTTCGCGGCCTGAAGCAGGACCACGAGGTGCGCGTCGTGGTGATGCGCGGCGCGGGGCGTGCCTTCTGCGCCGGTCTCGACATCAAGGAATACACCGCGCCCGGCGGGGACCGCACGCCCGACGGTGCGGGACGGTCGCGTCCGGGCGACCATCTCTTCGACATCGTCGAGCTGATGCGCGCCTGCCCGCAGCCGATCGTGGCCCTCGTCCACGGACCGGCCTGCGGCGGCGGCTTCGCCTTCGCGCTGGCGGCGGACATCCGCATCGCGGGCGCGTCGGCGCGCATGAACGACGCGTTCGTGGCGCTGGGGCGATCCGGCTGCGAGCTTGGCCTCACCTATTTCCTGCCGCGCATCGTGGGGCTGGGGATCGCGGCGGAGCTGATGTACACGGGCAGCTTCATCGATGCCGCGCGTGCCGAGCGCGTGGGGCTCGTCTCCAAAGCCGTTCCCGACGAGGAGCTGGAGGCGGCGGCGGCGGAATTCGTCGATCCGATGCTGCGCACCGCGCCGTTCGGACTGCGCATGACCAAGGAGACGCTGAACACCTCGCTCAGGATCGGCGATCTTCGCGCCGTGATCGACCTGGAGGAACGCGCGCAGATGCTGTGCGGCCGCGGTCCGGATTTCGAGGAAGCGATGAAGGCGTTCCTGGAGAAGCGCGCGCCCCGCTACGGCTGAGCGCCGTACCCGCCTCTTCCGGCCCCTGCTAACCGATAAGTTGTCGGAAATATTTTGGCGATTATCCCGGACTTGACTGGTAGAGAATTCATCCCTATAGTCCCTCTATCGAAAGGGACGTAGGGCCATGGCCAAGACCACCAAGCGCATTCACCAAATGACCATCAAACAATGGGAAGCGGCTTTCCCGACCGAGGAAGCCTGTGCTGCCTATCTGGTCCGCTACCGCTGGCCGGTCGGCGTCCGCTGCCCGCGCTGCGGCTCTGACAAGGTGTTTGAGGTGGGTACGATGGCCTTCAAGTGGCAGTGCTATTCCTGCGCTCCTGATAGTGGCTATCGGTTCTCCCATATCGCCGGGACCATCTTTGAAAACACCAACAAACCCCTGCGGGATTGGTTTCGCGTGATCCACATGATGCTGACCAGCAAAAAGGGCATTTCCGCGCTTCAGGTCATGCGCGTCATGGGCTTCGGCTCCTACAAAACCGCGCACTATATGTGCCAGCGCATCCGCGCTGCGCTCGCGAAAGAAGATTTCCGCAAGCTCATGGGCATTGTCGAGGTTGACGAGACCTATATCGGCGGCAATGGCAAGAACCAGCACGGTCGGCATAACCACAAGCGCGGCATTTCCAACAAGACCGGCGTGATCGGTGCTGTAGAGCGCAAGGGCAACGTAGTCGCCCGCGTTCTGGAGCGGGTAACCGGCGATGCCATGAAGGCCTTTGTCCGCGAGACCGTCAGCACTGACGTTAGCTTGCTCGCGACAGACGAGCATCGAGGCTATCACGGATTGGACGAATACTCGCACGACAGCGTCATGCACTCCAGCCACCGTTATGTGGTCGGCGCTATCCACACGAACACAATTGAAGGCTTCTGGAGCCTCGTAAAACGCTCGATTGTCGGCTCCTACCATAAGGTTGGCCGCAAATACCTGCCGCTCTACATCGCGGAAGCGCAGTTCCGGTACAACAACAGATTGAACCGTGATATCTTCGCGGAAGCCATCAGGGGATGCTGAAACGGGGCCATGAAAAAGGGCGGGGATGGCATCAGTTCCATAGAGAAAAAGGAACGCGCCGAATTGAAAAAGCACGAACGCGACGAAGATAAGCACGACGCCGATATTGTCGCTGCGATCAACGCCATCGCTGACCAACTTAAGACTAATGATCGCGAACAAAATGCCGCCGATGATAAGCGCGCGTTTCGCGAAAAGGTCACTATTGGATTGGTGTTTCTTACTTTCGCCACCGCTTTGTACGGCGACAAAATCTTCTATTGCACCATGATGGACAATAGGAAGGCCAACCGACCTGTCATCAGTTTCAGTGGTCCACCAAGCAACGTTCCCGACGCCAACGCGGCCAATTCTCAAATTGTGTGGAAACCCATTGCTGTAAAAATGGCTGGCAATGGGCGTGTGTTTTGGGGCTGGTGGTTCAAAAACACCGGGCACGGCCTTGCGCTGAATGTGCGCCAAAGTGCCCAACTGGAAATCGTCGGAAAATTCCCCGTAACGGCGGAGTACGGGAAAGAAAGCAGCCCCGTAACCATCTCCCCGGAGGATACCCAAAACGCCACTACGATATCCTTGGAAGAAATGAATGAGGCAGATTTCAACAAACTTTTGGCTACCAACCGCGCCATTACTCTGCGCGTCACATTTACCTACGATGACGTTTTTGGGCAGTCCTATACGACTCCGTTGTGCGCCTCTCGCCTTGCTACCGGCGCTATTATGAATTGCGAGGGCGAGATTACTCCGACCCACTAAAGCCTGCGCCTGACTGATCGGGGCGCATAGCAACAGCGCGCACGCTACAGCCGCCCAATAGCGGCGACGGCGATCTGCGCCAGCGCGCCAATAATCGCGATCCAGAAAGCCAGGCTTTCTAAGACCTTCCGCAGATTCCTGCTTGTCATGGACTTGACCCCACCAATCCTCTTGGTAGGATTTCATGCCTAACATGGCGTGGCCAGTCAAGTCCCGCATAACCGCCAATATTTTTCAATCTCCCCCTTGACATGTTCCCTGTCCGTTCCCATGTCCGCCCAAGGACGAACAAAAGTGTGAGGTGGATGCACGGGCGCGTGCCCGCAGGACGCAGCGGCGCAGGCACATACAGGCGCAGGGGTGCGGGCTTGCGCGCATCCGGGCGGAATCCGGGAGGAACCTGTCTCGCGCGGCCGGAAGGCGCCGGCGAACGGCCCCGGAGATCCGCGGCGCGCCGTGGCGAAGCGAAGGTGCGGTGCTAGCCCGGTTCACACCGGCGGATGCCCGCCTGCCGTAGCGTCGAAGGCCTCAGGGCGGCGGGCAGCGGGACCCGGTCGAAAAAAAAGAAGATCGTTCCGCGATCGGGCCGCCTTTCGGCTTGAGGAAGCCGGCGGAAAAAGAGGGGCCGGGCGCGCGCGAGCCGGAGCGGCCCGAAAAACTGGTGCCCAGAAGAGGACTCGAACCTCCACGCCGTGAAGCGCTAGTACCTGAAACTAGTGCGTCTACCAATTCCGCCATCTGGGCACGGGCTTGGGGTGGGGAGGTTTAGAGGCGCCGCGAAACCCTGTCAAACCCTGGGAATTCGTCCCGGCGGCCGGGGCCCCTAAAACTCCGCCCGGCTCTTCCCATATAATGTGGCAATTCGAGGGAGGCCTGGATGCTTGTCGCTACGACGGAAACGGTGCCCGGCTACCGCCGGACGAAAACCCTGGGACAGGTCTTCGGCGTCGTCGTGCGCTCGCGGGGACTCGGAGGCAACATCGTTGCGGGGCTTCGCTCCATCGTGGGCGGAGAGATTCACGAATACACCCAGCTTCTCGAGGAAACGCGGCGGCAGGCCGTCGACCGGCTGGTCAAGAACGCCACGCAGATGGGCGCCAATGCCGTCGTCATGATGCGCTTCGACTCCTCCGAGATCGGCCAGTACATGAGCGAGATCGTCGCCTATGGCACAGCGGTCGTGCTCGAGCAGGACGGCGGCCATGCTGCGTAAGGCGCTGATCGCATTCGGCGCGATCTGTGCGCTGACTGGGGCCGCGCTGCTGCTGGGCGCCCAGTCGGCCGCCGGCTTCGGGCCCCTCGCCTTCGGCCTTCTGGTTCTGCTGGGAACGCTCCTCGAACGGGTGCGCTACAAGCCGATCGAGACCGAGGCGCCCGGCGCCGGCTGGGTGGCGACGGAGGAGCGCTTCGTCGACGGCGAAACCGGCGTGCCGGTGCGCGTCTGGCAGGAACCCGCGACGGGCGAGCGCCGTTACGTCGCGGATTAGCCGTGCGGTCCAGATTTGGCCTTTGCGCTGGCCCGCCCCTTGGGTAAGACGGCGGTGCAGATTCCGGGCATCGATTTCATGAGCGGCGTTCCCGTCCCCTCCTCCCGACTGGTCACGGTATTCGGCGGTTCCGGCTTCGTCGGACGCCACGCGGTCCGCGCGCTCGCACGGGCCGGCTATCGCATCCGTGTCGCCGTGCGCCATCCGGCGAGCGCGTTCTTTCTCCTTCCCATGGGGCATGTCGGACAGATCCAGCCGGTGCGCTGCAACGCGCTCGATCCCGAACAGGTGGCGTCCGCGCTGCACGGGGCGGAAGCCGCGGTCAATCTCGCCGGCATTCTTTTCCAGCGTGGCGAGCAGAGCTTCGCGAATGTTCACGTCGAAGCGGCGCGCAACATCGCGTCGGCGGCCCGCGCCGCGGGCCTTCGGTCCCTGGTCCACGTCTCGGCGATCGGCGCCGATGCAAATGCGGCCTCGCAATATGCCGCCACCAAGGGCGAGGGCGAACAGGCGGTGCGCGAGGCGTTTTCCGCCGCCGCCATCCTTCGCCCTTCCCTCGTCTTCGGGCCGGAAGACAGCTTCTTCAACAAGTTCGCCTGGCTCGCGCGCATGCTGCCGGCGCTCCCTCTGATCGGCGGCGGCCGCACCCGATTCCAGCCCGTGTTCGTCGGCGATGTCGCGGGCGCCATCGCGCGCTGTGTCCAGGACCCCGGAACGCGCGGAAGGACATACGAGCTCGGCGGGCCGAACATCTACACCTTCCGGGAACTGATGGAGATCATGCTGCGCGAAATCGGGCGGCGGCGCCTGCTCGTGCCCGTGCCGTTCTTCCTCGCCTCGGCAAAGGCGTTCTTCCTGCAGATCCCCTCGATCGTCCTGCCGGTCGATCCGATCCTCACCATGGACCAGGTGACGCTCCTGCGGTCCGACAATGTCGTGAGCGAAGGCGCGCTCGGCCTGCGCGACCTCGGCATCGCTCCCGACTCCGTCGAAGCGGTGATCCCTTCCTACCTCTGGCGCTATCGCGCGCGCGGGCAGTTCGAGGAAGTCGCTACCAGCCGCGTGTCAGCAGGGCGATAAGCGCAACGCCCGTCGCGATCCGGTACCAGCCGAAGGGCGCAAGGCCGTAGCGCCCGACGAAGGCGATGAATGTCTTCACCACGACAAATGCAACGGCGAACGACACGGCGAAGCCGACCGCCATGTTCCCGACATTGGCCGCGCTGAGCGCCGCGTGATGCTTGTAGAGCTCGAACACGGAGGCGCCGAGCATCGTCGGCACCGCCAGATAGAAGGTGAAGGCGGCGCCGGCCTTGCGCTCGACGCCGAGCAGTTCGCCGCCGAGGATCGTGGCCCCCGAGCGCGATACGCCCGGTATCAGCGCCAGACACTGGCAGAGCCCGATCTGGAACGCCTTCGACAGCGGCAGCGTATCGGGGTCGGTGTAGCGCGGCTTCGGCGCGATGCGCTCGAGGACGAGGATCACGATGCCGCCGCCGATCCAGGTTGCCGCGATCACCGGCATCGCGCGCGCGGGGTCCAGCAGAAATCCGTTGATCACCTTGATCAGAAGCACGCCCAGCACCGCCGACGGCAGGAACGCGACAATGACCGCCAGCGCGAAGTGCCGCGCCTTCGGATCGCCGAACAGGCCGGCTACGACGTCCCAGATCTTCCTCCAATAGACCGCGACCACGGAGAGCACCGCCCCGAACTGGATGACGACCGTAAACGCTTCCCAGTCGTCCTTGCCGAGGCCGAGCAGCCGTTCCGTTACCAGAAGGTGGGCGGTGGAGGATACGGGCAGGAATTCCGTCAGGCCTTCAATTATGCCAAGCCAGATCGCGTTCAGGATGTCGTTCATCGAAGGCCCCGAGGGAATCGGGGATAGACTATCGCTTCCTCACAGTGCGCGCAGCCGCACGAACAGCATCGCGCCATGTGGGCCGCCGCCATAGGCGGGCGCATCCGGCGGCACGAAGTCGAAGGCGTAGAGCCCGCCCACGCCAAAGGACAGGTGTTCGGCCAGGGGCCAGTCTCGGATCGCGCCAAGTGACACCTCGCCGACCGTCACGGTCCGTCCCGCGGCAAAGAGCTCTTCATTGTCTTCCACCTCGCCGCGCGCGAAGATCGTCCAGTCGCCATCGGGCTTGTATTCGCCTTCGAGCAGTACGCCGTCGAGCCCTGCGCCATCGCTGAGCTGCTTGCGGCCCCAGGCCAGCGTCGCGGCGAACGAACCGCTCTCGCCCAGCGGCCGCGCATAGGTCGCGCTGGCGGTGTAGCGAGTCTCGTTGATCGCCGGTGCAAGCTGTTCGGGACTTTTCAGAAATCCCCAGGACGCCTGAAGCGACCAGTTCTCGGTCGGATTCCACGAAACCCGCGCCGCGGTGCTGTCGAACCGCGCGGGATCGAAATCGAAGCGGAACTGGTCCGGCTCGCGCCCGGTGAACTGCGAGACTTCGAGCTTCCAGTCGTCATGGACAAGTCCCAATGTCGCCACGCCGAAGGTGATGTGGGTGGAGTCCAGCCAGTGATGGGTGATCGGAGCCGCAGGATCGTCCATTGCGGAGGCGCGGTGCATGAAGGCGGTCGGCCCGAGCGCAGGCTCGCCCGGATAGCCGAAATAGACGAAGGCGCTGTCATCCCGCGACAGCGCGTGGCTGTAGGAGGCTGCCATCTCCATGACCAGATCGTGTGGATGCTGGCGGTCGATCAGCGGTGTCGTGCCGTCCGCCGTTTCCCCCGTCGCGAGCAGGAGCGGATAGCCCGCGCGGCCCATGAACGGATCCGGGCTGAGCATCAGCCGCAGATTGAGCGTATCGTCTTCTCCGAAATCGCGGCGCGCCGCACCCATCAGCATGCCGGCCGAGAACCACTGTGTACCGCCACGCGGCCCGCTCTGGCTGTCATACACACCCAGGAGCGTGGCGTGCATCATCACCATCCAATCGCCGAGCATGGCGTGAATGCCGTGATGGCCAGCCGCGTCCGGCTGCCAGCTCGTGCCCGACGCATCGCGCGACATGGGGTAAGCACCGAGAATGCCGGTCGCCGCCATCCCCATGCCGCTCATGTCGTGCATGCCAGCCGGGTCCATGCCGGGCATTTCGGGCATGCCGCCCCCTGTCTGGGCGCACACCGGCCCCGAGAGAAACAGCAGCACTGCCAAGACTCCGCCCGGACGGATATTCGCCTTCATATTTGAACCGCAGCTTGCAAGGGATCGTCTGCATCCTATATACCCCTATGGGGTATGCCGCAACGGCGGAGGGCGTTTTGGCGCAGGCAAACCGGACATTGCTCTCGCGACTGGCCCGCATCGAGGGCCAGGTGCGCGGCGTGGCGCGCATGGTCGAGGAAGACCGCTACTGCATCGACATCCTCAATCAGATCCAGGCGGTGAAATCCGCGCTCCGCCGAGTGGAGGAAAACGTGCTCAAGAACCACGCCGCGCATTGCGTTGCGCATGCCATCGAATCCGGCAACGCCGGGGATCAGACACAGAAATTTTCCGAACTCGTCGAATTGTTCGGCCGCTATGGAAAGTGAGAAGGCACGCGATCCTGTCTGCGGGATGGACGTCGATACTGCCGGAGCGCGCGCAGCGGGCCGGCATTTGCGCCATCGGGACACGGACTACGTCTTCTGCAGCACGCGCTGCCTCGAAAAATTCCGTGCCGAACCGGCGAAGTACCTTTCGCCGGAGACGAGCGAAGAGTCCAGGACGGCATCCGCTGTGCTCTACACCTGCCCGATGCATCCCGAGGTCCGGCAGATGGGGCCGGGCGCTTGCCCGATCTGCGGCATGGCGCTCGAGCCGGTCGATCCGGCGGCCGGCCGGGACGAGAGCGAATACCGCGACATGCGGCGTCGATTTCTCGTTTCGCTCGCGTTGAGCCTTCCGGTATTCGCGCTGGCCATGCTCGGCAGTGCGGGCGTTCTGGAGGGAACGCTGAATCCCGGCTTTCGGGAATGGACGGAGGCCGCGCTGTCGGCACCCGTCGTGCTGTGGGCAGCAGCACCGTTCTTTGCACGCGGCTGGGCGGGTGCGATCTCCGGGCGCGCCAACATGTTTACGCTGATCGGTCTCGGCGTCGGGGTGTCGTTTCTCTACAGCCTTGTCGCCCTTGTCGCGCCTGGGCTTGTGCCGGAAGCATTTCATGGCGCGATGGGCGCGCCGCCGGTCTATTTCGAGGCCGCCGCGGTGATCGTCACGCTTGTGCTGCTCGGTCAGGTGCTCGAGCTGCGCGCGCGCGCCCACACCGGTGCCGCGGTGCGCGCGCTGCTCGACCTGTCCCCAAAGAAGGTTCGGCGTCGCGGCGCCGAGGGTGTCGAAGACGTGCCGCTCGCCGACGTGCTGGCGGGAGATGTCCTTGAAGTTGCTCCGGGCGAGAGCGTACCCACCGACGGTATCGTGATCGACGGACAGAGCGCGGTGGACGAATCCATGCTCACCGGCGAGTCGATACCGGTCACAAAGCGCGCGGGCGATGCGGTGACCGGCGGCACGCTCAATGGAGACGGCGCGCTCGTCATGCGCGCGGAGCACGTTGGCTCGGACACGATGCTTGCCAAGATCGTGGCGCTCGTCAGCGAAGCTCAGCGCAGCCGGGCGCCCACCCAGGCTCTGGCCGACTCCGTCGCGGCATGGTTCGTGCCTGCGGTCGTGGGCGTGGCCATCGCGGCGTTCGCAGCATGGTACGTCTTTGGCCCGGAGCCGGCCTTCAACTATGCGCTCATCGCGGCAGTCAGCGTGCTCATCATCGCCTGCCCCTGCGCATTGGGATTGGCGACACCGATGTCGGTTATGGTGGCCGTCGGCAAGGGAGCGCAGGCCGGCGTGCTGGTGCGCAACGCAACATCGCTCGAGCGGTTCGCTGCCGCCGACACACTCGTCATCGACAAGACCGGCACGGTCACCGAAGGCAGGCCCAGGCTCGTCGCCGTCCGCGCGGCGCCGGGCGGGCAGGAGGGCGAGGTCCTGGCCCTCGCCGCGGCGCTCGAAAGCAGGAGCGCTCATCCCCTCGCCCGTGCAATTACGCAAGCCGCTTCGGAGCGCTCGCTCGACCTGCCGGAGGTCCGCGACTTCGCAAGCGTGACGGGACAGGGCCTGAAGGCAACCGTTGCCGGCGAAACCGTGCTCGTGGGGCGGGCCGAATTGCTCTCATCCGAACAGGTGGACGTCGGCCCGCTCGCCGCCGAGGCCGGCGCGCTGCGCCGTCAGGGCGCTACCGCGATCTTCGTGGCCCGCGCCGGAACGGCCATTGGTCTCGTCGCGGCACGGGACACGCTGAAGGACAATGCGCGCGACATGCTCGCACGGCTGCGCGAAAGCGGCCTGGCGATCACCATGGCGACGGGCGATGCGGATGCGACGGCGCGCGCCATTGCTCACGAGGCAGGCCTCGATTCAATCGCAGCGGGCATGACGCCGGAAGGCAAGACAGCGCTCGTGGCGCGACTCCAGCATGAAGGCCATGTCGTCGCCTTCGCAGGAGACGGCGTGAACGATGCGCCGGCGCTCGCCGCGGCCGACGTCTCCATCGCCATGGGAACGGGATCGGACGCGGCCATCGAGACTGCGGGGCTCACTCTGCTTCGCGGCGACCTCGCCGCGCTGGTGCGCGCACGCCGGCTGGCGAAATTGGCACTCGCCAACATGAAGCAGAACCTGTTCTTCGCCTTCGCCTACAACGCGCTCGGGATCCCGGTGGCGGCCGGCGTTCTCCATCCTCTCACCGGGTGGCTGCTCTCGCCGATGATCGCCGCCGCCGCGATGAGCCTGAGCTCGGTCTCGGTGATCGCCAATGCGCTGCGGTTGCGGGGCGCTGCGCTCTGATGTAGTTGGCCCCGATGGCGAAAACTCTCCGCTGGTTCTGGTTCGGCCGCGGCGGCACGCGCACCCCGTGGATCCGGCGCGTGCTGGCGGTGCTCGTGTTCCTCGCGCTGCCCGTTCCGGTGATACTTCTGCTTGTGTTCCGTTTCGTGCCCATACCGGGGACGCCGCAGATGCTGATCGACGCGGTCACGCTCCAGCCGGTGAAATATTCCTGGCGGCCGTACGATGAGATCTCCCGGGCACTGCCCCGGGCGGTAATCGGCGCGGAGGATCAGAATTTCTGCGCGCATCACGGCTTCGACTGGAAGGGGATCGAGAAAGCGATGGCGGAGCACAAGCGCCATCCCGAAAAGCCGCTGCGCGGTGCCAGCACGATCAGCCAGCAGACCGCACGCACCCTGTTTCTCGTGTCCGCACGGAGCTGGATCCGCAAGGGGGTGGAGGCCTATCTGACCGTGCTCATCGAGGCGCTGTGGCCCAAGAAGCGAATCCTGACGGCCTATCTCAATCTCGTGGACTGGGGCCACGGCAACTACGGCGCAGAGGCGGCAGCCGAATCCTATTTCGGAACCGACGCGAAGCATCTGACGCGCGCGCAGGCCGCACGGCTTGCGGCGATCTTGCCCAATCCCGACCACTGGCGCGCCGACCGCCCGGGACGCTACGTTGCCGGCCGCTCCGCGCATCTTCGCGGACAGGAATTCGTCGTTGCCGGCAGCGGCCTCGACTGGTGCGTGAAATAGCCGGGGTATCATGAACACCTGCGACGCCGTCGTCATCGGTGCGGGCCACAATGGCCTTGTCTGCGCCTTCTATCTGGCGCGGGCGGGACTGAAGGTAACGGTTCTCGAACGGCGCGGCGTCGTGGGCGGAGCTGCAGTGACGGAGGAATTCCATCCCGGCTTCCGCAATTCCGTGGCGAGCTACACCGTCTCGCTTCTGAATCCGAAGATCGTTCGCGATATGGACCTCCCAGGGCACGGGCTGCGGGTGGTCGAGCGAAGGGTGCAGAACTTCCTGCCACTGAACGAGCGCGACTATCTTGAGACGGGCGAGGGGCGCACCAGGCAAAGCGTCGCCAAATTCTCCGCGAACGATGCCGAGATGATCGGGCCCTACGGCGACCGCCTCGAGGAGATAGCGGCAATCATTCGCGGCCTCATGCTCGAAACTCCACCGAACGTGACCGATGTCGGCTGGTTCGCCGCCATTCCCGAGATGCTCAAGGCCGCGGGACAGGCCGGCCCGTTTGCGAAGCTCTCCATGCCGGCGCGGCGCGATCTGCTCGCCCTATTCGCGCAATCGGCCGGCGATTATCTCGATGGCTGGTTCGAAAGCGCGCCGATCAAGGCGGTCTACGGTTTCGATGGGGTGGTCGGAAACTACGCCAGTCCCTACACCCCGGGCTCGGGCTATGTGCTGTTGCATCACGTGCTCGGCGAGGTGAACGGCAGGAAGGGGGCGTGGGGCCACGCCATCGGCGGCATGGGCTCCATCACGCAGGCCATGGCGAAGGCGTGCCGCGCGATAGGCGTCGACATCCGAACCGAGTCACCGGTGAAAGAGGCGATCATAGAAAACGGCCGCGCAGCGGGCGTTGCGACCGAATCCGGCGGCGTCTTCCGCGCGCCGGTCGTCGCCTCGAACCTCAATCCGAAACTGCTGTTTCTGAAGCTCCTCGATACGGGCATGCTGCCTCGCGATTTCCGAGAGCGGATAGAACACTACCGTTGCGGCTCCGGAACGTTCCGCATGAACGTGGCCCTGAGCGCGCTTCCGCGCTTTTCCTGCAAGCCCGAGGCTGGCGACCACTTGACGGCGGGCATCATCATGGCGCCGTCGCTCGAATACATGGACCGCGCGTATCTTACGGCGCGCGAGAATGGCTGGTCGGCCGAGCCCATCGTAGAAATGCTGATTCCCTCCACGCTCGACGACAGCCTCGCGCCCCAGGGGCAGCATGTGGCCAGCCTGTTCTGTCAGCAGGTGCAGCCCGAGCTCTCCGGCGGGAGATCCTGGGACGACTATCGCGAAACGGTCGCCGACCACATGATTGCGACCGTCGACAAATTCGCGCCCGGCTTCAAGGCATCGGTGCTGGGCCGCCAGATCCTTTCGCCGCTCGACCTCGAACGGACCTTTGGCCTCGTCGGTGGCGACATCATGCACGGGGCGCTCAGTCTCGATCAGCTCTATTCGGCGCGGCCGGTGCTGGGTCACGGGAACTACCGCAGTCCCATTCCCGGACTTTACATGTGCGGCTCGGGTACGCATCCGGGGGGCGGGGTCAGCGGCGCGCCAGGCCACAACGCCGCGCGCGAGATATTGCGCGACCGCGGCGCGCGGCGTTGACAGAGACACGGCCCGTCCCTTTGATCGGCGAATGGACCAGTCGCGCGACCCGCCTGGCGGTTCGCTTGCCGTGGCATTGGCGAACGCACGCAAGCTGCTTTCCGTCAAGCCCGCTCTGGCGGAGGAGCAGGCCCGGGAAATCCTGAAGGTCATTCCCGGACAGGCCGACGCCCTTCTGCTCCTCGCCGGCGCGCGAACGGCCCAGGGCGACGCCAGGGGCGCCTGCACCATCCTGGAAAAGCTGACCGAGACGCACCCTGACTCTCCATCGGCGTGGCGGGCGCTCGGCGACCAGTACACTCTCCTCGAGGACGCGGGTGCGGCCGCCGGCGCCTACGCGCGCAGCATCAAGGCGTCTGTCCACGATCCGGTCCTGATGCGCGCCGCCGGTGCGCTCTGCGAAAACCGGCTGGCTGTGGCCGAAGGGATATTGCGGGAGTTCCTGAAGGCGCATCCGACGGATGTGGCGGCGATCCGCATGCTCGCGGAAACCGGGACCCGGCTCGGACGATACGAAGATGCGGAGAACCTTCTCGCCCGCGCGCTGGAACTCGCTCCCGGATTCACGCCCGCGCGCTACAACTATGCGATGGTGCTGCATCGCCAGCTCAAGTCGGAGCGGGCGCTGGAGCAGCTCGACATCCTCCTTGGCGGCGACCCCAGGAACGGCGGCTATCGCACGCTGCGGGCCGCCGCACTCGTGCGCATCGGGGAGTATGCGGCGGCAGCCGAAACCTACCGGGGCCTGCTCGCCGATTTTCCGTGCATGTCCCGTGGCTGGATGAGCTTCGGCCATGTACTCAAGACCCTCGGCCGCCAGGACGAGTGCATCGCTGCCTATAGAAGGAGCATCGAACTTCAGCCCAGTCTCGGCGAAAGCTATTGGAGCATGGCCAATCTCAAGACGTTCCGGTTCTCCGACGGGGACGTCGCTGCGATGAAGGCTCAACTGGCGCGCGCGGACATCGACGAAGACGACCGCCTGCACCTCGAGTTCGCGCTCGGCAAGGCGCTCGAGGATTCCGGGGAGCATGCGGCGTCGTTCGCCTGCTATGCCGAGGCCAATGCGCTGCGCCGGAAGACGCTGGACTACGATGCCGGCGAGACGACCCGCGTCATGCGCCGCACCAAGGCGCTGTTCACGGAACAATTCCTTTCGAAGCGTAGGGGTTCCGGCTGTCCCGCACTGGACCCCATCTTCGTCGTCGGAATGCCACGGTCCGGATCGACCCTCATCGAGCAGATCCTGTCGTCGCATTCGGCCATAGAAGGCACCATGGAACTGCAGGACATCAACATTCTGGTAAGCCGGCTGGACGGCGCAGGGAAAAAGGCACGCCCGCCCGACTATCCCGAGATTCTCGCCGATCTGCCGGTCGAACGCTTCGCCGGACTCGGCGAAGACTACCTGGAGCGCGCGCGCATCCAGCGAAAGCTCGGCAAGCCGTTCTTTGTTGACAAGATGCCGAACAATTTCCAGCACCTGGGTTTCATCCACCTTATCCTGCCGAACGCGAGGATCGTCGATGCGCGCCGTCATCCCATGGCGTGCTGCTTCTCCAATTTCAAGCAGCACTTCGCCCGCGGCCAGGCCTTTGCCTACGACCTCGATGACGTGGGACGCTACTATCGGGACTATGTGGAGCTGATGGCGCATTTCGATTCGGTTCTGCCGGGGCGCGTGCATCGGGTCGTGTACGAGAGAATGGTCGCAGATCCGGAGCGCGAGATCCGCGCGCTCCTCGCGTATTGCGGACTACCCTTCGAGGACGCGTGCCTGCGCTTCTACGAGAACGATCGCGCCGTGCGCACCGCGAGTTCCGAGCAGGTTCGGCGGCCGATCTTCACCACCGCGGTCGAGCACTGGCGCAAATACGAGGAATGGCTCGACCCGCTGCGGAATGCGCTGGGACCCGTGCTGGACGCCTACCCCGATGTCCCGGCTTTCGCCGACGAATCACTTGCGGATCCCGTAGGCGCCTCTTAGCGCGCAAGCATCCATGCCCCGGAATTCCCGCCACTTTGTGGCCGCCTTGACAGTTTTGCGACAGAAGACTGACATGGGTTCGGGCAGTGTAACCGAGGGAGGGAGCATTGAGGGGGACCAGGTCCGGCGGCGCTTTGGGCGCCCGCCCGGTGTTCTTGACGGCATTGTTGGCGACCACGGCATTGACCGGCGTGACCAGCGCCTATGCGGAGACGATCGAAACGGTCGTCGTGACGGCGCAAAAGCGATCGGAGGATTTGCAGAAGGTGCCGCTGAGCATTCAGGTGCTCGGTACGCAAAAGCTCGAAGAGCTGCATGTCTCGAGCTTCAACGACTATGCGCAATTCCTGCCGAGCGTCGCGTTCGCGTCCAACGCCGCGGGCGGCGGCCTGAACAGCCCCGGCTCGGTGAACGTCTATATGCGCGGTGTCGCATCGGGAAATGACGGAAACCATTCCGGCTCCCAGCCCAGCGTCGGCATGTATCTCGACGAGCAGCCTATCACCACGATCGGCGGCTCCCTCGACGTCCATATCTACGATATCGAGCGGGTCGAAGCGCTCGCCGGGCCGCAAGGGACACTCTACGGAGCCAGTTCCGAGGCCGGAACCATCCGCATCATCACCAACAAGCCCGACCCCAGCGAGTTCTCGGCCAGCTACCAGGTCAGCGGCAACGCCGTCGAACACGGCGGCTTCGGCGGACAGGTCGAAGGCTATGTAAACGTGCCGCTCAACGACTTCTCCGCGATCCGCATCGTCGCATGGGACGAGCACGACGCCGGCTACATCGACAACGTCGCCGGTACCGACCTTGCTGGCGGAATCGTGGACGGTGTCCGCACCTTCCCGGTCGGCAACATCCAGATCTCCAACGCGGCCGTCCGGAAAAAGGACTACAACGACACCGACATCTACGGTGCGCGCGCCGCCCTGAAGATCGACCTCGACAACAACTGGACCATCACGCCGACACTGATGGGGCAGGAAACCAATGCGCGCGGGTCCTATGCCTTCAACCCGGCGGTGGGCGATCTCGAGGTCGTGAAGTTCAATCCGGAATTCTCCAACGACACCTGGTATCAGGCGGCGCTGACCGTCGAAGGCAAGATCGGCAATCTCGGCGTCACCTTCGCCGGCGCGTATATGGACCGCAAGATCAAGTCGCAGCTGGACTATTCGGACTACGCGTATTTCTACGATTCCTACTACGACTACTACGCCACGCCGCCGGGCTATCTCGGCCAGTTCGTCACCGACGACAACGGCAATCTGATCGATCCGACGCAGATCATTCACGGGCGCGACCACTTCTCGAAGCAAAGCGCGGAATTGCGCATCGCCTCGCCGTCCGAAGGCCGTTTCCGCTATGTGGCGGGCGTGTTCTACGAGCGGCAGCTGCACAACATCGAACAGCGCTATGTGATCAACAATTTTGCCTCGGCCCTGTCCGTGACCGGCTGGCCCAACACGCTGTGGCTTACCGAACAGGTACGCGACGACAAGGACTATGCGGCATTCGCCGAGCTGTCCTACGATATACTCCCGGACCTGACGCTGACGGCGGGCGGGCGCATATTCGAATCGGACAACTCCCTCGTCGGATTTTTCGGTTTCAGCGCGGCATGGGACAACCTCGTGGGATTCAGCTCCGGCGAGCCGCAGTGCTTTGCCGGGCCCATCGTGCCGAACACGCCGTGCACAAATCTCGACAAGAGCACCAACGAGGACGGCTTCACGCACAAGCTGAACCTCACCTGGCGGATCGACGACGACAAGATGGTCTACGCCACCTGGTCGACAGGCTTCCGGCCGGGCGGCGTGAACCGCAACGCCCTCATTACCTCCGATCCCTACAAGCCCGACTATCTCACCAACTACGAGATCGGCTGGAAGACGTCATGGGACGACGGCCGGATGCGGTTCAACGGCGCGGCCTACTGGGAGGACTGGAAGAACTTCCAGTTCTCGTTCCTCGGCCCCAACTCGCTGACCGTGATCGCGAACGCAGGGCAGGCCCGAATCCTGGGTGTAGAGGCGGATTTCAACTGGATCCCGATCGACGGTCTCACGCTCACCGCGGCGGCATCCTACAACGACGCCGAGCTGACGAGCCCCTACTGCAAGGACCCGAACGACTGCGCCAACACGCTGCAGGCGCCCGACGGCCAGCAGCTTCCGATCACGCCGCCGTTCAAGGCGAACATGACGGCACGCTACGATTTCCCGTGGATGGACATGGACGCACATGTCCAGGGCGCGATGGTCTACCAGGACAGCAGCTGGGCCGACCTGCGTACCGTGGAGCGCTCCATTCTCGGCAAGCAGCCATCCTTCGTATCATTCGACTTCACGGCGGGACTGCAGCGGGACAACTGGTCGGTCGAAATGGCCCTGCTCAACGCGTTCGACGAGCGCGAGCAGCTCTACCGCTACTCCGAATGCACGCCCACGACGTGCGGTGCGATCCCCTATATCGTCACGAACCGCCCGCGCACGATCGAGTTGAGGTTCGGGCAGAAATTCTGAGCGGGAGCCATCGGCGCCGCAGGTCGAACAGGCTGCGGCGCCGTGCCGGCTTCTACTTCTTTCCGAGGGCGTACAGCCTCGCGTCGTTGATCGCGTAGATCGTGCCGTCGGGCCCGATTTCCGTCGGTGTGTAGGCCTCGAATGTCGGCTGATTGAGCGAAACGTCCTTGAGCGAATTGTTCGCAAGGTTCCATCGATAGGTATGCCCGTCCTCGGCGTTGGCGATGACCGCCTTGCCCTCCGCATCGACGACTGCCGAATTGATGCACCATTCGTAGACCACGCCCTGCGGTGCGCCCGGCACCTGTGTGGGATTCAGCTTTGTGAGGATTTCCTTCATCACCGTCGCGTTGCTGAAGCGGTCCTTCTGCGTCGCGTTGGGATCCAGAATCGCGATTTCGTTGTGTCCGTCGCCGGAGCCGGACCCGAAATAGTTGTTGTACTTCGTCATCAGGAGGTAGGCGGAGCTTCCCGAATAGGAGGGCACCGCCGCAGCCGGCACGATCGACACCGTGTCATCCCAGCCGAACGACCCCGTCGTCTTCTTTACGGAAAGATCGCCGCTGAAATGCATGAGCCAGCCCCGGCTGTTGTGCGCCTGGGCTTCCACGACGCCGTAGTAGACGTCACCGTCAGGACCGACGGTCGGCGAGGCGGAGGAATCGTCGAGGATCAGCGCGTCGGTGCCCGTGAGCGGGTCTGTCAGCCTGGTCTTGAATTTCGGCTGCAGCGTCGAACTGTCCAAGCCGACGAGATAGCCCTGGATACCGTTGCTGACTGCGATATAGACGGTCGATTGATCCGCGGAAATCGCGGGCGCGCAATTCTGGGCCACTTGCGTGATGGAGGCGTCGTTCGCCGCGTTGCCCGCGGCAATCCACGTGCCGGCGCCGTCGGCACCGATGCGGGCGATACCGCTTTTCAGTCCGAGCGGCGTCGACCCCGTAACGACGAATCCGAAATAGATGTCGCCCGCCTCGTCTGCCGTTATGGGCGTGTCGATCATCACATGGGCGTTGTAAACCGACTTGTCCGCCTGATAGTTCGAAAGGCCGTAAAATGCGAGTTGCCCGCGATCTCCGGTCTTGAGATCGGGCGTGTCGCGGAACGAGACGGTACCGCCAGCGCGGGCGAAGTAGAGCCTGTTCTGCGGAGTAAGATGTGCCGGGAAGCTGGGCGTCCAGTCGTGCGGTGCGAGGACGAAATCGGTCTTCTCCTTCCACAACAGCTTTCCATTCCGGCCATTGTGCGCCTCGATCCGGAAACCACCGGAAAACCCCGTCTTGACAGGCAGCAATACCGTGTTGGACGCGGTGATCATCGGAGATGCGTAGTGGATCAGAAGCACGCCGCCGCCCGGATTGAGATCGACCGGGGTGGTCCAGCGGACGGTCCCGAGCTTCTGTCCCTTGACCGGGGCCGGGGCCGCGTGCTGGGCGTTGCCACCATAGCCACGCCACGCGGGAACGTCGGCGACCGCAGGCGCCGACAGGAACACGCACGCCAATGCGGCGGTCACTACCGATTTCATGGAACTCCCCCTGAAGGCTGGAACAAAGCGGCAGCCGAAACGGCGGGGATCGTACCCATTTCGGCAATGAACACAATCGCCTTCGGCATCGCGGGACTGAAGGCTATGACTAGGATATTTCCCGCAGCTTGAATTAGATTGTTGCCCATGCGCCGCCTGATTCATCTGACTCTTTCACCGCCGTCGCGTGTCGCCCGTCTTGTGCTGGGAGAGAAGCGGCTCGTCTTCGATCCTTCCGGCGCGGAGGATCCCCAGGCGCACCTGCCGGTCTTCATCGATCTGGACGGTACGCGATGCGACGGACTTTGGGCCGTCGTCGATCACCTGGAGGGCGGGTATCCGGATCACCCGCTTGTGCCCGACGATTCGATCCGCCGTGCCGAAGTACTGCGCTGGCTCGATTGGGCAATGGGCCAGCTGAACGAGCGCGCGACAAGGAAGATCCTTTATGAAAAGGCGGCGCAGCGTTTTACCGGTGCACCGACCATCGGGGCGCCCGACATGAACGTCATCCGGCAGGGCCGCGAAGCGTTGCGGGCCGCGCTTGGCGCGATCGGAAAGGCGGTGGAGCAGAACGGCAACCTTGTGGCGCGGGAGTGTTTCCTGTCGGACCTTGCCGTCGCAGCGCACCTTTCCGCGCTGGACTACTTCGGCGAAGTACCTTGGGCAGACTACCCGGCGGCGGCGGAATGGTATGTCCGCATGAAGTCGCGGCCATCGTTCCGCACGCTGCTCGCCGACCGCCTGCCCGGGCAGCCGCCGGTCATGCACTATGCAGAACTCGATTTCTGACCCGAAGGCCGGCATCCGCTCGCGCGCCCTGGCGGAAGGTTTCGACGTCGTACGCTTCGCGAAGGCCGAGGGGCCAAGGGATGCCGCCGCGCATCTGCAGGCCTTTCTGGCACAGGGACGCCACGGCACGATGGACTGGATGGAGCGCAACGCCGCGCGCCGCGCCGATCCGCGTGCGATGTGGCCGCAGGCGCGCAGTCTCGTCGTGCTGGGATCGAACTACGGTCCCGACTACGATCCGATGGATGCCTTGAACCATCCTGCGCTCGGCGCGATTTCCGCCTACGCGCGGGGCGCCGACTATCACGACGTCCTGAAGAAGAAGCTGAAACGCATCGCGGGATTCGTTGCGGATTCCTATGGCGCGGATGTAAAGGTCTTCATCGATACCGCGCCGGTGCTCGAAAAACCGCTGGCCCAGGCGGCCGGACTGGGGTGGCAAGGAAAGCACACCAACCTCGTCAGCCGGGAGTTCGGCTCGTGGCTGTTCCTGGGCTCGATATTCACCACTCTCGAGCTGGAGCCGGATTCACCCGAAGCCGATCACTGCGGGCAGTGCCGCGCCTGTCTCGACATCTGCCCGACGGGCGCCTTCCCAGCACCCTACCAGCTCGACGCAAGACGATGCATTTCCTATCTCACGATCGAGTACAAGGGCCATATCCCGCCCGAATTCCGGCGTGCAATCGGCAATCGCATCTATGGCTGCGACGATTGTCTTGCCGTCTGTCCATGGAACAAATTCGCAAAGGCCTCACACGAGTCCCGCTTCCACGCGCGTGCGGAACTGAGAAATCCGCGGCTGGCGGACCTGGCGCGGCTCGATGATGGCGCCTTCCGCGACGTCTTTCGGGGTTCGCCGGTCAAGCGCATCGGCCGCGACCGGTTCGTGCGCAATGTGTTGATCGCGATCGGCAACACAGGCGACGAAAGCCTCGCGCCCGTAGCGTTCGCATTGCTCGCCGACGCCTCTCCGATCGTTCGCGCCATGGCGGTATGGGCTCTGTCGAGTCTCCTGCCCCGGCGCCAATTCGCCGACCTCGCCGCAAACCGCTTGGCCGGGGAGCAGGACGAATTCGTGCGCGCGGAATGGGAAATCAGTTCTTCGCCGGCGGCGCTTCCGTCTCGGTGAGATACTCGCCGGCCAGGGCTGCCGCGCGCGATCGCGGCGCCGCGCGAACGACCTGCTGCCAGTCGGCATGCGCGCCGGCCGCATCGCCGTCCTCGTACTTCATGGCGCCGCGCTCGACCAGGGCATCGCCATAGTTCGGAAAGATATCGAGTGCGCGGCCGATGTCCGCGCGCGCCTCCGCCTTGCGGCCCGCCGCATGGCGAGCGCTTGCCCGCAGCACCAGCAGATCGGCGCGGTTGGGGTCGTGCGAAAGCGCCGCGCTTAGATCGGCATCGGCGCCGCGCCAGTCCTTCCCCATCGCCCGCGCTCGCGCCCTGTCGGCCAGCATTTCCACGTCGTCCGGCACCAGCATCAGCGCGTTCGAAAACGAAACTTCGGCCTTCGTGCTGTCCTGCGCCAGAAGCCAGGTGTTTCCGGCCTGGTCGAAGAACTGGGCCCGGGCACCGTTCTGCTGGGACCGATCCCGACCGAGGGCGTCGAACAGCGAAGCGGCTTCCGCGTAGCGGCCCAGCTGCGCGAGCGCCAGGGCTTCGCAATGCTGCGCTGCGGCACCGCCGCCGGCACCGTGCCACGCGAGCGCCTGATTGTAAGCCGCCTGGCCGTCCGACTTCGCGAGATCGGCGCATTGCTGATATGTCTGCACCGCCGCGAACGCCGCCGCAGGCGGCATCGCCGCAGCGGCAAGTCCGGCAAGCGCCGGGAATAGGAGCGCGAGGCGCATGGCCTAAAAGAACCGGGCCGCATGGCAAAAGCAAGGTGCGTTGGCTAGGCTTGAGCCGCTCGGAGGAGGATTCGATGATTAAAACTCTGCCATGGCTTGGCACGCTCGTTCTTCTCGCCGTCCTTTCCCTGCCGCTCACGGGCGAAGCCTTCGCACAGGCACCGGCCGCCGCGCCGACCACGACGGTCGACGTTCAGCCTCTTCCGCCGCCGGCGCCGTCGGCCGCGAGTTTCGATCCCGACAAGGCAACCAACGCCTATCTCGCGCGCGTCGGCGGCGAGGCCCGCGCGAAATCCGACTCCTATTTCGAAGGCGGATATTGGCTGATCCTTTGGGACGCGCTGTATGCCATAGCGGTTTCCGCGATCCTTCTTTTCACGCGCGTCTCGGCCCGGATGAGGAATTTCGCGCAAAGCGTCACGCGTTCGCGGTTCTGGCAGGTGCCGATCTACATCATGCTCTATGTCGTGATCACGACCGTCCTGACGCTGCCGATGACCCTGTACGAAGAGTATTTCCGCGAGCATCAGTACGGGCTTTCCAATCAGAACCTGATGGAATGGTTCGGCGACTTCGGAATCATCTTTGCCGTGAATTTCGTCGTCTTCACGATCATAGGCACGTTCGTCTACGCCGCGATCCGCGCCAGCAAGCGCTACTGGTGGGCATGGGGCACGCTCATCACGGTCGCATTCTTCGTCGTGGGCGCGACGATCGCGCCGGTATTCATTTCGCCGCTCCTGAACCACTACAAGCCGCTGCGCGAGGGGCCGCTGAAGCAGAACATCCTCTCGCTGGCGCGCTCCGAAGGCATACCCGTGGACAACGTCTACGAGTTCGACGCCTCCAAGCAGTCCAAGCGCATGTCCGCGAACGTGTCCGGCATGTTCGGCACCACGCGGATATCGATGAACGACAACCTCCTGAACCGTGGCAGCGACCGCGAAATTCTCGCCGTTCTCGGCCACGAGATGGGCCACTACGTGATGGGCCATGTCACGACCGGCATCATCGAGATTTCGCTGGTGATCCTTCTCGGCTTCGGATTCACCGCCTGGGGGTTCGGCTATCTGGTCGACCTTTTCGGAGGAAGCTGGGACGTCAGGACCGTGGACGACCCTGCCGGCCTGCCGGTGCTGATGGGGCTGGTAGCGTTCTTCTTCCTGGTGATGACCCCTGTCACCAACACGATCACCCGCACCATGGAGGCCCAGGCCGATCTTTTCGGGGTCAACGCCGCGCGCCAGCCGGACGGCTTCGCCGAGGCCGCGCTGCATCTGAGCGAATACAGGAAGCTCGATCCCACACCGCTGGAGGAGTTCGTCTTCTTCGATCATCCCTCCGGCCGCAACCGCATTCACATGATGATGGTCTGGAAGAAAGAGCATCTGAACGACGCGGACATCAAGGCGGGCCCGGTTTCGCCGCAGTAGCGAGCGCCGCGTCCAGCCTCCCGCTCAAGGGGTCGCCGTCGTGAAAAACGTAGTCGACGTCATGGACGGCTGCCGCCGACCGGCCCGCACCCCCAAGGATGTCCGCCGCTTCCATGAGCCGCTCGCGCGGGCACAGCAGCGCATACTCTCCCGCTTCGTGGCGCGGGCGGGCCATGACGGTGACGCCGAGGGCGGCGAGCGCCTCGAGCGTCCCCTCGGAACCGCTGTCGATCCGTACTCGGATGACGTGCCCGGCCCTGGCGCGTTCGCGCGCGCTGAGCCGCGACAGGAGCGCATGCGCGCGCGCGCGCTCTCCCGCTCCCCAGCCGGCCGCCAGACTCGCGGCCAGCTGCGCCTGGCTCTGCAATATCGTGCCGTCGTCGAGTGTCTTTAGCCCGTTCGCGGCCAGCGTCGCGCCGGTGGTGGTGATGTCGACGATCGCCTCTGCCGTGCCGGCCGTGGGCGCTCCCTCGGTGGCGCCGGCGCTTTCGACGATGCGGTAGTCCGTTATGCCGGCGTGTGCGAAAAACGCGCGGGTCAGATGCACATATTTCGTCGCGATGCGCAGGCGGCGACGGTGCCGGTGCACGAACGCCGCGCAGACGTCGTCGAGGTCGGACATGGCCGAAACGTCGATCCAGGCCTGCGGAACCGCGACCACGACATCGGCGAAGCCGAACCCGAGGGGATGCAGAAGCGCTATGCGCGATTCCATCTCCGGCGCGATCTCGCGCAGCAGGTCCTCTCCGGTGATGCCCAGATGAACATCGCCCGACAGAAGCGCCGCCGCGATTTCGGACGCCGACAGCAGCAGCACATCGACGCCGTCCGTGCCTTGCAGCGTCGCGCGATAGCCGCGCGCGCCGGCCGACTGCTTCAACGGCATTCCGGCGTCCGCAAGATACGCCGCGGCCTGCTCCTGCAGCCGCCCCTTCGATGGGATGGCGAGCGTGAGAGTCATGCCGCGCTCCTTTCCTGGGCGCGGCGCGCCGCCATTACGCGCTCGGTCCGGATGGCGCATCCCACCGCGGGGATGGAGCGTCCGGCGCCCAGCGCCTCGAGCAGCCCGTCGTAGCGGCCGCCGCCGGCGACCTGCACGGGGCCCTCCGCGTCTTTCGACCACAGCTCGAAGACGAAGCCCGTATAATATTCCATATTGCGGCCGAACCGCGCCTCGAAGGCGATCGCGTCCGGATCCAGGCCGAGCGACCGGAGCGCCTCGAGCCGCGCTTCCATCGCCACGAGCGGCGCCTCCAGCGTGACGCCCGCCGATTTCACGAGCGCGCGAATCTCCGCGAGCGCCGCGGGCGCGGAGCCCTTGACGGCCAGCATGCTCGCGATGGTCTGCGCCACCCTCGCATCGAGGCGCAGGGCCGCCGCGTCCGCCGCCTGTTCGATCAGGCGCTCGACGATCTCCTCCCGCGTCCGTGCGCCGAGCGGGGCTTCGCCCACCATGTCGATGAGCCCTTCGATCGCGGTGCGGGCCTCCGCGGCCTCGAGCCTGCCGAGATGGGCGAGCAGCCGCTGCGCGTCGCTGCGCGCACCGCTTGTCAGCCGGTCGAGGAGCGCCTCGAAATAGCCCTTGCGCCAGAAGTGGCGCTTGAGCCGCCCGCGCCACTGTGCCGGCACGTCGAGCGCATCGATCAGCGCCGAGAAAAGCGCAAGATCGCCCACCTTCATCTCGAACCGCACGAGGCCCGCGGCGCGCAAGGTTTCTATCGCCAGACGCATGATTTCGACGTCCGCGGCGGCGCGATCCTCCAGTCCCAGAAGCTCCGCGCCGGCCTGATAGAACTGCGTCGGCCGGTGCGGCTCGAGCGGCTGGTGGCGGAAGGCGAGGCCGTTGTAGCAGAGCCGCGCGGGATAGGGATTGCCGCTGTCCACCTGCCATTTGCAGGCGGGAATGGTGAGATCGGGCCTCAGGCACAGCTCGCGGCCGGACGGATCTGTCAGCTCGAAGGTGCGGCGCCGGATTTCCTCGCCCGAGCGGGCCAGAAAAATGCCGGCGGGCTGAAGCACGGACGATTCGTGCCGCGCATAGCCATTCGCAGCGAACACGCCGAGGATGGCATCCGCCTGCGCATCCAGCGCCGCGATCTCATCCGGTCCGTAGGTCGGAAAGGCCGACACGGTCGCGTCCTCCTAGCGGCAGGGTCCCCTGTCCCCCGGCGGAGGAGAGGGAACGGGTGCGGGAGCGGCGGAAGGATGCGCCTCGGGTCTCACGGCGCGGCTCCGTCGAGCAGTCTGCGGACCTCGCCGGCCAGACTGCCGCGCGGGATCGTCAGCTGGGCCTGGCGGGCGGAGAGATATTCGGCGCGGGTTTCGACCGACCGCGCCATCTCCGCGCCGGCGGCAAGGTCCTTGATCGTCACCGTGCCGTTCGCGACCTCGTCCGCGCCCTCGATGATCGCGAGCCGCGCGCCGCGCCTGTCGGCATATTTGAGCTGGTCGCCGAACTTCTTCGTTCCGACATAGGCCTCGGCGCGAAAGCCTGCGCCGCGCAGTTCGCGCGCGGTGGCGAAGGCACGGCCCGGCTCGTCGAGCGACAGCACCACGATCAGCGGTTCGAGATCGCCGGCGAGTCCGCGCGAGCGCAGCGCCGTCAGCAGCCGGCTGACGCCGATCGAAATGCCGGTCGCCGGAACCTGCTGGCCGGTAAACCGTGCGACGAGATCGTCGTAGCGCCCGCCGCCCGCAACAGAACCGAATACGATCTCCTCGCCGTCCTCGTTCTTCACCGGAAAGGTGAGCTGCGCCTCGAACACCGGACCGGTGTAGTAGTCGAGGCCGCGGATGATGCT
>DASZQP010000018.1:0-2316 GCA_035549575.1 Rhizomicrobium sp.
TCACCCCGGAGACGCTTGTCACCTTCTTCGCCCGTGTCGATGCCCTGCTGCGGAGAGCATTCGGATGATCCGCGTCAGTGCTGCTCCCGGCACCACGGTGCGTCGCCTTTCCGCCAGGCCAGGGCGCACGCGACGCTGCTCCGAAGCTGACCGCCTTCACCATGAGTCCAGAGAGGAAGTCATGGGACTAACGATGTACGCCATTACCTTTACGACAGCCGTCGCGGCAGACGTCGATTTCGATCCAGGAGAGGTCGATCTCTCCGTTTTGCATTTCTGGGACGACCACCTCGAATTGCATTGCTGGATGGAGCGGCTTTATCACCGCAAAGGTGGCCGCATGGCGTGCTTCGATGACGCCACGGTCATTTTGACCGCCGAGGATCTTGGATGTCTGGAGCGCGATCTCTGCTCCGAAAGACGGGCTGATGCCCATTCCGGGCCCTCTGACAAACACGCTCCGACGTCCGCAAAGGACGATCTCCTGTTCATTGCCAACGCGCGCGAGGCGATCGCGAAAGGCCTCTTTGTCGCCTACAGCGCATGGTGGTGACCGTTGATTAAACCGCCGCTCGCCGCCACACCTGACCGACCTGCTCGTCGCCACCTTCGCCCGTATCGGCGCCATGTTGCGGAAGGCATTCGGTATGATTCCGTCATGGCTTGCTCCTATGATGATTGTCCAGCAGGGATGTGGCCGGGCTGGAACTGGAATGCGGCGAAGTCGGTGAAGACGCGGCCGCTTTTGAGGGTGTCGTAGACGATGGCGAGCAGCTTGCGCGCGGTGGCGATGATCGCCTTGCCGCTGCCGCGGCGCCGCCGGATGCGGTCGTAATAGGCCTTCAGATAGGGCGAGTAGCGGGTGGCGATCAGCGTGCATTGCACGAGCGCGGTGCGGGCCAGCCGGCTTCCCCGCTTGGTGATCCGCCCGCGGTTGTCGGTCTCGTTCGACTGGCTGACGCGCGGCACGATGCCGAAATAGGCGGCGAGCTTGTCGGCGCTGGCGAAGTCCTGGATGTTGCCGATCGTCGACAGGAAGACGGCCGCGGCGCGCGGCCCGATGCCCTTGATCGAGGTCAGGCTGGCATATCCCTTCAGCGCGCGGGCGGCCTCTTCGATCCGGGCGTCGATCTTGCCGATCGCCTCGCTCAGCGACAGCGCCTGGTCGCGCACGATCTCAAGCTCAACCCATTCGAGCGGGGTGAACGGGTCGGACGTGATCGCCAGCAGCCGCTTCTTGCTCGCCAGGCTCTCGCGCTTGAGCTTGATGCCGTGGCGGTTGTGCAGGGCGTGAACCTTGTTCAACAGGCGCGTGCGCTGCTTGACCAAGAGATCGCGCGTCTGGGTGAGCGAGCCGAGCTCGCTCTCCGCCTGCGTCTTCGCCCGCGTTTCCGGCAGCATATCCTTGGCCAGGAACAGCGCCAGCGCCCGCGCGTCGTTGCGGTCGGTCTTCTTGACCGACTGGCGGATCACCTTGAACTGGCTGGGATTGACCACCGCGACCCGGCCGACGCACGGCAGAACCTGGTCGCGGAACCAGGCGCTGTTGCCGGTCGCCTCGAAGGCGACCTCGTCGTCGGCGTCAAGCCCCAGGCAGAACCGCGCCAGATCGGCCGGCGACAGGGTGAAGCTCGCAAAGCTCTCGCTCCCGTCCGCTTCCCGGCGGCAGGCGGTAAAGCTGTTGGTATGCAGATCGACGCCGACAAAGGACATGGCTATGCTCCGCTCGTTGGGATGCGGCGGAACCCGCAAATGCGGCGCGCCAACGCCGCGCAAGAGGGCGTGAACGGCCCGGCCAAACTCCTATACGAGGTCACCGGAAAATCCCGGGCCTCAAGCTGGTCGTTCGGCGGCAGGCGGCGGCAAATCTCCTTTACAGGGTCAAAAGCCCTAACAGCCCGATCCGGCCTGCAACCTATCCGCCTCTCCCAACGCTCTAGCATCGGGCGCCTACGCCGCTCACCCCTCATTCATGCCATCTCCTTTTCAAGACGGCTCCCGTAGGGCGCGCTTTTTTCGCGATTGTTCGCCTTTACGGACGATACGGGCAACCGCCTTCGCGGCGCGGGGGCGTTGGTCATTGCGGGCGGCGCGGCGACAAAGCAATCTTCCGGGCCTGAGTGAAGCTGCGGCGCGGCTGCCGCGCGCGCCATGATGGGGGAGGACCGATGCCGGACGCTCTTGCCGGGATCCGCGTGCTCGATTTCACGACGACGATCGCCGGCCCGCATTGCACCCGGCTGCTGGCCGATCTCGGCGCCGAGGTGGTGAAGATCGAGGCGCCCGAAGGCGACATGATGCGCACGCGCCTGCCGC
>DASZQP010000019.1:0-24478 GCA_035549575.1 Rhizomicrobium sp.
GGCTTTCCCTGCAACCAGTTCGGCGCACAGGAGCCGGGCAGCGCCGACGAGATCGGCCGGTTCTGCCAGGTCAATTACGGCGTCAGCTTCCCGATGTTCGCGAAGATCGAGGTCAACGGACCCGGCGCGCACCCGCTCTACGCCTATCTGAAGCGCGAGAGGGCGGGCCTGTTCGGCAGCCGCATCAAATGGAATTTCACCAAATTCCTCGTCGATCGCGCAGGCAACGTCGTCGCGCGCTACGCACCCACGACGAGGCCGGAGGCTCTGCGCGCGCCGGTCGCCGGGCTGCTCTAGGGCGGCGGGGACCGATCCGCGCCTGCCGGGCGGCGGTTGGGTGCTGCGAGAATTCGTTACGAGTCGACGCGGAATCTTCATCCATTTGTCGCCGTCCTGTTACCGGCTCTCTCGATGGTCCCCGGCGTTCGCGCTCCGCCCGAACGAAGTGAACCGATCTCAACCATTGGGGATGACCAAAATGACACGACTGATGCGGGCAATTCTGCTCGCTTCCTGCGCAATCTCCGTTTCCGCGATGGCCGTCGCGGCGCCGCATGCGCCGGCGATCAAGGTGCCTTCCACCATCGCCATCTACGGCGACGCACCCTACGGCACCAGCCCGACCGACAATGCGCAGCTCGATGCGACGCCGGCCTTCATCGCCTCCATCAATGCCGACCCGGACGTGTCCTTCGTGATGCACGCGGGCGACATCCATTCCGGCAAGCAGTATTGCACGGCGAAATACGATCACACGATCCGCAGGCTGTGGAATACGTTCGACGACCCGATGGTCTACACGCCGGGCGACAACGAATGGACGGACTGCCACAAGGCGGCCGAAGGCGGCGGCGTGTACAACGCCCAGACCGGCCAGATCGACTATCAGAAGGACGCGAAGGGCCGCCTCATCGACTACGCGGGCGGCAACCCGGTGGACAATCTCTCCCTCGTCCGCTCCATCTTCTTCGACCGTCCCGGACGCACGATCGGCGGCCGCCATGTCCTCGTCACGACCCAGGCGCAGGCCTTCGATCCGCAGTTTCCCACCGACGCCCAATATGTCGAGAACGTGACCTACAAGATGTCGGGCGTCCGCTTTGTGACCCTCAACGTGCCCGGCGGCTCGAACAACGACAATGACATCTGGTACGGCGCCCCGACGATGAGCGATGAGCAGAGCACGGAAATCGCCAATCGCAGCGCCGCCGCCCTGCACTGGCTCGACGCCGCGTTCGACAAGGCCGTTGCCGAGAAGGCCAAGGCCGTGGTGATCATGCTCCAGGCCGACATGTGGGACCTCGACGGCAAGGATGCGGCGCACCTGGCGCAGTACGAGACGCTGATCGGCGAGATGGCCGCCCGCACCGCCGCCTTCGGCAAGCCGGTCCTCCTGATCAACGGCGATTCGCACACCTACCGTTCGGACAATCCGCTCAAGCAGGGCGCTCCCTGCGTGGTCGATCCGGGCTCGGGAGAGACGGCCGTGCCCTGCTCGAACGACGACTGGGATTCGCACCCCAACTACGATGTGGCCAATTTCCATCGCATCGTCGTCCACGGCAGCACATTCCCGCTGGAGTGGCTGAAGATGAAGGTCGATCCGTCGAAGAACGCGGACGGCAACACGGACGGCGCCTACGGACCGTTCGCCTGGACGCGTCAGATCCAGAACTGATCCGGCGTAGCAAGCAGCGGGGCGTGGCGGTCTTGGCGGCCGCTACGCCCCGTCCTCCAGATCCTTCGGGCGCACGAAGGCGTCGAGCTCGCCGATCCCGGGCATGACGTCGCGCCACTTCGGGACGTCGAAGCCGATCGCCGCGACCGCGCAGGTGGGAAATTTCTCGTCCATCGCGTCGTAGCGCTTGCGCAGCTTCCGTTCGAGCGGCACGGCGGCGAGAGCGATGGCGGCCTGCTCGACTCCGGGGTTGTGCCCCACGATCAGAAGCGTGTTCGCGTCATCGGGCGCGCGGCGGACGGTGGAGAAGATCACCTCGGGTTCGGCGAGGTAGAGCTCACGCAGATATTTCACCTGCGGTCTGCCGCCCATCTCCGGCAAAGCAAGCTCGATGGTCTGTCTGGTGCGCCTGGAATCGGAGCTCAGGACCAGGCCGGGAACGAGGCCCGCCTCGCGCAGGAAGCGTCCCATGCGCACGCTGTCCTTCCGACCCCGGTCGATGAGGGCGCGCCTGTGATCGTCTGCGGCGTGCGGCTCCGCCTTTGCGTGGCGAAGGAGCAGCAGGCGCCTCACTTCACCCCACCTGGTATCGCGCCCGTGCGCCGCGTTCGAGGGCCGCGGCCACCAGCCGGTCGATGCCGAGCGTGCGGCGGATCACTTCGATAACGCGGATTTCCTCCAGCATCACGCGGCTGTCCGCCAGCGCAACCTCGAGGCAAAGCCAATAGGCCGTTTCGCGCAGATGATCGGGCAGCGCCGCCTTCGCCAGCCCCATGACCGCGTCCAGACCGTCGGGCTCCTGCAGGATCGCGCCGCAGTCCTGCGCCACCGCCAGCACGCGGCCGTGATCGAAATCGTGAAAGCAGGGAAGATTCTTCGAAAGGTCCCCGATCGTCTTGAGCTCGCGGTCGCTGATCGCACCGTCGGCGGCGGCCACGACCACCATGATGTAGATGAGCGCCGTCTGATGACTGATGGTGTTCATGCCGCGAATGGCCCTTCGAGATTGCGATGCTGCGTCGTCCTGAGGCGGGCCGAAAGCAACGGCTCCTCGAAAGACGCGCGACCTTAAGAAACTTGACCCCCAGCGGCAAGGCGCTACACAGCGGCCATGGCAACGAACAAAAAGCCGGGAAATTGGCGCGCCAGAACGCTGGCGGTGCGGGGTGGGCAGGCCCGCTCCCCCTTTCAGGAGACCTCCGAGGCCCTGTTCCTGACGTCGGGCTACGCCTACGAAAGCGCCGGCCAGGCGGAGGGCCGCTTCAACGGCGAGGACGAGGGCTACCAGTACAGCCGGTTCTCCAATCCGACCGTTGCGATGTTCGAGGAGCGCATGGCCGCGCTGGAGAACGCCCCTGCCGCCCGCGCCACAGCCAGTGGCATGGCGGCGGTGAGCGCTGCGCTGCTGTCAGGACTGTCGGCCGGCGATCACATCGTCGCGGCAGAAGCCATGTTCGGATCCTGCCGCACGGTGATCGCCGAGATCCTGCCGCGCTTCGGCGTGTCGCACACGCTCGTGGACGGATGCGATCTTTCCCAATGGCAGGCGGCGATGCGGCCGGCAACGAGGATGCTGTTTCTCGAGACCCCGGCCAATCCCACGCTCGACGTCGTGGACATCGCGGCGGTGTCCGAAATCGCCGATGCCCACGGCGCGCGCCTCGTCGTCGACAACGCCTTCGCGACCCCGGCTCTGCAGAAGCCGATGACGTTGGGCGCGCACATCGTCGTGCATTCCTCCACCAAGTACATCGACGGACAGGGACGCTGCCTGGGCGGGGTCGTGCTTTGCCGGGAGGATTTTCTCAAGGACCGCCTGCAGGCCTTCATCCGCAATACCGGACCCGTGATGAGCCCGTTCAATGCCTGGGTGCATCTGAAGAGCCTCGAGACTCTCGATCTGCGCATGCGCGCGCATTGCGAGAACGCGCTCAAGGTTGCGGATTTTCTCGGCGCGCAGAAGAAAGTGCTGCGTGTGCTCTACCCCTTCCGCGGCGACCATCCGGGGCACGATCTCGCCCGCGCCCAGATGTCCGGGGGCGGCGGCATCGTTTCCTTCGAGATCGAGGGCGGAAAGGCCGCCGCGTTCCGCCTGGCCGACGCGCTCGGCCTGATCGACATCTCGAACAATCTGGGCGACGCCAAGAGCCTTATTACCCATCCCGAGACGACGACGCACCACCGTCTTTCGCCGGACACGCGCGCCGCGCTGGGCATCACGCCCGGCCTGATGCGCCTCTCCGTCGGCCTCGAAGACGCGGACGACATCTGCGAAGACCTGGAGCAGGCGCTCAGGGCCGCATGATCCGGCTCTCGGGCGAACCGGCAGGGACATCGGGTCCAGGGTGCGACGTGGAGGATTGCCCGGAGGGCGACCCTGCCCTGCCGAATGCGAGGTCGCTTGCGCGCTACGATTTCCGGTATCGTCCGCCATTCGGCGCGCATCGGGGAAACTGCTCCGAGAGGCGCCGATCTCGCGAGCCGGAGATATCGAGTCGCGCCGACCTTCGGGACGTCCGGCCTCTCCCTCTCGCTGCCGCGGAGGATGACGCCCCTGTTGTGGTGTCTCCACGGAACGCGAAATGGTGTGCAAGCAGGCCATCCGACCCGAGGGTGACCGCAACGAGGGAGCAACGATGTCGGAACACCACGCGGCGATCGTCTGGAAAAGGACCAGCGCCGATTTCACCTACGACAGCTACAACCGCGCGCATGAAATGCGCTTCAAGGGCGGCGCGATCGCGCTGCCGGCCTCTTCCGCTCCGGCGTTCGGAGGCGATTCGGGCCGCGTCGATCCGGAAGAGGCTTTCGTGGCGTCGCTGTCGAGCTGCCACATGCTGACGTTCCTCGCCATCTGCGCCCGCAAGCGGCTCACGGTCGAATCCTATGAGGACGACGCAGTGGGGTTCCTCGAAAAGTGCGAGTCGGGAAAGTTGTGCATGGCGCGGGTCGTGCTGAGGCCCAGGGTCCGGTTCGCGGATGGAACCGGGATGGACGAGAGAATTCTGGCGGATATCCATCACCGATCGCATGAAGAGTGCTTCATCGCCAACTCGGTTAAGACAAACGTGACCGTTGAGCCACAGTCCTAGCTCACAATGCAGCGGATGCCGGACGCGATGCTTGAACCGCGAATGGCCCGGGCGATAATCGGCCCATGTACGAACGGATGACTCGCGGCATCAAGGTGGCGGTAAAACCGGCGTTCCTTGACGATCAATCCGATCCCGATGGCGGCCAGTATCTCTGGTCCTATACCGTGATGATCGAGAACAGGGGCGCCGAGCCGGTTCAGCTTCTCTCGCGCTACTGGCACATCACCGATGCGCTGGGCCGCGTCAAGGAAGTGAGCGGTCCCGGCGTTGTGGGAGCGCAGCCCGTGATCCCGCCCGGCGAGAAATTCCAGTATACCAGCGGATGCCCGCTGCCCACTTCGTCCGGCTGCATGGTGGGCCATTACAATATGAAGACCGCCTCGGGCGAGGCATTCGAGGCGGAAATTCCGGCCTTCCTGCTTGAAAGCCCGCACGAGCGTCGCCAGATTCACTAGAGCCACGGGGTTCCGCGGGTTGATCCCGGCCGTCCGATGGGGCGTTATCCGGACGTACGCCCGCTTTCAGTGAGACCGAGATGTCCGACGTCGTCAAAGCGCCGAGTTTCTGCACGGGACGCATAGCTCCAGCGGAGCCGAAACCTTCCCGAGAGGAAGCGGAAGCCGCCATCCGCACGCTGCTGCGCTGGGCGGGAGACGATCCCGCACGCGAAGGATTGCGCGACACGCCGGCGCGAGTCGCCCGTGCCTATGAAGACTGGTTTTCCGGCTATGGCGAGGATCCGGAGGAATTCCTGCAGCGGACCTTCGAGGAAGTCGAAGGCTACGACGACATGGTCGTGCTGAAGGACATCCGCTTCGAGTCGCATTGCGAGCATCACATGGCGCCGATCATCGGCCGCGTCCATATCGGATATTTGCCGACCAGCAAGGTGGTGGGCATTTCCAAGCTCGCGCGCGTCGTCGACACCTATGCCCGCCGCTTCCAGGTCCAGGAGAAGATGAACGCCCAGATCGCGCACTGCATACAGAAGGTGCTCGAGCCGAAGGGCGTGGCCGTGGTGATCGAGGCAACGCATCAATGCATGACCACTCGCGGCGTCCACAAGACCGGCGTCAGCATGGTCACGTCGTCCATGCATGGCGAGTTCCGCAAGAACCCGCTGACCCGGCGCGAATTCCTGAGCGTGATCGGCAATCCGGCCTCGAGCGTGGATGGGTAGGTCATCGGCGCCGCGCGCCGCGCTTTCGGACGCGCGCCGATGCCTATTACCGAGGGTGACGCGCCGCCCGAAGATCGGCATCCTGCAGTGCGATTCCGGCATTGGGCACCGAACGAGTCTCGAAGGATGACGGCCGCATGAACGCTCTCGACCTCACCCGCAAGCTGATTTCGTTCGATACGACAAGCCGCGGCTCGAACCTGGAGCTCATCGACTGGGTGCAGTCCTGGCTGGAGAGGCATGGCGCGCGCTGCCGCCGCTCCTACGATGCCGGCGGCGGCAAGGCGAATCTGTTCGCCACGCTCGGTCCCGAGGGCGACGGCGGCTTCGTGTTCTCCGGCCACACCGATGTCGTTCCCGTCGACGGCCAGGACTGGACAAGCGATCCCTTCGCGGCCGCGGTCCGGGACGACAGGCTTTATGGCCGGGGCGCGAGCGACATGAAGGGCTTTATCGGCACGGCGCTGTCGCTCGTCCCGGGAATTGCCGAAGCAGCACTGAAACGCCCCATCCACTTCGCGCTCTCCTACGACGAAGAGGTCGGCTGCATTGGCGTGTCCGGATTGCTCGACGATCTGGCCGCCGCCGGCGTGAAACCATCGCTCTGCATCGTGGGCGAGCCGACGCTGATGAAGGTGGTCGGCGCGCACAAGGGCGGCACCGCCGTCAGGACGCGCTGCCGCGGCCTCGAAGGCCATTCGAGCGCGCCGGACAAGGGTGCGAGTGCCGTGATGATGGCGGGAGAGTTTATTGCCGGACTGGCGCGCGTGGGGACGGAGCTCGAGCAGGACCGCGATCCCCGCTTCGATCCGCCCTACTCCACGACCCAGGCCAATGTCGTTCGCGGCGGGACGGCGTTGAACATCCTGGCGCGCGAGGCGACGATCACATGGGAATGCCGGACGCTGCCCGGCCGCGATGCGCAAAGGATCGTGGATCGCGCGATGGAAATCGCATCCGAGGAGATCCTGCCGAAATACCGGCGCGGCGCCCCCGGCGCCTCCATCGATACGACGGTGGTGTCTTCCTATCCGGGCCTTGCGCTCGACATGGATTCGCCGGCGGTCGCGCTCGCGCGCGAGATTTCCGGCGCCAACGATGTCGAGACCGTGGCCTACGGCACGGAGGCCGGCCACTTCGCGCGCCACGGAATACCCGCCGTGATTTGCGGTCCGGGCTCGATCGATCAGGCGCACAAGGCCGACGAATTCGTTGCACTCTCGCAACTCGCTGCTTGCGAGGCATTCCTTCGCCGGGTGATCGCGAAAGCGGCAGGCTAGAACAGGCCCTGCCGCGAAGTCCGGACAAGACTGACCTACGCGGTGCCGGCCTCGATTTCGTGCACCGTGCCGCAGAACTCGCAGCGCGCCCGAATGACGCCATCGGGATCGGCGAGCCCCTGGCGCTCCTCCGTGGAATAGGAGCGCAGCACGGCTGCGATCCGCTCGCGGTCGCAATCGCAGCGGAAGCCGATCGTCTCGGCGGGCAGCACGCGCACCTCATCCTCGTGGAAGAGGCGCCACAGCAGCCGCTCCGCCGACAGCGAGGTGTCCAGCAACTCGATGTCCTCGGTCGTGCGCAGGATCATCGAGAGCCTGTCCCAGTCGTCCTCGTTGCGCTTGGCGTCCGGCGTGACCTGCAACATGATCCCCGCGGCGCGCCAGGATGGTCCCGGTTTTCCCGCCTCGTAGAGTGGCGCGGCCGCAAGGCGGATCGCCGTCGGCAGTTGCTCCGATTGCGCAAAATAGGCTTCCGCCGAGGCGGCGATCCCGACCGGCGACAGCGCGACGATACCCTGGTAGCTCCGGCCACCCGTGCGCGGCTCGATGGTAATGGCGAGGGAGCCCGTGCCGATGAGCGATTCGAAGTCCGGCGAAGCGCCGAGCGATCCGAACGACGCTTCGTCCAGCCGCGCAAAGCCGCGGACGCCCCTGGGCTTGTCGTCCACCGCGCCGTAGTAGTCGGCCGCCACGAGGTCGAGCACGCCGTTCGTCTTCGTCTGCACCGTCAGCCGGCCATCGAGTTTGAGCGCCGATCCGAGGATGCCGGCCAGCGCCAGTGCCTCGCCCAGAACGCGCTCGGCGCTTTCCGGCAGCGCATGCGCCGATAGCGCGCGCGCCGATGCCGCGTCGAGCCGCACGATGCGCCCGCGCACGCCGGCCATCGGCAAATCGAAGGGCAGGACGAAATCGCCCGGCGGAGCCGGTATGTGGCCTTCCGCGGACATCGCTACGAGACCATGCGCATGAGCCGTGCGGACTCTTCCCATAGCCGGGACGCATCTTCGTCGCTCTGCGCCTCCTTCGCCGGGGTCGCCGGACGGCACTTGTAGAAGTAGCCGCCGCTCATCCCGGCAACGTCCGGCGACGTCGCAAGATGGACGATCGTTCTTGCCCCTTCCTGCGCAGAAATCGCACCCAGCGGCTTGGCCACGCGAATTGCGACTGCGGCGACGCCGCCGCTTTCCTCTCCGAAGCGCGTATTGACGAACCCGGGATGGAGGCAGTTCGCGGTGACGCCGGTGCCCTCGAGGCGCCTCGCCAGTTCGCGGTTGAACAGGATATTGCAGAGTTTGCTGCGCCCGTATGCCGCGAATCCGGAATAGCCGCGCTCCGACTGGAGGTCAGAGAAGTCGAGCCTTGCGCCGCGGTGCGCGTCGGAAGCGGTGGAGACGATGCGCGCGCCGGGCCCCAGAACCGGACGCAGGATTTCGGTCACCACGAAATACGACATGTGGTTCAGGGCGAATGTCTTCTCCAGCCCGTCCTCGGTTACCTGTCGTTTTCCGAACATGGCCCCCGCGTTGTTGACGAGCACGTCTATCGAAGATTCCGCGGATGCGATCTGCCGGGCGACTCGTGTCATTTCGGCGATGCGCGAGAGGTCCGCGACATGCGCCACGTGCTCCGCCGCCGGATTGGCCTGCCTGATTTTCGGCAACGTCGTCTGTATCCGGTCGGGATTGCGCGCGATAAGGACGATGCGCGCGCCCTGCCGCGCCAGCTCGACGGCGGCGACTTCGCCGATGCCGGATGTCCCGCCGGTGATGACGATCGTTCTGGCAGGCATGGGCGCCTCTCGCTGTCTTGCCTTACGAGGCGTTCGGGACGCGGTCATGCCCGAACGCCCCGCGCCGGGCCTGTCGAAGCACGGGAAGCGAGCCTAGCCGACGATCTCCAGATCCGAGAAGAAGAACCTGATCTCGTTTGCGGCGGTCTCGGCGGCGTCGGAACCGTGCACGGAATTGGCCTCGATCGATTCCGCGAAATCCTTGCGGATGGTCCCCGCAGCCGCCTTGGCCGGATCGGTGGCGCCCATGACCTCGCGGTTTCTTGCGACGGCATTTTCGCCCTCCAGCACCTGAACCACGACAGGGCCCGACGTCATGAAATCGACAAGGGAGCGGAAAAAGGGGCGGGCGCTGTGCACCGCATAGAATGCTTCCGCCTGCGCGGTAGAAAGTCGCAGGCGGCGGGACGCCACCACGCGCAGGCCGGCCCTCTCCAAGCGGTCGACGATGGCGCCGGTCAGATTTCGACGCGTCGCGTCCGGCTTGATGATGGAAAGCGTGCGCTCGACGGACATGATAGTCTCCGGGTTCGGTTGGGCGCGGCCTTATAGAAGTGCGCGCCGCGACGCGCAAGGAGTGGAAAAATGGTCAAGGTAGCCGTCGTGCAGGCGGGCTCGGTGCTGTTCGACAATCGCGCGACACTGGCAAAACTCGAGCGTTTCTCGCGTGAGGCGGCGGCATCGGGCGCCCGCCTGATCGTATTTCCGGAGGCCTTCGTCGGCGGCTATCCCAAGGGCGTCACCTTCGGCGCTCACGTCGGATCCAGAAGCGCGGAGGGCCGCGACCTGTTCCGCCGGTACTATGAGTCGGCCATCGCGGCGGACGGCCCCGAAGCGAAAGCGATCTCGGAGACCGCGGCAGCGACCGGCTCGCACATAGTCACCGGCGCGATCGAGCGCGAGGGCGGAACGCTCTATTGCAGCGTGCTCCACTTCGACGGCCGCGGCGCGCTGATCGGCCGGCGGCGCAAGCTCATGCCGACGGCGAGCGAAAGGCTGATCTGGGGAATGGGCGACGGCTCGACGCTGGAAGTCGCACAGACCCCCTACGGCCGCGTCGGCTCCGTCATCTGCTGGGAGAACTACATGCCGATGCTGCGCATGGCCATGTATGCGCAGAGCATCGAGCTCTACTGCGCGCCGACCGTGGACGATCGCGATAGCTGGCAGACGACGATGCGCCACATCGCATTGGAAGGCCGCTGCTTCGTCCTCACAGCGGTGCAGTTTCTGACTCGCGCCGACTGTCCGGCCGACTATCACCCCGTGCAGGGCGAGACGCCGGACACGGTGCTGATCCGGGGCGGCAGCGCGATCTACGGTCCGCTCGGCGAAACGCTGGCCGAGCCCGTCTATGGCCGGGAGGCCGTCGTCGCCGCCGATATCGACCTGGGCGCGATCGCGCGCGGCAAATACGATTTCGACGCGGCAGGCCACTACGCGCGGCCCGATATTTTCACGCTGACCATAGACCGCCGCGCGAAGAAGGCCGTCCAGACCGCTGCCGGCAGCACGGACTAGCCACTCGCCTTCCGGCCGGCGCTTTGTGCTATACGCGCCGCGCCATGCTCGTCATCGACAACATCGTCGTCCGCATAGCGGGCCGGGAAATCCTCGACGGGGCGAGCGCCACGCTTCCCGCGGGTCGGCGCATCGGCCTCGTCGGACGGAACGGCGCGGGCAAATCGACGCTGCTGAAGGTCATTCTCGGCCAGCTCCACACCGACCAGGGCGAGGTGACCTGGCCGCGCGACTGGCGCATCGGCGCGGTCGCGCAGGAGGCGCCAGGGGGTGCCGAGAGCCTTCTGGATACCGTACTGGCAGCGGACAGGGAGCGCATCGAACTTTTGGCGGCTGCGGAGCGGGAAACCGACTCCCATCGCCTCGGCGACATCTATGCGCGGCTGGAAGCCATCGACGCCTATTCGGCGCCGGCGCGGGCGGCCGGCATTCTCGCAGGGCTCGGATTTTCCGCGGAGGAACAGCTTCGGCCCTGCTCGGAGTTTTCCGGCGGCTGGCGCATGCGCGTCGCGCTGGCGGCGATCCTCTTCGCGGCGCCCGATCTGCTGCTCCTCGACGAACCGACCAACTATCTCGATCTCGAGGGCGTGCTGTGGCTCGAGGACTATCTCAGACGCTATCGCGGCAGCGTCCTCATCGTCAGCCACGACCGCGACCTGCTCAACACGGTGGCGGAATTCATACTTCATCTGGAACGCGGCAGGCTCACGCTCTACAGCGGCGGCTACGACAGTTTCGCCGAAACCCGCGCGATGCGCCGCGCGCTCGATGCCGCCACGGCAAAGAAGCAGGAGCTGCAGCGCAAGCATCTTCAATCGTTCGTGGACCGTTTCCGCTACAAGGCGTCGAAGGCGCGCCAGGCGCAGAGCCGCATCAAGATGCTCGAACGCATGCAGTTGGTCGAGGCACCCGTCGACGAGCACGTCGCGCCGATCCGCCTGCCCGCGGCGACCGAGGCGAGCCCGCCGCTCATCACCATGCACCGCGCCGCCGTCGGCTACGAGCCGGGAAAGCCCGTGCTATCCGGCATGTCGCTCCGCTTCGATCCGGACGATCGCATCGCATTGCTCGGCAAGAACGGCAACGGAAAGTCCACGCTCGCAAAACTCCTGGCGGACAGGCTGCCACCGATGGACGGCGAACTGACCCGCGCGCGCAAGCTGGTGCCGGGGTATTTCGCGCAGCACCAGCTCGAAGAACTCGACGGGCGCTACACGCCGGTGGAGACTCTCGGGCATCTGCGCCCGAAGCTGACGACGGAACAGCTGCGCACGCAGCTCGGCGGCTTCGGCTTCTCGGCCGACAAGGCGCTGACGAAGGTTGCGAACCTTTCCGGCGGCGAGCGAGCGCGTCTGATGCTGGCGATGGCCACGCTCGACAGGCCGAACCTGCTCATCCTCGACGAGCCCACCAACCACCTCGACATCGACGCACGCAACGAGCTGCTCACCGCGCTCAACGATTTCGACGGCGCGGTCGTGCTCGTCAGCCACGACAGGCGGCTGCTCGAGGCGACGGCCGACCGTCTGCTTTTGGTGGCGAACGGCCGGGTGGAACCCTTCGACGGCGATCTCGACGATTACCGCCGCTTCCTGCTGTCGGGCGAGAACGCGCCCGCCCAGCGCGCCGAAGCGCCGAAGCAGACCAGGGAGGAGGCCCGGCGCGATGCGGCAGAGAGGCGCCGCGTGTTGCGTCCGCTGAAGGAGAAGGTGGAGATCGCCGAACACCAGATTTCCGAACTGAGCAGGGAAATCGCGAAATACGACCGGACGCTCGCCGATCCGCTCCTGTTCGCGCAGGACCGCGCAAAGGCGGCTTCGGTGTCGAAGAAGCGGGCGGAAGCGCAGCGCAAGCTCGAAGCGGCGGAGCAGCGCTGGCTCGCCGCGAACGAGGAATACGAGGCAGCGATGGCGGAGGCGTGAGGCGAATGCGTCAACCGCGAAGCGCGGCGCGGGCGATGTCGCCCCATTGCCTCTGCTGACTGCGATAGCGAGACGGCGCGCCGTCGAGGTTCTTCAGCACCTGCGCGAACATCGCGCGCGCCTCTTCGCCGCGCCCCAAACGCGCGAGGAGCTGTCCGTAGCGGGCGCGCGCTTCCTCGCCGGCGAAATAGGGAACGAGGCGCTTGTACTCCTCCGCCGCTTCCACGTCCCTGCCCTGCAGTTCGAGCGCGCGGGCATAGAGCAGATGCGCGACCTCGGACGCGAAACCGGGATCCGCCGCTTGAAGCGCGTCCAGCGTCGCCTGGGTTCCGGCGCCGTCGCCGTGCAGGAACTGCGCGCGCGCCAGACCCATCATCAGTGCCGGATCGGTCGCGAACTGCCCCTGCAATGCGCTGCGATAGAGCTCGATGGCCTGCTCGAACTGGCCGCGCTGCACGAGCTGCTCGGCGAGTCCGCGCTTGGCATCGACCGAGCCGACCATCTCCACCTCGCGCACGGCGGCACGGAAATCCCTATTGGGATCGATGGCGCTGGCCGCACCGGCCTTGAGACGGTGTGCCGCGCGGCTGCGCATCAGGTCGGGAACGATGATCATGAAGAAATAGATCGCCGAGCCGATCGCGGGCAGGAAGACAATGACGTAAATCCAGGGGAACACATTGCCGGTGCGCACGGCGTGCACGACGCAGATCACGATCAGGGCGAGAATGGCCCAGCCGATCGGCGAATAGAGTAAGGACAGCAGACCCAATTTCTAACCCTGCTTCTCGAACCTGCCCGCGGGCGTTTCCTTCCAGTAGGTCACGTCGTGCCCGGCGGCCTTTGCGTCCTTCCACGATGCCCGCGCGGCCGCGAGCGTTTGCGCATCTCTGCCGTCGAACATCAGCACCACGCGCGCCAGACCCGCGACGCCGTCCCAGGCGGGCGCCGCCGCGCCGCCGACCAGGAAAAGGATGTTTGCCGCATTGGCGTTGCCCTCCTCCATCGTGATCAGCACGGGCTGCCGCGCCGGATCGCCGTCGCCCTGCTGGGCATGCGGCAGAAAGCTCGCCTCCTCATAGGTCCACAAAAGCCTGTCCAATGCCTCGGCGCGCTCCGCCGAATCGCAGCGGATCAGCGCGCGCCATCCGCGCTCCAGCGATTTCTCGACAAGGCCCGGAAGAACGTCTTCGAGCGCGCGGCGTTCGAGATGGTAGAAAAGCGCTTCTGTCATGCTCGCGGGCGGCGCCTCAACCTTCGTAGTGCTCCGCGACCAGCCGCTCCAGAAGCCGGACCCCGAAGCCCGTGCCCCAGCTCGGGATATGCGCGCGCTGCTCGCCGTCCTGCCATGCCATGCCGGCAATATCGAGATGCGCCCAGGCTTGCCCTTTCTCCACGAATCTCTGAAGGAATTGCGCCGCCGCGATGGAGCCTGCATTCGTCGAGCCGGTGATGTTCTTCATGTCGGCGATCTTGGACTTGATCATCTTGTCGTAGCCGGGGCCGAGCGGAAGGCGCCAGACGGGCTCCCCCGCATCCTTTCCCGCCTCCTCGATGCGCGCGGCGAGCTTGTCGTCGTTGGAGAACAGGCCCGCATGCTCCGTGCCGAGCGCGACCATGATCGCGCCCGTGAGCGTCGCAAGGTCGATCACGAATTTGGGCTTGAACTTCTGCTGCGTGTAGGTGAGCGCGTCTGCCAGCACGAGCCGGCCTTCCGCGTCCGTGTTCAGGACTTCGATGGTCTGGCCCGACATGGACTTCACCACATCGTCCGGCCTCTGCGCCTTTCCGTCCGGCATGTTTTCGACTAGCCCCACCACGCCGACCGCGTTGACCTTCGCCTTCCGCGCCGCGAGCGCACGGATGGTTCCGATCACGGCAGCCGCACCGCCCATGTCGCCCTTCATCCCCATCATGCCCTGCCCGGTCTTGAGCGAAAGCCCGCCGGAGTCGAAGCACACGCCCTTGCCGACGAAGGCGACCGGCGGCGCATTCTTTCCGCGCGCGCCGTTCCAGCGGAGGACGACAAGCTGGCTTTCGCGATCGCTGCCCTGGCCGACGCCCAACAGCGCGCCCATGCCGAGTTTCTTCATCTCGGCCTCGCCCAGAACCTCGACTTTCACACCCAGCCTGGAGAGCTGCCTGGCACGGTTCGCGAATTCCACGGGCGACAGCACGTTGGGCGGCTCGTTCACGAGATCGCGAGCGAGGAACATGCCGTCGGCAACCGCGTCGAGCGCCGGCCATGCCTTGCGCGCTCCCGCGGGGTCCGGGGTGGCGACGACGACCTTTTTCAGCTTGACCTCGTAATCCGCCAGGTCCTTGGTGCGGTAGCCGTTGAACTGGTAGCACTTCAGCTTCGCGCCCATCGCCACATGCGCTGCGAGCGCCCCCGGCTTCAGCTTGGCGCCCTTCGGGGCGTCGATCTCGAAGGTCGCCGCGCTTTCGCCCGACCTGAGAAGCGCGCCGACGGCATTGGCTGCAACTTCCTCCGCGGCCGAATGGTCGAACTCGGCAGCCTTGCCGAGACCTGCGACGACAATGCGGGAAACGGGAAGGCCCGCCGGGGCCAGGATTTCGAGGACCTGTCCCTTCTTCCCCGAGAACCGGCTGACCGCAATGCCTCGCGCGATGGCGCCGCCCGTGGCTTTGTCGGCCTTTGCCGCGGACGCCGTCAGTTGGGAGCCGTCCAGCGCCCCGACGATCCATGCGCCGGACGTGACCGTCCCGGGCGCGGCAAAACTAGGCTGCATGGCATCTCTCCCGATGAAATTGTTGAATTATCTGGCGAAGTCGGATTGTGGCAGCAAGGGCTTGGGATGTTAGTTTAGGCTGAATCGCAGAAGGGGCAAGGCGCAGCAAGACGCCTGCCAAGGCGGATGCCCTCGCTTAGAATGCCGCGACTGTCGCTGTACGTGCTGGGTCAGCTCATCGGGCCCACGGCGCTGTTTGCGTTCCTGATGACGATCGTGGTCTGGCTCACGCAATCGCTGCGCCTGCTCGATCTCGTCATCAACCGCGGCCAGTCGGCGGCGACCTTCGTCTACCTGACGATACTGATCCTCCCCAGCCTGCTCGTCATCATCCTTCCCATCGCCTACTTCGCCGGAACCCTCTATGCCCTGACCAAGCTGAGCGGCGACAGCGAACTCGTCGTGATGGCTTCTGCCGGCTACAGCCGGGCGCAGCTTTCCGTGCCGGTGATGGTCGCGGCCGCCATCGTGATGATCGTCACCTATCTGTGCGGACTCTTTTTCATGCCGCTCGGCCAGCGCGCGATGAAAGAGAAGGTGCTGGACATCCGCGCCGACGTCGGCGCCGCCCTTCTCGACGAGGGCGAGTTCAACACACCGGCGCTGGGCCTCACGGTGTTCATTCGCGAGCTCAATTCGGACGGACAAATCCGCGGCGTCATGGTGCACGATGCCACGAACAAGAAGCACCCGATCACCTATCTGGCCGAAAGGGGACAGTTCGCGCAGACGCCCGCGGGAGCCCGCCTCATCATGTACGATGGCACCATCGAACAGGTCGGCGCCAGCCCGGCGCAGCTCTCCGTGCTGAAGTTCAAGAGCTACGTGTTCAATCTCGACCAGTTCACCGGCCCCGCGCGCGTCGCCGAGCATGCGAGCAACGAGCGTTTCCTGGGCGAGCTGCTGTGGCCGCAGGGCAAGATCAAGCCCGGCGTCCGGGCGGCCTATTTCGCCGAGGCGAACAACCGGCTCGCGCAACCGCTCTATTGCATCGCTTTCGGGCTGATCGCGCTGGCCGTGATCACGCGGGGCCGGCGCGCCCGTTCGGCGCAGGCGCTTCGCATCACGGCAGCCGTCGTGGCCGCAGCGGCGCTGCGCATCGCGGGCTACGGAATCCAAGGGCTCGCGACGCGCCATCCGGCTCTTTGCGTCTTCTTCTATCTGATTCCCCTCGCCGGAGCGGGGGCGGCCGTCGCGCTGCTTGCCGGCTTCGAGCCGTCCACCTATTTCTCCCGCCAGCAGGCGCCAGAGCCCGCGGCATGAGCTGGTCCTGGACGCTCTATCGCTATCTGGCGGCGCAGTTCCTGATCGGCGTCGGTATCGTCTATGGCGCGTTCCTGCTGCTCGCGCTGTCCATCGACATCGTGGATTTGCTCAACCGGACTGCCGGCCGCGGCATCTCGACCAGCATCGTGGTCGGAATGAGTCTTCTTCAACTGCCCAATCTCGGACAAAAGCTCCTGCCTTTCGCGATCCTGCTCGGCGGCGTGTTTGCCTTCGCGCGCCTGTCGCGCAACCAGGAAATCGTCGCGACGCGGGCGGCCGGCCTCTCGGCCTGGGATTTCCTTGCCCCGCCGCTGGCGGTCGCGGTGCTGATCGGCATTTTTGCGATAACGGTCTTCACCCCGATCTCCGCGCGGCTCCTGGCGCAGTTCAGCGCGCTCGAGGCCAAATACATCCGCGGCCAGGAGTCCCAGCTCGCCGTTTCGCAGAACGGACTGTTCCTGCGGCAGGGCGACGAGCGGCAGCAATCGGTGATCCACGCGCTGCGCGTGGCCGATCAGGGCGTGAGGCTCGAGGATGTGGATGTCTTCATCTTCGGCGCCGACGATCATTTCCTCGGCCGCATCCAGGCGCGCGGCGCGCGTCTGACGCAGGGCGCCTGGGTTCTGGTCGACGCCTGGGTGAGCGGCGCCGACGGTACGCCGAAACATCACGATCTCTACGAACTGCCCACCACCATGACGCCGACGCAGATCCAGGAGAGTTTTGCATCGCCGGACACGCTGTCGTTCTGGGCGCTGCCCGGCTTCATCCGTGCGGCGCAGACCGCCGGATTTGCGGCGACGCGTTACGAGCTGTATTTCTACACCCTCCTTGCGCTTCCGTTCCTTTTTGCGGCTATGGTGTTCATGGCGGCGAGCTTCTCCTTGCGCCTCGGCCGCAGCGGCGGTTTGTCGCGAGTGGTGGTCGTCAGCGCCTTGTCGGGGTTTGGTGTGTATTTCTTCAGCGACCTGACGCGCGCCCTCGGCCAGTCCGGCATCCTTCCCGTGCTTCTCGCGGCGTCGGCGCCGGCACTGGCCTCGATCCTGATCGGCATGACCCTCGTCTTCTATCAGGAGGACGGATGAGAACGCCGGCGCTCAGGGGATCCGCCGTATGCGTCGCCGGCATGCTCATGGCCGGCAGTGCGCTTGGCGCCGCGATGAAGGCCGATGGCGACATTCTGCTGCAGGCAGACGAAGTCGTCTACGACGCCAACAGGCAGGTCGTCACCGCCCACGGCCATGTGGAGGTCGACTACGAAAGCCGCATGCTCATGGCGGACGAACTGGTCTACGACCAGAAGACCGACACGATGACGGCTAGGGGCCACGTCACGACGCTCGACGCAAAGGGCAATGTGGCGTTCGCGGACCATGTCATGCTGACCGACCACATGCGCGAGGGAGCCCTCGAGGGCTTTTCCGCACTGATCGGGGAAACCGGACGCCTGGCCGCGACAAAAGCCAAGCGCGAGAAAGGCCGCTTCACCACCGCCTACCGCGCCGCCTATACGCCGTGCAAGATCTGCAACAAGCCCGGCCAGCGCACGCCGGTCTGGCAGATCAAGTCCTATCGCGTGGTCTACGACCAGCTGAAGCACCGCATCAAGTTTCACGATGCGACGCTCGAATTTCTGGGCATACCGCTGCTCTACACGCCCTACATGTCCCAGCCCGATCCGTCGGTGCGCTATACGTCGGGCATCCTTCCGCCAGACATCGGATCGTCGTCCTCGATCGGCACCTTCGCCCGCGTTCCCATCTACATCGCCCTGTCGCCGTCGAACGACGCGACCATCGCGCCCCTTGTTTCGACGAAGGGCGGCGCCGTGCTGGAGGGCGAATATCGCGAGCGCTGGATGGACGGCGGAATGTGGCTCCAGGGCTCGGCCGGATTCAATCCCAATGGCGGCGTTTCGGGCCATCAGGATCAGATCTACAGCAACCTGTTCGGCTCCGGGCGCCTGCCCTTCTCCGATCACTGGAGCACGGGGTTCGACGTCCAGGTGACGTCGGACGACACGTTTCTCAAGCGCTACGACATTTCACAGCTCGACAGGCTGACGAGCGACGCCTTCATCCAGGGCGAGAGCGGGCGCAGCCGCTTCGCGATCACGGGCTATTTCTTTCAGGGGCTGCGCCCGACCGACGACAACCGCACCTTTCCGGTGCCGCTTCCCCTCATCGAATACACATACATCCCTCAGGATCATCTGCTCGGCGGCCAGTTCCGTTTCGATTTCAGCTCGGTCGCTCTCACGCGCCAGCAGGGCTCCGACAATCAGCGCGTGACGGCGGAACTTCGCTGGCGCAAGCCGTTCGTCGCGCTCGACGGACAGCTCATCACCTTCGAGGCCGACGCGCGGGGAGACGTCTATCACATCGACAATTCCTTCCCCCTGCCGCCGAGCGGCCACTATGTCGAACGCGGCGTGCCCTATGTCGCCGCCGACTGGCGCTGGCCCTTCGTCGACGATTCCGGAAGCAACTCCTTCGTGTTCACGCCCATGGCGCAGGTCATCTACGCGCCATACGGCGGAAACCCGCCCAACCTCCCCAACGAGGACAGCGTCAGCCTCGAACTCGACGAAAACAACCTTTTCAGCTTCGATCGCGTTCCGGGCGAGGACATCGTCGAAAGCGGTCCGCGCGCCAACGCGGGCTTCCGAGCGGATGCGATCTTCCCCCTTGCGCATATCGAGGCGCTGCTCGGAGAGAGTTTCCGCCTCAAGCCCGATCCGGCCTTTGCACCGGATTCGGGCCTGTCCGGCACCGAGTCGGATATCGTCGGCCGGTTCAGCATCAGGTTCCCGCCGTATATCGATCTCACCCACCGCTTCGACATCGACAGCGATACGGGCGAACTGCGGCGCAACGAGGTCTATCTCACCGGGACGTACGGGCGCTCTTCGTTACAGGTGAGTTATGTTCAGCTCGGCCCGTCCGTGGCCACGCTCGGGCTGCCTCCGCGCGAGGAAATCAACGCTCAGGCCGACATCAACTTCTACAGGAACTGGCAGGCATTCGCCGCCGTGCAGCGCGACCTGATCGCCGGCGAAATGCTCAACACCGAATACGGCCTCGGCTACGAGGACGAATGCCTGGCGGTCTCCCTGGCCTATCGGCGCAAATACACGAGCGAGCCGGGACTGCCTCCCTCGACCGCGGTGATCCTGCATATCGGGCTCAAGACGGGCAATCAGCCGATTCAGCCGTTCAGCCTGTTCCATCAGGACATATTCACCTACAACCGTTCTTGAACGGCTGGGCAAAATCCTTATCCTGCGCCGCTGGTTAGGGGCAGACCGCTGGGGCGGGGCCGGAGCCCGGGAAAGTCCTCGTGAGAACACTGCCGAAGAACCGATTCCTCCCCAGCATTGCCGTGGCCGCGCTCTCGGCCCTCTGTCTCTGGAACCCGGCCGGCGGGAACGCGGCGCCGGCACGCGGCGCGGCCCCCGCGCGCATGGCGAAAACCGAACCCGCGACGCAACCGGCCGCGGCCAGGCCGGCGGAAGCGGCGTTGGGCGAGGCGGCCGACGACACCTCCGATCTCTACAACGACGGTGTCGCGGCCGTCGTGAACGACCAGATCGTATCGCTCTACGACCTGCGCCAGCGCCTTCGCCTCGTGATAGCGACATCGGGCATGCAGCCGACGCCGGAAACGATCAAGAGGCTGAAGCCCCAGGTTCTGGACCAGCTCAAGACCGAGAAGATCGAGCTTCAGGAAGCCCAGCGCAAGAACATCACCGTCTCGCCCACGGAAGTCGACAAGGAAATCGACGGCATCCTGAAAGACAATCACCTCACGATGGAGCAGCTCAAGACGATTCTCGGCAGGGACAATGTGGCGTTCGAGACCTTGCGCGCGCAGATTGCGGTGCAGCTCGCATGGCAAAAGGCGATCGAGGACGAATACGCCGACCGCATCAACATCACCGAGGAAGACGTCAACGAGGAACTCGCGCGCGTGGCGGAAGGCGCGAACAAGCCGCACTACCTCGTCTCCGAGATCTATCTCGCCATCGACACGCCGGATCAGACGGAGACCGTCTTGAAGAATGCCGAGGACCTGGAGGCCCAGCTCAAGAGCGGCGCACCCTTTCCCACCATTGCGCGCCAGTTCAGCCAAAGTCCTTCCGCCGCGAATGGCGGCGACATCGGCATGGTGCATGACGGCCAGCTTTCGCCGGAGCTCAACAACGTCCTCAGAACGATGCCCATTGGGACGGTCTCGCCGCCGATCCGCTCGGCGGGCGGCTATTACATCCTGGCGCTGCGCGACAAGCAGGAGCCGGAAGGGGCGGCCACGCCCGCTCCGCCCGTTCAGCAGACGCCGGAGAAGCCCGGATACCTTCCGCTCGCCCGCGTCCTCCTTCCCATGCCGCCCAAGGCGCCGCCGGATTACGTCGAGGGGGCGATGAAGGCGGCCGGACAGATTCGTCAGGCGATCTCGAGCTGCGAGCAGGCGCAGGCCATCGTTTCGAAAATCCATGGCGCCGTCTACATGAAGCTCGGCGAAATGAAGCTCGCCGACCTCAGCTCCCAGATGCAGGATGCGCTTGCCAAGACGCAGTCGGGCCAGACCACCGAGCCGTTCCGCTCCTCCGCCGGTCTCGAAATCATCGTGCGCTGCGACAAGCCGGCACCGCGACAGGCCGGAAAGTGGGTAATGCCGACGCGGGACGATGTGGAGCGCAGGCTGTTCCAGCAGCAGATTTCCATGTTGGCGCGGCGTTACATTCGCGATCTGAAGCGCGAAGCCAGTGTCGAAACACGCTGACACGCCACCCGACGCACCGATCCTGATCACCATGGGCGAGCCGGCCGGGATCGGGCCGGAGATCGCCGTCGCCGCACTTGAACACTTCCAGAGTTCGGTAGGCCGCCGTCCGCTCTGGCTTGTGGGAGACCTCGGCGTGTTCGAGAACGCCGGTCTCCAGCGGGGTGCCGTCACGCAGACGCAAGCGAAAGCAATCCGCACGCCGGGCAGGCCCGATCCGGCCAATGCCGCCGCTGTAATCGAAGCGATCTCCCTGGGCGTCGACATGGTGCGGAAAGGATTGGCGGCTGCGGTCGTCACCGCGCCCATCAACAAGGATGTGCTTCATCGCTCAGGCTTCGCGTTCCCGGGGCACACCGAGTTCCTGGGCGAGCTGACCGGCGCGAAGCGCCCGGTGATGATGCTGGCGAGCGACCGGCTGCGCGTCGTCCCGCTGACCATTCACCTGCCGCTCGCCGAGGTGCCGCGTGCGATCACGGCGGCGGCGATCGTCGAGACGGCGGAGATCACCTTGGACGCGCTCGCGCGGGATTTCCGCATCGTCCGGCCGAGACTGGCGGTCGCCGGCCTCAATCCGCATCCGGGCGAGTTCGGCGACGAGGACGCGCGCATCATCGCTCCCGCGGTCGAGAGCTTGAGATCGCGCGGCCACGACGTCCGCGGCCCCCTGCCCGCGGACACGCTGTTCCACGAGGAGGCGCGCAAGACCTACGACGCGGCGCTCTGCATGTATCACGACCAGGCGCTGATCCCGATCAAGACGCTGTCGTTCTGGGACGGCGTGAACGTGACGCTCGGCCTGCCCATCGTGCGCACATCTCCGGATCACGGAACCGCGCTCGACATCGCCGGCACCGGCAAGGCCGATCCGCGCAGCATGATCGCCGCGGTCCGCATGGCAGCCGAAATCGCCGATGCCAGAGCCGGCTGATCCGCTGCCGCCGCTGCGCGACGTCATCGCGGCGCACGGGCTCGCCGCCAGGAAGTCGCTGGGCCAGAACTTCCTCCTCGACCTCAATCTTACCCGCCGCATCGCGCGCGCCGCCGGTCCGCTCGAAGGCGCGACGGTCTACGAAGTTGGGCCCGGACCCGGCGGACTGACCCGCGCGCTGCTTGCGGAAGGCGCCGCGAAGGTCGTCGCCGTGGAGCGCGACGTGCGCTGCATCCCGGCGCTGGAGGAAATCGCGGCGGCGTATCCCGGCCGTCTCGAAATCGTGCAAGCCGATGCGCTTGAGCTGGACGAAGCCACGCTATTCGGCGATGCGCCCGTCCGCGTCGCTGCCAACCTGCCCTACAATGTCGGCACCGCGCTGCTGGTGAAATGGCTCACAGCCGGGCGCTGGCCGCCTTTCTGGCAGAGCCTGACGCTCATGTTCCAGCGCGAGGTGGCCGAGCGCATCGTCGCCGAGCCGGACGGCGAGCACTACGGGAGGTTGTCGGTCCTCGCCCAGTGGCGCGCGAAAGCGAAGATCCTTTTCGATGTGTCGCGGTCGGCATTTGTGCCGCCGCCGAAAATCACCTCGTCCGTCGTTCGGATCGAGCCGATGGCAGAACCCATAGCGGAGGCGCGGCTTTCCGATCTCGAAAAAGTTACTGCCGCCGCGTTCGGCCAGCGCCGGAAAATGTTGCGGCAAAGCCTCAAGACACTGACGCCGGACGCCGAAATCCTTGTGCGAAGCGCTGCGCTCGATCCGACGGCGCGTGCCGAAACGCTGTCCGTCCGCGATTTCGCGGCTCTTGCACGCGTCTATGAGGCGCGTGGCTCGCGCTGAAGAAACGCGCACAATTTGTTGCCCTCCGGATCGCGAAAATACGACATGTAGAAGACGGGCGCGCGCCAGCCGGGCGGACCTTCGTCCTTTGCACCGAGCGCCAAGGCCGTTCTGTAGAAATCATCCACTTCTTCGACCGTCTCGAACCGAAAGGCAATCATCGTCCCGTTGCCGGCGCTCGCGGGTCTGCCGTCATACGGTCCCAGAACTCCGAAGACGAGTTTGCCATCGCTGCCGTAGACACGGCCACCCGATGGATGATCGAACAGCGGCAGAATGCCGGCCGACCCAAGCAGGGCGTCGTAAAATGCTCTGGCCTTCTCCAGGTCGTTCGCACCCAAAGTCGCATAGCCCAGTGTCGCCACGTCGCTTCCCCGGTTTCGCTTCGCCCGCCTATCGAATTGCGCGCCGGCCACATCAGGATTGAGGCGAGCCTGTCTCCATGCAAGAGTGACAAAAGATCAGAAACCCGGAGAGTGAGATCATGCGCAGCCAGGCCGTTGTCGAATTCGGCGCACCGCTTCAGGAAATCGAGACGCCGACGCCCGTTCCGCAGGGTACGGAGGTGCTCCTGAAGGTCCACAACGCCGGCGTGTGCCATTCGGACGTCCACATCCACGACGGGTATTTCGACCTGGGCGGCGGCAACAAGCTGCCGATGGCGAACATTCAGCTACCTCATACGCTGGGCCACGAAATCGAGGGCGAAGTCGTCGCCGTGGGACCCGATGCGAAGGGCATCGAGGTCGGCGCGCGCTACGCCGCGTTTCCGTGGATCGGCTGCGGCAAGTGCCCGTCCTGCCTGCGCGGGGAAGAGAACATCTGCGTCGGCGGCCCGCGCCAGCTCGGCTGCTCCAACGGATGCCCGGGGGGCTACGCGACGCATGTGATGGTTCCGCATCCGCGCTATCTCATCGACTACGGAAAGACCGATCCGGCGCTCGGCGCGGCCTATATGTGCTCGGGACTGACCGCCTATGCCGCGATGAAGAAGGTAGGCAAGCCGGGACCCAACGACCAGGTGATGGTCTTGGGCTGCGGCGGCGTCGGCATGATGGGCGTGCAGTTCGCGCGCGCGCTGTTCGGCAAGGGACCGCTCGCCGCCGACATCATCGACGAGCATCTCGAGGCCGCCAAAAAGGCCGGCGCGTCCGCCACCTACAACACCAGGAACCCCGACGAGGCCAAGAAGGTGATGGCCGATACGGGCGGCGGTGTCTACGCGGTGGTCGATTTCGTAGGTTCCGAGAAAACGTTTGCGTTCGCAAGCCAATGCGTACGGCGCGGCGGCAAGGTGATCATCGTGGGCCTGTTCGGCGGCGCGATGCAGATGCCGCTGCCGATGTTCCCCTTCCGCGCCATCGGAATCCAGGGCTCGATGGTCGGCTCGCTGTCCGACACGCTGGAGATGATGGAGCTGGTGCGCGCGGGCAAGGTCGA
>DASZQP010000020.1:0-13853 GCA_035549575.1 Rhizomicrobium sp.
CCGGGCTTTCCCCGCCCGCTATACCCCCGCCCGGCAACACCTCCGAGGGTCTCCATGAACAAGATCAAGGTCACGGGCACAGTCGTCGAACTCGATGGCGATGAGATGACGCGCATCATTTGGGATCTCATCAAGAAGAAGTTGATCCTGCCCTACCTCGATGTGAACCTGGAATATTACGACCTCGGCATCGAGCACCGCGACGCGACGAAGGACAAGGTCACCGTCGACGCCGCCGAAGCGATCAAGAAGCACGGCGTGGGCGTGAAATGCGCCACCATCACGCCGGACGAAGCGCGCGTGAAGGAGTTCAACCTGCATGAGATGTGGAAGTCGCCCAACGGCACCATCCGCAACATCCTGGGCGGCGTGATCTTCCGCGAGCCGATCATCTGCAAGAACGTGCCGCGCCTTGTCCCGGGCTGGACGAAGCCAATCGTCGTCGGCCGTCACGCGTTCGGCGACCAGTATCGCGCCACCGATTTCCGCTATCCGGGCAAAGGCGTTCTCACGATCAAGTTCGTCGGCGAAGACGGCACGGTGATCGAGAAGGAAGTGTTCAAGGCACCGGGTTCGGGCGTCGCCATGGCGATGTACAACCTCGACGACTCCATCCGCGATTTCGCCCGCGCGTCGCTGAACTACGGCCTGGCGCGCAAATACCCGGTCTATCTGTCCACCAAGAACACGATCCTCAAGGCCTATGACGGCCGCTTCAAGGACATCTTCCAGGAGATTTTCGACGCCGAATTCGCGGAGAGGTTCAGGGCGGCCGGCCTCACCTACGAGCACCGGCTGATCGACGACATGGTGGCCTCCGCGCTCAAATGGGAAGGCGGCTATGTCTGGGCGTGCAAGAACTACGACGGCGACGTCCAGTCCGACACGGTGGCGCAGGGCTTCGGCTCGCTGGGGTTGATGACCTCCGTGCTCACCACTCCCGACGGCAGGATCGTGGAGGCCGAAGCCGCGCATGGCACGGTGACGCGCCACTATCGCGAGCATCAGAAGGGCAAGGCGACATCGACCAACTCCATCGCCTCGATCTTCGCCTGGACGCGCGGCCTCGCGCACCGCGCCAAGCTCGACGGCAACGCGCAGCTCGACAAATTCGCGCACACGCTCGAGAAGGTCTGCGTCGACACGGTCGAGAGCGGGTTCATGACCAAGGATCTCGCCCTCCTCGTCGGCCCGGATCAGAAGTGGCTCACCACCGAAGGTTTCCTCGACAAGGTGGACGAGAATTTGAGGAAGGCGATGGCGGCGTGACCCGGACCGCACGCTGCTGCTGCGGCGATTGCTCGATCGCGGTCGAGGGCGAGCCTGTCCTGAACGCGATCTGCAACTGCACGAGCTGCAGGCGCCGCACGGGCAGCGCCTTCGGCTGGTCCGCCTATTTTCCCGATGCGGCCGTGACTGCGAAGACCGGCGAAATGCGCATCTACCATCGCGATGGCGCGGCCGGCTACGACCGGCACTTCTGCGCACGCTGCGGCACGACGCTCTACTGGAAATCCTTCGGCTTCCTGCCGGAGGCAACCGGCGTCGCCGGCGGCTGCTTCGTCGACGACCCGCTGCCCGCGCCCGGCCTCTCCGCACAGGACGGGGATCGCTGTGCCTGGGTGGCGCTGCCGGACGGCTGGACGAGGGCCTGACGCGCCCTACATCGCCGCCGTGTAGCGCCTCGACGACGCCTCGAAGGTGAGAAGGGGCGCACGGATCGTTCCGTCGCGCAAATGCTCGCCGCCGACAGGATCGACGGGCTCTATGACGTAGCGTTCCGCGCCCTTGTCGAGGCCGTCAACGATGACGTCGAACGTCAGGGCCCGATCGGTGCGCGGCGCGAACCAGTGGACGTTGTCCTTGTCGGTGGTCATTGCGGCTGCGTGTCCCGGCTCGGCGATCTCGTCGCCGGTGGGAAGGATCAGCAGCCCGCCCTCCTCGTCGGCGATGCGGTCGTAGGTACGGATGCGCACCTTGCCCTCGATCACCAGATGGGCGCTTGCCATGTGCCGGTGCGCGTGGGGCGTGATCACGCTCGTCTTCTCGAAAGAGAACAGCGCGGCGCCGTAGGCGAGCTGTACCGGCGCGCCGGTGTCGTCCACGAAGGTGAGAAACCGTTTTTTCGGATCGTGACCGAAGACGTCGCCGGCCGGGCGCGTCCTTGCGCGCCGGATGTGATAGGCAAGCTCGGAGACATCGACCTCGCGCGCCAGCGCGTTGACCTGGTCGTGCCATTGCACCTGGGTGACGCCGCCCTTCGCGAGCGCGCGGGCCAGCTCGTCCTGGCGCTGGAGCCAGCGGCGCGCGGTGTCGCCGGTGCCGGGTGGAAGCCCGGCGCGCGCTTCGGCGAGCAGGGCGAACATCGCGAAGCCCGGCGCACCGAAGATCAGCTCACGCCGCGTGGTCATTCGCAGCCTCCCAACGGGCCAAGGATGCGCCAAATTGCGGCAGGATTTGGATCAATTCGGGTTGATCGGCACCATGCCCATCAGGGCGATGGCGTTGCCGTCCGGATCGCGGAACGCGCGCAGTTTCAATTCGTGGGTCGCCGTACGCTGTACGGTCTCCACCGGCCGCTCGAAGCGGATTCCGCGCGCCTCGAGGGCCGCGCCCAGCGCTTCGATGTCCGGCGCGTCGAAATAGATCACCGCACCGCCGATCGCCGCGTCCGTCTTCTCCTCGCGGCCGACCATCAGCGACATTCCGTCGAGCTGGAAAAACAGCATGTTTCCCGCCTCGAACATCAAGGGCAGGCCCAGCGTGTCGCGGTAGAACGCACGCGATCGGTCCAGGTCTCGGCAGGAAAAAGCCACCTGGACCAGCTTGCGTCCGGCAAGATCGTGCGCGCTTCCCATCCCGGCCTCCGCCGCATAAACTTAGGACAACATATTGTTAGGTAACCTAACTATTTTGGGAGTGTCAAGTGGCGCGATCCCCGATGCGCAACGAGCAGGTGGCCGATCAGCTGCATTCCGCGGCGATCCGGCTCCTGCGCTATCTGCGCCGGGAGGATGCGGCGGCCGGGGTAACCGCCGCGCAGCTGTCGGTGCTTTCGGTCCTGGCGTTCGCCGGGCCGCAGACGCTGAGCGGGCTTGCCGCGGCCGAGCAGGTCAGACCCCCGACCATGTCGCAGCTTGTCGCCGGACTGGAGGATTTGGGTCTCGTCGCCCGGAAGCCGCTCGACCGCCGTTCCGTCGAGATCGCCATCACGCGCAAGGGGCGCCGGCTGATGGAAACGGGGCGCCGGCGGCGGCTCGCGCGCCTGGCGAAGGCTCTCGACACCCTGCCCGCGGAACAGGTGGACCGGCTCGCCCAGGCCGCCGGGCTGATCGTAGCGATTACCGATCCCACGATCTGACCGGGCGCGAGCGGCACAATTTGTTCTTGATTTGTTCGCAGCGCCGGATAGAGTCCCGTTCCACGTTCGAGGAGGGATTCATGCTCGGCTATGTGACCATCGGCGCCAGGGACAGCGAGGCGTCCGGCAGATTCTACGATGCCTTTTTCGGCGCCTTCGGCCATGAGCGAAAATTCGCCGATGGCGGCTGGATCGGCTATGGGCCCAAGGGATCGGACACCCACGCGGTCTATGTCTGTCCGCCGTTCGACGGCCGGCCCGCCACGTCCGGAAACGGGATGATGCTCGCTTTCGCCGCCGCCAGCCGGGACGAGGTGAACGCCGCCCATCGCGCCGGCCTCGGCGCCGGCGGCACGGACGAGGGCGCGCCCGGCTTCCGGCCGCCCGAAAAGCAGGAATGGTACGGCGCCTATCTGCGCGATCCCACGGGCAACAAGCTCTGCGTCTTCTGCAAGACCTAGCGGTCGAGCAGGTCGGCCGCTTCGGGGTTGCGCTCGGCGCGGCGGCGCATGCGCCGCGCGGCCTTGATCTCCGATTCGGAGATCGCGCCGTGGCGCGCGATGTCCTCCGCGCGCGCAGCGGCCATCTTGTGGATGCGCCGCATCAGCCCGGGATGCTTCGACAGCAGGTGGTTGAAGTCGTCGACGGCGAGGGTGAGGATGCGCGACGGCTCGATCGCCACCACGGTCGCCGCGCGCATGGTTTCCTCCAAGAGCGCCAGCTCGCCGAAGAAATCGCCGGTGCGGAACCGGATCTTGGCGTTCTGCAGATTGGCCTCGACCTCGCCGGAGATCACGAAATACATCGCGTCGGCGCGCGCGCCCGCAGCCGAGATGATCGTGCCGGCGCTGACGGCGCGTGCCCGCAGCATCACCATCAACTCGCCGATGATCTGCGCGTCGATGCCGCGAAACAGCGGAACGCGCGAGAGCATGCCGAAGGTCACGACGAAATCGCGGCGGTGGATCGAGTTGACGAAGCCCGTCGCGACGATGCCGACCGGCAGCGCGAACAGGCCGAGGCCGACGATCATCGTGATGCCGGAGATCAGCCGGCCGATTTCGGTGGTGGGCGTGACGTCGCCGTAGCCCACGGTCGTCAGCGTCGTGATCGCCCAGTACATCGAATCGAGCATGTTGGCGAAGGCCGGATTCGCCCTGGGATTGGAGCCCTCGACCACATGCATCGCGGCGGCCGCGAACACCATGGCGCAGAGCAGCAGCAGAACCGTGCCGTAGAGCGCGCGCCGCTCCTCGGCGAGCACCTGCGCCAGCGTGGACAGGGCGGGCGAATAGCGCGCGATCTTCAGCAGGCGCAGAAGGCGGATCAGCCGCAGGAAGCGCAGGTCCACGAAGGGAATGAAGAGGCCGACATAGGCGGGCGCGATGCTGACGAAATCGATCACCATCATCGGCCGCAGGGCATAGTGCAGCCTGCCCCACACCCGGGACTTCTGGAGGGTGGGGTCCTCCGGCGCGGTCCAGAGCCGCACCGCATATTCGACGGTGAAGATGGCGACGGAAACGATCTCGAACCAGTCGAACACCCCGCCGAACCGCGCGCCGATCCCCGGTATCGTCTCCAGCGTGTAGGCGACGACGTTGCCGATGATGAGCGTGATGAGAACCGCTTCCACCGCGTGGCCGATCAGTCCTCCGGTCCGTCCGCCCTCGAGCACGACATAGGCGCGATGGCGAATTCCGGCGCCGTGATCCTCGATGGCGGTCATCGCGCGCTCATCCCGCCAGATCGGCCAGCCGCCGCTCGATCGCGGCGAGCGCATCGCGCGCGCGCGCCGCGTCGGGTCCGCCGGCCTGGGCCATGTCGGGCCGCCCTCCGCCTCCCTTGCCGCCGAGCGCTTCGGCGGCCGGACGCACGAGATCGATGGCGCTGATCCGCGAGGTCAGATCGTCCGTGACGCCGACCACGACGGAGGCCTTTCCGTCCGCGGATGCCACGAACGCAACGACGCCGGAGCCGATCCTGGCCTTCGCGTTGTCGGCCAGTCCCTTGAGGTCCCTGGGGCTCACGCCCTCCACGACGCGCAGCACCGTCTTCAGCCCGGCGATGGTGCGGGAGTCTTCGCGCGCGTCCGGCGCGGGCCCGGCGAGCGCGAGCTGCTTGCGCGCCTCGGCCAGTTCGCGCTCCAGCCTGCGGCGCTCGTCCGCCAGCTGCGCCACGCGCTGGGCCAGTTCGGAGGGATTCGTCCTGAGCGCGGCGGCTGCCTCCCGCGCGATCTCGGCCTGCTGCGAGAGATAGCGCCGGGCGCCCTCGCTGGTCAGCGCCTCGATGCGCCGCACGCCGGCCGCCACGGCGCTTTCCGAAAGTATCGTGAAGAGGCCGATATCGCCGAGCCTGCGCACATGCGTGCCGCCGCAAAGCTCGACCGAATAGGGGCGCTCGCCCTCCTCGCCCATGGTCAGCACGCGCACCTCGTCGCCGTATTTCTCTCCGAACAGCGCCTCGGCGCCGGCCTTGATCGCGTCGTCGGTCGCCATCAGCCGTGTCGCGACGTCGCCGTTCTGGCGGATGACCGCATTCACAAGCGTCTCGATGCGCTCGAGCTCGTCCATCGTCAGCGCCTTCGGATGGCTGAAGTCGAATCGCAGCCTGTCCGGCGCCACCAGCGATCCCTTCTGGCTCACATGCGGGCCGAGCACCCGCTTCAGCGCGGCATGCAAAAGGTGTGTGGCCGAGTGATTGGCCCGCGTCGCGCGGCGGCGTTCGCCGTCCACCTTCAGATCGACGGCATCGCCGACGGCGAAGCGGCCCTTTTCGATTTCCACAACATGGACATGGAGGCTGCCGAGCTTTTTCTCCGTATCGACGACCTTCCCCTGTCCCTTCGCCGATACGATCGTTCCCCGATCGCCGATCTGCCCGCCCGCTTCGGCGTAGAACGGAGTCTGGTTGGTGAGGATGAGAACCCTCGCCCCTTCCCCGGCGTCGCTCGCGCGCAATCCGTTCTTCAGGATCGCGACGATGCGGCCCTCGGCCTCTTCCGTGTCGTAGCCGAGAAACTCGGTCGCGCCGTGCTCCTCGCGCACCTGGAACCATTGCGCCTCGTCCGCTTCCTCGCCCGATCCCGCCCAGGCCCTGCGCGCCTCCTCGCGCTGCCGCGACATGGCGGCGTCGAAGCCCTGCCGGTCGACCGCAAGTCCGCGCGCCCGCAAGGCGTCCTCCGTCAGGTCGAACGGAAATCCGTAGGTGTCGTAAAGCCGGAAGGCGACATCGCCCGCGAGCCGCTCGCCCTTCTTCAGTCCCGCGGACGCCTCGTCCAGCAGCCTGAGGCCGCGCGCCAGCGTGACGCGGAATCGCTCCTCCTCGAGCTTTTGCGTTTCGACGATCAGCGCTTCCGCACGCTTGAGCTCGGGATAGGCCGCGCCCATTTCCGCGACCAGCGCCGGCACGAGCCGGTACATCAGCGGATCCTTCGCGCCGATCAGGTGGGCATGGCGCATGGCGCGCCGCATGATGCGGCGGAGCACGTAGCCGCGGCCCTCGTTGGAGGGAAGCACGCCGTCGGCGATGAGGAACGAGGTCGAGCGCAGGTGATCGGCGATGACGCGGTGGCTGGCGGCCATCTCGCCCTGCATCGGCGCGCCGGAGAATTCCACGGAGGCCGCGGTCAGCCGCCGGAAGAGGTCGATGTCGTAATTGTTGGTGACGCCCTGAAGGATCGCGGCGATGCGTTCGAGCCCCATGCCCGTGTCGATCGAAGGCTTGGGCAGATCGACGCGCGTGTTCTCGTCGATCTGCTCGAACTGCATGAAGACGAGATTCCAGAATTCGAGGAAGCGGTCGCCGTCCTCGTCCGGCGATCCCGGCGGCCCGCCGTGAACGCCCTCGCCCTGATCGTAGAAGATTTCCGAGCAGTAGCCGCAGGGACCGACGGGCCCCATCGCCCACAGATTGCTCTCATGTCCGACGATGCGTTCGTCGGGAAGGTCCGCGATCCGCTTCCACAGCGTCCTGGCCTGTTCGTCGGAAGGATAGACCGTGACCCACAGCCTGTCCTTCGGCAGTCCGAGGGTCTTGCCGACGAATTCCCATGCGGAAAGGATCGCCTCTTCCTTGAAATAGTCGCCGAAGGAGAAATTCCCCAGCATCTCGAAGAAGGTGTGGTGGCGCGCCGTGTATCCCACATTGTCGAGGTCGTTGTGCTTGCCGCCCGCCCGAATGCACTTCTGAACCGAGGTTGCGCGCGAATAGGGGCGCTTCTCCGCTCCCGTGAACACGTTCTTGAACTGCACCATGCCGGCGTTGGTGAAGAGCAGGCTCGGATCGTTGCGCGGCACGAGCGGCGAGGACGGGACCACGGCATGGCCGCGGCCGCGGTAGAAATCGAGGAAACCGGAACGAATGTCGGACAGGCTTTTCATGCTGTGCTTGTAGCGGCGAGGCGATGGCCGGGTCAAAGCCCGGGCGCGGAAAAGCGAAGGGGCGCCGCTTCCGGCGCCCCTTCTGGAGCCGTTCCCCATGCCAACAGGGAACAGGCAAAACCGGGCCTCTCAGTCCTCCGCCGCCACCGGGGATTCGTCCCCGCCGAAGGCAAGCGCGCCGCCCAGGACGCCGGCATTCTCCCGGATCTGGGCCTCGATCCTGGCGGCGATCTCCGTGTTCTGGCTGAGGAAATTCTTTGCCGCCTCGCGCCCCTGGCCGATCCGCGTGCCGTCGTAGGAATACCAGGAGCCCGATTTCTCCACGATCCCCGCCTTGACGCCGAGGTCGATCAACTCGCCCACCTTCGACACGCCCGAACCGTACATGATGTCGAACTCGACCTGCTTGAAGGGCGGCGCGACCTTGTTCTTGACCACCTTCACGCGGGTCTGGTTGCCGGTAACCTCGTCGCGGTCCTTGATCGAACCGATGCGGCGGATGTCGAGCCGGATGGAGGAATAGAATTTGAGCGCGTTGCCGCCCGTCGTCGTTTCCGGGCTGCCGAACATGATCCCGATCTTCATGCGGATCTGGTTGATGAAGATCACGATGGTGTTGGACTTCGAAATCGAGGCGGTGAGCTTGCGCAGCGCCTGGCTCATCAGCCGCGCCTGCAGGCCCGGCAGGGAATCGCCCATTTCGCCTTCGAGTTCGGCCTTCGGCGTCAGCGCCGCCACCGAATCGATGATGATGATGTCGATGCCGCCGGAGCGCACCAGCGTATCGGTGATCTCCAGCGCCTGTTCGCCCGTATCGGGCTGCGAAATCAGCAGTTCGTCCGTGTCCACGCCGAGTTTCCTGGCGTACACCGGATCGAGCGCGTGTTCGGCGTCGATATAGGCGGCGATGCCGCCCTTCTTCTGGGCTTCCGCCACCGCGTGCAGGGCCAGCGTCGTCTTGCCCGAGGATTCCGGTCCATAGATCTCGATCACGCGGCCGCGCGGCAGGCCGCCGATGCCGAGCGCGATGTCGAGCCCCAGCGAACCGGTCGATACCGTGTCCGTGTCCACCCCGAGATCGCGGCTTCCGAGCCTCATGACAGCGCCCTTGCCGAAGGCGCGGTCGATCTGGCTGAGCGCGGCCTCGAGCGCGCGCTTGCGATCGCTGTTCTCTTCTTTTCCCACTACGCGCAAAGCCGCCTGACTCATGAGATTCGTCTCCTTATTCCACAGCGCACCCCCCTTTCCCAGTGAAATAGAGGCGCCGTGGCGAGGAAGTTCGTACACAATTTGTTCCCGTATGCAAGGCCTGTCATAGGCCGTTGAATCATAAAAGTAATTTTGTCATGTTCTCAAAGCGTTCCAGAGGATTTCGGCGGGCGGCGCGGCGGAGCCGGTTCCCGCCAGGATTGTACATCCGGAGCCCCATGCATCTGCCGCCGGCGCGACGGACGCCGAGACCTGCCGCGCCGGTTTCGTCCGAATCGGCTGCGCGCCTTTCGACCCGGAAGCGGCCCCGCCGGATCCCCGATTTCGCATCCCGCCGCGAATTCGCGCTGCGCGGTCCGGCCGGCCGTTCGCAAGCCCGCTAGGGCGGGAAAAGCCGGTTTGACAGGGCAAAGTGCATCTGTATAGTCCGCGCCTTTCCGCGGAGGGCCTGCTTCCGGCCGCGGAATTCCGCCAAATTTCGGACTTTCGATGACCAAACGCGCCACTGCCAAGTACAAGCTCGACCGCCGCATGGGGGAGAGCGTCTGGGGACGCCCAAAGAGTCCCGTCAACAAGCGCTCCTACGGGCCGGGCCAGCATGGCCAGCGCCGCGCCAAGAAGCTGTCGGACTACGGCACGCAGCTCCAGGCCAAGCAGAAGCTCAAGGGCTACTACGGCAACATCACCGAGCGGCAGTTCCGCAAATACTATACCGAGGCCTCCCGCCGTCCGGGCGACACGGGCGAGAACATGATCGGCCTGCTCGAGACCCGTCTGGACGCCGTCGTGTACCGCGCGAAGTTCGCGCCCACGCCATTCGCCGCGCGCCAGCTCGTCAGCCATGGCCATGTGAAGGTCAACGGCAGGCGCGTCACCATCGCGAGCTTCCCGGTCAAGGAGGGTTCGACCGTCGAACTCTCCGCGAAGGCGCGCGACATGGGTCTGGTGATCGAGGCGGCCAAGAGCGCCGAGCGCGACACGCCCGACTATGTCGAGGCCGACCACAACAAGATGACGGCGAAGCTGCTGCGCGTTCCGAAACTTTCGGACGTGCCCTATGCGGTGCAGATGCAGCCGCACCTCATCGTCGAATTCTATTCGCGCTGATCCGCCGGGAGCGGAAAGCGAAAGGACCGCGCGGCGCCCGCCACGCGGTCTTTTTTTGTCCGCATCCGTCCGGCCAGCGGGCGCAGCGGACGGAGGGACGGCGCGGCCGTCCGCCCTGCAAGCAGGGCATGGCGGCGCCCTCGATGCGGCGCTTGCGCTTTGCGGCCCAGACCCTATTTCTGGGGCAAGCGAGGAACCATGACCTACATTCTCTACGGCGACCGGGGATCGGGCGCATTCAGCGCCGAGGCCGTGCTGGCGGAAACGGGTGCGCCCTACGAATTCGAACTCGTTTCGCTCGATCGCAACGAGCAGCGGGAGCCCCGCTTCCTCGCCATCAATCCCAGCGGCAAGATGCCGGCGCTCCGGCTGCCGGAAGGCAATATCGTCACCGAGTCCCTTGCGATCCTGCTGACCCTCGCCGACCATTTTCCGAATGCCAGGCTGATACCGCCGCAGGGCTCCGCACAGCGCACCCAGGCCTATCGCTGGCTCGCGTTCATGGCGTCGGAGATCTATCCGATGGTCGAGATTTCGGACTATCCCGAACGCTTCGTGACGAACGGCGATGCCGGCGCCATGCGGCAGACGGCGCGCGCGCGCATTCGCGAGCGGCTCCTGATCGTGGAGCGCATGTGCGACGGGCCGTGGTTCCTGCCTTCCGGATTTTCCATCGTGGACATCTATGCCGCCATGTTCAGCCGCTGGCGCGGCTCCATCGGGCGGGAGTGGCTGGCGGAAGGCCATATCCCCAAGCTCGACAATCTCGCACGGGCCGTCGCCGCGCGTTCGGCCATCGCGCCCGTCTGGCAGCGGCATTTCGGCGATCGCAACTAGGCGATAGACTCCCGCCGGACGGAGGCCCCATGGGGACGACCAGGCGGATCGTGATCGGCGGCGCGGGGCTTTCGCTTCTCGGCGCACTGGGCTATCGCGCCTGGGACCGCGGCGCGCTGGAGGCCGCAGAAGGCGGCGCCTTCGCGCCCTGGAGGGAATGGCGCGGCACTTCGGCTGACGGCCCGCGGCAGCCGTTGCGCGCGGCCATTCTCGCGGCAAGCCCGCACAACACCCAGCCCTGGCTTTTCCGCACCGCCGGCAGCTCCATCAAGGTGCTGGCGGACCGCAGCCGCAATCTCGGAAGCTTCGATCCGTTCCGCAGGGAATTGCACCTCGGCGTGGGCTGCGCGATCGAGAATCTGATGCATGCCGCCGCCGTTCGCGGCTATTCGATGAACGTCATCGTGAACGGGGGAAGGCTCGTGCCGTCGCCGGGCCCCGGCCCCGTTCCGGCCGCGCATCTTTGGCTGGACGCCGGACCGCCCATGCGCGATGCGCTGTTCGAGGCGATCCCGAACCGCCACACCAACCGCGGCCCCTATCTCGACCGGCCGGTCCGGGAACGCGATCTCTTGAAGCTGATAGAGCTCGTCTCCAGCGACCAGGTGCGCATCGCACTCGTCACCGAAAGCCGGGCGCGCAGCGATCTGGCCGCGGCGATCGTGCAGGCGACCGCGCGCATCGTCGCGGACCGGCAAATGTCGCAGGACAGCGCCCGCTGGTTCCGGACGGGCCGGCGCGAGGTGGAGGAGCATCGCGACGGCGTGAGCATCGACGCCGCCGGCCTTTCGCCCTTCATGGCCGCCGTCGCAAAGATGCTGCCCGACCAGGACGCGGCGGCCGCGGACCGCTACTGGCTCGACATGACGCGCAGCGTGCAGACTGTCGCGCCCGTACTCGGCCTCATCATGGTGCGCGACCGCCTCGACATGGGCGGCGCCGTCGCCGCCGGACGGGCATGGCAGAGGCTGCACCTTGCTGCGACCGCGATGGGCCTGGATGCGCAACCGCTCAACCAGCCGGTGGAGTGCGTGGACCGCAATGCGGAACTGGGGCGCAACGACGAGTTCGCGAAATCCCTGAAGCGCTTCGCGCGATCTTCCGACTGGGAAGCGACATTCTGTTTCCGGCTGGGTTACGGCGAGCGGCCCGCCCTGCCCTCCCCACGGCGGCGCTTCGGCGACGTCGTCGCCGCCGGTTCCTAGACGTTTTCGAGGACGATGCCCTTTTCGGCGAGGAACGGGGCGAGCTCATCGGCCTCGTACATCTCGCGCAGAATGTCGCAACCGCCGACGAACTCGCCCTTCACATAGAGCTGGGGGATGGTCGGCCAGTTGGAGAATTCCTTGATGCCCTGACGGATCTCGGGGTCTTTCAGCACGTCGACGGCTTTGAACTTCACGCCGAGATTGGTGAGGATGCCCACCACCGCCGCCGAAAACCCGCATTGCGGGAACACCGGCGTGCCCTTCATGAACAGAAGCACGTCGTTCGAGGAAACCTCGTTCCGGATGCGGTCGTGGACGGGATTGGACATCTTTTTCTCCGCTAAATCGGCGGGAACAAACGCTCGCCATCAAATAGTTTCGCCGGCTAGCGCCGTCAAGACCAGCGGGCACCAACTTTCGACTATCTCTTAACGACCGACAAAGGCCCAATACACCAGGAAAAAAGCGGCAAGCGCTCCAGCCGCGATCAACGCTTGCTTGACGAGCGCTTCTCTCTCTTCCCTCTTTCGCAGAATATTTATCACAACCGCGCCGGCGGATATGAAGCCGATCAAAAAAGCCAAGCTGAATCCGAGGCTGGCAGAGTCACGAACATTCGCGGTACCGAAGATCTTGGTCACGATCTGAATGACAACTGTCAAAGCGATGCCGCCGACCACCCCAACTCCGGCCACGATAAGAAAAAATGTTCCAATAAGAGCCAACCCCATTGGGCCGGATGGCCCAGAAGAGTATCGGCTTTCTCTCGTTACGGTTCCCAGCTCACGACCACGCGAATCCCGGACGACGAAATGATCATCCTCTGACATGCGGCACCCCCTCGTATGTCAACTCCAACTAGTGCACCACACCGATACAATCGTTGTCAAAAACAGCCGCTGGCAACGAAGCTGTAGATATGGCCAGTTCGACCGATTCAGCCCTTCGCGCTCGTCTGAAGCGAGAGGGCGTGAAGCACGCCGCCCATGCGGCCCTGAAGCGCGGCATAGACCATCTGGTGCTGCTGGACGCGCGTCTTTCCCTTGAAGGCGGCGGATTTCACCATAGCCGCCCAGTGGTCGTTGTCGTCGGCGAGCGCGCTGATCTCCACCTCCGCGTCGGGGAACGCGTCCTTGATGAGCTTCTCGATTTCGTGCGCGGGCATGGGCATGGGACGATCATATCCGCCCCCACGCCCACTGTCATGGCCCGCCGGATTGGGGCCACGACGACAGGGTTAGTTCGTCGGCGGGATTTCCTCCCGGGCCATATAGGCCGGGAACCAGCCCTCATGCGCCTTGCGCAACGCCGAGAGCGTGACCTGTCCATGGCCGGTGACGCTCACGGTCTTCGTGGCGTGGGTCTTGCCGACGATGGCGTGGATGATGCCGGCCTCGCGCAATTCGCCCTCGATCCGGTCGGCATCCTTCTGCGGCACGGCGATCAGATAGCGACCCTGGTCTTCGCCGTAGAAGAAGGGAACCGCCTCCACCGTCGTGCCCGCGACGCCCACCTCGCAGCCGACATCGCCGGCCAGCGCCATCTCTGCGAGAGCGACGAGCAAGCCGCCATCGGAAAGATCGTGGCAGGTATCGCAGCGTCCGTCTCCGATCAGCTTGCGCACGAATTCGCCGGCCTTGCGTTCGCCTGCGAGATCGACTGGCGGAGCAGCACCCTCTTCGCGCCCCTCGATCTCGCGCAGATAGATCGACTGGCCGAGATGGCCGCGCGTATCGCCGATGAGGACGA
>DASZQP010000021.1:0-58209 GCA_035549575.1 Rhizomicrobium sp.
TCGACTCCGCTCCTCTCGAGGGCGGCGGCCGGCCCACCGCACAGGCAGAAGGCCAGCAGAATGGGCGCGAATATCCGGTGCATGACGTCACGCTAGACGCCATTGGAGGGCAAATCCACGGCCCTTGCGGCAATGTGACGGATGCGGATTCCGTCCAAGTGGTTTGAGAAAAAGGGTGAATTGCGGTCACTGTTTGTTCTTGACAGAACGGAATGAGAACAAATAGTCTCCCCCTCCCTTTGGATGGAGTGCGGGATGGAGTGGTTCAAGGATCTGGCTGCCGGGATCGGCCTCATGTTCTTCGTGGCGTCGGCATTCGTCTTCACCTCTGCCGCGCATGCGCTGATGGCCGGCTGACGGCTGTGGACGAAGGCGTCTTTGGATTCGCGCGCGCGGCGCGGGACGCGATACTGACGCACAGCAAATCGAATCGGAGAGCCGATGGCAGGCGGACGGGCCAATTTCGTGCATCTGCGGGTGAAGAGCGCCTATTCCCTTCTGGAAGGTGCCCTCCGGCCCAAGGACCTGTCGCGGCTCGCGCGCGACGCCGGCATGCCCGCGGTCGCCGTGACCGACGTCAACAATCTCTTCGGCGTCTATGAGATCTCGGACACGCTCGCGAAGGCGGGCGTCCAGCCGATCGTCGGGTGCCTGCTTTCCGTCGATCTCGAGGAGAATCCGCAGCCGAATGCGCTCGCTGTGCGGCGCAAGCCGCCGCATCTGCCGCTGCTGGTCCAGAACGAGGCCGGATACCAGAATCTGACCAAGCTGTTGAGCGCGGCCTATCTGCAAGCCGAGCCGGGCGATTTTCCGCATGTGAAGGCGGCGCTGCTCGCCGCGCACGCGGAGGGGCTGATTGCGCTGACGGGCGGTCCCGGCGGACCGCTCAACCGGCTCATCGTCGACGGCCAGCCCGACGCGGCCGCGCCGCTTCTCGACCGGCTCGCCGCCATGTTCCCGCAAAGGCTCTATGTCGAGCTGCAGCGCCACGGTCTTGCGGAGGAACGCGCCGCGGAGGAGCGGTTGATCGACCTCGCCTATGACAAGGCGCTGCCGCTCGTCGCCACCAACGATGTGCATTTCGGACCGGAGGACATGTACGAGGCGCACGATGCACTCCTCTGCATCGCGGATGCGAGCTTCGTCAGCCAGGAGGACCGCCGCCGTCTGACGCGGGAACACCGCTTCAAATCCGCCGCCGAGATGGCAGCGCAATTCGCCGACCTGCCGGAGGCCGCGGACAACACGCTGGAGATCGCGCGGCGGTGCTCGTTCCGGCCCAAGAAGCGCAATCCCATCCTTCCGAAATTCGTCCCGGAGTCCGGCCGCACGCCGGAGGACGAAATGCGCGCGCTGGCGGAGCAGGGGCTTGCGGAGAAGCTCGCGCGGCACGGCAGGCACGCGGACGAGGAGACCTACCGCAAGCGCCTCGAATTCGAGATGGGCGTGATCAACCGGATGGGTTTCGCGGGCTATTTCCTCATCGTCTCCGACTTCATGAAATGGACCCGTCATCAGGGCATTCCGGTCGGGGTCCGCGGTTCGGGCGCGACGTCGCTGGTCGCCTGGTCGCTCGACATCACCAATCTCGACCCGCTGCGCTTCGGTCTTCTGTTCGAGCGCTTCCTCAATCCGGAACGCATTTCGATGCCGGATTTCGACATCGACTTCTGCCAGGAGCGGCGGGACGAGGTCGTCCGCTACGTCCGGCGGAAATACGGCGAGGACCGCGTCGCCCACATCATCGCGCTCGGCTCGCTGCAGGCGCGCGCCGCCGTGCGCGATGCCGGCCGGGTTCTGCAGTTGCCGCTGGGCCTGGTGGACCGCATCGCCAAGCTCGTCCCCAATCCCGTCGGCGGCAAGACGGTCACGCTCCGGGACGCGGTGGAGAGCGAGCCGCGCCTGCAGCAGATCGCGGAGCAGGAGCCGCTCGCCGGCCAGCTCTTCTCCATCGTCGAGAAGATCGAAGGACTCTATCGCCACGCCTCCACCCATCCGGCGGGCGTGGTGATCGGCGACAAGCCGCTCGACGAGATCCTGCCGCTGTACCGCGATCCGCGCTCGGAAATGCCGGTGACGCAGTTCGACTACGAGGACGCGGAAAAGGCCGGCCTGGTGAAATTCGATTTCCTCGGGCTGAAGACGCTCACCGTGATCGCGAAGGCGGAGGAGCTCCTGCGCAGGCGCGGCATCGCGGTCGATACGCAGAACATCGATTTCGACGACGCGGCGACCTACGAGATGCTGGCGCGCGGCGACAGCGTCGGCGTGTTCCAGCTCGAGGGCCAGGGCATGCGCGACCTTCTGCGGCGCATGAAGCCCGACCGCATCCAGGATCTGATCGCGCTGGTGGCGCTCTACCGCCCTGGGCCGATGGATTCGATTCCCAAATACATCGCCGTCAAGAACGGCAGGGAGCCGCCGGAATATCTCCACCCGCTGATGGAGCCGATCCTCAAGGAGACCTTCGGCATCATGACGTACCAGGAAGACGTCATGAACATCGCGCGGGAGCTTGCCGGATATTCCCTCGGCGAGGCCGATCTCCTGCGCCGCGCCATGGGCAAGAAGATCGCGAGCGAAATGGCCGTTCACCGCGAGCGGTTCGTCAGGGGCGCCGGCGAGAAGGCCATCCTGCCGTCGGTTGCCGAGCAGATATTCGAGCAGGCCGCGAAGTTCGCCGGCTACGGATTCAACAAGGGCCATGCGGCGGCCTATGCGCAGGTCGCCTATCAGACGGCGTATCTGAAGGCCAACTATCCCGTCGAGTTCCTCGCCGCGTCGATGACGCTCGATATCGGCAACACCGACCGCCTCAACATCTTCCGGCAGGAGGCGCAGCGTCTCGGCATAAGGGTCCTGCAGCCCGACATCAACCGCTCGGATTCCGTGTTCGCCTGCGATGCGGACCGGGGTGAGATCTACTACGCGCTGGCCGCGGTGAAGGGCGTCGGAAAACAGGCGATGGACGCCGTCGTCGCGGAACGCCAGGCGGGCGGGCCGTTCGTGTCGCCGGCGGATTTTGCGCGCCGGGTGGATCCGAGACTCGTCAACAAGCGCGCGTTCGAGAGCCTCGCGCGCGCCGGAGCGTTCGACTCGCTGAATCCCAACCGCCGGCAGATGGTGGAATCGTCGGACGCGCTGCTTTCGAGCGCGCAGCGCAACGCGCGCGAGCGCGAGATGGGCCAGGCGACGCTTTTCGGCGGCTCCGCCGGAGAGGAGGCGGACGTCCGCATGGCGCAGGTCGCCGACTGGCTTCCGCACGAGCGGCTGAGCGAGGAATTCGGCGCGATGGGGTTCTATCTCTCCGGGCACCCGCTCGACTCCTATGCCGCGGTGCTGAAGCGGCTGGGCGTGGTCAGCTATGCGTCGCTGGTGGAGGACCGGCGGCGTTCGGGCTTCAAGGCGGTCCTTGCCGGCACGATGATCCGCAAGCACGAACGCCGCAGCCGCAACGACCAGTCCTACGCCTTCGTTTCCTTCTCCGATCCGACCGGCATGTTCGAGGTCATGCTGTTTCCGGAAGTCCTTGCCGCGTCGCGCCCCCTGCTGGAAGCGGGCAGATCGATGCTGGTCACCTGCAGCGCCGAATGGGACGGCGACGAGCTGAAACTCAGGGCGGCATCCGTCGCCGATCTCGACGCTGCGGCCGCGCAGGCGGGGGAGGGCATGCGCATCTACATCGAGAGCGAAGCCGCGCTCGGCCCGATCGCCGCCCAGCTCAAACAGCCGGGCAAGGGCCTGGTCACGCTCGTCGTTCCCGGCGCCTCGGGCGAGGAAGTCGAAATCTCGCTGCCGAAACGGCATCTCGTGTCGGCCGCGCTGCGCAACGCGATCAAGACGATGCCCGGCGTCGCCAATGTGGAGGCGGTCTAGCCGCCGGCCTTTCTGCTTCGTCGAGCTATTCGAGGAACCGAGCCATGTACATTTGCGGGTTTGTCATTCCGGTGCCGGAGGACAAGATGGAGGCCTATCGCGCATGGGCCGGGATGAGCGCGCGGTTCTTCAAGGAATATGGCTGTCTCGAGATCGTCGAGTGCTGGGAGGATTTCGTGCCCGACGGCAAAGAGACCGATTTCCGAAAGGCCGTCGCCGCGAAGCCTGGCGAGAAGATCGTGTTCGCGTGGCAGGTCTGGCCCGACAGGGAGAGTTTCCGGATCACCGAAGAGAAGATGCACCACGACCCGCGCATGGATTCCGCCGGCGATCCACCGTTCGATGCCAAGCGCCTGATTCTCGGCTGCTTCACGCCGCTGCTGACGATGGGTCGCAACTGACCTTCGACGTCCTGGCCCGCGAATGCGGGACAAGCCAGGCTTGGTTTTGTTCGAAATTCAGATCGCCGCAGCGATGCGGCCGAGACCCTCGCTCAATATCCTTGCATCCTGTGCGAAACATACGCGCACATAGGAACCCATTTCCGCATCGTCCGGCGCGAAGGCCGAGCCGGGCGCCACACCGACGCGCGCGCGGCGGACGAGGTCTTCGGCGAAGGCGAGGCTGTCGGCGATACCGTCGATCTTGAGAAAGCCGTAGAACGCGCCTTCGGGCTTCATCCAGCGGATGCGGTTCTGTCCGTCGATGAACTTCTGCACGATGTCGCGGCCGTTGCGGCAGCGCTCGAGCATCTCCGCGCGGAAGCGGTCGCCTTCCGGCGAGAGCGCGGCAAGCGCACCATATTGCGCGAAGCTCGCCGGTCCCGTGTTGTTGGCGATGCAGATGACATTCATCTGCGCGTCGAGGCTTTGCGGATGCACCAGCCAGCCTATGCGCCAGCCCGTCATCGCCCACGGCTTCGAGAACGAGTTCACGACGAAGAGATTGTCGTCCGGTCCGGCGATCTGCAGGAACGACGGCGCATGCGCGCTACCGTCATAGACGATGGTGCCGTAGACCTCGTCGCCGATGATGGCGATTCCGCGCCTGCGCGCGAAGTCGAGGATCGCTTTCAGCTCCTCGCCGGTGGCGACCCAGCCGGTCGGGTTGCCGGGAGAGCAGACCGAGATCGCTCTCGTGCGGGCGTCGCAAAGCGAGAACAGCTTTTCCAGATCGAGGCGCCAGCGCGGCGAAGCCGCGTTCCAGTCTTCCTCGAGCCGGCAGAAGCGGGCTTGCGCGCCGCAAACGACCGCGGCCTCGAAAATGCTCGGCCAGATGGGCGAGACGATGACGATGTTGTCGCCGGTCTCGACGATGCACTGGAGCGCCGTCACCATGGCCAGCGTCGCCGCGCCCGGCAGGGAGATGCGTTCGACGGCGATGTCGGCGCCGACGGTGCGCCTGTGGAAATCGCGCAGGGCTTCCCGCAGCGGGAGGATCCCACGCTGGCCGCTGTAGAAGGTCTTGCCGTCGTCCAGCGCCTGCTTGGCGGCATCGCGGATGAATTTCGGCGTGACAAGATCGCTCTCGCCGAACCATAGCGGCACGATTCCGGGGTCGCCGAGTCCCAGGCCCGCGACCTGGGCGATGCCGTTGGCGGCGAGGTTGCGTATGGCGGGGCGGATGGGGCTCATGGGGCCGGGTTAGCACGGAATTCGCCGGGTTTGCAGCCGCCGCCTTGCAAGGCTGCCCCGGCCGGAAAGCCAGCTTGCATATGGCCTTCGCTCCCCCTATAAGCCCGGCATCTCGCACGCGCGGGTGGGTTTCGAAAGGGTGTTCCTTCGTCCCCGTCCGGTGGCTCCTGAACGGAGTTAGCCCGCGCGTCTGGCCAACCGGTAAAGGAGACTGACCCCATGGCATTGCCAGAATTCACCATGCGTCAGCTGCTGGAAGCGGGCGCGCATTTCGGCCACCGCACGCAGCGCTGGAATCCGAAGATGGCGCCTTACATCTACGGCTCTCGCAACGATATTCACATCATCGACCTGACGCAGACCGTGCCCCTGCTGCACCAGGCGCTGGTCGCGCTTCGCGATGTCGCCGCCGCCGGCGGACGCATCCTGTTCGTCGGCACCAAGCGCCAGGCGCAGGAGCCGATCGCGAACGCGGCCAAGCGTTGCGCGCAGTACTACATGAACCAGCGCTGGCTCGGCGGCACGCTGACGAACTGGCAGACGATCTCCAATTCGATCAAGCGGATGCGCACGATCGAGGAGACGCTGGAATCCGCGCAGAGCTCGGGCCTGAAGAAGAAGGAACTCCTCGGCCTGTTGCGCGAGCGCGACAAGCTCGAGCGGTCGCTCGGCGGCATCCGCGAGATGGGCGGCCTTCCCAACATGCTGTTCGTGATCGACACGAACAAGGAAGCCATCGCGATCTCGGAAGCCAGGAAGCTCGGCATCCCGGTGACCGCCATACTCGATTCCAACTGCGATCCCGACGGCATCGCCTATCCCATCCCCGGCAATGACGACGCCGCCCGCGCGCTGGTGCTCTATTGCGATCTCGCCGCGCGCGCGATCATCGACGGCATCGGCCAGGGCCAGGTGGAACAGGGCATAGACGTCGGCGAGGCCGCCGTGCTTCCCGATACCCCGGCCCCGGCCCCGGCGGCCGAGGGCGCCGAACTGCAGCCTGGCGCCTAAATCCGGAGAGACCGATATGACTGCGATCACCGCTTCGATGGTGAAGGACCTGCGCGACAAGACCGGCGCGGGCATGATGGACTGCAAGGCCGCTCTCGGCGAGACGGGTGGCGACATGGAAGCCGCGATCGACTGGCTGCGCAAGAAGGGGCTGTCCAAGGCCGCGAAGAAGGCCGGCCGGGTCGCGGCAGAGGGCCTGATCGGCGTGGTCTCGCACAACGACGTTGGCGCCCTCGTGGAAGTCAATGCGGAAACCGACTTCGTCGCACGCAACGACGAGTTCAAGGATTTCGTGAAGGACGCCGCGAATGCCGCGCTCAAGGCCGAAGGCGATCTGGAGAAGCTGCTCGCCCACCCGGCGGACGGCGGAACGATGAAGGACCGGCTCACCGCTCTCGTCGCGAAGATCGGCGAGAACATGAGCGTCCGGCGCGCGGTCATGATCGGCGTGTCCGAAGGCGTCGTCGCGTCCTATGTGCACAACGCGGCCTCGCCCGAGCTGGGAAAGATCGGCGTGCTGGTGGCGATGAAATCGGCGGCGGACCCCGCCAGGCTCTCGGCGCTGGGAAAGCAGATCGCGATGCATATCGCGGCCGCCGCGCCGCTCGCACTCACGCCCGAGCATCTGCCGAAGGAAATCGTCGAGCGCGAGCGCGCGATCCAGGCCGATATCGCGCGGCAGTCGGGCAAGCCGGAAAACGTCATCGAGAAGATGATGGAAGGGCGGATGCGGAAGTTCTACGAGGAATCCGTGCTGATGTCCCAGACGTTCGTGATCGACGGCGAAACCCAGATCGCCAAGGTGCTCGAGAAGGCGTCGAAGGATCTGGGCGCTCCGGTCGCGATCGAGGGATTCGTGCGCTTCCAGGTCGGCGAGGGAATCGAGAAAGTCGAGAGCGACTTCGCCGGCGAAGTCAGCAAAATGGCCGGGAACTGATTCCACGGGGGCCGCGATGCCGTCAGCGCCGAAATACGCCAGGGTCCTTCTGAAGATCTCGGGCGAGGCGTTGATGGGCGCCGTTCCCTACGGAATCGACATCGACACGGTCGAGCGAATCGCCGACGACGTGAAGCAGGCCTACGAGGCCGGAAGCCAGATCTGCATGGTGATCGGCGGCGGCAACATCTTCCGCGGCCTCTCCGCGGCGGCCAAGGGCATCGACCGCGCCACCGCCGACTACATGGGCATGCTTGCGACCGTGATGAACGCCCTGGCCATGCAGGCCGCGCTGGAGCGGATCGGGGTCGCCTGCCGGGTCCAGTCGGCCATCCCCATGGCCTCGGTGTGCGAGCCCTACATCCGCCGCGTCGCCATCCGCCACATGGAGAAGGGGCGCGTGGTGATTTTTGCGGCCGGAACGGGCAACCCGTTCTTCACGACGGATACGGCGGCGGCCTTGCGGGCGGCCGAGATGAACTGCGACGCGATGCTCAAGGCCACCCAAGTAGACGGCGTCTACAGCGCGGACCCCAAGAAGGTTCCGGACGCGGTGCGTTACGAATCCTTGAGCTATCACGAGGTCTTATCGCGCGACCTTCAGGTAATGGATGCGTCCGCCATCAGCCTTTCCCGGGAAAACAGGATACCGATCCTGGTATTCTCCATCCATGATAAGGGCGCCCTGGCGGCCGTGCTTCGGGGCGAGGGCCGCGCGACGATCATCGAAGAACGGGGCTGACCCCGCCTGCCCATGCGGAGGACGAGATGAGTGAAGGCTACAACAAGGACGAGATGAACCGCCGCATGAACGGCGCCATCGCCACGCTGAAGACGGAATTCGCCGGGCTGCGCACGGGCCGCGCCAGTCCCGGGCTGCTCGATCCGGTCGTGGTGGATGCCTATGGCCAGCAGATGCACATCAACCAGGTCGGGACGATTTCGACGCCCGAGCCCCGTCTGCTGACTGTGCAGGTATGGGACAAGGGTCTGGCCAAGGCCGTGGACAAGGCGATCCGCGACGCGGGGCTCGGCCTCAATCCCCAGATGGACGGGCAGCTTCTGCGCATCCCGATTCCCGAGCTCAACGAGGAGCGCCGCAGGGAACTCGCCAGGCTCGCGTCCAAATACGCCGAACAGGCCCGGGTTGCCGTGCGGAACGTCCGCCGCGACGGAATGGAAGTCCTCAAAAGGCTCGAAAAGGACCACAAGATCGGCCAGGACGAGCATCACAAGCTGGGCGACGATTTGCAGAAGCTCACCGACGCGCACATAAAGGAGATCGACAACGCGCTCCACGGCAAGGAGCAGGAAATCATGCAGGTGTAATCCGGTTCCGGAGTCCCAGAAACGATGGCCGTATTGCCAGACGCCCAAAGCCTTCCCTGTCACGTCGCCATAATCATGGACGGCAACGGCCGCTGGGCGCGCAAGCGCCACCTGCCGCGCCAGGCAGGGCATGTGGCCGGCGTGAGCGCCGTTCGCGAAGTTGTCCGCACGGCGACGGACATCGGCCTCAAGAATCTCACGCTCTATGCTTTCTCCTCCGAGAACTGGAAGCGGCCTCAGACCGAGGTCGGCGCGCTGATGGGGCTGTTCCGGCTCTATTTCCGCAACGACCTCGACGAGATCGTGCGGCGCAACGTGCGGGCGCGCATCATCGGCAACCGCTCGCGCGTGGCCGACGACATCCGCGAGATGATCGAGGAGATGGAACGGCGGACCGTGGGCAATACCGGCCTCAATCTCACCTTCGCCTTCGACTACGGCGGCCAGGAGGAAATCGCGGGGGCGGCGCGGGAACTCGCCCGCGCCGCGAAGGAGGGCCGCCTCGATCCGGAAACCATCACGCCGGAACTGTTCGCGACCCGTCTTTTCACCAGCGCGCTGCCCGAACCCGATCTCGTGATCCGCACCAGCGGCGAGCGGCGGCTCAGCAATTTTCTCCTGTGGCAGTCCGCCTATGCGGAGCTTCTGTTCGTCGACACGCTGTGGCCCGATTTCACGCCGCAGAAGTTCACCGAGGCGATCGACCAGTTCGCGCGCCGGGAACGGCGGTTCGGATCGCTGCCGGAAGCCGTGGCGTGACCGATACGCCGCACATCGCGCCCGCCCTGCGGAACCCCGGCATCCGCAACCTTCGCTTCTCGATGGACTGGATCACGCGTCCGCTCTTCGGGGTGCTGCTGGCCGCGCTGGTCGTGCTCGCGGATTTCGGAGGGCCGGAATATCTCGCGCTGCTCGTCGCCGCGGGGGCGGCCTTCGCCGCGCGCGAGTGGCACCGGATGGTATGGCCGCAGTCCTTCCGCATGGAAACGGTCTTCACCGTCGTCACGATCTCGGGGGCGCTCCTCGTGGTGACGCTTCGTCCGCACGAGTTTCTCTCTCTGCTCGTGCTCGGCGCCGGCGCCGTGGCGATGGCGGTATTGGCGCTGCTGCGCGGCGAGAATCCGCTCTGGCAGGCGGGCGGGCCGCTCTACATCGGAATTCCGTCGCTCGCGCTGATCGCGACGCGCGCCATCGCCGCCGACGGCGCTTGGGTCATTGCGGGCCTGTTCCTCATCGTCTGGGCAACCGATACCGGCGCGCTCGTCGCCGGCAATCTGATCGGAGGCCCGAAGCTCGCGCCCGTGCTGTCGCCGAACAAGACCTGGGCCGGGACGCTGGGCGGGATCGCCGCGGCGGCCGCGGTCGAGGCGATCTATGTCGCAGCGATCGGCGGTGCGCCCGTTCGGGCCGCGGCATACGGCGCAGGGCTCGCGATCGTCGCCCACGCCGGAGACCTGTTCGAGTCCTGGGTGAAGCGGTTCTATCACCGCAAGGACAGCGGCACGCTCATCCCGGGGCACGGCGGAGCGCTGGACCGCGTCGACAGCACGCTTTCGGCCGCGGCCGCGCTGGCCGTGCTTGTCCTGTTTCTAGGGCTCGATCCCCTGTTCGGAGGACGGCCATGAACGCACTCGCAGCCAGACGCACGCAATTCGACCTGCCGGACATCTCGCCGGTGCTCGCGCGCCGCGTCACGATATTGGGTTCGACCGGCTCCATCGGCGTGAGCACGCTGAGCGTGATCGCCCATGCGCGCGAGGTCTACGGACAGGATGCGCTGCCCGTCGAGGCGCTCACGGCGCAGTCGAATGTCGATCTGCTGATCGAGCAGGCGCGGGCGATCCGCCCCCGCGTCGCGGTGATCGGCGACGAGCGGATGCTGGCAAGGCTTGCCGCCGGGCTCTCCGGTACGGGAATTGAGACCGCCGGCGGGCGCCAGGCTGTGATCGACGCGGCGGCGCGGCCTTCCGATACGGTCATGGTCGCGATCGTGGGGGCGGCCGCGATCGAGCCCGCGCTGGCCGCCATCGCCCGCGGGGTCACGGTCGCGCTTGCGAACAAGGAATGCATCGTTGCCGCCGGAGCGGTCTTTCACGAAGCGATCGCAAGTTCCGGCGCTTCGGTCATCCCCGTCGATTCCGAGCACAACGCCGTATTCCAGGTCCTTGGAGACGGCAACGCCGGAGAGGTCGAGCGCGTCACGCTCACGGCTTCGGGCGGCCCGTTTCGCGAATGGCCGCTGGAGCGGATGCGCGCGGCGACTCCGAAGCAGGCCGTCGCGCATCCCAACTGGGCGATGGGCGCGAAGATCTCCGTGGACAGCGCTTCGCTGATGAACAAGGGACTCGAGCTGATCGAGGCGCATTTCCTGTTCGCGCTTCCGCCGGAGCGGCTGGGAGTCGTCGTGCATCCGCAGTCGGTCGTGCATTGCCTGGTTTCCTATGCCGACGGCTCGACACTCGCGCATATGTCCGCGCCCGACATGCGCACGCCGATCGCGCACGCGCTGGCGTGGCCCAGGAGGATCGCCTCGCCGTCGCGAAAGCTCGATCTGGCGTCCGTAGGTCAGCTCACCTTCCACGAAGCGGACCACCAGAGGTTCCGCTGCCTGGGGCTGGCGCTCGAAACCTTGCGCTTGGGGGGGCTCGCACCTACTATTCTCAATGCGGCGAACGAGATCGCGGTCGAGGCCTTCCTCGGAAGCCGCATCGGATTCCTCGACATACCGCGCGTCGTGGAGGAAGCCCTCAACACGGCGGACCGCGCCAACGCCGAAGCCGCGACGCTCGACGGCGTACTGGCGGCCGACGCGAGAGCAAGAAGACTCGCCGGCGACATCTGCACACGCGTCGCCGCATAGCTCGCGGGCCCGGAGAAGCAATGTTCGATGCAGTTCACGATCTGATCAACTGGGCGCCGATCGGGCTGCCTGCGTTTCTCTTCCTGATCACCGTCGTCGTGTTCTTTCACGAGCTGGGCCACTTCTACATGGCCCGCCTGTTCGGCGTGCGCGTGGAAACGTTTTCCATCGGTTTCGGACCCGAAGTCTTCGGCTGGTCCGACCGGAAGGGCACCCGCTGGAAATTCTCGTGGATTCCGCTCGGCGGCTACGTCCGCTTTTTCGGCGACGCGGACGCAACGAGCCGTCCCGACCGTGAGAAGGCCGATTCGATGACCGCCGCGGAACATGCGGTCGCGCTGCCCTCGAAACCCGTCTATCAGCGCGCACTGATCGCCGCCGCCGGACCTTTCGCAAATTTCATCTTGGCCATCGTCATCTTCGCGGCGATGTTCATGGCGTTCGGCCGACTCGTCGTGCCGCCCGTCATCGGCGCGGTGGTTCCGGGCAGCGCGGCAGAGCAGGCGGGGCTCAAGCCCGGCGACATCATCCGCTCCATCAACGGCACCGAGATCGAGGAGTTCGGGCAGTTGCCCGAGATCGTCTCGCTGAGCGCGGGTGAGACGCTCGAGATCACGTTGAGCCGCGCCAACCAGCTGCTCACCATCCGCGCGACGCCGCGGATCGTCCGGCGGGCGGACCCGTTGGGAAATATGGAGAATATCCCGACCCTCGGGGTGAGCGTCTCGCAGAAGGTCAAGCCGGCCATCGTCCGCTACGGCCCGTTCGGCGCGTTAACGGAAGCGGTCCGGCAGACCTGGGACATCGCGGCGGGAACGCTGAAGGGGCTGAAGCAGATGCTGCTCGGTCGGACCGACGCCAGCCAGCTGAGAGGCCCCATCGGCACCGCCGGGCTTGCCGGGAAGGTAGCGGAGTTCGGGTTTCTGGCTCTCGTCCAACTGATAGCTCTCATGTCTGTAAGCATCGGCCTGATCAACCTTTTTCCGATTCCGGTCCTCGACGGAGGGCATCTTCTGTACTATGGATGCGAGGCCGTACTGGGGCGTCCGCTTGGGGAGCGGGCCCAGGACGTTGGGTTTCGGTTTGGACTGGCGCTGGTGCTGGGTCTGATGGTCTTCGTGACCTGGAACGACCTCGTTCGATAGGCGCCTATCCTTAATTTCAGGTCCGGTGCGCCAGTCGCGCCGGATGATTCAAGAGAACGAGTGGATGAGAGCCAACGCCCTGTTCGCCCGAGTGACGCGCACGGCCGCGGCGGTGGCTTTGCTTGCCGCGGGCCTATCCGGAATCCGTGCCTCGGCGCAGCTTGCCTCGGGACCGTCGGGAACGAGGGTTCCGGAGGCCGGCCAGGCCGCGGCGCCGGCGCCCACGATCCTGCATATCGTGGTGAGGGGTACGCAGCGCATCGAACCGGCGACGGTGCTCTCCTACATCTCCCTGCACGAGGGCGACCCCTATCAGCCGCAGATCGCGGACAGGGCGCTCAAGGCGCTGTTTGCGACGGGGCTGTTCTCGGACGTGCGCGTCAACTGGGAGGCGCCGACCTCCACGCTGCTGATCACGGTGGTCGAAAGCCCGATCATCAACCAGATCGACTACGAGGGTAACAGCAAGGTCTCCACCAAGGATCTCCAGAAGGAAGTCCAGCTGAAGCCGCGCATGGTGTTCACGCGCACCAAGGTTCAGGCCGACGTCCAGCGCATCATCGAGATCTATCGCCGCAACGGGAAGTTCGGCGCGACGGTCGATCCGCAGATCATCCAGCGGCCGCAGAATCGCGTCGACCTGATCTTCTCCATCCACGAGGGCCCGACCACGGGAATTTCGCGCATTTCCTTCGTCGGCAACAAGGTGTTCGACGACGACACGCTGCGCGAGCAGATCGCAACGGAAGAGAGCACGTGGTGGCGCGTGCTGTCGACCAACGACAACTACGATCCGGACCGGCTGACCTTCGACCGCGAACAGCTCCGCCGGTTCTACATCAGTCACGGCTATGCGGATTTCCGCGTCGTGTCCGCCGTGGCGGAGCTCACCCCGTCGCACGACAGCTTCTACGTCACCTTTACGGTCGACGAAGGGGACCTCTACCGGTTCGGAAAGGTCGAGGTCGAATCCAGCATCAAGGAACTCGATCCGCTCTATCTGCGCCCGCTGGTCAAGATCAAGTCCGGCGACATCTACAACGGCGAGCTCATACAGAAGGCGATCGACGCGCTGACGAACGCGGCCGGCACGCGCGGCTATGCCTTCGCCGAGGTCCATCCGCGCATCCGCCGCGACCACGACCACCGCGTGATCGATATCGAGCTCAAGATCGACCAGGGGCCGCGCGTCTACGTCGAGAAGATCAACATCTCCGGCAACAACAGGACGCTGGACAAGGTCGTGCGCCGCCAGTTCCGGCTGGTGGAGGGCGACGCCTTCAATCGCGTCCTCGTCGACCGCTCGCGCACGCGCATCCGCAGCCTCGGCATCTTCAAGGATGTCGAGATCAAGCAGTCGCCGGGTTCCCAGCCCGACCGGGTCAATCTCGACGTGAAGGTGACGGAGCAATCGACCGGGCAGCTTTCGCTGGGAGCAGGCTATTCGTCCACGAGTTCGCTGGTCGGCGAATTCAGCTACACCGAGCAGAACCTGTTCGGACGCGGCCAGTTCCTTCGCGGCAGCGTGTCGGTTTCGCAGATCAGCAAGCAGTTCCAGATCAGCTTCACCGAGCCCTATTTCCTGGACCGCCCGCTTTCGGCCGGCGTCGATCTCTACAAGGTCGTGACCGCCTACCAGCAGGCGGCCTATCAGGCCGACGTGACCGCGGGCCAGATCCGCTTCGGATTTCCGACATCGGAATACGGCACGGTGGCGCTGCGCTATTCCTATCAGATCCAGGACATCACGCCCTATGCCAACGCGCCGCGCGAAGTGATCGCGGCGGCGGGCACGACGACGACCTCCGCCATCGGATTCACGTTTTCCTACAACACGCTCGACGACTACATCAAACCCACCCGCGGCATCGCGTTCAGCTTTTCCCAGGACTTCGCCGGGTTCGGCGGTTCTCTGAAATACGTGCGCCTGGAGGAACAGTTCTCGACCTACAAGAAGGTGCTTTGGGACCAGTTCGTCGGATCGCTGTCGCTCAGCTCGGGCTACATCACCGGCTACTCGGGCAACCTGCTTCCGATCAACTCCCGCTTCTTCAAGGGCGGCGATACGTTCCGCGGGTTCAATCTGGCCGGCATCGGTCCGCGCGACACCAGCGTGAGCAAGAACCTGAGCGCGCTCGGCGGCGACGTCTATGTCATCGGCACCGGCCAGTTGCGGCTGCCGAGCTTCCTGCCGGACGACTACGGGATCAACCTGTCGCTGTTCACGGACATCGGCACGCTCGGGTATATCGACGACAAGCAGCAGCTTTGCCAGTTCTATGCGCCCGGGCCGTGCCCGATTCGGGACAATCTCGCCCTGCGCGCCTCCGCCGGCCTGTCGATCGGCTGGAAGTCGCCGTTCGGGCCTATTCAAGTCGATCTCGGTGTGCCGTATATCAAGCAGCCGTACGATCGGCCGCAATTCCTCCACTTTACTGCAGGTACGGGGTTCTAAGACAATGAAACAGACATCGTTCGCGTCCGCGCTCCTGGCGGGAGCCGGAGCCATCTTGCTGTCGGTCCTCGCGCCTTCGGCGGCATCGGCCGCAGGCACGCCGCCGCCCAAGATCGTCGTCATCGACCGTGGCGCCGTGATGCGCGCTTCCAAGGTGGGACAGGATATCGTCCGCCAGATCAACGCCTATACGGAACAGGCGGAAAAGGATCTGAAGGGGCGCGGCATCGCGCTGCGCCAGCAGGGCCAGCAGCTTCAGCAGCAGCTCGCCATTCTCTCCGCCGACGTGAAGGCCCGCAAGATGAAGGAGTTTCAGGCCAAGCAGAACGGACTGCAGGCCGAGGCGCAGAAGAAGCAGAATCTCATCCAGGGCGGCTTCATCAAGGCGCGCGGCCAGGTCGAGCAGGCGCTGGGCCCGATTCTTCAGGGCATCATGGCGGAGCGCGGGGCCAATCTGATGCTCGACCGCAATGCCGTGGTTCTCGGCACGGTCGACGTGGACGTGACCGGACTTGCCGTGCAGCGGCTGAATCAGAAATTGCCGACGGTGAAGGTCGAACTCGTGCCGCCGCCGCCCGGCATGCAGCAGCAGGCGGCGCCCCAGTAGCGCGGGGGCGGAAAGCCGATATGGCCGATCCACGCTTCTACGCGAATCGTGGGCCATACACGCTGGCCAGGATCTGCGAGGCGGCCGGCGCGCACCTGCCCGAGGGAGCGGACGGCGCCGCACGGTTGGAGGACGTCGCGAGCCTGACGGGCGCGGGCCCCGCTCATCTGACCTTCTATGCGGGTGGGCGAGGGGAGGCAGCGGCGCAATTCGCCGCGACCCGCGCAGGCTTCTGTTTCGTTCCCGAATCCTCTGGCGCAACCGCTCCGCGTTCCTGCGTCGCCGTTCCCTGCGCCTCGGTCCCGCACGCCTTTGCAGCGGCGGCGGGACTTTTCTATCCGCAAAGCGGTCTCGTGCATTGGGAGCAGGAGACGGCGATCCATCCGGATGCCAGGCTCGGCAAGGACGTGAAGCTCGCGCCAGGCGTCGTGCTGGGCCCGGGCGTGGAAATCGGGGACGCCACCCGCATCGGCCCGAACACCGTCATCGGCCGCGGCGTTGCGATCGGGCGGCGTTGCGAGATCGGCAGCAATGTCACCATCGGCCATGCCTATGTCGGCGACGATGTCGTCGTGCTCTCGGGAGCGCAGATCGGAAATCCGGGATTCGGATTCGCGTCCTCCCGCGACGGGCACATCAAGATCCCGCAGCTCGGCAGGGTGATCCTGCAGGACAAAGTGGAAATCGGCGCGTGCACGGCGGTCGATCGCGGCGCGCTGGGCGACACCGTGATCGGCGAGGGCACGAAGATTGATAATCTTGTGCAGATTGGGCACAACACCCGCATCGGCCGCCACACCGTGATCGTCGGGCATGTGGGAATCTCCGGAAGCTGCGAGCTGGGCGATTTCGTGACCGTGGGAGGACAGGTCGGCATCGCCGATCACGTCCATATCGGAGACGGCGCCCGGCTTGCCGGCCGTGCCGGCTTCGTGCCCGGCACCTATCCCGGCGGCCGGGACTATGGCGGAATGCCGGCCAAGCCGCTGAGGGAATGGGCCCGGGAAATGGCTGCACTTTCCAGGCTGGCGCGACACAACAAGAAGACGGATTGATGGATTCGAACGACGGGACCCTTTCGCTGGACGTGGAGCAGATCAAGAAGCTCCTTCCCCATCGCGCACCGTTTTTGTTCGTCGAGCGGCTCACCGAGATCAGGCCGAACGAAAGCGCCGTGGGCTGCAAGGCCATCGGCTACAACGAGCCCTATTTTCAGGGGCATTTTCCTGATTTCGCGGTGATGCCCGGCGTCCTGCTCGTCGAAGGCATGGCGCAGACGGCCGGCGCGCTGGTCGTCTACTCGCTGGGACGCGACAGTCCGGGCCGGAAGGTCTATTTCATGACCATCGACAAGGCCCGCTTCCGCAAGCCGGTCAGGCCGGGAGACATGGTGCGCTTTCCGGTGAAGGCGCTGCGCCATCGCGGCCCGGTCTGGCGCTTCGAGGGACAGGCCTATGTCGGCGACGAACTCTGCGCCGAAGCGGAGTTCAGCGCGATGATCTTCGATGACAAAGATGAACATCCATCCGACGGCGATCGTTGAGGACGGCGCGCTGATCGGCGCGGATGTCGAGATCGGTCCGTTCTGTGTCCTGGGAAGGGGCGTCCGGCTCGGCGACGGCGTGCGGCTCGGATCGCATGTCGTTGTGGGCGGCGGCACGGAAATCGGCGCCCGCACCGTTGTGTCCGCCCACGCCGTGCTCGGCGGGCCCGCGCAGATTCGGGGCGACGACGCACCCGGCGCGCGCCTGCTCGTCGGAGAGGATTGCATCATCCGCGAGCATGTCACGATGAATCTCGGCAGCTCGCGCGACAAGGGCATGACCTCGGTCGGGGCGCGCGGCTATTTCATGGCCTACAGCCATGTCGGCCACGATTGCGTGGTGGGAAGCGATGTCACCTTCGCGAACGGCGCCTGCCTCGGCGGCCATGTGGTCGTGGGCGACGGCGTCATCATGGGCGGGCTTTCCGCGGTCCAGCAGTTCGGCCGCGTCGGGCGCGGCGCGATGATCGGCGGAGTCACCGGCGTCAACACCGACGTGATCCCCTTCGGAATCGCGACCGGTGATCACGCGGAGCTCGGCGGGCTGAACCTGATCGGGCTAAAGCGCCGCGGCGTTCCGCGGGAGAACATCAATGCGCTGCGCGCCGCGTTTCGAATGATGTTTCTCGAAACGGGCGGCTCCATTGCGGACCGCGCGCGCCGCGCCGGGGACACATGGCCAGGCGTTCCCGAGGTCCGCGAAGTCGTGGAATTCGTCCTCGCCCCCGCCAGGCGTCCGCTGTGCCCGCTCCGCAGCCGCGCGCTTCGGGACGGCGGGGAATGACCGGCGCGCTGGGAATCGTCGCCGGCGGGGGCGAGCTCCCCCGGGCCATCGCGCACAGCGCGCGCGACGCGGGCAGGCCCGTGTTCGTTCTGGGACTGGCTGGCCTGACGGATGGCTGGATAGAGGATTTCCCGAACGAGACCGTAACGCTCGGCGAGCTCGGCCGGGCGTTCCGGGCCTTTCGTGCTCACGATTGTTCGGACATCACGCTCGCCGGCAAGGTGCAGCGGCCGAAATTCTCCGAAATTCGCCTGGACGCGAGGGCGATGCTCGCCGCGCCGCGTGTCGTCGCCGCCGCTCTCAAGGGTGACGATGCGCTTCTGCGCTCCCTGGTCGAGATGTTCGAGCGCGAGGGCCTGCGCGTGATCGGAGCGGCGGAGGCTGCGCCCGGTCTCATCGCGACGGCGGGCGTGATGGGAAAGGTCGGGCCGGGCGCACAGGACGAGGCCGATTTGCATCAGGCATTCCGGATCGCGCGCGCCCTGGGCGAACTCGATGTCGGCCAGGCGGCGATCGTCTGCGAGGGACTTGCGCTTGCCGTCGAGGCGGCGGAAGGGACAGATGCGACGGTCGCGCGTGTCGCATCGCTGCCGTCGCACCTGCGCGGCACCGCCGCGAAGCCGCGCGGCGTGCTCGCCAAGGCGCCGAAGCCGATACAGGACAGGCGGACCGATCTGCCCGTGGTGGGCGTGGAGACGGTTCGCAACGCGGCGCGCGTCCATCTCGCGGGCATCGCGGTGGAGGCGGGCGGGGCGCTGATCGTCGATCGCGCAGCGGTGATCGCGGAGGCCGACCGTCTTGGAGTGTTTCTCGTCGGCGTGCCGGCCTAGCCATGTCCGTCGCGCCCGCGAAGCAGGTCACTCTCATGCTGGTGTGCGGCGAGCCTTCCGGCGACCTGCTCGGCGCGCAGCTCATGGCCGGCATCAAGTCCGTCGCCGGGGACACGGCGCGCATCGTCGGGGTCGGGGGACCGGCGATGGAGGCCGAAGGACTGAAGAGCCTCTATCCGCTCGACGCGACCGCGGTCATGGGGCTGCGCGAAGTGGTGCCGGCGATCCCTGCGATCCTCCGCCGGGTCCGCGAGGCCTGCGACTTCGCGCTCGCCACGCATCCGGACGCGGTCGTCCTGATCGACAGCCCCGACTTCACCCATCGCATCGCGCAGCGGCTGAAGCGGCACGACCCCGCCATCCGGACCGTCAACTATGTGGCGCCCCAGGTCTGGGCCAGCCGCGCCTATCGCGCCCGCAAAATGGCCCGGTATTTCGACCTGGTCCTTACGCTTCTGCCGTTCGAAGTGCCGTTCTTTGCCAGATACGGATTGCGCGCGGTGTTCGTCGGCCATCCGGTGATCGAGCGCGCCGGCCGCATTGCCGGCGGAGCGGCGTTCCGCGAGCGCCACGGGATTGCGGCCGATGCGCCGCTGCTCGCCGTGCTGCCGGGCAGCCGGACCAACGAAATCCGCTTCATCCTTCCGGTCTTCCGCGATGCCGTCGCCGCCGTCGCGCGACGGGTGCCGGGCCTGATAACGGTGCTGCCGACAGTGCCCCATGTCGCCGCCCGCGTGAAAGCGGGAATTGCGGACTGGCCCGTTCCGCTTCACCTCGTCGAGGACGAGAGCGAGAAATACGCCGCGTTCGACGCCGTCGATGCGGCGCTTGCGGCGTCCGGCACGGTCACCACGGAGCTCGCCCTGGCGCGCAAGCCGATGGTCGTCGGATACAGGGCAGGTGCGCTTACCTACGCGCTGGCGTCCCTGATCATGAACGTGCGCTACATCACGCTGGTGAATGTTCTGCTCGGCCGGCAGGCCGTTCCCGAATTCCTCCAGTCGCGCTGCACGCCGGAAAACCTCGCAAACGCGGTGGTGAACCTGCTCGAGAACCGGCAGGCCGCGGCCGACGAGCTTGCCGAACTCGACAGGGCGACGCAGATGCTTGGGAAGGGCGCAGAGGCGCCGAGCATCCGCGCGGCGCGGGCCATACTCGAATTCGCGCGGGCGCCCCGGAACCGTTCCGTCGAACCGTCCTAGCGTTTTGCCAGCGGAACGTACTCGCGCTGCTTCGCGCCGGTGTAAACCTGGCGGGGACGTCCGATCTTCTGGTGCGGATCCTCGATCATTTCCTTCCACTGCGCGATCCATCCCACCGTGCGGGCGAGCGCGAACAGCGCCGTGAACATCGAGGTGGGGAAGCCGAGCGCCCGGAGCGTTATGCCGGAATAGAAATCGATGTTGGGATAGAGCTTCTTCTCGATGAAGTACTCGTCCTGAAGCGCGATGCGCTCCAGCTCCATGGCCACTTTGAGGAGCGGATCGTCGCCATGTCCGATCTCGTCCAGCACCGCATGGGTCTGATGCTGCATCGCCTTCGCGCGCGGATCGTAGTTCTTGTAGACGCGATGGCCGAAGCCCATGAGACGGAACGGATCGTTCTTGTCCTTCGCCCGGCCGATGAATTCGGGGATGCGGTCGACGGTCCCGATTTCCTCCAGCATCTTGAGCGCCGCCTCGTTGGCTCCGCCATGGGCGGGTCCCCAGAGGCACGCGATGCCAGCGGCGATGCAGGCGAACGGGTTCGCGCCCGACGATCCCGCCAGGCGGACCGTGGAGGTGGATGCGTTCTGCTCGTGGTCGGCATGCAGGATGAAGATCGTGTCGAGCGCCTTGGCGAGAACGGGATTGACCTTGTAGTCCTCGGCCGGCACGGCGAACGTCATGCGCAGGAAATTCTCCGTGTACCCGAGGCTGTTGAGCGGATACACGAAGGGCTGGCCGACGGTGTATTTGTAGGCCATCGCCGCGATGGTCGGCATTTTCGCGATCAGGCGATGACTGGCGATCTCGCGCTGCCTCGGATCGTTGATATCGGTGGAGTCGTGATAGAAGGCGGACAGCGCCCCGACCACGCCGCACATCACCGCCATGGGGTGCGCATCCCGCCGGAAGCCCCGGAAGAACGAGGCCAGCTGCTCGTGCACCATCGTGTGCAGCGTGATGGCGCGGTCGAACACCTTCATCTGGTCCTGGCTGGGCAGCTCGCCGTGCAGGAGCAGGTAGCAGACCTCCAGAAAGCTCGAATGGGCGGCAAGCTGCTCGATGGGATAGCCGCGGTAGAGAAGGATGCCCTTCTCGCCGTCGATGAAGGTGATGTCGCTCTCGCAACTCGCCGTCGAGGTGAAGCCGGGATCGTAGGTGAAGATGTCGGCGCTGTCGTAGAGCTTGCGGATGTCGATGACGTTGGGGCCCTCGGAACCCGAGAATGCAGGCAAGTCGTAGGACTTGTTTTCGTAGATCAGCGTCGCCTTGCCGGCTGCGGAAAGCTTGCTCTGCTTCATTTGGTAAGGCTCCTCGTCCCGGCCCCGCTCAGGGTGCCTCTCGATTTATCTTGCACTGCACAATCATACGCCAGTCCGGTTGATTTCGTCACCTCTTTCGTGCCCTGCGGCGCATGCGGAGCTCTCCGGCTCACGACGCATAAGCCATTAGTCTGATTAAGGATTCGTCTCGCCCCAGCACCTCCATCATTGCGAAGAGCGGGGGGGACGCGGTCCTGCCGGTCAGGGCCGCGCGCAGCGGCTGCGCGACCTGCCCAAGCTTTAGGCCTTCTGCATCTGCGAAGGCGCGTGCGGCCTGCTCCAGCGCACCCGCCGTCCAGTCCGTCGCCTCCAGCGCCGGCAGGACCCTCGCGATCGCGGCGCGCGCCTCGCCGGTCAAATGCCGCAGCGCGGCCTCGTCGGGGGAGCGCGGTCCGTCGGTGAAGAGGAATTCCGCGCCCTGCGCCAGCTCGACGAGTGTCTTGGCGCGCTCCTTGAGCCCGGGCATCGCAGCGGCGAGCCGCGCGGCCGCTTCCGCGCCGAGGACACGCGGCGGCGTTTCGCGCTCGAGCATCCCGACGATCTGCCGGACGAGCTCCCCGTCGTCCATGGCGCGGATGTAGTGCGCGTTGAGATTGTCCAGCTTCTTGAAATCGAGGCGGGCAGGACTGCGGCCGATGTTCTCCAGATCGAACCATTCGATCGCCCGGTCGGTGGGAATGATCTCGGCGTCGCCGTGACTCCACCCCAGTCGCAGGAGGTAGTTGCGCATCGTTTCCGGCAGGTAGCCCATGTCCCGATAGGCTTCGACCGCGAGAGCGCCGTGGCGCTTCGACAGCTTTGCCCCGTCCGGCCCGTGGATCAGCGGCAGATGGCCGTAGACGGGCCTGGGCCAGTCCATCGCGCGGATGATCTGCAGCTGGCGCGCCGCGTTGTTCAGATGGTCGTCGCCGCGGATGACATGGGTGATGCCCATGTCGAAATCGTCCACGACGACGGCGAGCATGTAGGTCGGCGTGCCGTCGCTGCGCAGCAGGACCATGTCGTCGAGCTGTTCGTTGGCGAATCGCACATCGCCCTGGACGACATCGTGCACGACCGTCTCGCCGGTTTGCGGCGCCTTCAGCCGGACGACGTAGGGCGCGCCCGCCGGCGCATCGGATGGGTCGCGGTCGCGCCAGCGCCCGTCGTACCTCGGTGGCCGGCCCTCCGCCCGGGCCCTGTTGCGCATCTCCTCCAGCTCTCCGGCTGTCGCAAAGCAGCGATAGGCCTTGCCCTCCGCCAAAAGCTGCTCGGCGACCTCCCGGTGCCGCGCGGCCCGCGCAAACTGATAGACGGTCTGCCCGTCCCAGTTCAGGCCCAGCCATTCCAGGCCGTTCAAGATCGCCGCGACCGCCTCCGGCGTCGAGCGCTCGCGATCCGTGTCCTCGATGCGCAGCAGGAATTTTCCGCCGGTATGGCGCGCGTACAGCCAGTTGAACAGGGCCGTGCGTGCGCCCCCGATGTGGAGCATCCCCGTGGGGGAGGGCGCAAAACGGAGTACGGGCTTGTCGCTTCTATCCATGGTAGAGAATTCGGGCCGGCGTTGGGCGGTTTGTGACAGGGGCTTCTAGCAGGCCGGTATCCATGGTGGTAGGTCCGCTCACGTCGTTCCGTCCCTCGCGAACGGAAGCGGCGAAGCTCGGCGCATGGTGCCGGGCTGCCGTGAGGAGTCTTGCGGCCAGCGCGACGGCGGAGCGGGACCGCTGGGCCCTGTGGATCCCCGCCGGCTTCGGCGGCGGAATCGCGATCTATTTCGGTCTCGCCTTCGAGCCGCCGCCTCTGCCCGTCGCTGCCGTCGCGTGCGCCGGTCTCCTGTCCGCGCTGGCAGCGGCACGAACGCGATTCGATTGGGTGCAATGGTGCTGCGCCGGCGTCGCGACCTTGGCACTCGGCTTCGCCTGCGCGAAGCTTCATACCGACATGGTGTCGGCCCCGGTCCTGCCGAGGGCGCTGGGTCCCGTCCGGATCGAAGGTCGGATAGAGACTCTCGAGCGGCGCGGGAAGGGCGCGCGGATTGTCCTGTCCGCTCTCCTTGTCCGGCGGATGGACGCCCGTGTGACGCCACGCCGCGCGCGCCTGACGGTGCGCGTCGGGGCGGAGGGACTTGCGCCCGGCCAGTGGATCGCCGCCACCGCGCGTCTCATGCCCCCGCCGGAGCCCGCCGCGCCGGGGAGCTACGATTTCGGCCGCGCCGCGTTCTACGAGGAGATCGGCGCGGTGGGTTTCGTCTTCGGCAGGCCGGAGCCTGTCCCGGCCCTGCGGCCCTCGTCGCTCGTGGAGAGGGTCTCCACGCAGATCGAACTTCTGCGCGCCGCAATGACCGCGCGGATCCGCTCGGTCCTCGCCGGCAGCAATGGCGCGATCGCCGCTGCCCTCATCACCGGCGACCGCGGCGGCATCGATCCGTCGGACACCGATGCCTATCGCGACGCGGGCATCGCCCATGTCCTTTCCATTTCCGGCCTGCATCTGGCGCTCGCGGGCGGATTCTTCTTCTGGCTGGTGCGCGCGCTGCTCGCGGCCGTGCCCGCGATCGCGCTCAACCGGCCGATCAAGAAATGGGCGGCCGTCGCGGCGCTCGCCGGCGCGACCTTCTACGTGCTGATCAGCGGATGCGACGCGCCGGCCGTGCGCTCCTACATCATGCTCGCGATGATGTTCGGCGCGATCCTCGCGGACCGCATGGCGCTGACCATGCGCAACGTCGCGCTGGCGGCGCTCGTCGTCCTCGCCTTTCGGCCGCAGAGCCTCATCGAGCCCGGGTTTCAGATGTCGTTCGGTGCGGTCGTGGGCCTGATCGCGCTCGCGGAATGGCAGCGCCGCCGCGAGTCCGGCGAAGCTGCCGCGGGAGCCGTGTCGCGCGTGCGCCGCTATGTGCTCGACATCGCCTGGTCCACCGCGATCGCCAGCCTCGCGACGACGCCCTTCGCGATCTACCATTTCGACCGGTCCACGCAGTACGGGCTGATCTCGAACCTGCTCACGGTGCCGCTGACCGGGTTCGTCATCATGCCGGCCGCGACGGCGGCGATGGTGCTCATGCCCTTCGGGCTCGAGCGCCTGCCGCTGTTCGTGATGGGGAAGGGCGTGGCGGGCATGACCGCCGTGGCGCATCTCGTCGCCGGCCTGCCGCGGGCCGCCGCGCTCGCGCCCGCGATGCCCGTGACGGCGCTGCTGCTCTTTGCCGGCGGCGGATTGTGGATCGCGCTATGGCGCGGGAACTGGCGCTGGCTGGGAGTCCTTCCCGTTCTCGTCGGCCTCGCGGTCGCGGTTACCGTGCGTGGACCAGATCTGCTCGTCGCGCGGGATGCCGCCACCGTCGCGATCCGCGACAGCGGCGGGGTGCTGCATTTCGTGCGGCCGCCCCGCGACCGCTATTCCGCCGACCAGTGGCTCAGACGGGACGGCGACGCGCGCGATCCCCGATCCGCGGTTGCCCGCCCCGGAGACGGGATCCGCTGCGACGCCTACGGCTGTATCGCGAGCGCAAAGGGAACCGTGGTCGCCGTCGCCGCCCGCATCGACGCATTGCGAGAGGACTGCGCGAATGCGCAGGTCGTCGTCAGCGAGGTCCCTGTCCGGCACCGCTGCCGGGGTCCGAGGTTCGTCATCGACCGCACCGCCGTCGAGCGCGCGGGCGGCTACGCGGTCTGGCTCGGCAGCGCGCCCCGCATCGAGACCGTGGAAGGGCAGCGCGGCTTGAGGCCCTGGAGCGCCGGGCCGCGCGCGCGCTCTCAATACCGGCGGATGAGACCGACGAGCTTGCCCTGAATGCGCACCCTGTCCGCCCCGTAGAGCCTCGTCTCGTAGGCCGGGTTCGCGGCCTCGAGCGCGATGGAGTCCCCGCGCCGGCGGAGGCGCTTCAGCGTTGCTTCGCTTTCGTCCACCAGCGCGACGACGATCTCGCCCGATTGCGCCGTGTCGGATTCCTGGATGATGACGGTATCGCCGTCGAGAATTCCTGCGTTGATCATGGAATCGCCGGTCACCTCGAGGGCGTAGTGATCTCCCCGGCCCAGCATCCCACCGGGAACCGGCACGTCGGAAAGTTTGTTCTGAAGGGCCTCGATCGGCGTGCCCGCCGCGATCCGCCCCACCAGCGGAACGTTCACCGAGCCCTCGCCGTCGCCCATGGCGCGCCTGGGACTGCCCGCCACCCGCGCATCGGCCATCGCGCGCGCGTCGGGACGTCCGTGCCTGGCGCCCGCCGGACTCATGCGCTGCGCCTGGCTGCGCGTGGTCGCGGGCCGCACGGTGTCCGCGACATTCTCCGGAAGCTTCACGATCTCCAGCGCGCGCGCGCGCTTTTCGATGCGGCGGAGGAATCCCCGCTCCTCGAGCGCGGTGATGAGCCTGTGAATGCCCGATTTGGACTTCAGGTCCAACGCGTCCTTCATCTCGTCGAAGGACGGCGGCACGCCGCTTTCGCGAACGCGCTCGTGAATGAACATCAGGAGCTCATATTGCTTGCGGGTGAGCATGATCCACGCCTCCAAATCGCCTTAGAGCGAACAAATCCGAAACACCGGAATCGTTCTACTTTAGTTCTCTGGAGCCGTCAACGCACAAAATGTGGTGCTGCCGGACCCGCTGCGTGCAGGGCCCCGGATTTCCCGTTTTCAGAGATTTTCGAGGGGAAAAACCGAAACCCGCGCGCCCCGCGCGCCCGGCGGATCGTGCGGGGCGCGGACGATGAGCGCGTCCGCCGCGGCAATCGTGGTCAGCATGGACGAGTCCTGGATGGCGAAGGCCGTGACCCAGAATTCCCCGTCGCGCAGCGCCAGCTTCGCCCGCATGTAGTCCTGCCTCGCGCCGTTGGCGGGCAGCGGCTCGGCAAGGCGCGCGGACAGGAGCGGAGCCGCGGTGCCGGTTCCCAGCATCGCGCAAATCGCCGGGCGCAGAAACAGGAGCGCGCAGACAAGGGTCGATACCGGATTGCCCGGCAGTCCAAGCAGCGGTGTCCCGCCGAGCCTGCCGAAGATCAACGGCTTGCCGGGCCGCATGGCGATCTTCCAGAAGTCGAGCGCGAACCCTTTCGGGCCGAGCGCCTTCTGAACCAGATCGTGGTCGCCCACGGATGCACCGCCGATCGTCAGCACAAGGTCCACATCTGCCGCGCGCTCCGCGATGGCGCCGATCGCCTCCACGGAATCGGGCAGGATGCCGAAATCGACGGGCTCGCCGCCCCAGTTTCGGATCTGCGCGTCGAGCGCGTAGCCGCTCGAGGCCACGATGCCGCCGGGCGGGTGGAATTCGCCGGGCCGGGAAAGCTCGTCGCCGGTAGCCGCGATCGCGATGCGCGGCCTGCGGCGGACCGGGACCTCCGCAAGGTCGCCGGCTGCGAGAAGCGCCAGGTCCCGCGCGCTCAGGCGCCTGCCCGCGGGCAAAAGAACAGCGCCCGAGACGAAGTCCAGTCCCGCCGCGCGGATATGCCGGCCGGGTTCGGCCGCGACGTTGAACGTGACCCGGCCGCCGCCCGGAACGGCATCCTCCTGGATGACGATGGAATCCGCGCCGTCCGGCACGACCCCGCCGGTGAATATGCGGACCGTCTCTCCCTCGGAGATGGCCTTGCCGTAGGGGTGGCCTGCTGGCGAGGCGCCCGCGACGCGCAGGGTCGCGCCCGGAGCCGCCGCATCGGCCGCGCGCACGGCGTATCCGTCCATCGACGACACCGGGGCAGGGGGCTGCGTCATCCGCGCCCGCGCGTCCTCGGCGAGAACGCGGCCGAAGGCCCGTTCGAGCGCGACCGTTTCGCTCTCCACCGGCGCGAAGGCCTTCACGATCCGCGCCGCCGCTTCCTCGACGGCGATCACCGGAACATGTCCTCGACGCGAACCTTCGCCACGCGCGCCAGCTTCTTCGCAGTGTCCGGAGAAAGAGCCTTCAGCTGCCCGGTGAGATAGGCGAGCAGTTGCGACGCCGGCACGTCGGCATCCTTCGCCCATTGCGTCGGACGCAGGCGATGCGACGCCATGAAATCCCGAAACGCCTCGCGCTGCGCCATGGGGCCGGGCCGCGCGGCGGGCGTTTCACCTGCGGCGGCTCCGGGTTTGGGACGCGGTTTCGCGGCGGCAGGGACCTTGCGCGCCTTCTCCGGCGGCGCGAAGAACGCGCCGCTCTTTCCACCGGACTTCGAGACGAGCCGCGTGGTTTCGATGACGGCCGATTTGTCCACCGCCTTGATCATGTCGTAGATCGTCAGCGCCGCGACCGATGCCGCGGTGAGCGCCTCCATCTCCACGCCGGTCCTGCCGGTCGTCTTCGCCGAGGCCGCGATGCGAATGGCCTTGCGGGCGTCGAGCCATTCGAAATCCACCTCGACCTTCGAAAGGGGCAGGGGATGGCAGAGCGGGATCAGGTCCGCCGTTTTCTTGGCGGCCATGATGCCGGCAATTCTGGCCGTGGCGAGGATGTCGCCCTTCGGCGCGTTGCCGCCCCTGGCCGCGGCATAGGCCTCCTCGGACAGAACGATCAGCGATTCCGCCGACGCCTCGCGATCGGTCTCGGGCTTTTGGGACACGTCGACCATCCGCGCCGACCCGCTGCCGTCGATATGGGAGAGCTTGCTCATCCGCCGATTTTAGCGCCGATCAGCGCCCGCGTCGCTGCGGCAACGTCGGACTGGCGCATCAGGCTCTCGCCGATCAGGAATGCCGTGACGCCGGCATCGGCCAGACGCCTGAGATCGTCCGGTGTCGAAAGCCCGCTTTCCGCCACGACCAGCCGGTCCGCGGGAACGAGGGGCGCGAGCCGCAGCGTGACGCCGATGTCCGTGACGAAGGTCTTGAGGTCGCGGTTGTTGATCCCGATCGTCCGCGCGCCGAGACCGAGCGCGCGTTCGAGCTCCTTCTCGTCGTGGACCTCCGTCAGCACGTCCATGCCGTGATAGTCGCGCGCAGCCGAGTGGAGGTCGCGGGCAAGCTCGTCGTCGATCATGGCCATGATGAGCAGGATGCAGTCCGCGCCCCAGGCGCGCGCCTCGGCGACCTGATAGGTGTCGAGCATGAAGTCCTTGCGCAATACCGGCAGGCTCGTCGCGGCGCGCGCCTGCGAAAGGTATTCGGGCGCGCCCTGAAACGACGGACCGTCGGTAAGGACGGAAAGACACGACGCGCCGCCTTCCTCGTAGGCGCGTGCGAGCGCGGGCGGATCGAAATCCGCGCGGATCAGCCCCTTCGAGGGACTGGCCTTCTTGATTTCCGCAATCAGCCCGTAACGGTTTCCGCTGCGCGCCTTTTCGAGCGCCGCCCGGAACGCGCGCGGCGGGTCCGCCGCGAAGGCCCGCCGGTCGATTTCCGCGGCGGGGACCCGTGCTTTCGCCGCGGCGACTTCGCTGCGCTTGTATCGCGCGATCTCGTCGAGGATCGTCACGGCGGCGTCCCGTTCGAAAGCTGCACGAGCCGGTCGAGCGCGCGCCGCGCCCGTCCCTCGCCGATGGATCCGGCCGCCATGGCCGCGCCTTCGCGAAGATCGGCGGCCCTGCCGGCGACGACGAGTGCCGCGGCGGCGTTGAGGAGGACGACGTCGCGATAGGGACCGGGTTCTCCCTCGAGCAGGCGCGAGATCGCGGCCGCGTTGTATGCGGCATCTCCGCCCTTCAGGCCGGAAGCGTCGGCGCGCGAAAGCCCCGCATCCTCGGGACGCACGAGGCGCCGCGACACCTGCCCGCCCTCCAGCACCGCGACGTGGGAGACACCGGTGACGGTCAGTTCGTCGAGCCCGTCCTCGCCGTGAACGATCCAGGCCCGCTCCGTACCGAGCGCGCGGAGCGCATGGGCGAATATCTCCAGAAGGTCCAGCGAATACACTCCGAGCAGCTGCCGACGCACATTTGCGGGATTGGAGAGCGGACCGAGCAGATTGAAGATCGTGCGCACGCCGATCTGCCTGCGCACTTCGGCGACATGCTTCATCGCGGGATGATGGCGCTGCGCGAAAAGAAAACAGGTCGCCGCCTCGCGCAGGCAGGCTTCCGACGCGCGCGGCTCCAGGCCGATCCGGACGCCGAGCCGCTCGAGAACGTCGGCAGCGCCCGCGCGCGAGGTCGCACTGCGGTTGCCGTGCTTGGCGACGGGAACGCCGCAGCCGGCGACGACGAATTGCACGGCGGTGGAGATGCTGAGCGTGCCCAGCCCGTCTCCGCCGGTGCCGCAAAGATCGATCGCGCCCGCCGGGGCCTCGATCGCCGCCATGCTCGCGCGCATCGCCCGCGCCGCGCCCACGAGCTCGTCCGGTTCCGGCGGACGTTCCGCCAGCGCAAGGAGAAAATCTGCCAGATCGTCCTCGGGGACGTTGCCGGACAGGATCCGGCCGAACGCCTCCTCGGATTGCGCGGCGCTGAGGGCGCGTCCGCTGAGCGCGAGATCGAGGACCGGGAAGAAGTCCGTGCGGTTCATGCGGGCTCGCGCGCGAACGCGTCGGCGATCGCGAGGAAATTCTGCAGCAGGGCGTGACCGTTTTCCGAGGCGATGCTCTCGGGATGGAACTGGACGCCGTGCACCGGATGCCTCTTGTGCGCGATACCCTGAATGACGCCGTCTTCGCTCGTCGCGGTCACTTCGAGGTCGGCGGGAATGCTGGATGGCTCGAGCGTGAGGGAGTGATAGCGCGTCGCGAGAAAATCGTCGTTCAATCCGCGGAACACGCTCTTGCCGGTATGGCGGATGCGCGAAACCTTGCCGTGCATCGGCTCCGGCGCGCGCACGACCTTTCCGCCATAGGCTTGCCCGATGGCCTGATGCCCGAGACAGACGCCCAGGATCGGAACCGAGCCGGCCGCCCGTTCGATCAGAGAAAGGCAGATCCCCGCCTGGCTCGGCGTGCAGGGGCCGGGCGAAAGCACGATGGCGCGCGGCCGCAGGGCCAGCGCCTCCGCCGGGCCGAGCTCGTCGTTGCGCCTGACGAGCACCTCGGCGCCAAGCTGCCCCAGATAGTGGAACAGGTTGTAGGTAAAGCTGTCGTAGTTATCGATCAGAAGCAGCATGGTTCGGGCCCGGAACGCCCCGGCTCTATAGCATGTTTGCGCGGATTGTACGGTTGACACGGCGGCGCGGACGGGCACTACGTGTCCATGCACCGGTTGAAACCGATTCCCCGCGAACGCCACCGCGGGCCTTCGAAGCGGGACCTGCACCTCGCCGACGGCGCGTTCTGGGTTGTGTCGGCGCTGGTCGTGCTTCTGTCGGCGGGACGGATCGTCGCGGGTGTTCCCCGCCTTGCCGCAATGATGCTGCCGAACGGCCTGATCGCCGCCGAAGCCAGTGTCACGCCGCCGCACCGGTCCGTGGAGATCACGCTGCCGCCGACACCCGGGATGCCCGCCGGAGAGTTCCCGCGGCTTCGGCCGAGCGAGGCGCTGCGCGAGGATGCGTCCGCGCCGCCGCTTCCGGCGGTCGCAATCGTGATCGACGATCTCGGCGCCGATGCGGCGCGTGCCGGCGAGGCGCTGGCGCTGCCCGCAGCGGTGGCGCTGTCCTTCCTTCCCTATCCCGCGGAGACGCCGGAACTTGCGCGGCGGGCAATTCTGGCCGGGCACGAGGTCCTCGTTCATGTGCCGATGGAGGCGCTGGACGGCAGGAAGGCGGGGCCGATGCCGCTGACGATGGGACTGACCGCGGGCGAAATCCGGCGCCGCCTCGCATGGTCGCTTTCCCGCGTGCCCGGATTCGCCGGCATCAACAATCACGAAGGCAGCCGCTTCACCGCCAGTCCCGGAGAGCTGCTGCCCGTGGTCGAGGAACTGGCGTCGCGGCACGTCTTCTTCTTCGATTCCCGCACGACCGCGATGTCTTCCGTCGTATCGGTGGCGCGCGCGCACGGCGTGGCAAGCGCCGCACGCGACGTGTTCCTGGACGACAGGCCCACCGCCGCCGCTGTCGATGCCCAGCTTCGCGTGCTCGAGCGGCGCGCGGCGGAGCAGGGCATCGCCATCGCCATCGGCCATCCGCACGAGGCCACGCTGCGAGCCGTCGCCGGATGGGCGCGGAACAGGACCGGGTTTGCGCTCGTGCCGCTGGCGGCCGCGATCCGCCTCAAGACGGAGCGCGAGAGCCTCGTGTCACTGGCCCTTCCCAGCCGCTGAGGCAAAGCGCATCGCTTCGTCGGCCGCCGACATCAGCGCCTTCGCCTTGTTCACCGTCTCCTGATATTCGGCTTCGGGCACGCTGTCGGCGACGACGCCGCCTCCGGCCTGCACATACATCGTGCCGTCCTTCACCAGCGCCGTGCGCAGCACGATGCAGGTGTCCATCGATCCGTCCGCCGCAAAATAGCCGACGGCGCCCGCATAGGCAGCGCCGCGCTTTTCCTTTTCGAATTCGTCGATGAGCTCCATGGCCCTGATCTTCGGCGCCCCCGTGAGCGTCCCGGCCGGCAGGCCGGCAGCCAGGGCATCGACGGCGTCCAGTCCAGCGCGAATGCCGCCCTCGACATTCGAAACCAGATGCATGACGTGGCTGTAGCGCTCGATGAAGAAACTTCCCGTCACGCGCACGTCGCCGGTCCTCGCGACGCGGCCCACGTCGTTGCGGCCCAGATCCACGAGCATGAGATGCTCGGCGCGCTCCTTCGCGTCGCCCAGCAGTTCTTCGGCAAGGGCCCTGTCTTCTTCCTCGGTTCCGCCGCGCGGCCGCGTGCCGGCGATGGGGCGGATCGTGACCACGCCGCCGCGCAGGCGCACGAGAATCTCCGGGCTCGATCCGACGATCGCAAATCCGGGAAAGGCCAGGTGATAGAGGAACGGCGACGGGTTCAGGCGGCGCAGCGCACGGTACAGCGCAAAGGGCGGCAGGTCGAAGGCGCGGCGGAAGCGCTGGCTCGGCACCACCTGGAACACGTCGCCGGCCCGGATGTATTCCTTCGCGCGCTCGACGATGGCGAGATATTCCTCGTGCGTCGTGTTCGACAGGATCTGCGAAGACGCCTGCGGATCCGCGATCCGGGGCGCCGCGGGGGCAGGCCGCTCCAGATCCGCGACTGCGTCCATCAGCCGTTCCGACGCGCGGGCGTAGGCCGCGCGGGCGTCGCTGCCGGCCGTGGGCCACACCGGGGTCACGATGAGGATTTCGTCGCGGACGTTGTCGAAGATGGCGAGGATGGTGGGGCGCATCATCACCGCGTCCGGCAGGCCGAGGGTATCGGGCGGCGGGGACGGCAGCCGCTCGATCAGCCGGACCATGTCGTAGCCCAGGTATCCGAACAGGCCCACGGACATGGGCGGCAGGCCCGGCGGCAGATCCATCCGCGTCGCCGCGACGAGCGCGCGCAGGGATTCGAGCGGTGCGTCCGCTAGCGCATCGGGAACGAATTTCGACGGATCGGCACGGGCCTGCGCGTTGATCTCCGCCTTCCCGTCCCTGCAGCGCCAGATCAGGTCCGGCTTGAGGCCGATGATGGAGTAGCGTCCGCGCGTCTCGCCGCCCTGGACGCTCTCGAACAGAAACGCGTTGTCGCGGCCTTCGCCGAGCTTGAGGAACGCGGAGACGGGCGTGTCGAGATCGGCGATCAGGCGGGTGTAGAGGACCTGGGGCCGGCCGCTTTCGTAGGCACGCGCGAACGCGGCGAATTCGGGCAGCACGACCATCGTCCGCTCATGAGCCTTCGCTGCTGCCGACAGCCTGCTCGAACAGCTTCTGGTTCACATGTTCGCCCTGGCTCATGCGGGCGGCCCTGGCCAGCGCATCGGTGATGTCTCCGGCGATCTGGCCGGCAAGCTGGCGTTCTCCCATGCGGAAATTGGGATCGTTCGGCGACAGCGGCGGATGGGTCACGCCGGTCACGCGCGCGACGACATAGGCATTGCCCGCGGCGTTGGGGCCATTGACGATTCCGTGATAGGGAACGCGGAAGAGCCGCCCGACAACGACCTGCGAAAACACGTTGCTGGCCTGATCGCGGCCGAGCGCGGGCCCGAAAAGGATCGGAACGCCGAGCTTCTGAGCCACCGCCACCAGATCGCCGTTGCGCTGGGCCTCGGCGGCGATTTCGGCAGCGCGCTTGCGCATTTCGTCCCGGCGCCTCTCGGCGATCATTGCCCCGAGCGCGGCCATGCGGACGGATTCGAGCGGCTTGACCTTGGGCGGCGTCACGCCTTCGACGGAGATTACGAAGACGTGGCCGGCCTTGGTCTGGAACGGGTCCCCGGTTTCTCCGACATCGGCGTTGAATATCTGCGGCAGCAGATCGGGGTCGTCCGGCAGGGCGGTCTTCGATCCGTCGGGAGCCATGCCGTGCGGATCGACGGCCTTGACGTGGATGATCCGCATTCCCGCCTTCTTGGCGGCCTCGGCGATTTCGTCGCCGTTGCTGAACGCGTCGGAATAGGCGTTCTCCATATCGACGAGCTTGCTCTGCGCCAGCTGGTCCGTGAGGTATTTGGTCAGCTCGGGCTTGACGTCGTCGAGCGTCTTGGACACCCCGGGCGTGATTTTCGTGACGTGCAGCAGGGCCCAGCCGAAGGCGGTCTTGACCGGCTGCGAAACGCCGTTCTCCGGCAGGGCGAAGGCGGCGTCGGCGCGCGCCTTGTCGAGATCCGCGGCCACCAGCGTTCCCAGTGCGATGTCGCTGGGCTTCGTACCGTTCGCGAGGGCCACGGCCGCGAAGGACTTGCCGCCGTCGATCTGCGCGCGCGCCTGACCGGCGGCCTCCTCGGTCTTGAAGTTGATCTGCTCGATGTCGCGCTTCTCGGCGACGACGTAGGCAGCCTTGCGGTTTTCGTATTCCTGCTTGATCTGCGCGTCGGTGACCTTGATCGACGGGGTTACGTCCTCGATGCCGATCGCGGCGACGGTCACGTTGCGGTATTCGGGCGTGCTGAACCTGCCGGGGTTGGCCTTCACATAGGCCGCCATCTCCTGGGGCGTGGGCATCTGGACCGGCCCCAGGATCTGCGGGCTGAGAATGATGTATTCCGCCGCGCGCAGTTCGGTCGAGTAGGCGAACAGCGCGTGGGCGTAGCCCGCGGGCACCTGGAAGCCGTCCTCGACGGGGGAGAGAAGCTGGTTGCGCGTCATGTCCCCGCGCACGGCCTCGACGAACTCGCCCTCGCTGAATCCCTGCCGCGCCAGCACGCGGTCGAACGTCGGCTTGTCGAAGGTTCCGAGCGGACCGTTGAAGACCTGCATCGTGCGCACCCGCGCCGAGACGTCGGCATCGCTGCTGGTCAGTCCGAGGCCGGCGATGACGTTGTCGATCGCGGTGCGGTTCAGAACCGCCTCGAGCGAGGCCTTGGGAAGCCCGAGCTTGCGCGCCTCCTCCTGGGTGATCTCGTGGCCGGCCTGCTGGCTGCGGTTGCGGACGAAATTGCGATAGTCGCGGGAGAACGTGTCGTAGGAGATTTCCACCGATCCGACGGTGGCGACATTGGTGTCCGTGCGGCCGCGGAAGATGTCGGCGATGCCCCAGACCACGAAGCTGAGCGCGATCACCCCCATGAATATGGAGGAGACGATCGACTTCGAAAACGAACGCATTTTCTGGAGCATGAAGGACCCGGCGGAGTTGGCGGTGAAAGGCCGCGGATGATAGGGAGGGGGACCGGATGGGGCAAGTCGGAGTCGAAATGCGGCAACTGATCGCGGGCAACTGGAAGATGCACGGCCTGGAGCCGGCCCTGGCGGAGGTCAGGTCGCTCTGCGCGTCGCTGGCCGCCGAACCTCCGCATGCGGATGTTCTGGTCTGTCCGCCGGCGACGCTGCTTTCCCGCGCGTCGGCGGTTGCAGCCGGCGCGATCGCCATCGGGGGCCAGGACTGTCACGCCGAGGAGTCGGGCGCGTTCACCGGCGATCTCAGTGCCGAGATGCTGCGGGACGCGGGCGCGGCGGCGGTCATCGCCGGTCATTCCGAGCGGCGCCAGTATCACGGCGAGAGCGACGCGGCGGTCGCCGCGAAGGCGCGGGCGGCCTGGCGCGCCGGGCTCGTCGCGATCGTCTGCGTCGGGGAGACGGAAGCGCAGCGTGCGGCCGGTGAGGAGATTGCCATCGTCTCGCGCCAGCTCGACGGAAGCATTCCGGACAAGGCCTCGCCCTTCACCACGGCGGTCGCCTACGAGCCGGTCTGGGCGATCGGCACCGGCAAGACGCCGACGTCCGCGCAGATCGCGCGGATGCACGCCGCCATTCGCGAGCGCCTGGCCGCGCGGTTCGGCCGGGCCGCGGCGGAAATGCGCATTCTCTACGGCGGGTCGGTGAAGCCGGCGAATGCGGCGGAAATTCTCTCTCTCGAAAACGTCGATGGCGCACTCGTCGGCGGAGCAAGCCTGAAAGCGGCGGATTTCCTTGCCATCATACGGGCCGCGCGCTCCGCCCTTTAACCAAGTCCGGCCACCGTTCCTTAACGCGGACCTGCCATTTTTTTCCGGGCGGGAAAGCACTTGCGCGCGACATGACGAGCCTTCTCTACGATACGGCCGAGGCGCTGATCTACGATCCGGTGCCTGCGAACCGGATGGCGACGCGCTCCGCCCTCTATGCGCTCGGCTTCCGCAATATCGAGACGGCCGCGACGCCGCAGGCGTTCCGCGAGTTTCTGTCCCGCCGCTCGCCCGATCTGGCGATATGCGAGGTCCAGCGCAACGACACGGAAATCTGCGAACTCATCCAGGCGCTGCGGCAGGGCACGGAGAACTACAACCCCTTCATCGTGATCATCGCGACCGCGTGGGAGAAGGTCGAGGGACTGATCGCGCGCGTCGTCAATTCCGGCGCGGACGATCTGCTGCTGCGGCCCTTTTCGACGGCCCTTCTGCAAAGCCGCATCGAAACCCACGTCCAGCGGCGCAAGGGGTTCGTCGTGACGACGGATTACGTCGGGCCGGATCGCCGGCGCGACGATTCCCGTCCCTCCAATGTGGAGCTGTTCGACCCGCCGAACTCCCTCAGGATGAAGGCGAAGGAGCGCCTCACCCCCGAGCAGGCCGCGCAGCGCCTCGAGGCGGAGCTGCGGACCGCACGCGACGTGCTGAGCCGGGAAAAGCTGAGGCGCGATGCCTTCCAGATCTGCATCCAGTGGCGGCTCCTCCAGGATGCGGCGCCGGGCGAAGGGGCCTATCGCGACGGGCTCGAGCGGATTGCCGCGCTCGCCAGGGCGGTGGCGAGGGGGTGCCGCGATAGCGAACTGGACCATGCCCTGGGCTGGTGCGATTCCCTGCTCGCGGCCGTCGACGGATTGAAGGTCGGCGTGGACCGGGGGGCGTCTCTGCATCTGCTCGGACATGCGGCGCTGAGCCTGAACCAGGTGTTCCATCCCTTGCGCACGCCCCAGGAGGCGCTCGGCGAAATCGAAGCGACCGCCGCCCTTGTGCGGGCCCGGACCGCCAAAAGGCTGGCGTCCTAGGGGCGGGACGCGCCCGCTTTCCTTTCCCCCCGATTTCCTCTAAACCCGCGCGCCAAAGCGGAGCCGTTCATGCAATCCCTGTTGATTATCATCGAGTTGTTCGTGTCCGTTGCGATGATCGTGGTGATCCTGCTCCAGCGGTCGGAGGGGGGCGCGCTGGGCATGGGCGGCGGCGGTTCCGGCCTTGGCGGCCTGTTCTCGCCGCGCGGAGCGGCGGACACGCTTACGCGCACGACTTCGATCCTGGCGGTCCTGTTCTTTCTGACCTGCCTCGGCCTCAACCTGATCGCGCTGCATGGGCGCGACGAGCGCTCGATCCTGGATTCGAGCGGCCCGGCGCTGGCACCCGCGCAGACCGCCCCCGTTCCGGCCGCGCCCGCCAAGCAGACCGCGCCCGCAGTACCCAAGCCGCACTGATCAGTTGATGGCGGAGGTCAGCGGCGGCTGGATGCGGTCCATGATCGCCTCCAGGATTGCATCGTCCAGCTGCTCGAGCCGGTCGAGCGCCTCCATCATTCCATAGCCTTCAAGGCGCTTGCGCATGCAGGAAAGCAGGATGCGGTAGTCGGACAGGTCTTCGTCCGGTTTCGGCTCGGCCGCCTTGTTCTTACGCGACATTCACTCCTCGTTTTGCTGTCGGATGGAGACGGTTGGACTGGGGGGCTATGCGGCGGGGGGCGATACCCGCGCGGCGACGGATTTCGCGGTGTCGATGCGGAAGACATGGCCCAGGCCGTTTTCCGCCGGTCCCCTGTCGGCCTCGCCGAGATGGTTCAGCCATTTGAGGCCGCCCAGCGTGCCGGCGGTGGCATAGATCGGCAGGCCGCCGTAGCGTTCGGCGCCCAGAGCCTCCGCAACCAGCCTTTCGGCGATGGCGCGCATCTTCCGCGCGATGGCCGCCCATACGTAGATGGCGGCGGGACGCTCTCCCGTTTTCGCGAGCAGAGCGAGATCGGGCGAGCGGCCCGAGAGCGTGCGGGCCTCGAGCGCCGCATAGCCCGAAGCGTTGAGATGGAGAAAGCCGAAATAGCCTGCCAGGCGATCGGCCTCGCCGGTGGGCGGACGCCGCAAGATCGACCAAAGGCTCTCGTAATTGTGCTTATGCACCCGGTGCATGGTCTCGAGGCTGGCGATTGAAGGTCCGATTTCTGCAACTGTTAGTTGGTGAAGGTATTGGACCTCGTCGAGGCGGGTCACGCGTACGACGATGAGGTCTCCGTCGGCGTGCCGCGCGCTCACTTCCCTGATCGGAAGGCGACGCGATAACGGATTGTATTGAAATATATTTTTGATCACGACGCCCCCCTCGATGCGAGCCGGGATTTGCCCCGTCCGAGGCTCGCGTGTAGACATCTTCGCCAATGGCGACGAAGGGTTGCACTCATGACACGCTTGTCAGAACTCCAAGAAAGCGAATTGCGTTATGCAAATTTGTTGGTAGATGACCTGCCGAAGGGTCTGACATGGGACGACTTCCGCATATTTCTGGCAGTCGTTCAGACAGGAAGTGTCAATCGGGCGGCAATCCGTCTGGGATTGAGTCAGCCGACCGCGAGCCGGCGGCTTTCAAGGCTCGAGCGCCGGCTGGGTGTCCGCCTGTTCGACCGCGACCGGACCGGGCCGCGCCTGACGCATCACGGCCGCCGCATCCTCAACGACGTTTCCGCCGCGGGGCATTCCCTGCACCGCGCGTCGCGCAGCGCCGGCTCCCTGCCCGGACGCATCGAAGGCGATTGCCGGATCGTGCTGGGCGACGGCATCGCGACGTACTGGTTCCCGAAATTTCTCGTCCGCTTCTACGATCTTCATCCGAACATCGAGCTCAAGGTCTTCGTCGCCCAGGATTCGACGGCGGGAAAGAACGAGGCTTTCGACGTCCAGTTTCACTACTACGAGCCGATCGAGGTGGATCCGGTCTCGATCCGCGTCGCCACGCTTCATTTCGTGCCCTTTGCCTCGCGCGCCTATCTCGAGAAGCACAAGGCGCCGAAGAGCATCGCGGATCTGGCGCATCACCGCATGCTCGAGATGGCCGCCTACCGCGTGGACAAGGGGCCGTGGTCGGACTGGCTGAAAGGCGAGGCCACGCAGACCGCGCCGCTTCTGACCAACCAGAGCGCGCCCCTCTGCGAGGCGGTGCGCAACGGCGTGGGTATTGCGCTTTTGCCGACCTATATCGCGCTGACCGACGAAAACCTGGTGCCCCTGGATGTCGGCATGCGCCTGCCCGCGCCGATGTACATGACGTTTCAGCGCGAGGTGGCAAAGAAATGGTCGGTGCGCGCGACGATCGATTTCCTGCGGGACGTGGTGTTCCAGCGCCGGACGATGCCCTGGTTCGCCGACAGCTTCGTCTTTCCGGAGCCCGGCTGGCGGCTCGCGCCGGGCGAGACGCCGGATTCCGCGCCGGCTCTGTCCGATTGGACGTCGGGCGCGCTCACGGCATGATTCGCCCGGCGCCGGCGCGATGAAGTCAAGACGATTGCGAACGGCGGGCCCGAATCTTTGCCCTTGAGTGCGCGGAAGCACTTCGTCATAACGGACTTCCATGGCGCGGTTGATCTTCATCACCGGCGGCGTGGTCTCTTCCCTCGGAAAAGGTCTGGCGTCTGCCGCTCTCGGGGCACTTTTGCAGGCTCGCGGGTTCAAGGTCCGCTTGCGAAAGCTCGATCCCTACCTGAACGTGGATCCCGGGACCATGTCGCCGTTCCAGCACGGCGAAGTCTATGTCACCGACGACGGTGCGGAGACGGACCTCGATCTCGGCCACTATGAGCGGTTCACCGGCGTCGCGGCTTCGCAATCCGACAACGTCACCTCGGGCCGCATCTACAGCCAGGTCATCGAGCGCGAGCGCAGGGGCGGCTATCTCGGCCGCACGGTGCAGGTCATTCCGCACGTCACCGACATGATCAAGGAATTCGTCATGGCCGGAAGCGGCGATCTCGATTTCCTTCTCGTCGAGATCGGCGGCACGGTGGGCGACATCGAGGGCCTGCCGTTCTTCGAGGCGATACGCCAGCTCCACAACGATCTGCCGCAAGGACAGACCGCGTTCATCCATCTCACGCTCGTGCCTTTCATCGAGGCCGCCGGCGAACTCAAGACCAAGCCGACGCAGCATTCGGTGAAGGAGCTGCGCGCGATCGGCATCCAGCCGGACATCCTGCTTTGCCGCGCGAGCCAGCCCATTCCCGCCGACGAGCGGCGCAAGATCGGCCAGTTCTGCAACGTGCCGTCCGAGCGCGTGATCCCGGCGCTCGATCTGGACACCATCTATCGCGTGCCGATGGCCTATCACGAGGCCGGGCTCGACACGCAGATCCTGAAGGTGTTCGGGATCGAAGACGCGCCGCCGCCCGATCTTTCGCGCTGGCGCGGCGTGGTGGAGCGGGTCAAGAACCCCGAGGGCGAGGTTCGCATTGCCGTGGTCGGCAAGTACATGCAGGTGAAGGATTCCTACAAGTCCCTCAGCGAGGCGCTCACCCATGGCGGCATCGCCAACAACGTCCGCGTCCACATGGACTGGATCGACAGCGAGATCTTCGAGCGCGACGACGCGGCCGCCTTCCTGGAGAATGTCCACGGAATTCTCGTCCCCGGCGGGTTCGGCGAGCGCGGCGTCGAGGGAAAGATCGAGGCGGTGAAGTTCGCACGCGAGCGCAAGGTGCCGTTCTTCGGCATCTGCTACGGGCTCCACATGGCAGTGATCGAGGCGGCGCGCGATCTCGCGGGGCTCGAGGGCGCGGGCACGACCGAGAACGGCACGCCGGTCCATCCGGTCATCGGCCTGATGACGGAATGGATGAAGGGGAACCGGGTCGAAACGCGCAGCGAGGACGGCGACCTGGGCGGTACGATGCGTCTCGGCGCCTATCCCGCCATCCTGAACGAGGGCAGCCGCGTCCGGGATGCCTATGGCGGTGCCGGCGAGATTTCGGAGCGCCACAGGCACCGCTACGAGGTGAACACCGAATATACGGACATACTGGCGAAGCACGGGCTGATCGTTTCCGGCTGGTCGCCCGACGGGAAGCTGCCGGAAATCATGGAGATTCCGGATCATCCGTGGTTCATCGGCGTGCAATTCCATCCCGAGCTCAAATCGCGTCCGCTCGAGCCCCATCCGCTGTTCACGAGTTTCATCGCGGCAGCGGTTCACCAGAGCAGGCTCGTGTAGACCGCCGGACGCAACGGCGCTTCGGAACCTTTGGCCGGTGCCGCCGTTACTGTTCGGTCATGCCGGGTTGCAAGCTGGGGGGCGATACCACCCTTTCCATCGACGAGCCGCGGGCCGAGGAGGCCGCGCGGGGCGAAAAGCTGCGCGACAGCGAGCGCAATTTCCGTCTCCTGGTCCAGAGTGTCACCGACTACGCCATCTACATGCTCGACCCGGAGGGAACGGTTGCCACCTGGAACGCCGGCGCCGAGCGGATCAAGGGCTACAGGGCTTCCGAGATCGTCGGCAGGAACTACGCCGAATTCTTCGGAAGCGAGGATCGCGCCGCAGGCATTCCCGGCAAGGCGCTGAAGATCGCGCGCGAAAAGGGCCGCTACGAAAGCGAGGGCTGGCGCATCCGCAAGGACGGCAGCCGCTTCTGGGCCTTTGCCGTGATCGATGCGGTTCACGACGAGAGCGGAAAGCTGCTGGGCTTTGCGAAGATCACGCGCGACATGACCGAGCGCCGGGAAGCGCAACAGCGTCTGCAGCTCGCGCAGGAGCAGCTCGCCCAGTCGCAGAAGATGGAAGCGATCGGCCATCTCACCGGCGGCATCGCGCACGATTTCAACAATCTTCTGATGATCGTGAAGGGGCAGGCCCAGCTCCTGAGGCTGCGCGCCAGGGATCCTCGCGACCTGCGCGCGCTGGACGCGATCGAGCAGGCGGCGGGAAGCGGCGCCAATCTCACGCGGCAGCTGCTGACGTTCGCGCGCCGCCAGACGCTGAAGCACGTCACGGCCGACCTTGCCGTGCGGCTCGAGGGATTTCGCGACCTGCTGAGCGGATGTCTCGGCGGCAATGTGACTCTCGATCTCGATGTCCCCGCGGGCACCTGGCCCGTGAACACCGACGTCGCCGAGCTGGAGCTGGCGCTCGTGAACATCGCCGTCAACGCGCGGGACGCGATGCCTGACGGCGGCGAATTCCGGATTCGCGCAGGCAATGTGTCGCTCGAGGAGGGCGTGGTTCCGCCGCTGCGCGGGGACTATGTGGCGCTTTCCCTTTCCGACAGCGGCGTCGGCATTCCCGAGAATGCGCTCAAGCGCGTGTTCGAACCGTTCTTCACGACCAAGGGCGTGGGACGCGGCACGGGACTGGGACTGTCGCAGGTCTACGGCTTCGCCAGGCAGTCCGGCGGCCATGTCGAGATCGGGAGCGTGCCGGGAGCGGGGACCACCGTGACGCTCTACCTTCCGCGCTCGCTCATGGCGGTCACGCCCCTCTCCGCGGAGCAGGTCTCCAGCGAAAGCCTGCGCGGCGAGGGAACGATTCTCCTCGTGGAAGACAACCCCGAGGTGGCGGATGTCAGCGCGATGCTGCTCGAGCAGCTTGGATATGCCGTGCGGCACGTCGACCGCCCGGCGGCCGCGCTCGACATCCTGTCCCGCGAACGGGATGTCCTGCTGGTGCTGAGCGACATCGTGATGCCGGGAGACACCGACGGCCTCGCCCTGGCGCGGGAAATAAGGGACCGCCACCCGAGCCTGCCGGTTCTCCTGATGACGGGATACAGCAGCGCCGCCGAGCGCGTCGGCTCGGAATTTCCCATTATCCGCAAACCCTACGACCTCAATGCCATGGGTTTCGCGGTCAAGGTGGCCATCGCCAACAGCGCCCTCAGGACGGCGGGCGCGCCCTGAACCGCCTGCGGCCCGTGCCGCGGGGAGGGGATTTTGCGCCACCTGCGTGTTGCCTCCCGCCCCCGGTTTTGGCATACGTCCCGCGCCCTTGAAGCGGTAGGTCCTTCCCGCCGGCCATGGGGATCGGCGGGCTTTCACGCCGGCCGTGGTCTGAAGCGAAATTCGTACGAGGGATCAAAGCCATGAGCTTGGAGCTTGAACTTGTATTGGGAGCCGGCGTGCTCGCGCTGATCTATGGCGCGTGGACCATCCGCTCGGTTCTCGGCATGAGCCCGGGCAACGCCCGCATGCAGGAAATCGCCGCCGCCATCCAGGAAGGCGCGCGTGCCTATCTCAATCGCCAGTACACCACCATCGCCATCGCGGGCATCGTGATCTTCGCGCTCGCATTCTGGATTTTCGGCTGGCAGGTGGCCGTGGGCTATCTCATCGGCGCGACGCTTTCCGGCGCCGCCGGCTATGTCGGCATGAACGTCTCGGTGCGGGCGAACGTCCGTACCGCGGAAGCCGCGCGTCAGGGTCTCGACAAGGGACTGTCCGTCGCATTCCGCTCGGGCGCGGTGACGGGGCTTCTCGTCGTCGGCCTCGGCCTTCTCGGCGTCGCCGGCTATTACGCCTTCCTGCGCTACGGCCTGAACCTCGACGTGGCCGACGAAACGCAGGGCCGCGTGATCTCGAACGCGCTCGTGGCTCTCGGCTTCGGCGCGTCGCTGATCTCGATCTTCGCCCGTCTCGGCGGCGGCATCTTCACCAAGGGTGCGGACGTCGGCGGCGACATGGTGGGCAAGGTCGAGGCGGGAATTCCCGAAGACGATCCGCGCAACCCAGCGACCATCGCCGACAATGTCGGCGACAATGTGGGCGACTGCGCCGGCATGGCGGCCGACCTGTTCGAGACCTATGCGGTCACGACTGTGGCGACCATGGTTCTGGCCTCGATCTATTTCGCCGGCTCGTCGCTGCAATCGGCATTGATGCTCTATCCGCTCGCGATCTGCGGCATGTGCATCGTGACCTCGATCATCGGCACGTTCTTCGTCCAGCTCGGCAAGAGCGGCAACATCATGGGCGCGCTCTACAAGGGCGTGATCGCCACCGGCATCCTGTCGCTCATCGGACTGTGGCCGCTGACGAACTGGATCATTCCGGGCGGCATCCACGCGGAGCTGCAGACCAACCATGCCGAGCTCGCCTTCACCGGCCTTCAGCTGTTCGAGTGCGGCGTCGTCGGACTCATCGTGACGGGCCTGCTGATCTGGATCACGGAGTACTACACCGGCACCACGTTCCGCCCGGTGCAGGTGATCGCCAAGGCGTCGGTGACCGGGCACGGCACGAACGTCATCCAGGGCCTTGCCGTTTCGATGGAGGCCACCGCGCTTCCGGCGCTCGTCATCTGCGTCGGCATCATCGTGACCTACATGCTGGCGGGCCTGTTCGGCATCGCCATCGCGGTTTCGACCATGCTGTCGCTGGCCGGCATGATCGTGGCGCTCGATGCCTTCGGTCCGGTGACGGACAATGCGGGCGGCATCGCGGAGATGAGCGGTCTCGAAGGCGACGTGCGCAAGACCACCGATGCGCTCGACGCGGTCGGCAACACGACCAAGGCGGTCACCAAGGGCTACGCGATCGGTTCCGCCGGTCTCGGCGCGCTGGTGCTGTTCGCGGCGTACACGGAGGATCTCAAGTACTTCATCGCGCATTCCGACGTCTATCACTACTTCGCGGGACTGGAGGCGCCCACGTTCTCGCTGGCCGATCCCTGGGTCGTCGTCGGCCTCTTCATCGGCGGGCTGCTGCCGTATCTCTTCGGCGGCATCACGATGACGGCCGTCGGGCGCGCCGCCGGCGCGGTGGTGGAAGAGGTGCGCCGCCAGTTCAAGGCGATGCCCGGCATCATGACCGGCACGCAGAAGCCGGACTACGGCCGCGCGGTGGACATGCTGACCAGGGCCGCGATCCGCGAGATGGTGGTTCCGTCCCTGCTTCCGGTGCTGTCGCCCATCGTGCTGTTCGCGGTCGTGTTCTACGTCTCCGGAAAGGTGCAGGCGTTCGACGCGCTCGGCGCCATGCTTCTCGGCGTGATCGTCACGGGCCTGTTCGTGGCGATTTCGATGACTTCGGGCGGCGGCGCATGGGACAACGCCAAGAAGTACATCGAGGACGGCCATTTCGGCGGCAAGGGCTCCGACGCGCACAAGGCCGCGGTGACCGGCGACACGGTCGGCGATCCCTACAAGGACACGGCGGGGCCGGCGGTCAACCCGATGATCAAGATCACGAACATCGTGGCGCTGCTGCTTCTGGCGACGCTCGCGAAATCGTTCTGATCCGGGGAGGGACGAAATGGAGAAGGCGCGGCGGGTAACCGCTGCGCCTTCCGGCCTTACGGATAGCCGCCGCCGGGTCCGCCGGGCGGGCCGCTGCCGCCGGGGTTCTGATTGCCGCCGTTGTTGTTGATCGGAACGCCGGGCGTGGCGTTGAAGAGCTGCTGCAGGAACGTCAGTTCCCTGCCGCGCGTGGGCGTCTCACGCGTCTCGAACGCAACCACATGGCCGTTCTCCAGCGTGTAGTGCTTGAGGTCCGTGACCTTTCCGCTCTTGTCGAAATAGACGGCGAGAATGGCGCGGGATTCGACGGTGGGCGTGAAGAACGCGATCTGCTTTTCCACGCTGGAAATGTAGTACCATGCGTCGTGCGTGAAGGTCGCTTCGGTCGACGGGTAGCCCAGCCGCTGCTGGATCGTGGTCTTGGTGTCCGTGCCCGTGTCGATGCTGGCCTCCGCGTCGAGGTCCTGATGATACCCGCGCTGGCTGACGACGGGCGTGCAGCCCATCAGCAGGGCGCCCGCGAGAAATAGAACGGCCTTTTTCATGCTCAGGATCTCAACACCCTAACGGTATCGGAGTCTGCAATGTGCTAGCCTCGGAACGGGAGCGTTGCAAGCCATTTGCGAGTAGGATTTTGTAATGTTTGGCCTTTTCCGCGAATCCGGCAGCCGCAAAAGGCTTGCGAACCGTCTCTACGCGGCAATCGTGCAGAGGGCGCGGGCTCCGGTCTTCTTCACCGTCTTCAAGGTTCCCGACACTATCGACGGGCGGTTCGACCTGCTGGCGCTCCATGCCTGGATGGTGCTCGATCGCCTTCGGGACGGCAAATCCGCCGCACTTTCCCAGGACCTTGTCGATGCGATATTCGCCGGGTTCGACAGTGCCCTTAGGGATCTCGGCGCGGGCGACATGACCATAGGACGGCGGATCAAGGCGCTCGCGGACGCATTCTACGGACGGCTGGAGGCCTACGAGGCCTGCGCCGAGGAGACGGACCTGTCGGGCGCGATCCTGCGCAATCTTTATCGCGGCGATGCGGCCCGGGCGGATTGTGCGGCCGCGCTCGCGCGCCACGTCCGCGAGGCCCGTGCGCAGCTGGACCGGGCCGATGCGGAGGGCGGGGTCCTCGATTTCGGACCGCTGCCGCAGATGGAGGTGACGGCGTGAGCGAAGGTTTTCCGATCGCAGTTCCGTACGAGCTGGGCCGCCTTTCGCAGGCCGGCGACAGCGTGACGATTTCCCCCACCGCGGAGGAGCGGCAGCGCATCGCGCGCTGGGCCGGCGTCGATGCGGTCGAATCGCTCCGCGCGGCGATCGGCCTGCGCAAGATCGCGCCGACGCGCTTTTCCTGCGAGATCGAGATGACGGCCGATGTGGTGCAGAGCTGCGTCGTCACGCTCGAGCCGGTGCGCACCCACATCGCGCGGGCCTTCACCCGCGAACTCCTGCTGACGCCGGCCGCGCCGCGCCATCATGGGGAAACCGAGATCGAGGTGGCTCCGGTCGAGGACGACGGACGGGAGGAGATCGCGAGCCTGCGCTACGATCTTGCCGTCCCGGTCCTGGAGGAACTCGCGCTTTCGATCGATCCCTATCCCAGGTCCCCCGGGGTCGCCTTCGAGCCTCCGGCCGACGACCGGGATACGGCCGAGCGGCCGTTTTCGGCGCTCAAGGGGCTGAAGATCGGCTCGAAATCCTGAGAAATCCCCGGTTTTTGCTGCTTGAATCCGGGCACGCTTTCCTGTTCACTCCGCGCCTTGTTTTGCCCGCCCCAACGGATGGCTTCGCGCATCGCAGAGCGCCGCGCGTCGATTCGGCCTTGGGGCCAGAAGGAGAGCTTCCGCCATGGCGGTGCCCAAACGAAAAACCTCGCCATCGAAGCGCAACATGCGCCGGTCGCATCACCGCCTTGCCCCTGCCGCCCATGCCGAGTGCCCGAACTGCGGCGAGCAGAAGCGTCCGCACCACGTCTGCGAGTCGTGCGGTCACTACAAGGATCGCGAAGTGACGAAGGCCAAAGCCTGAACGCTGTGACATAATCGGCGGCCGGCGGTCTTACCAAGGCTCCAACGACGTGGCCCGCGAACTGACAGTTTCGATCGATGCGATGGGTGGGGATTCGGGGCCCGGCATCGTCGTGGCCGCGCTGTCGAAATCCGCGGTGCGCCATCCCTCGGCGCGGTTCATCCTCCACGGAGACGAAGCGGTGCTCGGACCGCTCCTCGCGAGGCGGGCCAGGCTTTCGGACCGGGTGGCCGTGCGCCATTCGTCCGGGCAGGTGCGCATGGAGGACAAGCCGAGCCTGGTCCTGCGCCGCGGGCGCGACACCTCGATGTGGCGCGCAATCGAGTCGGTCAAGACCGGCGAAGCGGAAGTCGCGATCTCCGCGGGCAATACGGGCGCGCTGATGGCGATGGCGATGTTTCAGCTCGGCGTGCTCGACGGGATATCGCGGCCCGCGATCGCCGCGATCTGGCCGACCCGGCGCGGACAGAGCATCGTCCTGGACGTCGGCGCCAATGTGACCTCGGATGCGGAGCAGCTTGTGGATTTTGCGGTGATGGGCGAAGCGTTCGCGCGCGCGATCCTCGGACTGGAGCGGCCGAGCGTCGGGCTCCTGAACGTCGGATCGGAAGAGGTCAAGGGGCATGAGGCGGTGAAGGAAGCGGCACAGATCCTGCGCGGCGCCTCGCTGCCCTTCGAGTTCAAGGGTTTCGTGGAAGGCGACGACATCGGCGAGGGCGCCGTCGACGTGGTGGTCACCGACGGGTTCACCGGAAACATCGCGCTGAAGACCGCGGAAGGCACCGCAAAGCTCGTCGTCGGATTCCTGCGGAGCGCGCTGAAGGGATCGTTTCTCGGCCGGATCGGCGCGCTGTTCGCGGGCGGCGCGCTCAACGCCCTGCGCCGCAAGCTCGACCCGCGCGCCTCCAACGGCGGCATTTTCCTGGGGCTGAACGGGATCGTGGTCAAAAGCCATGGCGGCACCGATGCGCTCGGCTTCGCCAGCGCGCTCGACATGGCGATCGACATGGCGCAATCGGGCATCATCTCCAGGATTGTGGCCGACCGCGCGACCATGCACCCGGCGGCTCCCGAGGCGGCCGCTTCGTGATCCGCTCGCAGATCATCGGGTGCGGGTCCTATCTTCCGGAGACGATCCTTACCAACGCCGAGCTCGCGCGACGCGTGGACACGAGCGACGAGTGGATTCGCGAGCGCACGGGAATCCGCGAGCGGCGCATCGCGAAGGAAGGCGAGCTGACCTCCCACCTCGCGGTCGAGGCGTCGCGCCGCGCCCTGGCCGATGCGGCGATCGACGCCGGGGAGCTCGATCTCATCGTCTGCGCGACCACTACGCCGGACGAGACCTTTCCCGCCGTGGCCACCGTGATCCAGTCCCGGCTCGGCATGGCGCGCGGAGCGGCGTTCGACGTGCAGGCCGTGTGTTCGGGGTTCATCTACGGCCTTGCCGTCGCGGACAATTTCATCAGGGCGGGGCAGGCCAGGACCGTGCTTCTAGTGGGCGCGGAAACCATGTCGCGGCTGCTCGACTGGACCGACCGCACCACCTGCGTCCTGTTCGGGGACGGCGCGGGCGCGGTGGTCCTGCAGGCCCACGAGGGCACGGGCACGACCGCAGACCGGGGCATGCTCGGAACGGTGCTCTATTCCGACGGCAGGCTTCACGACCTTCTCTATGTGGACGGCGGCCCGTCCTCGACGCGCACGACGGGCCATCTGCGCATGAAGGGAAAGGAAGTGTTCCGGCATGCCGTCACAAATCTCGCGGCGGCCATCGAGGACACCGCCGCGAAGGCCGGGGTCAAGGTCTCGGACATCGACTGGTTCGTCCCCCATCAGGCCAATCAGCGCATTCTGGACGGCACGGCCCGGAAGCTCGGCGTGTCCGCGGAACGCATGGTTTCCACGGTTGCCGTGCACGGAAACACCTCCTCCGCCTCCGTGCCCCTGGCGATGATGACGGCCATCGAGGACGGGCGGATCAAGCGGGGCGACCTGGTGCTGCTCGAGGCCATGGGCGGCGGCTTCACCTGGGGCGCCGCGCTTGTGCGCTGGTGAAATTCGCTACCAGCTTCGCCGCCTAACTCTTTGACGTTGACGGAAAATTCCCTTGCGCCTAACGTTGAGTCGGAAAACGGGAGTCGGCTGTCAACATGTCCGCCCACACACTGACCCGCGCCGATCTGACCGAAGCGGTATTCCAGACCGTCGGCCTGTCGCGCAATGAATCGGCGCAAATCGTCGAAGACATCCTCGAGGAACTTTGTTCGGCCCTGTCGCGGGGCGAGACCGTCAAGCTGTCCTCCTTCGGAACATTCGCCGTGCGGCAGAAGTCGCAGCGCATGGGCCGCAACCCGAAGACGGGCGACGAGGTTCCGATCGCTCCGCGCCGCGTTCTGGTGTTCCGTCCCAGCCATGTGCTGAAGGCGGTGATCAACGGCCAGACGCCGCCGGCGAACGGCGGTGACGACTGATGGCCGTCCTCGCTGCCGCGGTCGGCGAGAAGTCGCCGGAAGCATTCCGCACCATCAGCGAGGTTGCGGCCGAGCTCGATATTCCCCAGCACGTCCTGCGGTTCTGGGAGTCGCGCTTCGCGCAGGTGCGTCCGACCAAGCGGGCAGGCGGCCGCCGCTACTATCGTCCGGAAGACGTCGATCTGCTGCGCGGGATCCGCACGCTTCTCTATCGCGAGGGCTTTACGATCAAGGGCGCGCAGAAGGTCATCCGCGACCGGGGCCTGCGCTATGTCGTCGAGCTCGGCCGCAGCGTAAACGTCGCGCGGGCCGGATTCCCCGCGCCGGAACGGTCCGCGGAGGAACCGCGGCACCCGCGCGCGCGGCTTGCGGTCGTGGAAGGCGCGCAGGCCGCAGATGCCGCGCCGCCGGTCCGCGCGCCAGCCGATGCCGGTGCGCGCGCGCTGGCGGGCGAGGAGCGTGCAAGGCTCGAGGGCCTGCTCGGCGAATTGCTGCAGCTCAAATCGCGCCTTCGGAAGGCGATGCCGGCGCGCTGAACGTCCGCCGGCGATTTCCGGACATCCGCGCCGTCGCGGCGGCCGGGGAGTACCCGGCCGCGACGCGAGGAATTTACGCCGGACACCGACCCATCTTGGACTTCGACACCTTGAGAAGCTCGACGTCGAAGACGAGCGTCGCGCCCGGGGGTATGGGACCGCCCGGCGTACCCATGTCGCCATAGCCGAGCGTCGAGGGAATGACGAGCTGCCACTGATCGCCCTCGTGCATCATCTGGAGCGCCATCGTCCATCCCTTGATCACGCGCTGCACCGGAAAGGTGATCGGCTCGCCTGGCTTGGATTCGTCGAAGACGCGTCCGTCGGGAAACGATCCCTTGTAGTTCACCGTTGCGCAGTCGGTGCTTCCCGGTTTCGCGCCGTGTCCCGTCTTGATGACTTTATATTGTAAACCGCCGGCGACGACTTTCACGCCCGGCTTCTTCGCGTTGGCGGATAGAAAGTCAGAGTTGGAATCCGCGAGCGCGGCGCTCGATGCCAACAGGGCGGTGATCAATGCTGCAATGCTCGTCGTCCGCATGAATTTACTCCGGAAGTTTGTGAGGGAGATTGGGCGCGGTTTGTGACACAAAACACGGCGTATTGCGACTCCGCTTCACAAAGCCGAGAACCGCCTTGTTCTCGAAGTCTTCGGGAAGCAGGATCGGCCGCCCATTGAGAGAGAGACTATTACATGCGCTTTGCTCATTTCACCGCCTGCATCGCTTCCGCATTGATCATTGCATCCGCCGTTCCGGGAGGAGCGCAACCGAATTCGCACCGCGCGGCTGCGGACATCGATTGGCCCCAGTTCCGCTTCGACGACAATCACGATGGCTTCAACAAATCCGAAACCGCGATCGGAATCCAGAACGTCCACAGCCTCAGACTGGACTGGCAGGGACAGCTCGGTCAGCTCGTGCTGGATTCCTCGCCCGCCGTGTCGGGAGGCGTCGTCTATATCGCCTCGAAGGAAGGCACGTTGTGGGCCTATCCGGCCGACGGCTGCGGCAGCGACATCTGCACGGCGCCGCTGTGGCGTTCGACGACGATCGCGCAGATGGTGGATTCGCCGACGGTCGCCAATGGCGTCGTCTACATCGGCTCGCAGACCGACGCCAACAACAACGACGGCAAGCTCAACGCCTTCGCGGCGGAAGGTTGCGGGCAGGCCGTGTGCGCACCCCTTTGGCAGGGCGTCATGGGGAGCGAATCCATACTTCAGTCCTCGCCGACGGTCGCGAACGGCATCGTCTATGTCGGATCGTTCGACGGCAAATTGTACGCGTTCGACGCGGCGGGTTGCGGCAGCGCGCTTTGCCAGCCGCTCTGGACCGCCCAGACCGGTGGATCGATCGAATCGACGCCGACGGTTTACAAGAAAATGGTCTTCGTCGGCTCGGACGACGGAAAGCTCTACGCCTTCAAGGCGAAGGGATGCGGCAAGCCTTCGTGCAAGCCGAAATGGACCGGCGCGCTCGACAGCCCGATCTTCTCTTCCACGCCTGCGGTGTACAAGGGCAAGGTCTATATCGCGGGCCAGCACGAGCTTGCCGCGTTCGACGCGTCGGGCTGCGGACAGAAGCAGTGCGATCCGGTCTGGCAGGCGTCCGACGGCGGAGAGTTCTTCAGCGCATCGCCGGCGGTCGCCAACGGCATCCTCTATATCGGCTGGTCGACGGGCCTCGCCGCCTATTCGGCGAAGGGCTGCGGGCAGCCGGTGTGCGACAAGAAATGGATTCTGTTCGGCGACGGATTCCAGGCGGCCGTGCTTTCGTCGCCTGCGGTGGCGAACGGTGTCGTCTATGCGGGCCGCAACACGGGCGAGGTTCTTGCCTGGAATGCGAGCAAGTGCGGCGACATCGTGTGTCACAACGTGTGGTCCGGAAAGACCAATACCCAGATCGTCAGCTCCTCGCCGGCGATCGTGAACGGCAAGCTCTACATCGGCAGCGCGGACGACGGCTTTCCGGAAAACAGCAAGGGGCGGCTCTACGTCTGGACCTTGCCCTGAGGCCCGGTGCGACGGTCAGTCCTCGACGGAGAAACTGGTTCCACAGCCGCAAGACGACGTGGCATTGGGATTGTTGACACGGAAGGACTGGCCGATCAGGTCGTCGACGAAATCGATCTCCGCGCCCCTGAGGAAATCGAGCGAGACCGGATCGACCAGCACCGTGGCACCGTCGCGCTCCACGACGAGATCGTCCGGCGCGCGGCCGTCCTCGATGGCGAAGCTGTACTGAAACCCCGAGCATCCGCCGCCGGTCACCGCGACGCGGAGCACGGGGTTTCCCGGCTCGCCGCCGAGGATCTGCGCGATCCGTTTCGCGGCGCGGGCGGAGATCGTGACGGGCAGGGCGGCTGGTGCTTCCATGGCTTCCGGTTCAATCGTCGTTCTGATCCGCCGGCTTCGCGAGCGTGCAGCTCGTCCTTGCGAACGCGCCGTAGCACTCGACCCGCGGCCTCGTGCCCACATATACGCGATAGCGGTCGAAGAATATGTAGTCGTCGAAGACGTCGTTTCCAAGCAGCCCGGTGACATGGCTTGCCACCGACCCGGCGAAGGTTTCCCTGTCGGCCAATGCCACCGCCGCTGCGTGCAGTTCCGCGCGGCTCGGCCTCGTGTAGGCTGCGGCGGCGAGGAGCAGGGCCATCCCCGCGGCGGCGGCCAGCGCAACCGGTTTCCACAATCGACCCTCCATGCCCATGTCGGCGAATTCCGTTATGGTGCCCCGTATGCGGCAAGAATTTGACAGTCCGGCCGGCCGGCTGCTGGGCACGATATACGAACCGCCCGAACGGCGCGCCGCCTGCGCCGTCCGGCAGCGGGACAGCCGCGGACGCTACTTCAGGGAGAACGAAAGCGCCACGCGGACCTGCTATCAGCGCGACCGCGACCGCATCATCCACTCGACGGCGTTTCGCCGCCTCAAGCACAAGACGCAGGTCTTCGTGCAGTACGAGGGGGACTATTTCCGCACGCGGCTGACGCATTCCCTGGAGGTGGCGCAGATCGCGCGCTCGCTGGCGAGGGTCCTTGCGCTGGACGAGGACCTGGCGGAGACCATCGCGCTGGCGCACGACCTCGGCCACACCCCGTTCGGCCATGCCGGCGAGGAAGCGCTGAGCGCGGCCACGCAATCGATCGGAGGGTTCGACCACAACGCGCATGCGCTGCGCATCGTGACGAAGCTCGAGCACCGCTACGCCGATTTCGACGGTCTGAACCTCACCTGGGAGACGCTGGAGGGGCTGGTGAAGCACAACGGCCCGCTCCGCCCCCCGCACCCCGGCCCCATCGCCGGCTTCGATGCGCGCTGGCCGCTCGAGCTCGCGAGCTGGCCCGGCCTCGAGGCGCAGGTGGCGGCGCTTGCCGACGACATCGCCTATGTCAATCACGACATCGACGACGGGCTTCGCGCGCATCTGTTCACGACGGAGGATCTGGCCGGGGCGCCGCTCGCCGGTCCGCGCACGCTCGCGGTGCGGGATCGATTCCCGGGACTGGAACTCGGGCGGTTCATCGGGGAACTCGTGCGGACCCTGATGAGCGCGCTGGTGAACGACCTGCTGGCGGAAACCCGGCGCCGGATCGCCGCCGCCGGCCCCGCGTCGGTCCGGGACGTCCGCGTGCAGGAGCGGGCACTCGTCGCCTTCTCGCCGGAGGTGGAGGCCGAGGTCGTCGCGCTCAAGGCTTTCCTGTTCGAGCGGATGTACCGCCATCCCCGGGTGATGGCGACGATGGGCCGCGCCAAGATCGTGGTGGCGGAGCTGTTCGCGGCCTTCAGCGCCGATCCCGGGCTTTTGCCGGAAGACTGGCGGCGATCCTGCGGTTCCGCGGGCGATTCGACGACCGGCGGCGCGGTGCGCGACTATATCGCGGGCATGACCGACAATTATGCGCTGTCCGAATACGCCCGCGTCTTCGACAGGGCGATTGCCTTGTCCGCGCCATGATTTGAGCGCCGCGGGATGCTAAATTCGCATTTGAGAATCGCGGAGCATTTCCATGGCAAATATGGGACGGCGAACCTACGAACCGCCTGGCGACGACGTGCACATCTTCGATGCTTCCGAGGATGACGAGGATGTGGAAGGTTCGCGGCTTCCCCTGCTGATCGCCATCGCGCTGTTCGTGCTGGCCGCCTTCGGGGCCGTCGTGTGGCTCGCCTATACGCAAGGGGTGCAGCGCGGCCGCTCCGATGCGCCGCGCATCATCGCCGCGGAGAAGGGACCGGCGAAGGTTGCCGCGACCGGCAACACCGGGGATTCCGGATTCAAGGGTCTGAAGATCTATCAGCAGCCCGCGCCCGTGGACGAGGACGAGGGGCAGGATGCGGCGCCGCAATCCGCGCCGGCGCCGAAGTCCGAGCCGCCCGCCGCCATGCCGGAAACCACGGTGATGAAACCTCCCGCCGGCAGCGCGGCCTCCGAGGCAGCGGACAGGCAGCACGCGGCAACGGCCGCCGCCCCCGCTTCGCCGCCCCCGCTGAAACCCTCGGTGCAGGCCTCCGCGCCGGAAGCGACGGCGCCGCCCGCGCGGCTCGCGCCCGCAGCGTCGCAGGCGCCAGCGGCGCAGACGCCAGCGGCGCAATCCGCGGTTTCCGGCGGCTATACGCTGCAGATCGGATCGTACAAATCCCGGGCCGACGCGGACGCGGCGTGGAAGACCTACAAGGCAAGGCATGCCGCAACGCTGGGCGGCTATTCGCAGGACGTGAAAGCGGTCGATCTCGGGGCCAAGGGGACCTGGTATCGCCTGCGCGTGGGATCGTTCGCGGACAGGAGCGCCGCTCAGGCCCTTTGCGCCAGGCTCACTGCCGAGGGCGGCGCCTGCTTCCCGTCGAGATAGGCAGCCGGGGCCGGAACATGCGTACGCGTGCGATCTATGGCTGCGCAGGGCCTGTGCTGTCCGCGCAGGAGCGCCGCTTCTTCGCCGAAGCGCGGCCCTGGGGCTTCATCCTGTTCGCGCGCAATGTCGTGGACCGGCCGCAATTGCGCGAACTCGTAGCGAGCCTGCGGGAGGCCGCCGGCGATGCGGCCGCGCCGGTTCTGATCGACCAGGAAGGCGGGCGCGTCGCGCGCCTGCGGCCGCCGGGCTGGTCCGCCCGCCCTCCCGCCGCGCTGTTCGGCGCACTTCACGCGCGCGACCCCGATGCGGCACGCGAAGCCGTCCACCTCAACACGAGGCTGATCGCGTTCGACCTTGCCGAGGCCGGCATCAATGCGAACTGCATTCCCGTGCTCGACGTGCCCGTGGAGGGATCCGACGCCATCATCGGCGACCGCGCGTTCTCGCGCGACCCTGCCGTTGTCGCCGACCTCGGCGCTTCGGCGGTCGAGGCGTCGCTGAAGGGCGGCGTGCTGCCCGTCATGAAGCATATTCCAGGGCACGGCCGGGCGTCGGCGGACAGTCATCTTGCGCTCCCGCATGTGGACGCGGGCGCGGAGGCGCTGGGCGCGACGGACTTCCGGACCTTCCATGCGCTCCGCCGGTGTCCCATGGCCATGACGGCGCATGTGGTCTATGACGCCATCGACCCGCTGAACCCCGCGACCACCAGCGCCGCCGTGATTCGCGACGTGATTCGCACGCAGATCGGCTTCGACGGGCTGCTGATGTCCGACGACCTCTCGATGAACGCGCTTTCCGGGCCGATTTCCGGGCGTGCGAGAGCAGCCCTGTTCGCAGGCTGCGATGTCGTGCTTCACTGCAACGGCAAGATGGAAGAGATGCGCGAAGTGGCCGAGGAAGCCAAGCCGCTGGATGGCCTGCCGCTCGAGCGGGCGCGGAAGGCGCTCGCGCATCTGCGCGAGCCGGAGCCGTTCGATCCGCGCGCCGCGGCGGCGCGTCTTGCCGAACTTGCGGGTCTTCCGGCATGAGCGACATCGGCGAAGCGTTCGATACGTTCGAGCCGGTGGCGGCGCCGGACCTGGCGCTGGTCGTGACCGTGGACGGGTTCGAGGGTCCGCTGGATCTGCTGCTGACCCTGGCGCGCAACCAGAGGGTCGACATCGCGAAGATTTCGGTCCTCAGGCTCGCCGAACAATATCTCGAATTCGTCGAGTCCGTGCGTGGCCGCAACCTCGAGCTCTCGGCCGACTATCTGGTGATGGCGGCGTGGCTCGCCTATCTGAAATCCAAGCTGATCCTGCCGCAGCCGCCCACGGCCGACGGGGAGCCGACGGCGGACGAGATGGCGGCGCGGCTGCGCTGGCGGCTCCAGCGGCTGGAGGCGATGCGCCAGGCGTCCGTGCGACTCATGGGCCGCGAAAGGCTCGGACGCGACGTGTTCGGAAGGGGCATGCCCGAGCCCGTGAAGGTGGTGAAGCTTCGCACGCACACCGACACGCTCTACGACCTGCTCACGGCCTATGCGACGGAGCGGGTCCGCAAGCTCGGAGGAAAGGCCTACAGGCCGAAGCACGCACCCGTTCTGCTCATCGAGGAAGCGCGCGAGCGGCTCGAGCGGATGCTGGGCCGGCTGCCGGACTGGAGCTCGCTTTCCCGCCTCATTCCGCTCGATTGGCAGGGCGGCCACAGGCGCCGCTCCGCCCTTGCGAGCACGCTGCTCGCCTGCCTAGAACTCGCCCGGGACGGCCGGGTGGAGATAAGGCAGCTGAGGCCCTTCGACGAGGTCTTCGTGAAAGACCGCCTGCCAGCCCAAGAGGCTTTGTCATGAGAAACGTCGCCCGACTGATTGAGAGAATCGAAGACGAGATGAGCGTTGAGAAGGAAGCCGGGCCAGTGAATGCCGAGCACCTGCGCATGGCGGAGGCGCTGCTCTTCGCCGCGGAGGAGCCGCTGGATGCAAAGGCCATCGGCCAGCAGCTGCCCGAGGGCGCAGACGTGCCCGCGCTCCTGGCGGAGCTTGAGAACCAGTATGAGAAGAGGGGCGTAAACCTCGTCCGCGTCGCGGAAAAATGGCAGTTCCGTACCGCGCCGGACCTGGCCTTTCTGCTGCGCAAGGAGAAGCCGGAGCAGAAGCGCCTGTCGCGCGCGGCGCTCGAGACGCTCGCCATCGTCGCCTATCACCAGCCGGTCACCCGTGCCGAGATCGAGGACATTCGCGGCGTGGCGCTGTCCAAGGGGACGATCGACGCGCTGATGGAAGTGGGTTGGGTGAAGATCCGCGGCCGCAAGCGCACGCCGGGCCGCCCCGTGACCTATGGGACCACGGAGGCGTTCCTCGTGCAGTTCGGACTCGAGAGCGTGGGCCATCTCCCCGGACAGGACGAGCTCAAGGCCGCCGGCTTCCTCGAGGCGCTGCCGCCGTCCGGCTTCGACATTCCGAGTCCGTCGGACCAGCTCGGCCCCGACGAGGATCCCTATGTCGAGGGCGAGGACGCCGGCGATCTCGCCACCGGCGGACCCGAGTTCGACTAGAGAGGATCCGGTTCGCACGCGATCGGCTGTGTCGTCCCGAGGCCGCCGCGCGTTTCCGCCGGGCCGCAAATTGCTCTAGCCGAAATTCCGTTTCATCGCCTCGATGCCCAGATCCATCTGGCCGGCGATGTAGGGCGCGAGCTCGCCGGGCAGAACGTCGGTGGTCCAGACGAAACGGCAGCCGCTGCCCTCTGCGACGATTTCCGCGGAGGCGTTGTGATGCTTCAGCCGCTCGCTCCGGATCGTGTAAACGAGCCTGCGCGCGGCGTCGTCGGCCGCCACAAGCTCCTCGCGCGCGACCGAGCCGTTCGCGAAGGTCACGGTGCGGACGCTGCCTTCGAGCACGCATCTTGTGACGAAGCCGGGAACGAGGCGCGTATCGAGGGCGCCGAAATCCCTCAGCGCGTCCCATACGCGTCCGGCGCTGGCGTTCAACGGGAATTCCTTGCGAATGGAAGCCATGCCCGATTCTCCTTTGTGTCGGCGGAACGCTAGCGGGGCGCATCCGGAAATTCCGGCCATTTTCGGACGCGATCGATTCCGCAGAAGGCGGGCGGGACGGGGCGGGGATTTTCCACCCGACGCGCGGTGCTGCCATCGCATTCGTCCCCACTCGATCCGCTCCGGTGGCGGTGGCACCACAATTTGTGGCGGGACTCCACCATAAGTGGTTATTCCCGGCTGGACGGAGACAAGTATTAAATCCTCTAACTAGGTC
>DASZQP010000022.1:0-5600 GCA_035549575.1 Rhizomicrobium sp.
CTTGGTGCCGCCCTCACTTACGCGCACTCCGAAACCGGGTATGCTGTCATCAGGAAAGATCACGGCGCCCTTCTCAGGGGACTTCAGGGCGCGAATCGAGATGTCTGTCAGTCTCATAATTTGTCTCACCATTGTCTCGCGGATCGCTCGTGAAGGAGCGAAAACGCATGTTTCGCCGCGATACACCGATTGACGGAAATATCAACGGCACCATAGACTTAGGTGCTGGTATGAGATGCGATGTTGATATATCAACTTCGCTTTGTAATCAGGGGGTCACAGGTTCGAGTCCTGTAGCCGGCACCAGAATTCGGGACGAAAAGCGCACATGCAGGAACGAGTATTCAGTGCCCGCGACATTCTCGCGGGGAAGGCGCCGGACGGCGATGCCGTCACGGTCAGAGGCTGGGTGCGCACACGGCGCGACTCCAAGGCCGGCATTTCCTTCGTGCAGCTCTCCGACGGATCGTGCTTCCAGTCCGTGCAGGTCGTCGTACCCAATACGCTTGCCAACTACGCGGACGAGGTCCTGAAGCTCACGGCCGGCTGCGCCGTCGAGGCGAGCGGAACGATCGTGCCCTCGCCCGCCAAAGGCCAGCCCTTCGAGATGCAGGCAAGCCGCGTGACGGTGGTGGGTTGGGTCGAGGATCCCGACACCTATCCGATCCAGCCCAAGGCGCATACGATGGAGTTCCTGCGCGAGGTCGCCCATCTGCGCCCGCGCACCAATGTGATCGGGGCCGCGACGCGGGTGCGGCACACGCTCGCCAAGGCGATCCACCGCTTCTTCGACGACAACGGATTCTTCTGGATCCACACCCCGATCATCACCTCCTCCGATGCGGAGGGCGCGGGCGCGATGTTCCGCGTCTCCACGCTCGATTTCGCGAACATGCCGCGCACCGGCGACGGCAAGGTGGATTTTTCCCGCGACTTTTTCGGGCACGAAGCGTTCCTCACCGTTTCGGGGCAGCTCAACGTCGAAGCCTATTGCGAGGCGCTGACGAAGGTCTACACCTTCGGTCCCACCTTCCGCGCGGAGAACTCCAACACCAGCCGGCACCTCGCCGAATTCTGGATGATCGAGCCGGAGATCGCCTTCGCCGACCTGTCCGACAACGCGACGCTTGCCGAGCGTCTCCTCAAATCCGCCTTCAAGGCGCTGCTCGACGAGCGCGGCGACGACCTGGCCTTCTTCGACGAGCGCATCGAGAAGGGTGTCGTGGCCAAGCTCGAAGGCATCGTCAATTCGGATTTCGTGCGCATGGACTACACGGAGGCGGTCTCGATCCTCGAGCGCTCCGGCGAGAAGTTCGAATTCCCCGTGAAATGGGGCGTCGACCTGCAGTCGGAGCACGAACGCTTCCTCGCCGAGAAGCATGCGAAAAGCCCCGTCGTGGTGATGAACTATCCCAGGGAGATCAAAGCCTTCTACATGCGCGCGAACGACGACGGGAAAACCGTCGCCGCCATGGACGTCCTGGCGCCGGGCATCGGCGAGATCATCGGCGGAAGCCAGCGCGAGGAGCGGCTCGACAGGCTCGACGCGCGCATGGACGAGATGGGCATCGACAAGGAGCACTACGGCTGGTACCGCGACCTGCGCCGCTACGGCACCGTGCCCCATGCGGGCTTCGGCCTCGGCTTCGAGCGCACCATCGCCTATGTCACCGGTCTGTCGAACCTGCGCGATGCGATCCCCTATCCGCGCACGCCCGGCCACGCGCGCTACTGATGCGGGATCCGGCGCGCGGGGGCGTCATTCGGCAGCGGCGTGGGATGCGCCGTTGCCCTGCGCCCGGCGCGCGATCCACACCACGCCGATGAGCAGGATGCTGAGCCAGCCCGAGATCCAGAACAGGTCGAGCGACGACAGCAGATAGGACTGTTGCGCGGCGCTGCGCGCGATCAGGCCGTAGGACTGCAGATCGCCGAACCCCAGCTGGTGCAGGCGCCCGGCGGCCTCCTGGAGCTGCGGACTGTAGGCGGTGCCGGCCTCGGCGAGCCTCGTCTGGTGCAGCGCCTCGCGGCGGTCCCACAGCGTCGTGACGATCGAGGCGGCGAATCCGCCCGCGGTGATGCGCGAGAAATTCGAGATGCCCGACGCGGAGGGGATCCGTTCCGGCGCGATGCCGTCGAGGGAGATCGTGATCATCGCCACGAAGAACGTGCTCATCGCGATGCCCTGGACCAGCATCGGCATGACGAAATCCCAGAACCCGGCATCCTGCGTGTAGCCGGCGCGCATGAAGTAGGAGATTGCGAAGGCGACGAAGGCGATCGTCGCCATGATGCGCGCATCGGTGCCCGCCATGAAGCGCGCCGCGATCGGCGTGGCTATGACCGCGACGACGCCGCTCGGCGCGGCCACGAGTCCGGCCCAGGTCGCGGTGTAGCCGACGCTGGTCTGCAGCCACAGCGGCAGGAGCAGCACGTTGGCGAAGAACAGCGCGTATCCCAGGCAGAAGGCGATCGTGCCGAGCGAGAAATTGCGATAGCGGAACAGCGTGAGGTCCACGACGGGAAACTTCTCGGTCAGCTCCCAGATCAGGAAGGCGCAGAAGCCCACCGCGGCGACGACCGCCTCGACGACGATGGCGGTCGAGGAGAACCAGTCCGCATCCTTGCCGGTGTCGAGCATGATCTGCAGCGATCCGACCCAGACGATGAGGAGCCCGAGGCCCACCGTGTCGATGGGAAGCCGGCGCGTGGGCGTCTCGCGCCCGGAAAGATTGGTCCAGCACAGGAAGACCGCGATGGCGCCGACCGGGACGTTGATGAGGAAGATCCAGCTCCAGTGGATGTTGTCGGAGATGTAGCCGCCCAGGATGGGGCCCAGGATCGGCGCCACCAGCGTGGTGATCGACCAGATGCCGAGCGCGGTGGACCGCCGTTCCGGCGGGAAGATCGAGATCAGAAGCGCCTGCGATCCGGGGATCATCGGTCCGGAGACCGCGCCCTGAAGAACGCGGAACGCGATCAGCGAAGGCAGGCTCCAGGCGATGCCGCAGAGAAAGGACGCCACGGTGAACGCCAGCACGGAGAACACGAAGGTTCTCACCACGCCGTAGCGCTGCATGAGCCAGCCGGTGAGCGGCACCGAGACGCCGTTGGCCACGGCGAAGCTGGTGATGACCCAGGTGCCCTGGTCCACGCTGGCGCCGAGATTGCCCGCGATGGTGGGCAGCGACACATTGGCGATGGTCGTGTCGAGCACCTGCATGAACGTGCCCAGCGCGAGCGCGATCGAGGTGATCGCGAGCTGCGAGCCGGCGAGCGGCTTCTCGGCGACGGACTGTCCCTGCCCGCTCATTGCGGCCTCAAGCGCCGTTCTGCGCGATGATGTCGCGGATCATGCGCTCTATCGCTTCCTCGCTGTAGTCCCCGAGGTAGGCGCGGACCTCGTGGCGGACGCCCCGGGTGCCGAAACTGCTGCCGGAAGTGTCGCGCACATCCACGACGGCGCTGACGGAGAGGCCGACGCGAAGGGGATGGTCGCGCAGCTCCGCGGGATCGAGCGCGATGCGCACCGGGACGCGCTGGACGATCTTGATCCAGTTGCCGGACGCGTTCTGCGGCGGAAGCAGCGCGAAGGCGCTGCCGCTTCCGGCGCCGAGGCCGAGGACACGCCCGTGATAGGTCACGCCGCCGCCATAGATGTCCGCGGTCACCGTGACCGGCTGGCCGACGCGCATGTTCTCGAGCTGGCCTTCCTTGAAATTGGCATCGACCCAGACCGAATCGAGGGGAACGACCGCCATCAGCGGCGTCCCCGCCGCGACCTTCTGGCCGGCCTGCACCGTGCGCTGCGCGACGACGCCGCTTACCGGCGCATAGACCTTCATGTGCGACAGCGTGATCGCGGCGGAGCGCAGCTGCGCGGCTGCCGTGAGCACGTCGGGATTGTTCGCCACCTTCGTTCCCTGCACGGAGGCGAGCGCCTGGGACAGGCCGCTTTCGGCGGCGTTCAGATCGGCCTCCGCGCCCGCCACCGCATCGCGGGCGTGGTTGAGCTCCTCGCGCGAGACGGAATCACCCGCCGTCATGCGGCGGCGGTAGTCGTCCCGCGCCTGGCCGAGCGCGATGCGCGCCGCGTTCGCCTGGGCGCGGAACTGGTCGACCCTGGAAAAATTGGTGCGGGTGGCGCGCACGGCGCGCGCGAGCGCCGCGCGGGCCGCGTCGAATTCCGCCTTGGCCCTGCTGGGATCGAATTCGATCAGCAGCTCTCCGCGGCGCACGCTCTGCGTGTTGTCGGCGTGCAGGGCGAGGACCGTCGCCGGATCGCGGCCGGTGATCGAAACGATGTCGCCGCCGACATAGGCATCGTCCGTGCTGACGAAGTGCCGCGCGTAGAGCAGCCAGTAGAGCCCGAACAGCACGAGGCCGACGGCGACTGCGGCGGCAAGGCCCGTCAGCCACCGGCGTCTCGCATTGCCGCCGCTGCCGTTCTCCGGCGAGGGACCGCCGTCAACCGTGTGTTCGCTCATCGGATTCGTCCTGTGAATGGGATTGCCCCGGCGCATAGCCGCCGCCGAGCGCCATCAGAAGGGAAACGCGGGCCGCGAGAAGGTCGCCGGAAAGATTCGCCTCCTGCCGGCGCGCCTGAAGAAGCGTGTCTTCCGCGCTCAGCACGTTCAGCTGCGGGCTGAGGCCGCTGCGATAGCGCCGCAAAGCCAGATCGAAGGCGGCCCGGGAGGCATCGAGCGCCGTGCGCTGCTGCAGCGATTGCGCCTCGATGCTGGAAATCTGCGTGAGCGCGTCGGAGGCCTGCCTTACCGCCGTCACTACGGACTGGTTATAGCTGGCGATGGCCTCGTCCAGCGCGGCCGTGGCGCCCGCATAGTTCGCGCGCAGCTCGCCGGCGTCGAAGATCGGCAGATGGATGGCCGGACCGATTCCGTATTGGGCGGAGCTGCCCGAGAACAGCGGGCTGAGGCCGATCGCCGCGAAGCCGGCCGCGCCGATGAGGTCGATGTCGGGATAGAAGGCCTTGCGCGCCACCTCGCGGCCCGCCGTCGCGGCCTCGATGCGCGCCTCGGCCGCGGCAATGTCCGCGCGCCGGGCCAGGAGGTCCGCCGGCAGCACCTGCGGCAGGGACAGCGCCGTGCGGTCGAGTTTCGGACGGGCCAGGCCGTAGGCGTCGGCGCCGCGGCCGGTCAGCGCCGCGATGACATGGACCGCGAGGTCGCGCTCCGAACGGGCGCGGAAGAGATCCTCCTTCGCCAGGGCGAGGAGGGCTTTGGCCTGCTCCTCCGAGGCCCTGCTGTCGAGGCCCGCGGCGACACGGCCATGGGTGAGATCGAAGACGCCCTGGCGCTGCTTCACCGTCTGCTCCGCCACGTCGGCGAGGCGATAGTCGCGGTCGAGCGCGATATAGGCCGAGCTCACCGCGCCGGACAGCGCCAGCCGCGCCGCCAGCGCGTCGAGGGCGGAGGCTTTCGCGGTTGCGCGGGCCCGATCGACGCCGGCGGCGAGCTTGCCGAAGAAATCCAGCGACCAGGACAGGTTGGCCTGCACCGTTCCGATCCATTGGGTGGTGCCGCCCGGACCGAAGGGCGGAGGGGGAATGACGTAATTCCTGCTGAATCGCTCGCGCTGTT
>DASZQP010000023.1:0-31560 GCA_035549575.1 Rhizomicrobium sp.
GACCGCGGACTGGATCGTCGATCTCGGCCCGGAGGGCGGTGACGGCGGCGGCGAGATCGTGGCCCAGGGCACCCCCGAGGAGGTCGCGAAAGTCGCGCGTTCCTACACCGGCCAGTACCTCAAGCCGCTCCTCAAGGGACGGGCGGGCGAACGCTCCGCCCCGCCCGCGCGCAGGCTGAGGGCCGCGGAATAGTCAGGCCGCCGGCGCTTCCGGGGCCGGAGGGTTGGCCGTGAGCACCCGGTAGGCATGCGCGCTGGCCCCCAGCATGAGGCCGATGCTGAACGGCGCCACGATCAGGTTGACGCCGAGCACGACGGCGATGTGGCTCTCCAGCACGGCATTCATGCGGTCGGCGAGCGCCTGCGGGGACAGATGGTGGGCCTGCTTCAGCACGGCGAGGGCGAACATCTCCGGTCCCATGAGGATGAGGATCGCACCGAACACCACGAGAAACGTTGGCAGCGTGACGAAGAACAGGATCGCGGCGATGCGCCAGAAATTGCCTTTCGTCAGAAGCCAGCCGCGCTCGAAATTGATCTTCTCCTCCGCCACGGTGATCGGCACCATGAGGAATCCGAGCCGGATCGCCGAAACCAGGATCAGGAACATCCCCGCAAGACCGATCAGGACGACGGCGGTACCCGCGACCACCCTGTTTGCAAGCGCGCCGGCGGCGATGCCCGAGACGAAGATCGCAAGAATGACGCCGATCATCAGGGCGAACATGATCGCGATGAAGATCAGGCTGGCGCCCCACAGGCGGAACTCGGCCGAGCCGAGCGAGAAATAGATCGCGGCGCCGCCGGTGCGGATCCCCAGGGCCTGCCGGATCACCGCGACATTGACGATCGCGTAGAGCAGCATGCTCGCCAGCCAGAAGACGATGGCGCGAAGCGAAGCCGCGCCAGCCGCCGTCGCATTCTGCTCGGGCGATACCGAAGTGTCGCCCAGCGCATAGGGCAGAAAGCTCAGCACGGCGATCACAACCATCGGCACCCAGATGAGGCCGATGATCGTGCCAAGCTGGCCGAAGGCGAACTGATAGGCGAAGCGGATCGTCTCGGGGACGGGAAGCTTTTTCACGCCGGCACCCCGGTGTCGGTCACGCTCCGGTAGGCGGCGGCGACCGCGCCCAGTCCGAGGCCGGTCAGCAGGGCAAGATAGATCAGCTCGAAAACCGCCCAGGCGGGCCAAATCGCGCCCAGCGACTGCGCGAGGGAGGAAAACAGCCGGCCCGGCGGCACGGACTGCCCTGAAAGAACGGCATCGCGAATCTGCATCCACAGATATGTGCCGAAGATCGCGTTGGACACAATGCCCGAAACGATCATCACGGGTAGAACCACCGCAACGAGCACGATGACCATGCGCCAGAAGTTTCCGCCTCCCAGGCGCCACGCGCGTGTCAGGTCCATGCTGTTTTCCGCCACCACCACGGCGGGCAGGAAGAACACCAGCCTCAACGCCATGTAGATCGTCCAGCAGATTGCCGCCGCGATCACGATTGCGCGGATAAGGAGCCTGGCGCTGTCGGGCATGTATTGGTTTGCCCAAAGGAGCAATCCCGCCGCCACGATCGTGGCAAGCACCGACGCCGCGATGACGATTGTTGCCAGGATCATCGCGCCCGCCATCCGCCAGACGGGGGCCCCGAGCGAAAAATAGGCGAACACGGGTCCGTCATGCAGGCCGAGCGCCTTGCGCAGCACGCCGACGGTTACCATCGCGCGCGCCAGCACGACTGCCAGAAATATGAGGCCGCCGAAGCGCGCCGCCATGCCCCAGAACGCCAACAGCGTGTCGAGGCGCCGCGACGTCAGCGCATCGCCCGTGTCGGGAAGGTAGGCGACCCGCGTGGCCATATCGGACAGGCGGGAAATATCCCCCCAGGCGAAATAGGCGACGGCCGCAATCAGCGCGCAGACCGCAAGCAGCGGCAGCCACAGGACGCCCAGCACGGACAGGAATTTCGTGAAGGCGAAGCGATACGCGGACTCGATGGTCCGTTCCAGCGCGATCTTTGCCATGATGCCCTCCGGCTGGGACAAGACTAACGCAAATGTCCCTGCGATTGAAACTTGCCGGCCGCAACCCGGCAAAAAGCCCGCCTCGAAAGCTTCCGTGACAGGCCAATTCCACCCCGGTAGGGTAAATGCAGAGCGAAAAGGGGGCACGCGATGGCGTTCGCGGAATATGCGAAATTCGACGGTCTGGGGTTGGCCGAACTCGTTGCGGCGAAAAAGGTCAAGCCGATCGAGCTCCTCGACGAGGCGATCGCCCGCGCCGAGGCACTCAATCCCCGACTGAACGCGATCGTCTACAAGGACTACGAGCGCGCGCGCGAACGGGCGAAAGGGCGGCTGCCGAGGGGCGCGTTCACCGGCGTGCCCTTTCTGCTGAAGGACATCTTCGCACTTGCCGAGGGCGTGCCGACGCGGCAGGCGTCGCGCTTCATGCCGGCGATTCCCTGGCCCCACGATTCGGTCATGACCGCCAGGTTCAGGCAGTCCGGACTCGTACCCTTCGCGAAAACGAACGTGCCGGAATTCGGGCTGGTGCCGACGACCGAGTCCAAGCTCTACGGGGCCGCGCACAACCCCTGGGACCTGACCCGCTCCACGGGCGGTTCCTCGGGAGGATCGGGTGCCGCGGTCGCGGCCGGCATCGTTCCGCTCGCCCATGCGAACGACGGGGGCGGCTCGATCCGCATCCCGGCGTCCTGCTGCGGCCTCGTGGGCCTGAAGCCGACGCGCGGCCGCGTGAGCTATGGCCCGGACTTCGACTCCACCGTGGACGGTCTCGGCGTCGAAGGCGTCGTTTCGCGCACCGTGCGCGACACGGCGGCCGCGCTCGATGCCATCGCCGGCTATGTGCCGGGCGATCCCTATTGCGCGCCGCCCGAGCCGGACTCCTATCTCGTCCAAATGAAGCGGAAGCCGCGCAGGCTGCGCATCGCATTCTCGCTCAAGAAGCTCGACGGACGGCCGCTGCATCCGGATTGCGTGGCGGCGGTCAAGCGCGCCGCAAAACTCTGCGACGAGCTGGGTCACGAGGTCGAGGAGGCCACGCCCGCGCTCGACCAGTCCATGCTGATCCCGATGTTCATGGTGCTGTGGAGCGCCAACCTCGCGGCGGGTATCGACACCATCGCGCACCTGACGGGGCAGACGCCGAAGGCCAAGATGTTCGAAGGCCTCACCTGGGGCCTGTACGAAAGCGGCCGCAAGGTTACGGCGAGCGCCTATCTGCAGGCGAAGGACGGACTCAACATCGCCGCACGCTCCATGGCGACGTTCCACCAGACCTACGACATGTGGCTCAGCGCCACGCTCGGAGAGCCGCCTGTCAAGCTGGGAACCTTCGACATGGAGGAGCGCGACCCGCAGAAATCCTTCGCGCCCCTGATCGAGTATGTGCCGTTCACGGCGATGCAGAATGTGACCGGCGAACCGGCGATCAACCTGCCGCTGCACTGGAACAGGGAAGGCCTTCCCATCGGCGTGCAATTCGTCGGCCGCTTCGGCGACGAATTGGGCCTGCTCCGGCTCGCCGCCCAGCTCGAGCGTGCGGCGCCCTGGATTCGGCAGTATGAGAAGATAAAGGTCCGACCATGACGTTTGCAGAATACGATCGATACGACGGGCTGGGCCTCGCCCATCTCGTCCGGCGCCGCGAAATCTCCCCGCTCGAGCTCGTCGAGGCGTGCATCGAGCGGATCGAGCGTCACAACCCGGCCCTCAATGCGGTCGTCTACAAGGCCTACGATCAGGCGCGCGCGGCGGCGAAAGGCGATCTGCCCAACGGGCCGTTCAAGGGCGTGCCGTTCCTGATCAAGGACATCAACATGGCGGTCGCGGGATGGCCGATGACCAACGGCTCGGCGATGATGCGCAACTACGTCTCCAACGCGGATGCCGAGCTGACAAGGCGCTATCGCGCCGCGGGCGTCGTGCTTGTGGGAAAGACCAACACGCCGGAATTCGGCATTCCGGGGACGACCGAGGGCCGGCATCTCGGAATCTGCCGAAATCCCTGGAATACGGACCATTCGAGCGGCGGATCGTCGGGCGGCGCGGCAGCGGCCGTGGCCAGCGGCATGGTGGCGCTGGCGCACGGCTCGGACGGGCTCGGCTCGATCCGCATTCCATCGGCGCAATGCGGGCTCGTGGGCCTGAAGCCCACCCAGTACCGCAATCCCGGCGCGCCGGACGACCGCAACCGCGCGCACGGCCTGGTCTGCGACCACGTGCTGACGCGCACGGTACGCGATTGCGCGGCGATGCTGGACTGGACCGGCTACCCCGAGGACGATGCGCCCTATGCGCCGCCGCCGAAAGCGCGGCCCTACATGGAGGAGATCGCGACGGCGCCGGGACGCCTGCGCATCGCCTTCTGCACCGAGACCCCGAGCGGGACGCCGCCGGGCACCGACGTGCAGCGCGTATTCGACGACACCGTCGCGCTCCTCGGCGACCTCGGGCACATCATGATCGAAAAGCAAACCCTGCCGATCGACTGGCGCACGCTCTATCGCGCGCAGGGCTGCGTGTCGGGCGCAATGTTCGCCGCATCCATCGACGAGCTGATCGCCGCGATGGGGCGGGAGCCGGACGAGGACGAGATGGAGCCGCTCGCTTGGGCGAGCTATCGCGCCGGCCGGAAGCTCACCGCTTCGCAGGTCGGCTGGGGTCTTGGACAGATGCGGCTGATGAGCCGGCAGATACTCGCGCTCTGGCGCGCGTTCGACGTACTGCTGATGCCGGTCACGATCACGCCCGCGCCACCCATCGGCCATCTCGATCCCGTCAATGTCGAGCCGAAGGAATTCAACCGGCGCCAGGCGCGGGTCTTCGGCTACACGCCGCCGTTCAACATAACCGGCCAGCCATCGATGTCGCTGCCGCTGGGCATGTCCTCGGACGGGCTTCCCATCGGCATGATGTTCACCGGCCGCTATTCCGACGAGGCCACGCTCTTTCGCCTTGCCGCCCAGCTGGAGCAGGCGCGGCCGTGGATCGACCGCAAGCCGCCGGTGTGGGGGTGAGCGCAATAGGGGACCCATGATCCTTCGACGCTCCGTCACCCGACGCTGCCGATTCGGGGGTTGAGCGAACCCCGCCTTCGGCCTATGTGGGCACAATGACGAAGGTCCACATCATCGGCGGCGGGCTCGCTGGCAGCGAGGCGGCATGGCAGGCGGCGGAAGCCGGCGCCGCGGTCGTGCTGCACGAGATGCGGCCGGTCCGCGCCACCGATGCGCATCAGACGGACGGACTGGCGGAACTCGTCTGCTCCAATTCCTTCCGGTCGGACGACGCGGAGAACAACGCGGTCGGGCTGCTGCACGAGGAGATGAGGCGCGCCGGATCGCTCGTTCTGCGCGCTGCCGATGCGCACCGCCTGCCCGCGGGCGGCGCGCTCGCCGTGGACCGCCACGGATTTTCCGGCGCGGTGACGGATGCGCTCGCCCGGCATCCCCGCGTGGAGATCCGCCGCGAGGAAATCGCCGGGCTCCCGCCCGAGGAATGGCAGAACGTCGTCGTCGCCACGGGTCCGCTCACCTCCGAGCCGCTGGCGCAGGCAATCCGTACACTGACGAATGACGAAGGCCTCGCTTTCTTCGACGCCATCGCGCCCATCGTCCATCGCGAATCGATCGATTTCGGCGTCTGCTGGATGCAGTCCCGCTACGACAAGGGCGATGGCGCGGACTACATCAACTGTCCGCTCGACAGGACCCAATACGAGGCATTCGTCGCAGCGCTCGTCGGCGGCGAGAAAACGGAATTCAAGGATTGGGAAAAGTCGACACCCTATTTCGAGGGTTGCCTGCCCATCGAGGTGATGGCGGCGCGCGGGGCCGACACGCTTCGTTTCGGGCCTATGAAGCCCGTCGGTCTCCGCGATCCGCGCACGGGCACGCGGCCCCATGCCGTCGTGCAGCTCCGGCAGGACAATGCGCTAGGCACGCTCTGGAACATGGTGGGCTTCCAGACCAAGCTGAAACACGGCGAGCAGACCCGCATCTTCCGCATGATTCCGGGACTGGAGAACGCAAGCTTCGCGCGGCTCGGCGGCTTGCACCGCAACACATTCATCAACTCGCCGAGCCTGCTCGATGCCCGGTTGCGGCTCAAGGCGCGCCCCTCGCTGCGCTTTGCCGGCCAGATCACCGGCGTGGAGGGCTATGTCGAGAGCGCGGCGGTCGGATTGCTGGCGGGCCGCTTCGCCGCGGGACTGGCCGCGCCGCCGCCGCCGACCACTGCCCTCGGCGCGCTGCTCGCCCACATCACGGGCGGCGCGGATGCGAGGACCTTTCAGCCCATGAACGTCAATTTCGGACTCTTTCCGGAGCTGCCGGCACGGACGAAGGAGCGCAAGAAGGCGATGTCGCGGCGCGCGCTCGCAGATCTGGACGGCTGGCTCGGACGCAGCCGGCAAGCGGCGGAATAGTCAGATCCGGCCGCGCAGCGCCGCGCCGAGCAGGCGGAGCTGGCGGCGGTGCAGAGCAATCTCCCGCGACGGGTCGCGCAGATAGAGCGGCACCAGCGATGCCGGAAGGAATGCCGCGAGCGCGGACTTCGCCGGCGGCTGGCGCCTTGCGCCCTGTAGATGGGCGCGCGCGTCCCGTGCGGCCTGCGCCGCTCCCGCGTCGGACAACAGCCGCCGGCGCGCCGAAGGATGCGCCCGGTTCCGCAGCAGTCCCGCAAGGCCGTAGGCGAGGCCCGCTTCGCGCGCGAGGCCGTCGTGGCGATCGCCGGCGCCGAGAACGCGCGCCGCCAGCCGCATGAGATTGCCCGAGGTGGCGTCGACATAGGCATCGCGCCCCGGTTCGTCCGTGAAGGTGCCGCCTTGCAGATCGAAGCCGCGCGCATCGATCATCGCCTCGAGCAGAGCGAAGGGGAGCGGCAGGACCTCGAAACTTCCCGCGAGCGCCATCGCCACGTCGTGCCGCCGCGGCATGCCTGAGCGCGCGCCGGCAAGCGTCTCGCGCCACCATTGCAGGCGGATCTCTCCGATCATGGGGTCGCGCACGCTTTCGACGGCATGGGCGAGTTCGTGATTGAAGGCGTAGAGCGCGAACAGGTGCGACCGGATGGCTGCTGGTGCGAACAACGCCGAGAAATAGCGGTCGGGATCGCGGTGCCGGACCGTGGCGGCACAGGCGGCGAAGGCCTGCTCGCTCATCCCGGCGAAAAGGCCGCCCGGCTGCCCGGACGGCCCTTGCCGGTGCGGATTCCCGTGCCGGTCAATAGATATTCTGCGCCGCTACCATCGCGAACAGCATCGGTATCGACAGCATGGTGTTGATGCGGGAGAACATCCCGGCCGTCTTTCCCGCGGCGTCCTTCTGGGGCTGCGCGAGGTCGGGGTAGCGGTTCGCGATGTTCAGCGCCTTCTGCTGGTTGGGCCAGATGATGAACCAGACGTTGAACCACATGATGATGCCGAACCACATCCCGATTCCGATACCCGTCGCTTTCGGGTTGATGAAGCCCTCATTGGCGTCGAGCATGAGCGCCTGCACGAGATAGCCGTTCATCCACGCGAGGATGAGGCCGAACACGATCGTGCCCATTGCACCCCAGCGGAACCAGAACAGCGCGGCCGGCGTGATGTATTTGCCGAGCGCCGGCTTCAGCTCGCCCGGAATCTGCGGCATCGTCGGCGTCGAGACGAAATTGAAATACCAGAGCAGGCCGATCCACATCACGCCGCAGAGGACGTGCAGCCAGCGCACGAAGAACGGCCAGAAGCTGGGGCCGTCGAAACCCTGGATTTCCACGTAGACGAGGAACAGCGCCAATGCCAGCACGATTCCGGCAATGACGGTGTTGCGGAGATTGGCGAAGAATGCGGCCATGGCCTTTGCCCCCTGTTGGTGAGTCCGGCCACAGTTTAAGCATTTCGGGCCGGGATTCAGCCCTTTTTATCAGATGGTCAATGTCTTGGGTTTGCGCACGGTCAGCCAGGTGATCACGATCAGGCGCGTCACCATTACCGCCGTGAAGAACGATGTGATGATGCCCAGACCCAGCGTGACCGCAAACCCTCGCACCGGGCCGGATCCGAGCTGGAACAGGATGAGAGCCGCGATCAGATGGGTCATGTTCGCGTCGAAAATCGTCGCGCGCGCACGCTGGAATCCCTGGTCGATGGAAGCGTAGATCCCGCGGCCGTTGCGCTGCTCCTCGCGAATGCGCTCATAGATGAGAACGTTGGCGTCGACGGCCATGCCGAGGGTCAGCACGATGCCGGCGATGCCCGGCAGGGTCAGTGTCGCGCCCAGCATGGTGAGGATGGCGATCAGCAGGATGAGGTTAAAGGTCAGCGCGATATCGGCGAATATGCCGAAAAGGCCGTAGCGCCCCAGCATGAACAGGACAACGAGGCCGAGACCGCCGAGGGTCGACCAGCGGCCGGCGTTGACCGAGTCGGCGCCGAGCTCGGCACCGACCGTGCGCTGCTCGATCGGCTTCAGCGGCGCCGGTAGCGCGCCCGCCCGCAGCAGCAGCGCCAGGTCGTTGGCCGTCTGGGAGGTGAAGTTGCCGGAGATCTGTCCGGTGCCGCCGAGGATCGGCTCCTGGATGACCGGCGCCGACAGCACCTGCTTGTCGAGGACGATGGCGAAGCGCCGGCCGACGTTGTCCTTGGTCACGTCGCCGAATTCCTTGGCGCCGACGGTGTCGAAATGGAGGCTGACCACGGAGCCGCCGGTGCGCTGGTCGAAATCGGCGCGGGCATCGGTGAGCCGGTCGCCCGCCACGAACACGCGCTTCTGGACGACGATGGGCGGAGGTTGCGGGAGGCCCTTTTCCGGCCTCATGGGCAGCAGCTCGGAGCCGATCGGAATGATGCCCTTGGCGGCCTGGTTGGGATCGGCCGTCTCGTCCACGAGCTGAAACGTCATTTTCGCCGTGGTCTTGAGGATGTTGATCAGCCGCGCGGGATCGGAAAGGCCCGGCACCTGGACGACGATGCGGTCGTCGCCCTGCCGCGCGATGGTGGGTTCGCGGGTTCCCAGCTCGTCGATGCGCTTGCGCACCACCTCGATCGAGCGGTTGACCACGTCCTCGCGCGCCTGCTTCTTGTACACGTCGGTCATGCGCATGACGATGACGTTGTTGCCCGGCTCGCCGATGTCGTATTCGCGGCCTCCCGCCGAAAGCATGCCGCCGCTGACGTTGGGATTCAGGCCCTGGAGAATGGTCTTGGCCTCGTCGAAACGGCCCGGCTCGATGATGCGCACCGAAACCGAATCGTCCGTGGTCTTGAGATCGTCGATTCCCATATGCGCCTTGCGCAGCGCGCGCCGGATATCGGCGCGCAGGGACTCGATCTTGTCCTTCTGGACCTCGTCGAGCTGCACCTCGAGAAGCAGATAGGATCCGCCCTGCAGATCGAGGCCGAGGCTGATCGTCTGGTTGCCCCACCCCCCGGGCAGCCGCTCGCGCACATTGTCGGGCAGCGCGTTGGGCAGCGCGACCAGAATGCCGCCGATCAGGATGAGCGAGACGATGATGCGCGTGAAGATCGAAACGTGAAGCATCCGTCCCTCAGCTCTTGGCGCTGTCGGCGGGCTGCGACTTGGCCCGGACCTCGCTCAACGTGGCCTTGACGACGCGAATCTGCACATTGTCGGCGATTTCCACCGTTATTTCGGGATCGTCGGGCTGGCCCACCCGCGTTACCCGCCCGACGATTCCGCCGGCGGTCACCACCGTATCGCCGCGCCGGACGTTGTCCACCATCTGCTTGTGCTGCTTCATGCGCTGCTGCTGGGGCCGGATGAGCAGGAAGTACATGATCGCGAATATGAAGATCAGCGGCGCGATCGCGGTAAGACTGTCCATTCCGGGCATCGAGACTTTCCAGACGGGTTGGTCGCAGCCGGCGGGGGCCCCGCCGGATGAGGGCCGGGACTATAGCGGCAGAACCCTCCATTGCAACCGCGCCGGACCCCGCGTCCCTGACGCGGCGCGGCGGGATTTCCGGGGTGCGAATGGGCCTAGTTCGACGCCACGAGGACGGTATTCGGCAGGAGCGCCCTCGGATCGACCGGCCTTACCCCCTGGCGGATCTCGAAGTGCAGCTGCGGCGTCGCCACGTCGCCGGTAGCGCCCGAATAGGCGATCACCTGCCCCGCCGCGACATGGTCGTTCCGGTTGACGATGAAATTGTCGACATGCGCATAGGCGGTGATGTAGCCGCCTTCATGGCGCAGAAGGACGAGATTGCCGTAACCCTTCAGCTCGTTGCCGCAATAGCTGACGACGCCGGCAGCCGCCGCCCGGACCGGCGTGCCGCGAGGCGCGGCAATGTTGATCCCGTCGTTCCTTCCGCCGCCGCCTGTGGGGCCGAAGGCCGCCAGCACGCGCCCGGCGAGCGGCCAGCGGAACTTGACCGTCCCGTCGGCGGAAGAATCGCCGCGCACAACGGCCTCTTGCGGCACTGCCTGCTGCTGCGGCACGGATGCGGTGTACCAGCCCGGAGTGCTGCGCGGTTTCGGCGCCGGCACAGGCGTGCCACCGGCAAATTGCTTCTGTTCGGCGGGGACGAAGCGCTGACGCTCGACCGGCGGCAGCTTGACCGCACGCGGCCCGTATTCGGTTCGCGCGGCGTATTGCGCGCGGGACACCGGAACGGACCTGTGGTCGCGGACACCCCAGGAAAGCTGCGTCCTTGGCGAGGTGGTGCAGGCCGCCACGGAAAGGACCGCCAGCAGGACCATGCCCAGCCCGGGCAGATGCCTAGCGCCTCGTCTGCGAACGATCATCCGGCCTTCCCGCCTCCTGAGGCACGCCCGAGACCATCGGGACGAAAACCACGGGAATGAGCGGCTCCTGCTCATACCCGGCCTCGGTCCGGATGATCCGCGTCAATCGTTGAGAAAAACTTTCTGGAAAGGACGTTTCGTCCGATTTCGGCACAAATCCGATAGGGGCGAGCAGGATTCCGCCGATTTTTAATTGTTCGATAAGGATTTTCGGCGGCTCCGCCGCCGCCGCGCTGAGCAGAATCCGGTCGAAAGGGGCCTGTTCCGGCCAGCCCTTCAAGCCGTCGCCGTGACGGGTGACGACATTGTCGAGCCGCAGCGCGCGAAACCTCGCCTCCGCCTGCTTCAGCAGCGGCCGGTGCCGTTCGATCGTATAGACCCTCCGGCACAGCGGCGCGAGCACGGCAGCCTGGTAGCCGGAACCCGTGCCCACCTCCAGCACGCGCATGTTGGGTTCCAGCCGCAGTTCCTGCGTCACATAGGCGACGACGTAGGGCTGGCTGATGGTCTGGCCGCAGGCGATGGGCAGGGCCGAATTGTCCCACGCGCGGTAGGCAAGCGGCTCGTCCACGAACATCTCGCGCGGCGTGCGTTCGATGGCGGACAGGACCCGCTCGTCGGCAATGCCCTGGCGGCGCAGGGCCATGATCAGGCGGATGACGCGCTCGTCCGTCCCGGTTGGACGGCCGCCGCTCATCCGCGTCCGCCCTTTCCGGCGCGCGCCGGCATCGCCTCGCCGAGTGCGCTCTTGAGGCGCTGCATCGCCCTGTAGTCCGTCAGGTTCAGATGCAGCGGCGTCACGGAAATCCGCTTTTCGTAGATGGCGCAGAGATCGGTGCCCTTCATGGGATTGGACCGCACGCGCTTGAAACCGATCCAGTAGTAGGGATTGCGCCGCATGTCGACGCGGCGCTCCATGGCCGCTTCCTGCATGTCCCGTTTGCCCTGTTCGGTGACCTCGATGCCCGTCACGTCGTCCGGCTCGCAATCGGGAAAATTGACGTTCATCAGGACCTCTTGCGGCTCTGGCCAGCCCACCTCCACCAGGCGGCGGACGACCGCGGGGCCGTGCGCCTCGGCGCAGTGCCAGCGAATCCGGTAGCCCTCGTCGAAGCCGTAGGACTGGCTCAGCGCGATCGCGGGAATTCCGAGTGCCGTGCCTTCCATCGCACCGGCGATCGTGCCGGAATAGGTCACGTCGTCGGCGAGATTCGAGCCGCGGTTGACTCCCGACATGACGAGCGCGGGCCGCTTGTCCTTGAGAATCTCCGCCACGCCCATCATCACGCAGTCCGTCGGCGTTCCGGTCACGGCAAACCGCTTCGCCTCCACCTGCCGGAGCCGCAGCGGCAGCGCGAGCGTGAGCGAATGCGAAGCGCCCGACTGCTCCGTCTCGGGCGCCACGACCCAGACATCGTCGGTCAGCGTGCGCGCGATCTTTTCCGCGACCTCGAGGCCGGGAGAATGGATTCCGTCGTCGTTCGTGACCAGGATACGCATACCCGCTCCAATTCCCTGCCCCGCCGCGCGGGTGCGAGGGAGGCTATCGCTTTTCTATCCTCTCCATCCCGCCCATATAAGGCCGCAGCACGTCGGGAATGCGAATGCTTCCGCCGCTTTCCTGATAATTTTCCAGAACCGCGATCAGCGTACGTCCCACGGCAAGCCCCGAGCCGTTGAGCGTATGGACGAAGCGCGGCTGCTTGGAATCCTGCGGCCGGTACCGCGCATTCATGCGGCGCGCCTGGAAATCGCCGCAGTTTGAGCAGGACGAAATCTCGCGAAACCGGTTCTGCCCCGGCAGCCACACCTCGATGTCGTAGGTCTTCCTCGCCGCAAATCCCATGTCGCCGGTGCAGAGCGTCATCACGCGGTGGTGCAGGCCGAGGCGCTTCAGCACTTCCTGCGCGCAATCTGTCATGCGCTCGTGCTCGGCGCCGGATTGTTCCGGCGTCGCGATCGAAACCAGCTCCACCTTCGAGAACTGGTGCATGCGGATCATCCCGCGCGTATCCTTGCCGGCCGCTCCGGCTTCCGCGCGGAAGCAGGGGGTCCACGCCGTCATCCGGATCGGGAGCTGCCCCTCGTCGAGGATTTCCTCCCGGACGTAGTTCGTCAGCGATACCTCGGCCGTGGGAATGAGGCCGTAACGCTGGTCGCGGATTGCATCCGCCCCGGCCTCCGCCAGCAATTCGCCGCTGATCGCCCAGAATTGATCGCCCTCGAACTTGGGGAGCTGCGTCGTGCCGAAAAAGGCGTGATTTCTCGCAAGGATCGGCGGCACGACTTCGGTATAGCCGAACGTGTCCGTGTGCAGGTCCAGCATGAACATGCCCAGCGCACGCTCGAGCCGCGCAAGCCCGGCCGTGAGATAGACGAACCGCGCGCCGGAAACCTTCGCCGCGCGCTCGAAATCCATCATGCCCAGCGCTTCTCCGAGCTCAAAATGCTCCTTCGCGGCGCCCAGCGCAGGCGGGACGCCGAACGCGCGGGCGGGCACTTCCACATTGCCGTTCTCGTCCGCGCCGGTTGGCACATCCGCCGCAGGTATGTTCGGAATGGACGCGAGAATCGAATCGAGATCGGCCTTAAGGAGCCGCTCTTCCTGCTCGCCCTTCTGGATCTCGTCCTTCAGGCCGGCGACTTCTTCCATGAGCGCCGACGCCTGCTCATCGTCCTTCCTGGCCTTCGCCTGGCCGATCAGCCTGGAGGCTTCGTTGCGCCGGGCCTGCGCCTGCTGAAGCCGGGTCTGCAGCGCCCGCAGACCATGATCGCGGTCGAGGATGTCCTGCGCGATCGTCTGGGCATCGGCGATACCGCGGCGCGAGAGCCCCGCAATGAACCCGTCCCTGTCGTCCCTAATGGCCTTTACGTCATGCATGGAAATCGTTCCCGGAGGATGCGCCGGTAATGGCATGTCGCGGCGGAGCGGTAAAGTTCCCGGCTTTCCCGGAACCGCGCCGGCGTCCCGTTCGTTTGCTGGGAAGGTGGTAACGATGCTGACCTTCGCCCTTTGTACCTTTGCGCTTCTGAGCGGCCCCATTTGCGGGGGAATCGGCTGGCACGCCTGGAACCGGCAGGCGCGCGAACGCGGACGGAACGGGACGTCCGGCTAGCGGGCGTCCCCCGCGCGGCTAACCCGACTGCGGAACGCCGGAAGCCTTGCGCTCGAAGAAGGCCACCAGGAGGATCGAAACCTCGTAGAGCACCACGAGCGGAACCGCGAGGCTGACCATGCTGAACACGTCCGGCGGAGTGAGAAGTCCCGCCAGCGCGGTAATGCCCACGATAGCATAGCGCCGCGCGGCGCGCAGCTGCGCCGCGGTGACGATGCCGACGCGGCCCAGAAGCGTGAGCAGCACCGGCATCTGGAACGTCAGGCCGAAGGCGAAGATCAGCGTCATCACGAAGTCGAGGTATTCGCTGACCTTCGCCTGGAGCTGGATGCCCAGCCCCCCTGCCCCCGGCGCGGTCTGATATCCGAGGAAGAACTGGATCGCGAAAGGCAGCATGACATAGAGAACGAAGGCGGCGCCGGCGATGAACAGGATCGGCGTCGCCACGAGGAACGGCAGGAACGCCTTGCGCTCGTTCCGGTAAAGCCCCGGCGCGACGAACAGCCAGACTTGGGCGGCGATGACGGGAAACGCCAGGCACAGCCCGGCGAACATTCCGACCTTTACATAGGTGAAAAACGTCTCGTAGAGCGCGGTGTATATCAGATGGTCGTTGGGCTGACCCCTGAGGGCATTGGCGAGCGGCAGGGTCAGAAAGGCATAAATGTATCTGGCGAAGGTAAAGCAGATCAGGAACGACACCAGGAACGCCGCGATCGAATAGATGAGCCGCCGGCGAAGTTCGATCAGGTGATCGAGGAGCGGCGCCTTGGTCGCCTCGATCTCCGCTTCCTCGTCCTTGCTCACCGCCGTCATGGCTTGCCGGCCGGATCGGATTCAGCGGGTTCCGCCGCCCCGGCGTCGGAGGGGGCATATTCGTCCGCGGCCCCGGATGCCATGTCGGGAGGCAGGATCGTCTGGCGCATCGTCTCCTCGACCTCGGCAAGCGGCCGCTGCTCGCGCAGCTCGGCGATCTCCTTTCGCAGTTCCTCGAGCTCGGCCTGGCGCGACATCTCGTCGAAGCTCTTGCGGAACTGATCGGCCATGGCGCGCGCCTTGCCCATCCATCGCCCGGCCATGTGCATGAAGCGCGGAAGATCCTTCGGGCCGATGACGACAAGCGCCACGATGACGACGATGAGGATGTGACTCCAGCTAAGGTCGATCATCGATTGCCCGCGTCACGACTTCGCGGCTGTGTCCTTCTTGTCCGAAGAATCGGAGGCCTGATCGTCCGGATTGGCGAGTCCCTTGCGGAAGCTGGAGATCCCCTTGCCGAGATCGCCCATCATGTCGGAAATCCGGCCCCGGCCGCCGAAAAGCAGCAGCGCAACCGCCGCGAACAGCAGAATATGCCAGATGCTGAGGCCACCCATGGAGCGCTCCTTTTGCCTGCGCCTTATATGGCGCCTGCACAGTCAGGTTTGAAGGTCCTTAAAGACCCAACCGGGCAGCGAGCGCAACCTCTTCCTATCCCGCTGCGCCGCGGTTTCGCCCGCCGCACGGCGGGGCACGGGAGAATTTCTCAGCCGATCAGGACCTCGCCTTTCCGGTCCATGGCCGCCGCCAGCGCGCCCAGCCGCTTCATTACCGGCTCGCCGGCGAGCATCTCGCGCCGCCTCGGTACGTCCAGCAGGAGCTTGGTGGGCGTCAGCCTGAGACGGGTGTGCGCCAGCTCGCCGGGCGCCGATGCCGAAAGCGAGAACGCGAGCCGAGCCGCAAGGCCCATGCGCAGCGCCAGCTCCTCGTCGCTCCTGTCGAGCAGATCGCCCACGACGAGCTCGCGCGGAACCTCCTCGTCGCCGGAATAACGATGGAAAACCGCGGTCGCGATGAGCGCGCGGCTGCGATGATCGACACCGGAAAACGGCGCATGAAGAACCTGGTTGTAGGTGCCCACGGAGCGGTCGTCCGGATGCAGCCGCCAGCCGATGTCGGAAAACAGGCAGGCGGCGCGGCGAATGCGCCGGATCTCCGCGTTCTCGTCCGCGAACAGGGGCGACATCCACTGCGTCATTTCGAGGGCATGCTGCGGGGAGCGGCTCATGCGCTCGTTCGCGCCCGAGGCGAATTCGATCAGCGGGTCCTTGTCCCGCTCGTCCGCCCCGAGCTGGGCGTGAAGCAGCCCCTCGCGAAGGCCGAAGGCCGAGATCACGATGTGGTCCACCTTGCTCGCGACCAGCAGGCGCTCGAGCACCACAGCGCCATAGGGCAGCATCTCGGCGCGGCGCTTCGACACCGATCTCATCATGTCGAGGGATTTGCGCGACTGAACGGAAAGTACGTCGCAGAGCCTCAGCGCGCGCGAGCGGGGAATCTCGTAGTGCTGCAGAACGTGGAGCGGATATTCGCAGACTTCCATGTCGACCCGCGCGATGCTGCGCCAGATGCCGCCGACGGCATAGAGCGACCGCTTTTCCAGCGCCCTTAGGGGAATTGCCTCGAGTCCCTTGTCGACGATGTCGCGCGCCTTGTTGGCGTTGCCTTTCGCCAGGTCCATGAGGCGCAGCGGGCCGAAGGGCAAGGTATGGGCCTCCGACATCCTGCCGGCCTTTACGGTCACCATGTCCAGGCTGCCGCCGCCGAGATCGGCGACGAGGCCGTCAGCGTCGGGAATCCCCGCCAGAACGCCCTCCGCCGCAAGGCGCGCTTCCTCCTCGCCGGAAAGCACGCGGATCGGCGCGCCCCACGCGGTCTCGGCCTTGCGGATGAAATCCTGGCCGTTCGAGGCATCCCGCGCGGCGGCCGTCGCCGCGGCCTCGCGGATCGTCACCTGAAGCCCGTCGGCCAGAATCTTGAAGCGGCTGAGAACGTCGAGCGCCATCTTCATGCCTTCGGCATGGAGCCGGCCGGTCGTGACCATGTCGCGGCCGATGCTGCAGATGGCCTTTTCGTTGTGGACGGTGGCCGGCGCGCGCGACTGCGATTCGTAGACGACCAGACGCACCGAGTTCGACCCGATGTCGAGGACGGCCACAGGGCCCTTGCCCTTCTTCCGCGACCTGGCCGGCGCGCCCGATCCGAGTTCGGCCGGAATGGATCCCGTTCCCGACATCTCAGCTCTGCCGCGTCACAACGGCGACCGGCCGCGGCTGACTGATCCGGAGCGCCTTTCCGCGGCCGGAGAGGGAGGGATTGGTCATGAAATACTCGTGGGCGGAAAACGCATCCGCGGATTCGGATGCGGGATCGCGCTGATACACGCCATCGCCGCTCAGGCTCCAGCTTTGCGCCTGGTCCTTGAGCAGCGCGACCATGATCTGATCCTGCACCTGCTGGTGAACCGTCGGGTTCTCGATCGGGACGAGCGCCTCCACCCGCCGGTCGAGATTGCGCGGCATCCAGTCCGCCGAGGAAATGTAGACCTTGGACTTCGACGACGGCAGCCCGTGGCCGTTGCCGAAGCACACCACGCGGCCGTGCTCGAGATACCGGCCGACGATGCTCTTCACATTGATGTTGTCCGACAGGCCCGGAACGCCCGGACGGAGGCAGCAGATGCCGCGCACCACCAGCTCCACGCGCACGCCGGCCTGGCTGGCACGATAGAGCGCATCGATGATGCCCGGATCCACGAGCGAATTCACCTTCGCCCAGATCGCGGCCGGCCTGCCCGAGCGTGCGTGGATCATCTCCTCCTGGATGGCGTCCACAAGGCGGCCGCGCAGCGTGAGCGGCGAAATCGCGATCTTTTCGAGCGCGACCGGCTCGGCATAGCCCGTGATGTAGTTGAAAAGCTGGGCAGCGTCGCGGCCGAGGGCCTGGTCGGCGCTGAAAAGCGACAGATCGGTGTAAACTTTCGCGGTCATCGGATGGTAGTTGCCGGTTCCGAAATGCACATAGGTATGGAGCTGGCCGCTTTCCCGCCGGACGACCATGCTGCACTTCGCGTGGGTCTTGAGCTCGATGAAGCCATAGACGACCTGCACGCCGGCGCGCTCCAGGTCCCGCGCCCATTTGATGTTCGCGGCCTCGTCGAACCGCGCCTTCAGCTCGACCAGCGCGGTCACGGACTTGCCCGCGTCCGCCGCCTCGATGAGGGCGCTCACGATCGGCGAATCCTGGCTGGTGCGATAAAGCGTCTGCTTGATCGCGACGACATCGGGATCGGCCGCGGCCTGGCGAAGGAACTGCACCACCACGTCGAAGCTCTCGAACGGATGATGGACGATGATGTCCTTGGCTCGGATCGCCGCGAAGCAGTCGCCGCCGTGATCGCGGATGCGCTCGGGAAAGCGCGCGATATAGGGCTTGAATTGAAGGTCCTGGCGCTCGTCGAGGATCAGCTTGCGGAGGTCGGACAGGCCCAGCATGTGCTCGATGAGCACGAGCTCGTCGTCGGCGAGCTTGAGATGATCGCAGATGAACTCGCGAAGGTCCGCCGGCATCGCCTTGCTGCACTTCATGTGGATCACGTCGCCGCGGCGCCGGCGCTTGAGCAGCGTCTCGAACTGGCGCGCCAGGTCCTCCGCCTCTTCCTCGAGTTCCACTTCGCTGTCGCGCAGGATGCGGAACATGCCGCTTCCGGTGACGTGGTGTCCCGGAAACAGCTTGTCGAGGTAGAGGCCGATGACATCCTCCAGCGGCAGGAAGCGCACGTTCTTTTCCGTGCCGGGCAGGCGCCAGAAGCGCTGCAGCTGCGTCGGAACCGGAAGAAGCGCCATCACCTGCTTGCCGTCCCGGCGCGTGAGCTTGATCGCCAGCGTGAAGCCGAGATTGGGAATGAAGGGGAAAGGATGCGCCGGGTCGATGGCCAGGGGGGTGAGCACCGGAAATATCTGCTCGCGGAACTGCTTGTCGAGCCATTGCCGATCCGCCGCCGTCAATTCGCCCGGCGCGATCACCGCGATGCCGGCGTTGCGCATCTCGCAATGCAGGGCCACCCACACAACCTGCTGGTCCGCGATCAGCTTGCCTGCGGCGTCGCCGATGCGCGCGATCTGCTCGGCCGGGGACAATCCGTCGTCGCTGGGCGTTGCGACACCGGCCTTGACCATTCCCTTCAGGCCCGCCACGCGGACCATGTAGAACTCGTCGAGGTTCGAGGCGGAGATGGAGAGGAACCGCAGGCGCTCGAGCACCGGATGCCGCGGATTCTGCGCCTCCTCCAGGACGCGCCGGTTGAAGGCCAGCCACGAAAGCTCGCGGTTGATGAACCGTCCGGGCGACGCCGGGTCGATCGCGGGCGGGATCGCACTCTCCTGGGTCGTGAAAATTGCGGCCGGCTCTTCGGATTGCTCCTCCCCCGGGGGCATTCCGCCATCCAGCGTCACAATCTTGGGCTTGGGCGGGTTCATTGCGCGCCGTCACGGGGTTGCAACACAATCGTAGGGCAAACCGGTGAATCTGTCATGACATGGATTCGCCCCACCGGCCAAAGAATACCAGAAGATTCAGGACGTTGGCGATAGATCGCCCTCATTCTTCCAGAATTTCGCGGACCAGGGCCGCGCTGACCGGCCTTTTCTCTGCCAGTGCGCGGGAATCCGCCCGCGCGACGAAATCCCGTATCGCCGAGGGCGAGCGTTCGAGTGTGCGCAACATCTGCGCGACAACCGCGTCCGGCACGGCCAGCTGGCGGTCCGCGAAGAGCTTGCGCGCAAGTGCCGCGAGCAGGGCGTCGTCCGGTTCCCAAAGCCGGAACGAGAGCAGCGCCCCGTAGCGCGACGGCAGATCGGGAAGCACCGCCGGCCAGTGTTCCGGACGCGCACGACCGGTCAGAAGCACGGCGTGGCCGCGTTCCAGAAGCGCGAAGATCACGGCGTCGCGGGCAGCGTCGGGCGCGGCACCGTCGACATTCTCGATCGCCACGGCACGCGGATCGCCCAGCAGGAGGTCATCGCCGAGCCGCGCGGCATCGGCGACCACGGCGCCGGCGCGGCTTGCCCAGACCGCCGCCAGATGAGACTTGCCCGATCCCGCCGGCCCGTGAATCGCGACCGCGGGCGCCGGCCAGCCGGGAAAGGAATCGATCAGTGCCACCGCATCCCTGTTGGCCGGCGCGACAATGAAATCTTCGCGGCCGAGCGCAGGCCGCGTTTCGAGGGGAAGGACCAGCTGCCTCGACGGCACGTCAGGCCGTGCGGCGGCCGAGCGCCAGCGCCCGGAACCAGAGCTGGGCATAGGCGATCCAGGACGCGAGCGTGACCGCGCCGGTTGCAATCGCTCCGGCGAGCACGAATTCGGGCTCCGCGTAGCCCGTCGCCAGAAGAAGCAGAACGAGGGCGACGAACGCGACCTGTATCACGGTGCTGGCCTTGCCGATGGCCAGCGGCGCGACTTCGAGCGGGAGGGACAGCAGCTTCGCGGCCGCGACTCCCATCACGATCGCAAGATCCCGGCCGATAATCAGCGCCGTCAGCCAGATCGGGATCGCGCCGATCATCGTCAGCGTCACGAAGCTCGCCAGCATCAGGAGTTTGTCCGCAGCGGGATCCAGATAGACGCCGAATTGCGAGCCGGGCGAAAGCCGGCGCGCAAGATAGCCGTCCAGCGCATCGCTGATGCCCGCAAATACGAAAACGGCGAGCGCCAGCCCGTAGGAGCCCCGCAGGATCAATATCGCGGTAAACGGCGCGGCGCACAGCCGCAGAGCCGTGAGGAGATTGGGAAGATGGTACAGCAGCCGGTTCATGGATTGATCGAGGACGACAGAATCCAGTCGCCGCCCGCCTTCGACAGCACGATTCCCCGATCGGCAAGCGCCTGGCGAAGCTGATCCGCCGTGCCCAGATAGGTGATCGCGACCCGCGCCTCGCCGATATCCATGGCCTCGACATTCATGGCCGAAACGTTCTGCGCGCTTGCGACGCCCGACTGGAGCGCCGACCAAAGCGCCAGCGAGGTGACGTGGACATTCGCGGTCAGATGTCCGACCTGGGCGAAGTTCGGAGGGGTCTTCCACATTTCCTCGATCTCGCGAACGGCCGCATCGGCCGCGCTCGAATAGGTTCCCGCGGCGCCGCCCGGCAGCATCGGGACGTCGATGGTGGACGCAGTCGGCAGCTGCCCCGCGCCGATCCGCTTCAGATTGATCGTGAGATGGCCGGAATCCGCCTTGACCTGAACGAGTGCCGCCTCCGTGGCGCGAATGCGCGAGGCGAAGGGCTCGACGTCGGCCCAGTTCACGTCGTCGAAGCCGGTGCCGGCAAGCGACTCGCTGCCTGCGCCTGGCTGAAGGAACGGGACCGTGCTGGTGGCGTAGCGTCGCGGAGAGAGCGCTGCCGCCCAGGGCGAGGACGGCGAATAGTTGGGCGCGAACGGCACGAGCAGGATGCGCTTGGCCTGGACGAAATTGAGCGCCACGCCTTCGGCCTGCATCGCAGCCTGAACGCCCTCCGGGCTGAACGTGTAGGTGACGTCGGCGACGTAGCGCGTCGTGGAGCGCCTTTCGTTGTTGACCGTGAAGCTCCGGATCATCCGCTGCAGGGAAAGGTCGTCCGGTTTCGGCATCCGCCCCGCGTCCTGGGCCTTCGCGATGCGCTTGTAGAGAATGGCCCAGGCCTTGGGGCGGCCCTGCGCAATCGCAGCCGCCTGCGCGACCGTGGCCGAGGGTCCGCTCGCATCCACATGGACGCCCGTGACCGTGAAGGTATCGCCCGCTGCGGCCGCGCGGGGCAAAAGCGGCAAGATGGCGAACGCCAGCGCGAACGCCAACGAGGAACATGACCGTGACATCGAGAACCTGAGATCGGGCCCGGCAACTATAAGACCGGGCGTCCCGATGCGAAAGGACGCTCAGGCCCGGATCAGCCCCTTCATTGGCGAAACATTGCCACTGTCCGGGAAAATCGTCGTGCGCAGCGCCGCCTGGCTCACGCCCATGTGGTCGGCGAGGACGCCCATGAAAAGCGCGCGCAGATCCGTGCGCGCGGGCTGATCGCGCCCATCCTTGAGCACGGACGGTTTCAATCCCACCCACTCGGCGCGGACCTTGCCGCCGGCCACCGCGCCCCCGAGAAGGAAGGCCGCTCCGCCCGTGCCGTGATCGGTGCCGCCGCTGCCGTTCGGCCTCACGGTGCGGCCGAACTCCGTCGCCATCAGGACGGCAGTCTTGCGCCAGTGCGAGCCGAGCGACGCCTTGAGTGCGTCAAGCCCGCGGTCGAGCGCCTGCAGCCGTCGCGCCAGCGCGCCGCTTCCCGCGCCTTCTCCGACGTGCGTGTCCCAGCCGCTTGCATCCAGTACCGCGACGCGCGGGCCGTTCGCGGACGCCAGGAGCTTGCCGGCTCCCCTGAACAGCGGAACGAGGTTTCCGTACGATGCCTTCAGCTTCGGATTTTTGGCGCCGGGATCGTCGGACATCTCCATGGCTTCGTTCTGCAAGTTGAGCGCGCTCTCGAGCGACGCGCCCAGTTCGGGGTCGCCGGCGTAGAGCGCGCGGACCTTCTTGAGAAAGGCCGTCTCGGGCTCGGGCATCGCCGCCGGCATCCAGCTCGTGGCTTTCGCCTTGCCGGCAAGAAGCAGCGGCGGAGATTGCTCGATGGCCACGGCGCCCGTGCCGTTGTCCAGCCCCATCGGCGCGAGCGCGCGATTGAGCCAGCCGTCGTTGAAGACGTGCGGCGAGGCTCCGCCCGTCTCGAGACAATTCTGCCCCTCGAAATGCGACCGGTCGCGATAGGGCGAACAGATATTGTGGAACAGAACGGCTTCCTTCGCGTCGTACATTGCCTTGACGCCGGCGAACCCCGGATTGAGTCCGAAAAAGCCGTCCAGATCGTGCAGCCCCGCATCGCCGCTCGCGTCGAGCGCAAGCTGGCCGCGCATCGCCGCATAGTCCTTGTCGCCATGCGGGGGAACCGCCGCCAGTCCGTCCAGCGCCCCGCGCAGGATCACGACGACAAGGCGCCGTTCGGTCGCGACATTGGCGAAGGCCACGCGCAGCGGCGCGTCCCAGAGCGCAAGCGCGCCCGCGGCGGTCATGGTCCTCAAGATCTCGCGGCGTGTGGTCATCTCGACGGCCCTCGCTAGCGGCGCTGGAATTCGGGACTCGCCAGCAGCAGGGCGAGCGCCTCGCCCTGGCTGGAGGCTTCGGCCATCACCGACTTCGTCACCGGCCCGAGCAGCGGGCCCAGACCCGCTTCGGCGACAGCCGCCGCGCTGATGCCGGAGCCCATCTCCTCGCCGACGGTTTTCGCCCATTCGATGCGGTCGAGCAGCCCGTCGGACCCGCTCCAGGCTTCGGAATCGTCAGGCCAGCCCTTGGGTGACGGGGCCGCGAACGGCACCTCTCCCATCAGCCTTACCGAGGCGATCAGCCGGCGCGCGTGCTTTTCCTGGCGGTGCGGATCCTTTCCGCGCGGCCAGCCGACGGCCCGCATCGCCGCCGTCACATATTCCACCGGCGCCCGCATCTTCCTCAGGCGCGGATCCCAAGCGGCCGGATCGCCGACGATGGTCTCGTAGAGCGCGTGCAGCTTGCCGCCGCTCTCGACGAACGCCTTTTGCAGGCGGGCCACCGAATCCTTCGGCGGACGGTCGGATATGAAGTGCGCCGCCATCTTGCGCGCGATATTGCGCGCGGTGGCCGGATCGCGCGCGAGGTCGCGAATCGCGGCAACGCCGCCGTCCCAGCCGGCCGGGTAGGTCTTTCCCCTGAGCGTGATGGGACCGGGCTCGTGGCGCTGCGCATAGAAGCCGAACCCGCTCGGACGGCCGTCGTACACGCCCCATCCCGTCAGCAGCTTCGCCATGGCGACCACGTCGGCCTGGGAATATCCGCCGTCCACGCCGAGCGTGTAGAGTTCCATCAGCTCGCGGCCGAGATTTTCGTTCAGGCCCTTCTGCCGCTTGGAGCCCGCCAGGGAATGCGGCCCTATCGAATGCCAGTTGTCGAGATAGATCTGCATGGCGGGGTGCATGCAGACCGCGAACAGCATGTCCTCGAAGGTGCCGTTGATATGGGGGCGGATTGCCTCGCGCTCGAAGTCGCCGGCAAACATCATGATCTTGTGGCGCTGCGTGGAGATGGTGAAGTGATTGCTCCAGAAGCGGACCATGCGCTCGGCAAATGGCCGGTCGGTGGTGAAACCCAGCGCAAAGCGGGCGCCGATCTCGCGCATGTAGGTCTTGCGGCGAAGATTGCCGGGGCCGTCCTTCATCGCCGGTTTTTCCGCGCCCTTGACGCCCTTGAGGCCCTTCTTCTTTTCCCCTTTGCGCATGAATTTCCGGACTTTGTAGTCGTCCTCGCTCGCCACGAGGGCGCCGGCATTTTCGAAGGGCTCTCCGTCCGGGGAGACCGGCTGCGGCGCCGGGCCGTTCATCTGGCCGAGAAGCCAGCCTTTCGGATCCGCGCTCGCGCGCGCGATTTCGCCGGGCCGGGCGCCCAGACCGAATCGGTGGGCGGCAATTGCCCCCTCCAGCGACATGGAACCTCCAGCTCAGGGTAACGGACGCGCAGCGGGGTTGCGCGGTTCCATCCGCCTGCTTAAACGAATGCGGCATCCCGATCCGTCGCAAGCCATGGCACCCCAGGACGAAACGCGCCGCAACAATCTCACCTACAGGGACGCAGGCGTGGACATCGACGCCGGCGAGGCTCTGGTGGCGCGCATCGCACCGGCCGCGAAGTCGACGCAGCGGCCCGGCGCCGACGCCGCACTCGGCGGATTCGGCGGGCTGTTCGATCTCAATGCCGCGGGCTTCAAGGATCCCATTCTTGTCGCGGCCACCGACGGCGTCGGCACCAAGCTCAAGATCGCGATCGAAACGCGGCTGTTCGACGGCATCGGTCAGGACCTCGTCGCCATGTGCGTGAACGACATCGTCGTGCAGGGTGCGGAACCGCTTTTCTTCCTGGACTACTATGCGAGCGGCCGTCTGGACGTCGATGCTGCCGCCACCGTCATCGACGGCATTGCCCGCGCCTGCAGGCAGAGCGGCTGCGCCCTTATCGGCGGCGAAACCGCCGAGATGCCCGGCCTCTATGCGAAGGACGATTTCGATCTGGCGGGATTCGCCGTCGGCGCGGTGGAGCGCGGGCAGGTTCTTCCGAAAACGGGCGAGATGCGTCCAGGAGATGTCGTCATCGGTGTCGTCTCGTCGGGCGTTCACTCCAACGGCTACTCGCTGGTGCGCCGCGTGGCCGAATCGAGCGGCATCCCCTATCACGGCCCCTCGCCCTTTTCCGATCAGACCCTGGGCGAAGCGCTGATGACGCCCACCAGGCTCTATGTCAGAAGCGCGCTCGCCGCGATCCGGAGCGGGCGCGTGAACGGGCTTGCTCACATCACGGGCGGCGGCATCACCGAGAACGTTCCGCGCTGCCTGCCGGACGGTCTGGACGCGGAAATCGATCTGGAATGCTGGACGCCGCCGCCCGTGTTCGGATGGCTCGCAGGCACCGCCGGCATCGAGCCGGCGGAGATGCTGCGCACGTTCAATTGCGGCATCGGCCTTGTCGCGGTGACGGATATGTCCTCGTCCGGACACGTCATCGACGCCTTTCAGGAATGCGGGGACAAGGCGATGCGCATCGGCACGCTGGTCGAGGGCGGCGGCGAGCCGAAGGTGAGATACAGGGGCTCGTTGAAGCTGTGAGCCGCGTTCGCACGGCTGTCCTGATTTCGGGTCGCGGAAGCAACCTGAAAAGCCTGATCGAGGCCTGCGCCACGGAGGACTTCCCGGCGGAAATCGCCCTGGTCGTCTCCAATGTCGAGAGCGCGGGCGGGCTGCGGATCGCCCGCGAGGCGCAGATCCCCACGGCGGTCGTTCCGCACAAGGACTATGAGACACGCGAGGCGTTCGACGGAGAAATCGACAGGCTGCTGCGCGAAGCCGGCGCCGCGATTGTCTGCGAAGCGGGGTTCATGCGCATCCACAGCGCCTGGTTCGTCAATCGCTGGGAGGGACGCATCCTCAATATCCATCCTTCGCTGCTGCCGCTCTTTCCCGGCGTGAAGGTACACGAGCAGGTGCTGGCGGCCGGCGCGGCGGAAAGCGGCGCGACGGTCCATTTCATGACGCCGGAACTCGACGCCGGTCCTGCCATCATGCAGGCGCGCGTGCCGGTTCTTGCCGGCGACACGGCGGAGACGCTCGCCGCGCGGGTGCTCGAGGCGGAGCACAGGATCTATCCGGAGGCGCTGCGGATGGTGGCCGAGGGGCGCGTCCGGCTCGAGAAGGGGCGCGCCGTCTTTTCATGAACGACGGCCCCGATTTCATCTGCATCGGGCAGCCCAAGGCGGCGACGGGCTGGCTGTACGACCAGCTGTTCCACCATCCGGGTTTCTGGATGCCGCCCGCCAAGGAATTGAGCTATCTGAACCAGGACGCGCCCAATATGGGGTTCATATTCCCGGAGCGCCGCGAGAAATATCCAGATCGCTGGAATCGCGACCAGCGCGACGTGCAGTTTCTCGAATACGCGCGCGGACACAGGCGCACGCCGCGGAACCTCGACATCTACGCCGGACTGTTCGCCTTCAAGGGCGGCAAGCTCTCCGGCGACATCTCGCCGATGTATTGCCTTCTCGAGGGCGGCACCATCGAAGTGGTGGCGGCACGCTTTCCGCGCACCAGGATCCTGTTCATCGTCCGCGATCCCGTGGAGCGGGCATGGTCGCGCATGGTGATGGCGCAGCGCGACGGACTGCTCGACAGGGCGGTGCTGGAGGACAAGCGGCTGCTGCGCCGGCATATCCGCGACGAACCGAAGGTCGGCGGCATCATGGCGACGCAGATCGTCGCGCGCTGGCGCCGGCATGCGCCGCACCTTCCGTTCCGCACGATCCTTTTCGACGATATCGTCGGCAACGCGCAGGAATCGCGGCGAGGCATCCTGGAATTTCTCGGCGCCGATCCGGAGGGCGGCGGGCTTCCGCCCGAGCACAATCGCAAGGCCGACGACGAGCGGATTGCGATGAACGATGCGGCGCGCGCGCTGCTCGTGAAGCGCTACGCCGGCGAATTGCGAGCCGGGGCGGATTTGTTCGGCGGCGCGGCGCGCGACTGGCCGGCGAGATACGGACTGTAGCCCGCGCCGCAGCTAGGCGGCCGCGGCGGCCTTTGCGCCCGCGGGCGTGGGGCTGCTCCTGGCGCTGAGCGCGGGACCCCACATATGGGCCTCCGTCAGTATGTAGCGGGCAAGGGCGAAGTAGCCCGCGGGAGAATAGTGCCTTTCGTCGAGAAGCTCCTCCTTCGGCAGGACCTGGTCGACATCGACGAAATGCAGCGGCGGGTGCGCCTCGCAGAATTCGCGGCAGGCGCGATTGAACGCACGGCGCTTGGCGACCTTCTTCTCGTTTGTCGTACGGAGCGTCGGATAGCCGATGACGAAAATCTTCGCATCGGGCTTGGCACGGCGCACGACCGATTCCATCGATTCCATGATCATGCGCACCCGTTCCGGCGGCTCGATATCGAGTTCGCGGATATAGGTGCGGTAGGGAACCGGATCGGCCTTCCTGGCCGCCTCGAGCGAACTCGGCGTGATGCGGAACCGGACCTTGCCGTTGATCTCGAGCATCGGACCCTGCTGGGCGCCGTACATGCAGAGCAGGATCAGATCGGAGCTCGCCACGCCCTCGTCGAAGCGGAGTGCGTCTTCGTAGCTCCACGTCGGAAGGATATCCGCGTTTTCCTTCAGGGCTGCACGGTCGCCGAGGATGAACCCGGTGTCGTCGTAGCGGATCACGATGTCGCCGCGCGCCTTGTTGACGAATTCGAGCCGGTTGGTGCTGCAATAGCTCGCCAGCTGAAGCAGGTCGCAGCCGCCGAGCAGGAGCAGCTTGCCGCCCTTCGCGGCGTCGCCCTCCTCCCCGCCGGAGCCTTCGGCATTGATCCAGTCGATCTTCTCGTGCGTGACGAGCCCATAGGACACCGGCTCGGCGATGTCGATGCTCGGCCGGTCCAGCATTTCGTAAACATATTGCTCGATGCCCATGTTCATCGTGCGGCACGAAAACACGAAATGGTGAAGCCTCTTCTCGAGCGCGCGGCGGCGCATCTGGAAGAACCCGACAAGTCCGTAGTCGCCGTAGTTGTCGCGCACCCAGACACAGCCGGAATTGAATCCGAACTCGCTCAGCGACTTGCGGAAATTCTCGATGTGCCGCGGCTTCTCCAGGCGCTTCTTGGTGTAGTTGAGCTGGTTGGTGCGGTTGATCAGCTCCACCACGCGGTCGAAATTGGCCTCGACGTCGTAGTCGATCGTGACGCGGATGTTGCTGGCGCGCAGAAACTCCTCGTTGGAGAGCGAGGTTGTGCTCCGCTCCTCGACCTTCTTCTGGAGGAACTGGTACTGCTTGAGGCGCGTCAGCTCCGGATCGGGCTTGCCCGCCAGATGCTCGTGCTCGAGCAGCGTCTCCAGCACGTCCGCCGGATGCGCCGTCATAATGCCCTGGTTGAAGAACTTGACCTCTTCGAGGTTCGACGGGTTGTCGTCGATGAACAGGACGTTTTCCGCGCGCAGCGCGGCTCCCTCGATCATCTCGGCGACGGCCTTGCCCTTGGGATTGAAGCTGATGCTGGGGAACACGAAATATTCCCAGATCCCGAGTTCGACCAGCTTCGACTTGGCGGCGTCGTAATCGTTCTTGGAGCATATCGAGTTGATGATGCCGCGCCGCGACAGCTCGAGGACCTTCTGCACATTTCCGTCGATCGGGGTCATGCCCTCCTCGGCCAGGGTTCCGCTCCAGAACGTGTCGTCCAGATCCCAGATTACGAGCTTGACCTTGTTCGTGATCATTTCAGTCCTTCAATTTTCGACGGAGCCGCGGCGCCGCGCGCGACTGACGCCGCTTCTAGCATAGGGCGGAAGGGCCCGCTAGAACCCTAATCCGGCAGAGTTGCGGCGTGAGGAGCTTCGGCGCCCGCAAACTTTGAAGAGGAGCACAATACGGGCATTGACGGTTATCGCTCCTGGACGTTAAGCAACTCCGGCGATGGAACCGGCAGAGCGATAACGATGGCAAAGGCGCAAGAAACCGCCGCGGCGGGTCCACGCCCGGCGCCTTTGGCGAGAGTGTCCTGCAAGATTGCGGGACCCGATTTCATCTGCGTTGGAATGGGCTCGGCGGGTTCCGGCTGGCTGTGGGACCAGATGCGCTATCATCCCGATTTCTGGATGCCGCCGATCAAGGAATTCGGCTATCTGCTCGGGCGCGGCAACAACGAAGTCAAGAGCCGGCGCTACGACGGCATCTATGCGAATCTCAAGAAGTGCGCGAACTGGGCTAACCGGCGGCCGGGCGACACGCGCGATCGCGAATTCATGGATGAAGCGATTGCAGCGTTTGAGGAACCGATCGACATGGATCGCTATGTGTCGTTTTTCCGGTTCAAGGAAGACGTCCTGTCCGGCGAGGTGACCCCCGGCTACGCGCGGCTCGATGAAAGCATCCTGGCTCAGATCGCAAAGAGACTTCCCGATACGAAAATCATCCTTCTGGTCCGCGATCCGATCGACCGCGCCTGGTCGCGTATCACCAAGCGCGTTCGCAAGGGATTGATCGGACGTGCCGTGCTCGAAGACCGCGATGCCCTCCTGGAATTCCTGGACGGCAGGAAGATGGGCGAAGCTTGGTTTCCAAGCCAGATCGCCGCCGCGTGGCGCAAGCATGCTCCGGCTATGAGCATGCGGCACTACTTCTTCGACGATATCGCCAAACAGCCCGATTACGTTCGCGCCGAGATCTTCAGCTACATCGGCGCCGATGCGGCAAAGTCGAGCGGCGAACTGGTCGCCGGCCACAATCGCAAGGAGCAGAGCGAGAAGCTGCTTCCGAGCGAAGGGGTCAAGGCTGCGTTGACCGAATATTTCGGCGAGGAGTTGCACGCGTGCGCCCATCTGTTCGGCGGCGCGGCAGAAGGGTGGGCTGCGAAATACGGGATGTAGCGGCGCCGGCCGCTTCAATCCTGGTGATGCGCCGTGCGGAAGTAGCGAACGCCGTCCTGAACGGTCACGAAAAGCAGAGAACCGTTCTTCGAGATTTTTTCGCGGCCCCATGCATAGGCATAGTTGCCGGTGTGGTGAAAATCGGTTTTTGCGTCGAACCAGTCGACCGGCTTCCAGGTGGTTGAGCTGTAGACACCGATAAGGCTCGTGTCCGCGATCGGGAAATACACCAAATCCTTCCGCGGATGAAACACCGCCCCGACGGGTGCCTGATCCAGATCCTCGTCGATGACCGCAATGCCCTCGAGCTTCTTGTTGGCGATCAGCGTTCCGAAATAGGTCGGCAGCGCGAAGAGCGAGGCATCGCGATAGACGGCCACTTCGTACATGAAGCCGCCATTGCCCTGCGCGAATGTGAGTTTGCCGGTGCGCAGGACGAGATTGCCCCATGGATTCCATTCCGTATCGCCCTGCGCGAGACCGAAGATGTTGCGCCGGCCGTTCGCCGCCGGCATCGTTTCCGCACCCAGCTCGGCGAGCTTTTGCACTTCTCCGCTCGCCGGATCGTAGAGACGCAAGGGAACCGTGCCGCCCGACCCGCTGAACTGCGACGTCACAAGCAGCGTGCCGTCGCCGGTGAAGCACACCGACTAGGTGCCGCCCTCCAGTCTTTCCTGCTCAAAATTGACGGTCTTGACGCTGAGCGATTCCATATCCACGAGGTAGACCCGGTTCTGCAGCTTGTTGAAATCGAAATAATAGTCCTCGACGGCAAGCGTCTTGCCGTCCGGGGAGATGTCGAGGCCGGTGAGCTGACCGCCGATCGCGATCGGATCGAGCATCGTCTTCGTGGAAACCTGGAAGCGCACGAGCTCCGGCCCGTTGCTGATGTAAAGCACATGGCGGATCTCGTCATACGCCATGTCCATGCGATTCGCCGCGGGCACGAATGTGCCTTCGGCAAGCGCCGCCGGACCCGCGCCGAAAAGCGCAAGCACGAGCATTGCAGCGCCACCAAACCCGCATCGCCACCGATCGACCGCAAACCTGCGCATCGCCCCCCGAAGCCGGATTCTCAACCAACCCGCGAGCCTTGCTAGCGCGCCGTGCGGGATTGCAGTAGAAGATTTTTGTCGCGAAATCGCAATTCGAATGCCTGCGGATTTCCAGTAAACGATTGAACCTCCAGAAAAATCGCCTTCCTTCGCTGCAGTGCAATAAATCCAGCCTTTCGTCTCCGAACCGGTATTCCGCCGGAACACACTTGCCCGTCTGCGCGGAACGCATTTTCCGCGCGCTGGCCATCACGGGACAAAACAGGAGAGCAAGGGGCCGGTTTCAACCCCCGCGGGCAGCGGTGCAACGCACCTTTATTGGATGCCGGGTTTGAGCGTGACGGTGCGCGTGGAGCCGTTGGCGTCCACCGTCCAGGTGTCGCCGAGCTTGTGCGCGGCGATGGGCAGGCAGAGCGGGTTTGCCGTATCCGGCGGCGCCTCGCCGTCGAAGGTGCGGCAGAGATTGCCCTTGCCGTCGAGCGCCCAGGTGCCCTTGAAGGTTTTGCTGAAGCCCATCCGCGAGCCGACCATGTCGAAGGTGTGATCGGCGCGATAATGGGTGTGCACCTCGCTCATCCCGCCGGTCGACACGACCGTGTTGCCGAACGTGCTCGCCATCACATCGTCCGCGGCGAACGCGGGAGTTGCGCACAATGCGGCGATGGCGGCGGTGATGAGGAGGAATTTGGGCATGGAGTTCTCCGAATGGATCCAAGCACAAGATATCCGGGCGCGACAGAATTGAAAGCGCCCCAAACTCGCTTGTCATCCCCGGC
>DASZQP010000024.1:0-9132 GCA_035549575.1 Rhizomicrobium sp.
TGACGCCGGAAAGCCGCGTGAGGAACAGCTCGCTCGCATCGGCGTGGACGAGCGGGATGTTGTAATGCCCCTTGAACAGCGAAACGACTTCCTCCGCCTCGCCCGCGCGCATGAGGCCGGTATCGACGAAGATGCAGGTGAGCCGGTCGCCGATCGCTTCGTGGATGAGCACCGCGGCGACCGACGAGTCCACGCCGCCCGAAAGGCCGCAGATGACCCTGCCCTTGCCGACCTGCGCGCGAATTTTTGCGACCTCGGCCTCGCGGAACGCATGCATGTTCCATGTCGGCCGGATGCCGGCGATGCCGAGGACGAAGTTGCGATACATCTGCGCCCCGCGCGGCGTGTGCACGACTTCGGGATGGAACTGGATGCCGTAGAGCCTGCGCTTCTCGTCCGCGATCACGGCATAGGGCGAATGTTCGCTGGTCGCGACGACGGAAAAGCCCGGCGGCATGGCCACGATCTTGTCGCCGTGGTTCATCCACACCGGCTCGGTGTCGCCGATGTTGCCGAGACCGGCGAGCAGCGGGGATTCCTTCTCGATGCGGATGTCGCTGCGGCCGAATTCGCGGGTGTGCCCGCCCTCGACCTTGCCGCCCAGCTGTTCGGCCATCGCCATCTCGCCGTAGCAGATGCCGAGCACGGGCACGCCCGCGTCGAACACCGCCTGCGGCGCGCGCGGGGCGCCCTCCTCCGTCACGCTCGCCGGGCCGCCGGAAAGGATGATGGCCTCGGGCTTGTGCGCTTTGAGCGCGGCCTCGGCTTTCTGGAAGGGGACAATCTCGCAATAGACGCCCGCTTCGCGCACGCGGCGCGCGATCAGCTGGGTCACCTGCGAGCCGAAATCGATCACGAGGACGGGGGCTGCCATGGCGGGATTTAGCCAGTCGCCCGCGCCCTGTCCAGCGGCGCCGCCGGCGCTCGCGGCGGCTATGCGGTGCGCGCAAGGACCGCCGCGAAAAAGCCGTCCGTGCCGGTCGAAAAGGGCGAGGCGCGGAAGAACCGGCCGAGGCCCGGCGGCGGAGGGGCGGGAATCGATTCGCGCCACGCATCGGCCGCGGGGACGGCCGCGAAATCCCGATGCGATGCGAGGAAGGCCGCGACGCGGTCCTCGTTCTCGCATGGCAGGATCGAGCAGGTCGCATAGACGAGCCGCCCGCCCGGCCGCACGGCGCCGGCCGCCTGCATCAGCAGCGCATCCTGCATGAGCGTGAGCTCGCCGAGGCGTTCCGGCGTGATCCGCCAGCGCAATTCCGGCTGCCGGCGCCAGGTGCCGGTACCGCTGCAGGGGGAGTCGAGGAGGACCACATCGAACGAATTCCTTCCCTCTCTCTCTTCGAGGGGGAGAGGAAGGTTTTCGGTTCCTATCATTCTCGCTCCAGCCCGCATCGCACGGCGCCCGAGTTCGTTCAGCGCATCGCTGCGAACGTCCCTCGCGACGATCTCGCCCTCGTTCTCCATGATCGCGGCGAGCGCCAGCGACTTGCCGCCCGCCCCCGCCGCGAAATCGAGAACGCGCATCCCTGGCTTCGTGCCGCAGAGGAGCGCCGCGAGCTGCGCCGCCTCGTCCTGGAATTCGAAGGCGCCCGCCCCGTATTCCGCGGTGCGTTCGAGGTTTCGCGCGCCGGGCGGCACGCGAACGCCCACGGGCGACCAGGGCGTGGCGTCGGCGTCGTAACCCTCCGCGCGCAGCGCCGCGACAAGCGCTTCGCGATCCGACTTCAGCGTGTTGACGCGCAGGTCGATGGGCGCGCGATCCTGAAGCGCCAGCATCTCCTCGCCCAGCGCATCGCCGAAGGCACGCTTCAGCTCGCCTTCCAGAAATTCCGGGTATTCGCCGCGCACATGCGCCGGCTCCGGCGGCGGCGCGGACGCGATGGCGGCGCGCTCCGCATCGTCGAGCGGTGCCGGCGCATAGCCGCCGGTGAACAGGGCCGCCGGATCGGCGCCTTCCCTCAGGAGCGAGGCGATGACGAGCGCGCGCGGCGCGCCGCTTCCCATGCGCCAGGCGAGGGAGGAGCGATGGCGCAGGACGGCATAGACGCGTTCGGCAATGGCGGCGCGGTCCTTCGAGCCGGCGAAGCGGTGCGTCCGTCCCCACTCGCGCAGATGCCGCTCGACGGGCCTGCTTGTCCGGTCCGCCTCGCCGAGTATATCGATGACCGCTTGCAACCTTGCGCCGGGTGTCATGATGGAAGACCTAGCAGATCGCGTCCGCATCCGCGACGAACGCGTGCTGTCCCGGAGGCGCTACAGGCTGAGCGAATATGCGCTCGACTATCGCCGCGGCAACGGCGCGTGGCAGCACATGGACCGCGAGGTGTTCGACCGCGGGCACGCCGCCGCCGTTCTGCCCATCGACCGCGCGCGCGGAACGGTGCTGCTGGTGAGCCAGTTCCGCCTTCCCGCGTTTCTCGCCGGATACCGCAGCCCGCTGATCGAGGTCATTGCGGGCAGCCTCGACGGCGACGATCCCGAGACCTGCGTGCGGCGCGAGGCGATGGAGGAGGCCGGCGTGCGCATCGAAAACCCGGTTCCCGTGTTCCACTGCTTCATGTCGCCCGGCGCGGTGACGGAGCGGATGCACCTTTTCGCCGCGGACTACGGCGCCGCAAGCCGCACCGGCGCCGGAGGCGGACTCGAACACGAGGGCGAGGACATCGAAGTGCTCGAGCTCACGCTCGCCCGCGCGATGGAACTGGTGGCGAGCGGCGGGATCTGCGACGCCAAGACGATCCTGCTGCTGCAATGGGCGCGGCTGAACCTGCCGGCTTGAGCCGTCCGCGCGCGGCGGCCTACTGCCCGCCGGGATAGTTCGGCGCCTCGCGCGTCACCACGACGTCGTGGACGTGGCTTTCGCGCAGGCCCGCGCCGGTGATGCGCACGAACCGCGCGCGCGCGTGGAAATCGGCGATGGTCTTCGAGCCCGTCAGCCCCATGGCCGCGCGCAAACCGCCGACGATCTGGTGCACGACGTTGGACACCGGGCCCTTGTAGGCGACCTGCCCTTCGACGCCTTCGGGGACGAGCTTCAGGCTGTCCTGCACTTCCGCCTGGAAATAGCGGTCGGCCGAGCCGCGCGCCATCGCGCCCAGCGAGCCCATTCCGCGATAGCCCTTGTAGGAGCGGCCCTGATAGAGGAACACCTCTCCCGGCGCCTCGTCGGTGCCGGCGAGCAGCGAACCCACCATGCCGGCGCTCGCCCCCGCGGCGATCGCCTTGGCGAGATCGCCGGAATATTTGATGCCGCCGTCCGCGACGACCGGCGTGCCGGAACCGCGCGCGACCTCCACCGCATCCATGACGGCGGTGAGCTGCGGAACGCCGACGCCGGCGACGATTCGCGTGGTGCAGATCGAGCCGGGACCGATCCCGACCTTCACCGCATCCGCGCCGGCGTCGATCAGCGCCCTGGCGCCGTCGGCGGTGGCGATGTTGCCCGCGAGCACCTGGGTGTAGTTGCTCGCCTTCTTGATGCGCGAAATCGTGTCGAGCACGTTGCGCGAATGGCCGTGGCTGGAATCCACCACGACCACGTCGCATTCCGCCTCCACCAGCGCGAGCGCGCGGCGCAGCCCGTCCTCGCCCACGCTCGTGGCCGCGGCGACGCGAAGGCGGCCGCGCTCGTCCTTGCAGGCGTTGGGATATTTCTGCGCCTTCTCGATGTCTTTCACGGTGATGAGGCCGACGCAGCGATAGGCGTCGTCCACCACGAGAATCTTCTCGATGCGGTGCTGGTGGAGGAGCCGCTTGGCTTCCTCCGGCTTCACGCCCTCGCGCACGGTGACGAGCCGGTCCTTCGTCATCAGCTCGGCGACCGGCTGGCGCATGTCGGTCGCGAAGCGGACGTCGCGGTTGGTGAGAATGCCGACGAGCTTGCCCGCGCCCTTGCCGTTCGCGCCCTCGACCACGGGAATGCCGGAGATGCGATAGCGCTCCATCAGCGCCAGCGCGTCCGCGAGCGTGGCGTTGGGCGCGATGGTCACGGGGTTGACGACCATGCCGCTTTCGAACTTCTTGACGCGGCGGACCTGCTCGGCCTGCTCCTCGATCGTGAGGTTCTTGTGGATCACGCCCATGCCGCCGGCCTGCGCCATGGCGATGGCGAGTCCGGCCTCGGTCACCGTATCCATCGCGGCGGAGATCAGCGGAATGCCGAGCTCGACGCTCCTGGTGAGCTGCGTGCGGGTATCGACCTGGCCTGGAAGGACTTCGGAGGCCGCGGGCACCAGCAGGACATCGTCGAAGGTCAGGGCTTCTCGGATGGGGGGGCGCGGTTCCATGCGGGCGTCTATCAGCCCGTTTGCGATTCTGCAAGCATTTCGGCGCTTTTGGGCTGCGCCGGACCCCGCGCCGCGGCCTTCCGGGGCGCGCCGGCGGGGACCGGGCCGCCCCTTCCCCGGCGCCGCCCGTCTTTCGGCCGGGGCGCCGGCATTGTAAAGCCGGGATCCGACACGGCCCGGGGGTCTTCGTGAGGCTGGCGCATCCCTTCTATGTCTTCCCCTTCCGCTTCGACGCCGAACGGCTGCGGGCAGAGATTTCCGCCCTGCCCGAAGACCGGTGGTGCACCCATCCGGACAATTTCAGGGGCAATTCGCACCTGCCGCTGATCTCCACGGACGGCGGGGTCAACGACGGGTTCGATCCGCCGATGCGTCCCACGCAAAGCCTGGCGGAGTGCCCCTATCTCATGCAGGTGCTGGCGAGCTTCCGGACCCTGCACGGGCGCGCAAGGCTGATGCGGCTGGAGCCGGGCGACGGCGTGCCGCTCCACTTCGACGCCGAATACTACTGGCGCACGCATACGCGCGTGCACATTCCCGTCGTGACGCATCGCGATGTGCGCTTCGTCTGCGGCAACGAGAGCGTGCACATGGCCGAAGGCGAGGCGTGGACGTTCGACAACTGGCGCATGCACAGGGTGGACAATCCGACGCCGGTCAGGCGCATCCATCTCACCTTCGACACCTACGGCAGCAACGAATTCTGGTCGATGGCGCGGCCGCACCCGGCGGACGGGCCGGCGCGGTTCGTGCCCTTCGACCCGGCCGCGCGGCCCGCGCTCGCCTTCGAGACCTACCCCGGCGGGCCCGTGCTCTCGCCGGCGGAGATCGACGCCGAAGCGATGGCGTTCGCCGCCGACATTTCCGCCGCGCCGCAGAACGCGCGCGACGCGGTCCTGCGGGTGCGGGACATGCTCGTCCGGTTCGGCCGCGCCTGGCGCACGCTCTGGCACGAGCGCGGCCCTGCGCCGGAGAACGAGGCCGCCTTCGTGGCGCTGCGGCTGGGGCTTGCCGAGGAATACCGCAGAACCGTTCCCGCGGACCTGACGCTGGCGAGCAACGGCGCGCCCGCCGCGCAGGCATTCGTCTCCTTCCTGCGCGCGACGACCAGGGCCCGGCCGCGCGCGGCCGCAAGGCGCGGACCTTCGCCGCGGACGGAGCCGCAATTCGACCGGCCTGTCTTCATCGTGTGCGCGCCGCGCTCGGGGAGCACGCTTCTTTTCGAGACCCTTGCCCACAACAGGGCGTTCTGGACGCTGGGCGGCGAGGGACACGGACCCGTCGAAAGCATCGCCGCGCTGGCGCCGCGATCGCGCGGTTTCGATTCCAACCGGCTCACGGCGGCGGACGCGACGCCGGCCGTCGCGGCAGAACTTCGCCGCCGCTACGCGAGCCTTCTTCGCGACGCGGCGGGTCTGGCCCATTCCGCCCATCCGGCCCCGCCGCCATCCGTGCGTTTCCTCGAGAAGACGCCGAAGAACGCGCTGCGCATTCCTTTCTTCCGGGCGATCTTCCCGGACGCGAAGTTCGTCCATCTCCGTCGCGAGCCGCGCGCCAACATCAGCGCGATCATGGAAGCCTGGCGCTCCGGCGGCTTCGTCACCTATCCCCGGCTCGAAGGCTGGCGCGGTCCGCCGTGGTCGATGCTGCTCATCCCCGGCTGGCGCGAGCTCGACGGACGCGCGCTGGCGGAGATCGCGATGCGGCAATGGCGCGACACCAACGACATCATCCTCGACGACCTTGCCGCGCTTCCCCGCGGCGACTGGACCGGCTGCGGCTACGAGGACTTGCTCGCCCGCCCCGCCGCCGTTCTCGAAGAGCTGTGCCGCTTCGCCGGGGTGCCGTTCGACGGCGCGATGCGGCGGGTCGCGGGCGGACCGCTTCCACCGTCGCGCTACACGCTGACGCCGCCCCATCCGGAGAAATGGCGCAGCAACGCGCCGCAGATCGCCCCCTATCTGTCCGCGACGGAGGCAACCGCGGCGCGGATGGGAATACAACCCGTACTGGAAGGCATGCCCCCGCCCGCGACATAGCTATTCGGCATTGTCATGGTTCCAACGGGAACTCGGGGGTCCGCCATGCGTTCGTATCGGGCGAAACGGCCGGCAGGCATTCGCAACCCGTATCTCAGGAGCGACCCACTATGTCCAAGAAGATTCGTTTGATGATGAGTGTAGCGGCGCTCGGCGCATTCGCGCTCGCCGCACCCGCCCAGGCGGCCGGCCATTCCGGCGTGAAGGTCGGCACGCTGACCTGCAACGTCGCCAGCGGATGGGGATTCGTGTTCGGCTCGTCGAAGGACCTGCATTGCGTGTTCCGCGGCAACGGCCACAACGATCACTACACAGGCTCGATTTCGAAGTTCGGCGTGGATATCGGCTATACCGAGGGCGGCGTCCTGATCTGGGGCGTGTTCGCGCCCACTTCCGACGTGCGCAAGGGCGCGCTCGAGGGCGACTATGCCGGCGCGACGGCGAGCGCGACGGTCGGTGTCGGCCTCGGCGCCAATGTGCTGGTCGGCGGGCTGGACAAATCCATCGCCCTCCAGCCGCTCAGCATGGAAGGAAACAAGGGCCTGAACGTGGCGGCCGGCATCGGCTCCATCAGCCTGCACGAAGCGCCGTAGGGCGGGTGCGCTACGGCGCAGCCGGAATGTGACCCTTCGCGGCCCCTTGCGGCCGAAAGCCCCGCCCGGTCCGGCGGGGCTTTTGCCGTTCCGCGTCAGCGCCCGCGAAAGCCCTCCGCGACAAGATAGAGCTCGACGGACTCCTTGCGCGAGGCCGGCGGCTTCACATGCCGCACCGTCCGGAACAGGCTCTTCACGCGCGCCAGAAGCTCGCCGCCGGCGCCGCCCTGGAAAACCTTGCCGACGAATGTGCCGCCGGGCCTGAGCACGTCCTGCGCGACGTCGAGCGCGGCCTCGAACAGCGCCACGGTCCGCAGATGATCCGTGGCGCGATGGCCGGTCGTCGGCGCGGCCATGTCCGTCAGGACGACGTCGGCGGGTCCGCCCAGCGCGGCCTTCAGCCGCTCCGGCGTGCCGGGATCGAGAAGATCGCATTGCAGCACGGTCGTGCCGGCAAGCGGCTCCATCTCGAGAATGTCCGCTGCGACGATTTTTCCCGCAGGCCCGATGCGCCGCGCCGCCACCTGCGTCCATCCGCCGGGCGCGGCGCCCAGATCGAGCACGCGCGCGCCCTTCTTCAGGAAATGGAACTTCGAATCCAGCTCGATCAGCTTGAACGCGGCGCGCGAGCGCCAGCCTTCCTGCCTGGCCGCGCGCACATAGGGATCGTTGAGCTGGCGCTCGAGCCAGCGCTGGGAGGAGAGCTTGCGTCCGCCCGCGCCGGTCACGCGCACGCGCACCCCGCCGCGGCCGGACCTGTCTGGTGGCCGCGCCGTCATGCGGTGGCTTGTAGCATCAATTCCCGCAACATGCCTTCGCGCAGGCCGCGGTCCGCGATGCGCAGTTGCGCGCAGGGCCAGAGCGCGTGGATGGCCGCGAAGATCGCGCAGCCCGGAATGACGAGATCCGCGCGGTCGTTCCCGATCACGCCGATGGCGGCGCGCCCCGGGCGGTCGAGAGCGATCAGGCGATCGACGATGGCAAGGATGTCGCTGCATTCGTGCCAGCTCGCATCGACGCGCGAGCGGCTGTAGCGGTCGAGTCCGATCGCGATCGCGGCGAGCGTCGTGACGGTGCCGGAGGTACCCAGCAGGTGATGTTCCGCGCGGCCGAAGGCCTGGACCCTGTCCATCCTTTCCCGCACCAGCGCGAACCGCCCGATCATCCGCGCGCGCATCGCGTCGAAGCAGGCGCCGTCCATCGCGGTGTCCTGCAGTTCCTCGGCCAGCGTCACCACGCCCACGGGCGTCGAGGAGCTGAAAAGCGTCTGCGCCTCGCCGTCGACCGTCCGCATCCAGATCAGCTCGGTCGAGCCGCCGCCGATGTCGAAGACGAGCGCGCCTTCGTAGCGCGGCCCGATCAGCGGCGCGCAGCCGATGGCGGCGAGCCGCGCCTCCTCCTCCTCGGTCACGATCTCGAGCGCGATCCCGGTCTCGCGCCGCGCGCGGTCCACAAGCTCGCCGGCATTGCAGGCCCCGCGCGCCGCGGCGGTCGCGATCGCGCGCAAATGGGTGACGCCGCCCGCCCGGATGCGCTCGGCGCAGACCGCCAGGGCCGCCGTCGTGCGCGCGATCGCCGCCTCCGACAGCCGGCCCGTCTGCGCCACGCCCTCGCCGAGCCGCACGATGCGCGCAAAGGAATCGATCACGCGGAAGCCGCCGCGCAGAAGCGGCCGCGCGATCAGGAGCCGGCAGTTGTTGCTGCCGAGATCCAGGACCGCGAACACCGGCGCGGGCTTTCTGCCGGACGTAACCGGCGCGCCCCGTTGGCGTTCTCCGAGCAAGATTTCCTCCGCGCGGACGATAGCATGAACGGGTTCCGGCGGCGCACGGTCCTTCTGCCGCACCGGCCGGGGACGGCGCGGCCGGCGATTGCCGCGGCGCGGCGGTGTCCCGCTGCTGCGGCACGGCGGCGGGTTGCCGCCGCGGGACCGGCACCGGACCCGGAGCGGGGCGCGCGGGGCCCGCTTTCGCGATTGCCCAATCCCGTCCGGCCCTTGCGCCGCCCGAGCGCGCCAGCCAAGCCTTGCCAGCGGCCGCGTCCTTGCGTAGAGAAGCGGCCCGCCATTGGGGGATCGTCTAATGGTAGGACTGCAGACTCTGACTCTGCCTGTCTAGGTTCGAATCCTAGTCCCCCAGCCAACTTGCAGTAGTGGGGCCGCTTGTCTTGGGCGCCATGACCCATTTGCATCACCCGCGGCAATCCGCATTGGTG
>DASZQP010000025.1:0-11776 GCA_035549575.1 Rhizomicrobium sp.
TAGCGGATGAGCTTGAGCGCCGAGTCGTTCGCCTCCGATCCGGAATTGGCGAACATCACGCGTTCGTGGCCCTCGGGCAGAAGCGAGGCGAGTTTCGCCGCGAGCTCGATGGTCCAGGGGTTCGAGGTCTTGAAGAAATGGTTGTAGTAGGGGAGCGTCCTCAGCGCCTCGCAGCCGGCCTCGGCCAGCTCGGCATTGCCGTAGCCCACCTGCACGCACCACAGGCCCGACATGCCGTCGAGGATCTTGTTGCCCTCGCTGTCCCAGAGATAGACGCCCTCGGCGCGGGTGATGACGCGCACGCCCTCCCTGTTCAGCGCCGCGGTATCGGAGAAGGGGTGGATGTGGTGGGCGGCGTCGAGCGCCTGCCAATGCTTCGTCTGGTTGTGCGTGGGATTGCTCATGGAATGCCTCTGCGAACGAGCCGTGTGGATGGGATGTGGCTGCGCGTCGGGGCGCAGACGGGCTAGCGGCGCGGCGGGTTGTAGCCGATCCTGGCGCAGAGGACGAGCAGCGAACGCTTGTTCGACATGGGGGCAATGTAGCAGCCGCCTTCCGGCCCGTCATCCGGCTTGTTCCGTCCGACATCCGCCTTGAACGGGACAGCCCTTCCGGGCAAACCAGAGCGGATTTGGAAAGCCGGACCTCGATGTCCCTGCCCCCGCAGAGCCCCGTGCGCGCCTGGTTCGCATGGATTCCGCGCTACGAGCGCCAGCTTTCCGCCTTCGGCATGGTGGCGGGCTTCGTCACCGACAATTTCATGTTCCGGCGCATCGACCTGCCGAACACCCAGGCCGTCTTCATCGCCTATCTCGCCGCCGCGGCGTTCACCATCCTGCTGCTGCACGCCCTGAACGCGCGCGCCGACCCGGAGAAGCCGCCGCCGCGCTGGCGCGGTTTCATCCCGCTCGTCACCCAGTTCGCGCTCGGCGGATTGTGGAGCGGGTTCCTGATCTTCTACACGCGCAGCGCGGTGCTGCTCGAATCCTGGCCGTTCCTTCTGGTGCTGGCCGCCATCTTCGTCGGCAACGAGATCTTCCGCCACTATTACGAGCGGCTGGTGTTCACCGCGACGCTGTTCTTCTTCGGGCTGTTCTCCTACGCCATCGTCACCGTGCCGATCCTCACCCACAGGGTTGGCGTCTTCACCTTCCTTCTCAGCGGATTCGCCGCGCTGGCGATCTTCCTCGCCTTCCTCGAGCTGCTGGCGCGCTTCGGCCGCCCGTCCTTCGAATCGTCGAAATGGCAGATCGCCATCGGCGCGGCGGCGGTCTATGCGCTGATCAACCTGTTCTGGTTCACCAACGTGCTGCCGCCGCTTCCCGTCGCGCTCGCCGGGGCCGGCGTCTTCCATTCGGTCCGGCACACCGGCGACGCCTATATCGGCACCGGCGAGGCGAAGCGCTGGTACACCGGCATGTTCTCGCCGCAGGTCGTGCATGTCGAGCCGGGCCGGCCGCTCTATGTCTACAGCGCCGTGTTCGCGCCCGTGCGCTTCACCGAGCGCGTGGTGCACAGCTGGCAGCACTTCGATCCCCGGCGCAAGCGCTGGATCGCGGTGTCGAACGTCTCCTACACCATCAGCGGCGGACGCGACGGCGGCTATCGCGGCTACACGATCAAGCGCAATCCCGAGCCCGGCGAGTGGCGCGTGGACATCGCCCTCGCCGCCGGCCACCTGCTCGGCCGGGTGCGCTTCCGCGTCGAGCGCGGAGCGCCGCCGGGCCTGGTCTCGCAGAGCCTGGAATAGGCCGCCGGGCCGCTAGGCGGCCTTGGGCATCTCCACCAGCTCCAGCGCCTTCTGCCACGCGGGCAGCGCCGCAAGCGTGTCCTTGAGACGCCGGATCTCGCCATAGGACTCCAGCGGGAACGACGCCGCGTCCGCCATCAGGAAGGCGGCGCCGACCGAGAAATCCGCGGTCGTGATCGTGTCCCCGCAGATGAACCTGCGTCCCTTCAGATGCCCGTCGAGGACCTCGGCCACGCGGTGGAACCGCTCCAGCCCCTTCTCGATCTCCGCCGGATCGGGCGCGCCGCGGCCGAACAGCGGCTTGACCACCCGCTCGAACACCAGGATCACGCAGGCCGGGTCCCAATGCGCGCTCTCCCAGAACATCCAGCGGCTGACATCGGCGCGGCCGCGCTCGTCGCGCTGCAGCAGGAGGTTCATCTCCGGCTTCTTGGTCGCGAGGTATTGCAGGATCGCATTGGACTCCCACAGCGGCCAGCCGTCCTCCTCCAGCACCGGCATGCGCTGGTTGGGATTGAGCCGGGTGAACTCCGGCGTTTTCTGCGTGCCCTTGGTGAAATCGCAGAGCACGAATTCGTAGGGGATGCCCACATGGTTGGCGAAACTGATCACCTTGAATCCGCGCGGGCTCGCGGGCAATGCGTGAATCCTGAGGCTCATGGCTGTTCTCCTTGGGGGCGCGGCGTGTCGGCCGAGCCGGTTTCGATGAGTTGCTTGAGACGATAGAACTGGAGATTGAGGACGCCGTCGGCGGAGGTTGCCAGCACGTCGAAGCCGCCGTTGACGTAGCCGCCGAGGTTGTAGGAAACCTCGAGCAGGGTGCCGCCGTCCTTGGGCTTGAAGGTGACGTTCATCGCCCCGTCCATGCCGGTCGGCTGGAACGGGCCGAGCGCGCCGCGCATGCGCACCAGCTTGCCCGGCACGACATTGACCACCGTCATGTGCAGCGCGCTTCCGCCGCCGGGCAGCGTCTCGCACCAGCAGCCGCCGGCGCGCGCGTCCAGGGTGAGATTTTTGGCGTCGCCGGAAAACGTATGCGCCGAATTCCACCAGCGCGACGGCTCGATCATCGCCGCATAGACTTTTTCCGGCGCTGCCTTGATCTGGTACTTCTCCTCGAGAGCGAAGCCGTTGGCCTGCTTGTCCACGACTTCCGCGCGGCACGTCGCGCTCTGCATCGCCAGAAGGGCGAGCGCCAGGCCGGCCCCTCCCAGCATCGATTTGAGCATCATGGTGTTCATCTATCCTTCCGTTTCCGCGGTCTTCTTGAACAGGTCGAGGATGCCCGTCCAGCCGCCGTCGACATCCTTGCGCATCTTCTCCCCGCCTTCCTGGCCGAGGACCTCGAACTTGCGATGCTCCAGCTCGACGCGCGTGGCCGCGCCTTCGGCGATGAAGCGGACCTCGACTTCCGAGGCGACGCTCGTGTCGGGCTTCCATTGCGAATTGATTTCCCAGCTGAAGACCACCCGTCCCGGCGGCTCCCAGGCGAGCACATGGCCGTTGGAAACCTCCGAGCCGTCCTCGTGCCGTCCGAACCAGCGGCCGCCCCGGTGGGGCTCGATGACCACCTCGACCAGCCGGGATGAGCCGATGCCGTGGGTCTTCGGCCACCAGCGGTCCACGCCGCCGGTGAAGACGTCGAAGGCCTTCTGCCGAGGCACGTTCACGAGAACCGATTTGCGCACCGGCGCGATGACGATGGTACGGGTCATGAGTCTTCCCTCTTTGCAGGCTGTTCCCCGCCCGCGGCGATCTCGGCCGCGAACGCCTCCAATGCCTGGTCCCAGAACTGGTCGAGATAGCGTCTCAGGGCGCCGAGCCCCTCGGGATCGATGCTGTAGACGCGGCGGGTTCCTTCGGCGCGATCCGTCACCAGACCTGCCTCCTTCAGCACCTTGAGGTGCTGCGAAACGGCCGGCCGGCTGACCGGCAGGCCCTTGGCGATGCGCCCGACCGGCATCGCGCCGTCCAGAAGCCGCTCGAACACCGAGCGGCGGGTCGGATCGGCAAGTGCAGCCAGGGCATTTTGATAAGCCATGACTTACCGTAAGTCAGTGCTTACAATTCTGTCAAGCGGAATTTTCGGCGCCAGCGGCGGGAATCAGGAGCGGCCGGCCGCCTCGCGCAGCGCCTCGCCGAAGGATTCGAATATGGCGCGAGAGACCTCGTTCTCCGCCCAGCGCCATTCGGGATGCCATTGCAGCCCGAGCAGATAGCCCCTGGCGCCCGGCATCGAGACCGCCTCGATCGTGCCGTCGGGAGCGACCGCGTCGGCATGAAGCCCGTCCGCCAGACGGTCGATCCCCTGGGAGTGGAGCGAATTCACCTGGAAGGTCCCGGCCCCGAGGATGTCCGCGAGCAGGCAGCCCGGCTGCACCGAGATCGTGTGCGAGGGTCCGTATTGCTCTTCCAGCGGCGCGTCCGGATTTTCGCGGTGATCGCCGCGGCCCGGGATCTCCTGGAGGTGCTGATGCAGCGTGCCGCCGAAGGCGACGTTCAGCTCCTGGAAGCCGCGGCACACGCAAAGCACCGGCTTGCCCGCGGCGATCGCGGCCTTGAGGAGCGGAAGCGCGGTCTCGTCGCGGCGCTCGTCCTGGAGCACGCCGTCGCGCGGGGCCGGTCCGCCATAGCGCCGCGGTGCGATGTTCGACGGCGAGCCGGTGAAGAGAAAGCCGTCCACGGCGCCGAGCAGCTCCCCTGGCGGGATGGCCGGTTCGAGCACCGGCACCAGAAGCGGCGTCGCGCCGGCGGCATCGCGCACGGCGGCGATGTATTTCTCGCCGACCATGTGGAACGGATGCTTGCCGACCATGCGGTGATCGCTTGGAATTCCGACGACGGGCTTACGGGCGGACATGGGATACCCCGGATGCGGTGCGCGCAGCATGGCGGCTTGCGGCGCGAAAGGTTATGCAAAAAGCGACGGGCACGGGTGGGCTTGACAAGGGCGGCGCCTAGTTCGCGGCGCTTCTGGCGTAGGGATTGCGCGCCGGAACGGCAAAGGAAATCCCGGACACGTCCGCGCCCGCGACCACATTGCCGAGCGAGACGGTCGTGGTCAGGCCCTGATTGTCGACGACGGACCATTGCCGGAGCTCGAGACCGGGCTCGGAGAAGGTGATGGTGATGTTGCCCCCGGCGCGGCCGCCGCGCGACCGCGCCTTGATGACGAAGGCGTCGGGCTGGCGCGATACGCCCACGATCTCGTGGCTGTGCGCGAGATCGACATCGTCGCCCAGGATGAGGCCGAGCGGCGTCTGGTCGAGCGGATAGCGGTCGAAGGTCCGCAGCTTCGCGTTCTGCACCGCGACGGTCCTGCCGTCGGAGACGATGAGGGTCGGCGCGGGAGGGCGATATTCGAAGCGCATGCGCCCGGGCTTGGCGATGGCGAAGGTGCCCTGCTCGACATCGCCGTCGGGATCGATCTGCACGAAGGTCCCCTTGAGCGTCTTGATCGCGTTGAGCGCGGCGCTCACGCGGTCCAGCTCCGCCCGCTCGGCGGCGCTGTAGGCTGCCGGCGCCGCGCCCGCGGGAGCGGCCAGGGCCAGGGCGGCGGCGAGGGAGAGAGCAAGTGCCGGACGGTGCATGCGCAAGGAATAGGCGGCTATTGCGGCAAAATGAAGTGCGCGATCAGGCGACCGCTTCGCGGCGCTCCTGCGCGCGCGCGGCCGCGTTGGGGCAGAGGCCGTTGATCAGCAGCTTGAGTACGCCTTCGAGCTCGCGCTCCAGCTTGGGCAGGGTGAGCTTGGACCACAGCTGCGGATAGCGGAATTTCATGGTCGCGGACTGCACCATTTCCGCCGTCATTTCCTTGTCCTCGATCCTGAACTCGCCGCGCCGCTCAGACTCCTCCATCAGCGCGATGAGGATCTTGCGTTCCTCCTGCAGCATCCAGTTCGCGAATTCGGGCCGCTCGCGCGAAATCACCAGCGCCATCTCGTAGGCGCGCGGATCCTTCTCCAGCTTGTGATAGGTGCGGCGCAATTCCTCGAACAGAAGATCGTGCAGGCGCTGCCGCCCGTCCCGTCCCGGCGCGACGGCCAGCTTGCTCAGGTGCTCCAGATGTTTCGCATAATCCTCGGTGGCGATCGCCTCGGCGATGTCGAGCTTGCCCGGATAGAAGCGATAGAGATTGCCGGGAGACATCGCGCAATCCGTCGCGACCTCCGCCATGGTGGTCTTGGCATAGCCGAAATGCGAAAAACGCTTCTTGGCGGCTTGTACGATCTGCTCGCGGATGGTGTCTTTCTCGGCCATGTACCACGCTTCCTGGATGCCGCCTGGGGCGGACGTATCGTCGATTCCTGACTGCAATATAGGGTCAAATTCTGAATAATCAACAAAGTGTTCAATCTTTTGCGGCGCACCATTCGGGAAAAATGGCGGAAAACCAAGACAATTCAGAAGTCTACACTGAAATCGGCGTAATTGGTGCCGGGGCCTGGGGAACCGCCCTTGCCGTCGCGGCCAGCCAGGCCGGCCGCAAGGTCCGGCTCTGGGCGCGCGAGGCGGAGGTGGTCGCGGATATCCGCGCCTTCGCCGAGAACAAGCGGTTCCTTCCGGGCATCGCGCTGGCCCCGTCCATCGCCGCGACGGGCGACATCGCGGAAGCCGCGCGGGCGGAGGCGCTGCTGCTCGTCGTGCCCGCGCAGCATCTGCGCGAAAGCCTGCGCGGCATCGCCGTTCACGCCGCGCGCGGCACGCCGCTCGTCCTCTGCGCGAAGGGCATCGAGCGCGGCAGCGGCAAGTTCCTCACCGAAGTGCTGGCGGAGGAAGTGCCGCACGGCGAGCCCGCCATCCTCTCCGGCCCGTCCTTCGCCAGGGACGTCGCGCGCGGAACGCCGACGGCGGTGACGATCGCCGCGCGCATGGACGTCGCGCTCAGGCTTCAGGCGACACTCGGCCATCCGGCGTTCCGGCCCTATGCGAGCGACGACCTGAGGGGCGTCGCGCTCGGCGGGGCGGCGAAGAACGTCTATGCGATCGCAAGCGGCATCGTGGACGGCATGGGGCTCGGCGAGAGCGCGCGCGCCGCGCTGATCGCGCGCAGCTTCGCGGAGCTCACGCGGCTCGGCGCCGCGCTCGGCGCCAGGCCGGAGACGCTCATGGGCCTGTCGGGTCTCGGCGACCTGGTGCTGACCGCGACCAGCGCGACCTCGCGCAATTTCGGCTTCGGCCGCGCGCTCGGCCAGGGACGCACGCGCGCCGAACTCGAAAGCCCAGGCCATCCGCTCGCCGAGGGCGTGGAGACCGCGCCGGCGCTGGCGCGGCGCGCGCGCGACGAAGGAATAGAATTGCCGATCGCCGAAGCGGTGGCCGCCGTGCTCGAAGGAACCTTGCCGGTCGGCGAGGCGGTGCTACGCTTGATGAGCCGCCCGCTGAAGCCGGAATAGGAGAACGCATGCTTTTCGTCGTCACCGCCATCGACAAGGAAGGATCGCTGCAGCTCCGGCTGGCGACGCGCGAGGCGCATTTCGCCTATGTGAAGGCCACGGGCGCGCTGCGTCTCGGCGGGCCCTTCCTCGACCGCAACGGCGACATGGCCGGAAGCATGATGATCATCGAGGCGCCCGACCTCGCCGCGGCCAGGATCTGGCAGGCCAACGATCCCTATGCGAAGGCCGGGCTGTTCCAGACCTCGGACGTCAGGCCGTGGAAGGCGACGGCCAATTTCTGCGACGCCAGGCTCGGATGAAATACTGGCTGTTCAAGAGCGAGCCCGAGGCCTGGTCGTGGCAGCAGCAGAAGGCGAAGGGCTCGAAGGGCGAGCCCTGGTCCGGCGTGCGCAACCACCAGGCCAAGCTCAACATGATGGCGATGAAGAAGGGCGATCTCGGCTTCTTCTACCACTCGGGCAGCGCGCGCGCGATCGTCGGCATCGTCGAGGTGATTTCCGAGTACCGGCCCGATCCGACCGACGAGACCGGAAAGTTCGGGCTGGTCGAGGTGAAGGCGGTGAAGGAACTGCCGAGACCCGTGACGCTCGCCGAGGCAAAGGCCGATCCCAGGCTCGCGGACATGACGCTGGTGACGTTCTCGCGCCTTTCCGTGCAGCCGGTCACGCCGGAACAGTGGAAGCATGTCTGCAAGCTCGGCGGCGTGAAGTAATGCTGTCGCGTTCCCTCAGAGGCTCCGTCGCGCTCGTCACGGGTGCCGGTTCCGGCATGGGCCGCGCGACCGCAGAGGTGCTTGCCGCCGAAGGGGCGCATGTCGCAGCAACGGACAGCGACCGGGCGACCGCGCGCGCAACGGCCGACGCCATCGCAGCCCGGGGCGGATCGGCGAAGGCATGGGCGCTCGACGTCACCGATGACGCGCGCATCCGGACCGTCGTCGGGGAGATCGCCGCGGCCTGGGGCGGTCTCGACATCGTGGTCAACAATGCCGGCATTCCGGCATTCGCATCCATAGACGGCCGGAACTACGACGAGGTGTGGAGCCGCGCGCTCGCCGTGCTGCTGACCGCGCAGCAACAGGTGATCCGCGCGGCGCTCCCGCATTTGCGAAAATCCGGGGCGCCGCGGATCGTGAACATCGCCTCCACCGAGGCGCTCGGCGCGACCGCGCGCGACTCCCCCTATGCCGCCGCCAAGGCGGGCGTGACCGGCCTTACCCGCGCGCTCGCCGTCGAGCTCGGCCCCGAGGGCATCACCGTCAACTGCATCTGCCCGGGCCCGATCGACACGGCGATGACCGCGCCGATACCGGCCGGGGACAAGGCGGTGTTCGCGAAGCGCCGCACGGCGCTGCGCCGCTATGGCTCGCCGGAGGAGGTTGCGCACATGACGGTGAGCCTGTGCCTGCCGGCCGCGAGCTACATCACCGGCGCGACCATTCCCGTCGACGGCGGCTTGATGGCGCGCAACGCCTGAGCGTCACTTCATCGTCGGGATGACGAAGCTCGCGTTCTCGCGCACGCCGCCCTTCGGCCAGCGCTGGGTCACGGTCTTGATCCGCGTCCAGAACCGCACGCCTTCCGTGCCGTGCTGGTTCACGTCGCCGAATGCCGAGCGCTTCCAGCCGCCGAAGGTGTGATAGGCGAGCGGCACGGGTATCGGGATGTTGATGCCGACCATGCCCACCTGCACCTTCGCCGCGAAATCGCGCGCCGCGTCGCCGTCGCGGGTGAAGATGGCGACTCCGTTGCCGTACTGATGTTTCGAGGGCAGCGCGATCGCCTCGTCGTAATCCCTGGCGCGCGCGATCTGGAGCACGGGGCCGAAAATCTCGTCCTTGTAGGTCTGCATGTCCGGCTTCACGCGATCGAACAGCGAGCCGCCGAGATAGAAGCCGTTCTCGTAGCCCTGCATCCGGAAGCCGCGGCCGTCGACCACGAGTTCGGCGCCTTCCTTCACGCCCATGTCGATGTAGTTCATCACCTTCTGGCGATGCTCCTTCGTCACCATCGGGCCGTAGTCGGCGTCGGGATCGGTGGCGAGGCCCACCTTCAGCGCCTCCACGCGCGGCTTCAGGCGCTCGACCAGCGCGTCGCCGATCTTGTCCGTGATCGGAACCGCCACCGAGATCGCCATGCAGCGCTCGCCCGCCGAGCCGTAGCCCGCGCCGATGAGCTCGTTGGTCACCTGGTCGAGATCGGCATCGGGCATGATGATGGCGTGGTTCTTGGCGCCGCCCATAGCCTGCACGCGCTTGTTGTTCGCCGTCCCGCGGGAATAGACGTAGTGCGCGATGGCGGAGGAGCCGACGAAGCTCACCGCCTGGATGTCCGGATCGTCGAGGATGGCATCGACCGCCTCCTTGTCGCCGTTGACGACCTGGAGGACGCCGGCCGGCGCGCCCGCCTCCATCATCAGCTCCGCCAGGCGCAGCGGAACGCTCGGGTCCTTCTCGCTCGGCTTGTTGATGAAGCAGTTGCCGCAGGCGATGGCGACGCCGAACATCCACATCGGGATCATGGCGGGAAAGTTGAACGGCGTGATGCCGGCGACGACGCCGAGCGGCTGGCGCATCGAATAGATGTCGATGCCGGGGCCGGCGCCCTCGGTGTATTCGCCCTTCTGCAGATGCGGGATGCCGCAGGCGAATTCGATCACCTCGAGCCCGCGCTGCACGTCGCCGCGCGAATCGGCGAGAACCTTGCCGTGCTCGGACGAGAGCATGTGCGCCAGCTCGTCCATGTGCTTCTCGACGAGGCCCTTGAAATTGAACATCACGCGCGCGCGGCGCTGCGGATTGACCGCCGACCATTCCGGAAAGACCCCGAGCGCGCGCTCCACGGCGGCGCGCATTTCCGCTCCGGTTGCGAAGGGCACCCTGGCCTGCACTTCGCCCGTCGAGGGATTGAAGATGTCGCCGAAGCGTCCCGAGGTTCCCTTGACGTGCTTGCCGCCAATGAAGTGCGTCAGTTCTTTCATGGTACGATGCCTTGCGATGATGAAGCGGCCCTTCCGGCCGCGCGAACACGGCGGCGGGGATCAGCTCCGCCGCTGGAATGTCATGATGCCGTCCTCGCGCCGCACGCTTTCGAGCGCGAAGCAGGTCTTCGCATCGGAGCCCGGACAGGACGTGTCGATCGCCAGCGTGTATTTGCCGTCGCTCGCCCGGGCCTCGCAGGTGTAGTGGCCCGCGTTCTGGCTGCTTTCCTGGGCATCGTTGCCGACCAGCGTGGCGCCCGGCGGGAGCACGCCGAAATCGAGCGCGCGCGCGAGCATGGCCGGGCACATCTTGTCGGTGTCGGGCCTCGTGTTGTCGAGCTCCGTGACCGTCTCGCCCATCAGGCCCAGAAGGTTCGGCCGCTTGCCGGCGACCGCCGCCTTGTGCCCCGCGTTCATCCACCAGTAGCCGCCGCCGGCCAGCGCGAGCACCACGACCGCCACTGCGCCGCCCCATATCCAGAAGGAAGCCCCGGTCCCGGCACGCGGATTGGTTTTGGCGTCGGACATGGAATTCTCCCGGGAGTTCAGGGCGCGGAGAATAGACTCTGGGACCTGCGCCGCCAACCTGAATTAATCGCAATAAACCAACGGCTTGGCGATTTGACGCGGGGACCGTCAGGGCTCCGTCGCAGCGGCCGATTTGGGATAGCGCGCCTGCACATAGAGCCAGAGCAGTGCGATCGCCGGATACATCAGAACGCTCGCCTCGGTGCCGAGCACGCCGCCATTGACCCAGGCCGGACCATTGAAGGTCACGTCGAACATGCGCCCCACCGGCGTGAGGCCGCCGTTCTGTGTGCCGATGACGAAGAACTGCATGAAGTCGTAGGCAATGTGGAAGCCCACGGCGAACCACAGCGTGCCGGTGCGGAGCACGGTGAAGCACAGGACCATGCTGAGGCCCACGAGCGTGATCACATCCCAGATGTTCTCGCCGTCCTTGAAGAAGTAGTGCAGCGCCGCGAACACCAGCGCGATGACGGCGGACGCCGGCCAGAAGCCGATGCTGCGCCACAGCGCGCGCAGGAAATAGGTGCGGAACCAGAGCTCCTCTGCCAGGCCGATGAGGATGTTCGCGCCCAGCCAGGCGAGGCCGGACATCAGAAGCGCCTCGCCCGTCAGCGCCAGGCCATGCACCTGCATCCCGCCAAGCAGGATCATGCCGATGGCGACGGCGCCGGCCATCACGACGCCTGCGATGAATCCTTCCCACGTCTCCCGCGAAAGCGCGCGGCGGATCGGAAGCCCGTAGCTGCCGATGCTGCGCCGCTCGAACAGCGCGAAGATCCATGTGCAGGCGAGGGCGAAGACGAGGTTCATGCCTTCCTGAAATGCGATGGCTTGGGCGTTCAGATCGGGCTTGAGATGGAGTGCGTCGAATGCCTGCATGAACAGAGGCCCGGTCAAAGCCGGAAGCCCGAACGTCACGAGCGCGAAGAAGATCGCCGCACGCCAGATGAAGCGCGGTCTGCGGTCGTCGTTCAGAAAAGGCCGAAGAATTGGATTCATGACGTCCCCCTAACTTCGTGCATAGGTTCGCGTGCGTGTCTGACCGGGCTCGATGACAACGAGTTCGCCGTTCGGCCTTTCTTTGAGAACATTGAGAACCGAGATCGCGCGATGGATT
>DASZQP010000026.1:0-25187 GCA_035549575.1 Rhizomicrobium sp.
CTGGCCGCGCTCGACAAGCCGCGGGCGCTCTATCCGCTGCAGCAGCGCCTCGATCCCAGCAACAAGAGCACCGACGCGCTTCAGGAACTGCTGATGCGCATGCGCTCCGAGGGCAAGGTCAAGTTCGACATCAAGACGGGAAAATGGAGCAAGGCGTGAAACGGGAGCGCGGCGCGGAATTGCACCGCGAACCGGGGGAGACGCTCCTGTAACCCGGGTGCCGGTTCGCGCGAATTGGCATAGTGTCGGACAGGGAAAACCAGGGTTCACATGAACGGAATTTCATCCACGCGCAGGACCTTCCTTGCGACTGCCTCCTGCATGGCGCTTTCCGCCGTGCCGCTGGCCGCGATGGCCGCGCCGCAGACCGTCGCGATCGAGAACTTCTCCGCCGCCGGCAAGGACCTCGGCACGGTCAAGGTTCCGAAGGTCGTCAAGTCCGAAGCCGAGTGGAGGAAGCTGCTCTCGCCGGAGCAGTTCGAGGTCACCCGCCACGCCGGCACGGAGCGCGCCTTCACCGGCATCTATGCCGAAAGCCATGGCGACGGGCTCTATCGCTGCATCTGCTGCGGCACGGCGCTCTACGATTCCAGGACGAAGTTCGAGTCCGGCACGGGCTGGCCGAGCTTCTGGCAGCCGATCGCGAAGAGGAACGTCGTCGAAAGCGAGGACCGCAGCTTCCTGATGGATCGCACGGCGGTGTCCTGCGCGCGCTGCGACGCCCATCTCGGCCATGTCTTCACCGACGGTCCGAAGCCGACGGGCCTGCGCTACTGCATGAACTCGGCGGCGCTGAAATTCGTCGCCCGCGCCACGGCGTGAAGGAGAGAAACATGAAATCGCGTCTGCTGCTTCTCATCCCCGCATTCGTCTCCATTCTCGGCTGCGCGCGCGCGGACGAGACACGGGTCGCGCTTCCCCTGCCGGCCGCGGACAGCAAGCCCTCCGGCCTCAAGACCGAAACCGCGGTGTTCGCCGGCGGCTGCTTCTGGGGCATCCAGGGCGTGTTCCAGCACGTCAAGGGGGTGAGCGCCGCGGTCTCCGGCTATTCCGGCGGCGCGAAGCCGGAAGGCGGCTACGAGGAAGTGTCGGGCGGCTCCACCGGCAATGCGGAATCCGTCCGCATCACCTTCGATCCGAAACAGGTGAGCTTCGGCCAGCTGCTGCGCGTCTATTTCTCGGTGATGGATCCCACCACGCTGAACTATCAGGGCCCCGATCGCGGCACGCAGTACCGCTCGGCGATCTTCACCACCAATGCCGAGCAGAAGCGCGTGGCCGACGCCTACATCGCGCAGCTTTCAAAGGCGCATGCGTTCTCGGACAAGATCGTCACCGAGGTGACGCCGTTCCGCGCCTTCTATCCGGCGGAGGACTATCATCAGGACTACCTGATCCACCATCCGGACCAGCCCTATATCGCGATCAACGACCTTCCGAAGGTCGCGAGCCTGAAGCGGTTCTATCCCGCGCTTTGGCGCGAGCAGCCCGCCATGGTGTTTCCGGACAGATCGTGATCTACGCTGTCGTCCCCGGCGAGCTTCGCGCGCGAGCGCGAAGCTCGGCAAGGGGGCCCAGGCGACAAGCACGGGCTCGGAGCGGGATTTGAATTTGTCGAATTCCAAATGCCCCGCCGGCCGATCCACCTTGGTCCCCTTCCCTTCGCGATGGCCGCGGCGATCGCTCAGCCGGAAATGACAAGCAGGAGCTTCAATCGCACCAGCTCTGCCCGTCGCGCCCGATGAGCGTATAGGCGTCGGCGGGTCCCCAGCTGCCCGCCGCATAGGGCTCCGGCTTCATGTCGCGCGCGCGCCAGCCTTCCTCGATCGTGTCGATCCAGCGCCAGGCATTCTCCGTTTCGTCGCGGCGCACGAACAGGGTCTGGTTTCCCCGCAGCACGTCGAGGAGAAGCCGCTCGTAGGCGATGCGCCGGCGCGATCTCTTGTACGCGTCGATGAGATTGAGATTGAGCGACAGGGGCTTCAGCTGCATACCGTCCTGATCCAGACTCGGCGTCTTGTTCATCAGCGACAGCGAGATTTCCTCCTCCGGCTGCAGCCGGATGGTGAGGCGGTTCGCCATCAGGTCGCGGCGCGAGAAGATGTAGTGGGGCACCTCGCGGAACTGCACCACGATCTGCGTCGAACGTGCCGCCATGCGCTTGCCGGTGCGCAGATAGAAGGGAACGCCGGCCCAGCGCCAATTGTCCACATGGGCGGTCAGCGCCACGAAGGTCTCGGTCTCGCTCGGTCCGCCGTCCTTTTCCCCGGTGTATCCGGGGACGGGACCCGCCTGCGAGAAGCCCTTGGCGTACTGGCCGCGGACCGTGTCGCGCTCCACCTCGTTCGCGGTGATGGGTCTGAGCGAGCGGACGACCTTCACCTTTTCGTTGCGGACCGAATCCGGCTCGAGATTGGCCGGAGGCTCCATCGCCACCAGGCAGAGGAGCTGGAGCAGGTGATTCTGGACGATGTCGCGCAGTGCGCCGTAGTGATCGTAATAGGACCATCGGCCCTCGACACCGATCGTTTCGGCGACGGTGATCTGGACGTGCTCGATCGAATCCTTGTTCCACAGCGGCTCGAACAGCGTGTTGGCGAAGCGCAGCGCAAGCAGGTTCTGCACCGTCTCCTTGCCGAGATAGTGATCGACGCGGAAGATGCGGTCCTCCGTGAACGCCTTGGCGAGGTCGTTCTCGATCTGGAGGCAGGACTTCAGATCGTGGCCGAGCGGCTTCTCGACGCAGACGCGCGCGCCCCCATGCGCCAGGCCTGCCGATTTCAGGTGCTGCGCGATCGTGCCGAAGAAGTCCGGCGAGGTTGCGAGGTAGAATATGATTTCGTCATGGTGGCGCAGCTGCGCCGCAATTTCGCCGTAAACGGCCTGCTCCCGCGCGTCGCCGCCGCAATAGCGGATGCGCTCCGCAAAGCGCGCCCACACGTCCTCCCGGAAGAATTCGCCCGCCCTATCGGCAACCGTCTCGCGAATCCGCCGCGCGAAACCGGCGTCGTCGAATTCGCTGCGGCCGCTGCCGATAACCGCAAGACCGCCGGGGAGACACCCGTCCGCGTCCAGGAAATACAGGGACGGGAACAGCATCGTCCGGGCCAGATCGCCGGTTGCGCCGAAGATCACGATCGATTTCCTGCCGTTCATCGCCCGTTCCGATTCGTCCTTGCGTTCCGTTGTATAACGCCCGAGCCCGCGCCGGGCGCCGCCGTTTTGTCCAGCAGGGGCCCGGGCGGGGCAAACCGTCGCGCCGGGGGGCCCTGCTCCGGGGGCAGGTTGTCAACCGGCGCCCCAATGAATAAGTGCGGGCCGGAACCGTGCGGCGCGCCGGCGGCAGCATTGGGAAGGCCGGATGCAATCCAGGGGCATTGATGCCATGATGCCGGAGCCGTTTTCGAGGGCGGCGAGAGGGGTCTATGTCCGCTGAGCTGGAATGGGCAGGCTGGGCCGCGACGGCAATCGCGCTTGTGGGCGCGGCCTATGCCCTTGCCTCCGTCTGGTTCGCGCGGCGCCTGCGCGCCTGCCAGCACCAGAGCCTTGCCAAATATCCCCCGGTCACGCTGCTCAAGCCCCTCCATCTCGACGAACCCGGCCTGAGGGAGAATCTGAACAGCTTCTGCCTCCAGAACTATCCCGGCGTGCTGCAGATCGTGTTCGGCGTGCAGGACCCGCTCGATCCGGCGGTGAAGATCGTCGAGGATCTCAAGCGCGAGCATCCGCACCTCGACATCGAGCTGGTGATCGACACCCGCATCTACGGCACCAACCGCAAGGTCTCGAACCTGATCAACCTGGTGGAGCGGGCGAAGTACGACGTGCTGGTCCTCAGCGACAGCGACATCGAGGCCGCCGCCGGCTATCTTCCCGCCGTGACCGCGTCCCTCGAGGGCGCGGGCGGCGGCGCGGTAACCTGTCTCTACCGCGGTGCGTCGCTTCCCAACATCTGGTCGCGGCTCGTGGCCATGGGGATCAACTACCAGTTCATCCCGAACGTGCTTGTCGGAACGACGCTCGGGCTCGCCACGCCCTGCTTCGGCTCGACCATCGCGCTGCGCAAGGACCTCCTGCGCCGCATCGGCGGGATGCAGGCGTTCTCCAACCTTCTCGCCGACGATTACGAGATCGGCCGCGCGGTGCGCGAGCACGGCTACCGCACGACCCTGGCGCCGGTCGTCGTCGCCCACACATGCACCGAGACGACGGGGCGGGAAATGTTCGCGCACGAGCTGCGCTGGGCGCGCACGATCCGCCTGCTGAACATGCGCGGCCATTTCGGTTCGATCGTCACCCACACGCTTCCGCTGGCGCTTGCGGGGATGATGCTTCTGGGGCCGGGCCCGGTGACGGCCGCGGCCGCCGCGGCGGCCCTGGTCTCGCGGCTATGCGTGAAGTGGCGCATGGACGAGGTTCTTGGTACAAGCGCCGGTCCCGCCTGGCTTCTGCCCGTGCGGGACATGCTGTCCTTCGCGATCTTCCTGGGCTCGCTCTTCGGCGGAAACGTCCGCTGGCGCGGCGCCAGGTTCCTGGTCGCGCCGGACGGCGTTCTTTCGAACTCGTGAGGATCCGAAGCGCGATGCGTACGCTTTTCCTGCAGGCACCTTCCTTCGACGGCTTCGACGGCGGCGCGGGCTCGCGCTACCAGGCCAAGCGCGAGATCAAGAGCTTCTGGTACCCGACCTGGCTGGCGCAGCCGGCGGCGCTGGTGGAGAACTCGAAGCTGATCGATGCCCCGCCGCACCGCACCTCGCTGGAGGAGGTGGTCGCGCAGGCGAAGGATTTCGATCTCGTCGTCGCGCACACGTCCGTTCCGTCGTTCAAGTCCGACGTGCGCGTGATCGAGGCCCTCAAGGCCGCGAATCCGGACCTCAAGGCCGGGCTGATCGGCGCCAAGGTCGCGGTGAACGCCGAAGGTTCGCTGAAGGACGGGCCGGCCATCGACTTCGTCGCCCGCAACGAATTCGATTTCACCGTCAAGGAAGTCGCCGACGGCAAGGACTGGTCCGCGATCAAGGGCCTGTCCTACCGCAATCGCGAGGGCGTCATCGTGCACAACGAGGACCGTCCGATCCTGCACGACATGGACAGCCTTCCCTGGGTCACTCCGGTCTACAAGCGCGACCTTGTGATGGAGAACTACTTCATCGGCTACCTGAAGCATCCCTACATCTCGATCTACACCGGCCGCGGCTGCAAATCGCGCTGCACCTTCTGCCTGTGGCCGCAGACCGTCGGCGGGCACAACTATCGCGTCCGCTCCGTCGGCCATGTGATCGAGGAGATCGAATGGGCGATGAAGGCGTTTCCGCAGACCAGGGAATTCTTCTTCGACGACGACACGTTCACCGACAACCTGCCGCGCGCCGAGGCGATCGCCAGGGAGCTGGGCAGGCTCGGCGTCACCTGGTCGTGCAACGCCAAGGCCAATGTCCCCTACGAGTCCCTCAAGAAGCTGAAGGATGGCGGGTTGCGGCTCCTGCTCGTCGGCTACGAATCCGGCAACCAGCAGATCCTTCACAACATCAAGAAGGGCATGCGCATCGAGGTCGCCGAGCGTTTCACCCGCGACTGTCACAGGCTCGGAATCGCCATCCACGGCACCTTCATCCTCGGACTTCCCGGCGAGACGCAGGAGACGATCCGCGAGACCGTCGAGTTCGCCAAGCGCATCAACCCGCACACGATCCAGGTGTCGCTCGCCGCACCCTATCCGGGGACGTTCCTCTACGACCAGGCGGTGAAGAACGGCTGGCTCGACGCGGCGAATGCGGAGCTCGTGGACGAGAGCGGCATCCAGATCGCGCCGCTGCACTATCCGCATCTCTCGCACAAAGAGATCTTCACGTCGCTGGAAAGCTTCTACAAGGAATTCTATTTCCGGCCGAGCAAGATCGCCTCGATCGTCGGCGAGATGCTGAGCTCCAGCCAGATGATGAAGCGCAGGCTGCGCGAGGGCGTGGAGTTCTTCCAGTTCCTGCGCGAGCGGCGCCACGCCGCTTGAAGCGCCTCGTCGTCACCGCCGACGATTTCGGCGCGGCACCGGAAGTCAACGAGGCCGTCGAGCGGGCGCATCGGGAGGGTATCCTCACCGCGGCGAGCCTGATGGTGAGCGCTCCGGCCGCCGCCGATGCCGTCGCGCGGGCGAAGCGGATGCCGAAGCTGCGCGTCGGGCTGCACCTGACGCTGGTCGGCGACCGCCCGGCCCTTCCGCCCGCGGAGATTCCCGATCTCGTGGGTGGAGACGGCCTGTTCCGCCGCGACATGGCGCGCGCGGGCGCGGCGATGTTCTTCCGTCCGCGGGTGCGCGCGCAGCTGGCGGCGGAGATCCGCGCCCAGTTCGAGGCCTTCGCCGCGACGGGGCTCGCCCTCGACCATGTCAACGCGCACAAGCATTTCCACCTGCATCCCACGATCGCCGCGCTGATGGCGGGGATCGGAAGGGCGTTCGGCGCAAGGGCGGCGCGCGTGCCCCGCGAGCCCGCGCGCATCCTGGACAGGATCGAGCCCGGCGGGGGGCGGTCCGGTTCCCGGCTTCTGGCGCCGTTCAACCGGATTCTGGCGCGGCGGCTGAAGCAGGCGGGCATGGCGGTTCCCGACCAGGTATTCGGATTGCGCTGGTCCGGGGCGATGACCGGACCGCGCCTGCGCGGCATCGTGGAAAACCTTCCCGGCGGCCTCAGCGAAATCTATCTGCATCCCGCGACCGGGCCCTATCCGGGCGGGGCGCCGGGCTATCGCTACGGGGAGGAGCTCGCGGCCCTGACGGACAGGCAATCGATTGAAATCGTTAGGAATATTCAGTGCGGCGGTTTCGCCGATTTCGCGTAAACTGTCCGGCTCAGGAGATTTTCGTGACCACCACCGCGTTGACCTTTCCCGATCTGACCTATGACGCGCCGGCGCCGCAGCCCGGCCCCATCCGCTACGGCAGCGAGGCGCACAAGGTCCTGTTCTGCCGCACCCTGCTCGACACGTTCGATCCCTACCGGCCGGCCGTGATCGACTGGCCGCCGCTCGACCGGGAAACGCACGAGCGCATCACCGCCCTGCCCATCTGGGACATCGCGGTGCAGACCGAGAACAAGGCGGGGATGAACGTCTGCACCTATGCCGAAGGCATTTCCGATCCGCTGCTGCGCAAGGCCATCGAGCTCAACGGCTTCGAGGAGAAGCGCCACCGCCACGTGCTCGCCAATCTCGTGCAGGCCTACGGCATCAAGCTCGCGCCGGAGCCGGCCTATCTGCGGCCGCGCGACCCGGAATGGGCGTTCATGGTTACGGGCTACAGCGAATGCATCGACAGCTTCTTCGCCTTCGGCCTTTTCGAAACGGCGAGGCGGTCGGGCTATTTCCCGCCCGAGCTGGTGGAGACGTTCGAGCCGGTGATCCACGAGGAAGGGCGGCACATCCTCTTCTTCATCAACTGGGTGGCCTGGCACCGGCGCAACATGCCGCTGTGGCGCAGGCCCCTGTTCGAGCTCAAGGTGCTGGCGGTCTGGGCCTTCCTCGTGTGGGAGCGCCTGGGAATCGCCAGGGACATCGGCCATGGCGAGCAGGACAACAATTTCACGCTCAAGGGCGCCGATCATCTGGGTGAGGACATCGGCGCGCGCACGCTGATGGACATCTGTCTTGCGGAAAACGACAGGCGGCTCGGCATCTACGACAAGCGCCTGAAGCGTCCGCGCCTGGTGCCGTCGGTGATCCGCCTGGTCCGCCGCTTCATTCCGAACTGAGGACGATGAAACTCGGTGCGATCCTTGCCGCGCTTGCGGGTCTGGCCGTTGCGGCATGGCTGGTCGTTCACGTCGGCTTTTCCGCCGTGCTCGGCTCGGTGGCCTCCGTGGGCTGGGGCGGGTTCGCCGTCCTCTGCGTCTATGCGCTCGCGATGTTCCTGGTGCTCGGCGCCGCCTGGTTCGCGCTGACGCCGTCCGCGCCGCTCTGGAGCTTCGTCTGGGGGCGCATCGTGCGCGACGCCGCAGGCGAGGTGCTGCCCTTCTCGCAGCTCGGCGGGATCCTGATCGGGGTGCGCGCCCTCGTGCTTCGGGGAATCGCGGCGCCGGCCGCCTTCGCGTCCGCCGTCATGGATGTGACCACGGAGATGATGGCGCAGATCGTGTTCATCCTGGCGGGCGTCGCCCTGTTCGCGCTCCATTCGGGCACGAACCTTCCGGCGGCGACGATCTCCGGCATCGTCTTCGTTCTGGCCGGGAGCTTGGCCTTCGTCGTCCTGCAACGGCGCGGGTTCACGCTCGCCGAGAAGCTGGCGGAACGCTTCGTTCCGGCGATGGCTCGCCAGACGCGGACGTTCCATGCGGAGGTCAAGGCGATTCACGGGCACCCCCTGCGCCTGGCCGCATCCGCGGCAATCCATCTCGCGGGCTGGATCGCGAGCGCGGGCGCGACCTGGCTCGCCCTGCGCCTGATGGGTGCAAGGCTGGGCCTCGCGGATGCGGTAGCGATCGAGAGCATCCTCGGCGCGCTCAGGAGCGCGGCGGTGGTGGTTCCCGGCGCGCTGGGCGTGCAGGAAGCGGGCTATGCCCTGATGCTGCCGCTGTTCGGACTGCCCGCCGAAATGGGGCTCGCCGTGTCCCTGCTCAAGCGCGGCCGGGAAATCGCCATCGGCGTCCCCGCCCTGCTGATGTGGCAGGGGCTCGAAGGCCGGCGCGCATTCGCGGCGGAGGACGCATGAGCGACACGCTCCTGGTCACGGGCGCTTCGGGATTTGTCGGATCGGCGGTCGCGCGCAAGCTCGCGGCGCGCGGCCACCATGTCCGCGTCCTTGTGCGGAACACCAGCCCGAAAACCAATCTCGGCGGCCTCGATGCGGAGATCGTCGAGGGCGACATGCGCGACGGCCCCTCGATGCGCCGCGCGCTGCACGGCTGCCGCTACCTCTTCCATGTCGCGGCGGACTATCGCCTGTGGGCGCGCGACCGCGAGGAGATCGTGCGCAACAACCGCGAGGGCACCCGCACCGTCATGGAAGCCGCGCTCGCGCAGGGCGTGGAGAAGATCGTCTATACGTCGAGCGTGGCGACGCTGAGGCCCGCGGCCGGCAGGGCCGTGGACGAGACCTCGCGGCACAGCGTGGAAAGCGCCATCGGCGCCTACAAGCGGAGCAAGGTGGTCGCCGAGATGCTGGTCGAGCAGATGATCGGGCGCGACGGGCTTCCGGCCGTCATCGTCAGCCCGTCCACGCCGGTCGGCCCGCGCGACGTGAAGCCGACGCCCACCGGGCGGATCCTCGTCGAGGCGGCGTCCGGCCGCATGCCCGCCTATGTCGATACCGGCCTCAACCTCGTCCATGTGGACGACGTGGCCGAGGGGCATCTCCTCGCGCTCGACAGGGGCCGCATCGGCGAGCGCTACATACTCGGGGGACAGGACGCGACGCTGGCGGAGATGCTGGGCGTCATCGCCCGGCTGTCCGGCCGCAGGCCGCCGCGCATCCGCCTCAGTCAGCGGCCGCTCTATCCGCTCGCGCTCGCCGCCGAGGCGGTTGCCGCGCTGACCGGCAGGGAGCCGTTCGTCACGGTCGATGCGCTGAGGATGAGCGAGCACCACATGTTCTTCACTTCGGCCAAGGCCGAACGCGAACTCGGATACGCCGCGCGTCCCTACGCCCAGGCGCTGGCGGATGCGCTCGACTGGTTCCGCCGGGCCGGTTACATCCGATGAGCTGGCTGCTGGGACCCCTGCCGCTGGCGATCTGGCTCTATCTGCTGTTCGGGCGCGGCCTGTTCTGGCTGACGCGAGAGCGCGACGACGCGGACTCGCCGGAGCCGGAACACTGGCCGTCGGTCGTCGCCGTGGTTCCCGCGCGCGACGAAGCCGATGTCGTCGCCCGGTCGATCGGCAGTCTGCTGGAACAGGACTACCCCGGCCCGTTCCGCGTCATCCTCGTCGACGACCAGAGCAGCGACGGCACCGCGGCCGTGGCGCGCGGGCTGGGCGGCGGCCGGCTGGAAATCCTGGCGGGCGCGCCCCGCCCGCCCGGCTGGACCGGCAAGCTGTGGGCGGTGAACCAGGGCATCGCCGCCGCGGGCGCGGCGGACTATCTCTGGCTGACGGACGCCGACATCGCGCACCGCTTCAACAATCTCTCCAAGCTCGTTGCGCGCGCGGAGGCGAACCGGCTGGTTCTCGCCTCGCTGATGGCGAAGCTGCACTGCAAAAACCTCGCCGAGACGCTTCTCATCCCCGCCTTCGTGTTCTTCTTCGACATGCTCTATCCGTTTTCCTGGGTGAACGACCCGGCGAGACGCACGGCCGCGGCGGCGGGCGGCTGCATGCTGGTGCGGCGCGAGGCGCTGGAGCGCGCCGGCGGCATCGCCGCGATCCGCGGCGAGATCATCGACGATTGCGCCATGGGGCGGCTGATGAAGAAGCAGGGCCCGATCTGGCTCGGACTCACGGACCGCTCCGCCAGCGTGCGGCCCTATGGCTATGGCGACATCGCGCGGATGGTCGCGCGCTCGGCCTATGCGCAGCTTTCCTATTCTCCGCTGCTGCTCGCGGGAACCCTGGCAGGGCTGTTCCTCGTTTTCGCCGCGGGACCGGCGGGCGTATTCTGCACCCGCGGCCTGATGCAGCTGGCCGCCGTGCTGAGTTGGATGGCGATGGTTCTGGCTTACGCGCCCATGCTGCGCTTCTACAGGCTGAGCGGACTGTGGGGAATCGCGCTGCCGCTGGTGGGCGCGCTCTACGGCCTGTTCACGCTCGATTCCGCCATCCAGCACTGGCGCGGACGCGGCGGCATGTGGAAGGGCCGCGCGCAGGCGATGGGGCGGACATGAGCGCATCGCGACTCGCGTCCGGCAAGGGCCATCGCGACGAGAATTTTCCGGTCGCATCCTGGCTCATCGCCAGGCGCCATCGCGCCCCGATCCTGACGTTCTACCGCTTCGCGCGCGCCGCCGACGACATTGCCGATCACCCCACCGCGCCGGCAGAGGAAAAGCTGCACCTGCTCGAGGAGATGGACCGCACGCTGACCGGCGAGCTCGACAGCGCTCCGGAAGCTTTGGCCCTGCGCCGGGTGCTCGCCGAACGGGGACTGGGCGCGCAGCACCCGCTTCTCCTGCTCGAGGCCTTCCGGCGCGACGTGACGCGGCTGCGCTATGCGGACTGGGACGAGCTGATGGACTATTGCCGCTATTCGGCGATGCCGGTCGGCCGCTTCGTGCTCGACGTGCACGGCGAGGATCGCGCGACATGGCCGGCGTCCGACGCGCTTTGCGCCGCGCTGCAGGTCATCAACCATCTGCAGGATTGCGGCAAGGACTATCGCGCGCTGAACCGCGTGTACATCCCGCGCGACCTGTTCGACGACGTCGAGGCGCTCGGCGGAACGAAGGCGACGCCCGGCCTGCTGCAGGCCGTGCGCGCGATGGCGCAGCGCACGATGGTCCTGCTCGCCGGATCGCGGCCGCTCGCGGGCCAGATCAGGGATCGCAGGCTCGCACTGGAGGTGAGCGTCATCCGCACCCTGGCGGAGGATCTCAACCAGCGCCTGATGCGGCGCGACCCCTTGTCGGAGCGCGTCCATCATCGCAAATTCGAGCTGATGCCGCTCGCGCTCGCGGCGTTCATGGGCTTCCTGCGGCGCAGGCAGAATTCACGCGTTTCATGACAGCGACACCCCAAGAAATCCTGGCCGTCGAGCGCAAAGCCAGGGGAAGTTCGTTCTATACGGCGATGCGGCTGATGCCGCGCGAGGAGCGCGAGGCGATGTTCGCGATCTACGCGTTCTGCCGGATGGTGGACGATATCGCCGACGACGGCGTGGGCACGCGCGCCGACCGCCACGACCGGCTGACCGCGTGGCGGCGCGACCTGGACGTGCTGTACGGGGGCGGCCCGGCGGCGGAAAGCGCTTTCCTCAAGGACGCGGTGCGGCGCTACGGCCTGCGCAAGGAGGACTTCAATGCCGTCATCGACGGCATGGAGATGGACGTGCACGCCGACATCGTCGCGCCCGAGCTGCCCATGCTCGACCTCTACTGCGACCGCGTGGCGAGCGCGGTGGGGCGGCTGTCGATCAAGGTCTTCGGCATGGACGAGGAGCCCGGCTTCGAGCTCGCCCATCATCTCGGCCGCGCGCTGCAGCTGACGAACATCCTGCGCGATCTCGACGAGGACGCCGCGATCGGCCGGCTCTACCTGGCGCGCGAGCATCTCGAGGAGGCCGGAATCCGGACCAGGGAGCCGGTTCTGGCGCTCGGCCATCCGCGCATCGACATCGCCTGCCGTGCCTGCGCGAGACTCGCGCACGAGCACTATGCGGGCGCGGAGGCCGTCATGCGCAGGAAGCCGAAGGGCCGCATCCGGACGCCGAGGCTGATGGGCGCGGTCTATTCCGCGATCCTCTCGGCGATGGAGTCCGAAGGCTGGAATCCCCCGCGCCGGCGCGTGAGCCTGCCCATGACCCGGCTCGCGGCGATCGTGCTGCGCTACGGGATCGCCGGATGAGGGACGCGACGATCCATGTCGTCGGCGCCGGACTTTCCGGTCTGTCCGCCGCGACCGCCCTCGCCGAAAAGGGCGTGCGCGTGGTTCTGCACGAGGCCGCGCCGCAGGCGGGCGGGCGCTGCCGCTCCTATGCCGATCCCGTGCTCGGCCGCACCATCGACAACGGCAATCACCTCGTCCTTTCGGGCAATCATGCCGTGATGGCCTATCTTCGCCGCATCGGCGCGGAGAAGAACCTCGCCGGGCCCGCCCGTGCCCGCTTCGAGTTCGCCGATGTGATCGGGGGCGGGCGATGGACCGTGGCGCCGAACGAGGGCCCGCTCCCCTGGTGGATCGCCTCGGCGAGGCGCCGCGTGCCGGGCACGCGCGCCGCCGACTATCTGGGACTGCTCGGCCTGCTGTGGCCGGGAAGGCGCAAGCGGATCTGCGACGTGATCGCCTGCCGCGGACCGCTTTGGGACCGGCTGCTGCGGCCCTTTCTGCTCGCAGCATTGAACACGGAGCCGGAGACGGCCTCCGCGTCGCTCGCCGCATCGGTGATCCGCGAGACGCTTGCGCGGGGCGGACGCGCCTATCGCCCGCGCATCGCCCATCCCACACTCGCGGCCGCCTTCGTCGAGCCGGCGCTCGCGTACCTCGCGGAGCGGGGCGCGAGCGTCTTCTTCGGGCGGCGCCTGCGGCGCATCGTGTTCAGCGCCGGCGCCGCGACGGCGCTCGAATTTCCGGAAGCCACCGTGCCGCTTTCCCCCGAAGACGCGATCCTTCTTTGCGTGCCGCCATGGGCCGCGCGGGAATTGCTGCCCGGCATTTCCGCGCCGGACGACTTTCGCGCCATCGTAAACGCGCATTTCGCCATCGTCCCGCCGAGGGACGCGCCGGCGATGCTGGGCGTGATCGGCGGCACCGCCGAATGGATATTCGCGTTTCCCGACCGCATCTCGACCACGATCAGCGGCGCGGACCGGCTCGTCGACATGGACCGGGACCGGCTGATCGCGCTCGTATGGGGCGACGTGACGGCCGCGTTGCGGCTGTCCGAACCGCTGCCGCCCTGGCAGATCGTCAAGGAGCGACGCGCGACCTTCGCTGCGACGGTCGAGCAATCCGCGCGGCGTGCCGAAACCGTCACGAAATGGGCGAATCTGTTTCTCGCCGGCGACTGGACCGATACGGGTCTGCCCGCAACCATCGAAGGCGCGGTGCGCTCGGGCCATCGTGCGGCCGGGGTGGCGCTGCGCCGAATGAACGTATAATGGACGCGCCATGAACCAGCTCAGCGTCGGGGAAAGCAACTGGGCCGCGCTCGAGGCGACCGTCCGCGGCGCGAGGACGGCGCTTGTCGAGCTTCAGCGCGACGACGGCCACTGGGTATTCGAGCTCGAGGCGGATGCGACGATCCCCTCGGAATATGTCCTGCTGGTGCACTATCTGGGCGAGGCGCCGGACCCGGAGCTCGAGCGCAAGATCGGCGTCTATCTCCGGCGCATCCAGGCCGGGCACGGCGGCTGGCCGCTCTATCACGGCGGCGCCTTCGACATCAGCGCGACGGTCAAGGCCTATTTCGCGCTGAAGATGATCGGCGACGACATCGGCGCGCCGCACATGAGGCGGGCGCGCGAAGCGATCCTGGAACGGGGCGGCGCGCTCAAGGCCAATGTCTTCACGCGAATCCTGCTGGCGCTCTATGGCGAGACCTCGTGGATGAACGTGCCGACGGTACCGGTGGAGCTGATCCTCCTGCCGCGCTGGTTTCCGGTCCATCTCTCCAAGATGTCCTACTGGGCGCGCACGGTGATCGTGCCGCTGCTGGTCCTGGCGGCGAAGAAGCCGGTGGCGCGCAATCCGCGCGGCATCCATGTGCCGGAACTGTTCGTGCCGGGCGGCACGGCGGCGTCCAAGCGCGCGCCGCACCAGAGCGCCTTCTGGTCGGCGTTCTTCGGCGCGCTCGACTGGGTGCTGAAGCGCGTCGAGCCCTATTGGCCCCGGCGCCTGCGCGACCGCGCCATCGCCGAATGCGTGCGCTGGACGACCGAGAGGCTGAACGGCGAGGACGGGCTCGGCGCGATCTATCCGGCCATGGCCAATTCGGTGATGATGTACGACGTCATGGGCTACGCGCCCGATCATCCCGACCGCGCCATCGCGCGGCGCTCGGTCGAGAAGCTTCTCGTCGTGAAGGAGGAGGAAGCCTACTGCCAGCCCTGCGTGTCGCCCGTATGGGACACGGCGCTGATGTGCCACGCGCTGATGGAGGCGAAGGATTGCGACGCAGCGGTCTCGCGCGCGCTGGAATGGCTGAAGGGCCGCCAGGTGCTGGAGGTCAAGGGCGACTGGGCCGGGGAACGGCCGGATGTGCGCCCCGGCGGCTGGGCATTCCAGTACTGGAACGACTATTACCCCGATCTCGACGACACGGCCGTCGTGGCGATGGCGCTGCACCGCTTCGACCAGGCCCGTCATGCCGAAGCGCTCGCGCGCGGCCGCGAATGGGTCGAGGGGCTTCAGAGCCGGAACGGCGGCTGGGGCGCCTTCGACGCCGACAATGTCTACTACTATCTCAACAACATTCCCTTCGCCGATCACGGCGCGCTGCTCGATCCGCCGACGGACGACGTGACGGGCCGGTGCATCGGGATGCTGATGCAGCTGGGCGCGGACGCAGGCGAGCCCCATGTCGCGGCGGCGGTGGACTTCCTCGGCAAATCCCAGATGAAGGACGGAAGCTGGTTCGGCCGCTGGGGCGTGAACTACATCTACGGAACCTGGTCTGCGCTGGCCGGGCTGAATGCCGCCGGCCTCGCGCCCGGAGAGCCGATGATAAGGCGCGCCGCGGACTGGCTCGTCTCCATCCAGAACGACGACGGCGGCTGGGGCGAAAGCTGCGACAGCTACAGGCTCGACTATCGCGGCTACGAGCGCGCGCCGTCGTGCGCCTCGCAGACCGCATGGGCGCTGCTTGGGCTGATGGCGGCCGGCGAGGTGGATCACCCCGCCGTCGCGCGCGGCATCCGCTATCTGCAGGACACGCAGAAGGACAACGGCCTGTGGCCGGAAGACAGCTATACCGGCGGCGGATTCCCCCGCGTGTTCTATCTTCGCTATCACGGCTACGCGAAATTCTTTCCGCTGTGGGCGGTCGCCCGCTACCGCAATCTCAAGAGCGGCAATTCCCGCCGCGTGGCGCAGGGCCTGTGAGCATTCTCGCGGCGGTCGGATTGAAGCGCGAGGCCCGCATCGTCGAGAGCGGCGAAGTCCGGGCCGTCGTCGGCGGCGGCGATTCTTCCTTCCTGGACCGGCAGCTGCGCGCGGCCGCCGCGCCGGAGACTCGCGGCATCGTCAGCATCGGGGTCGCGGGCGCGCTTTCCGCCGCGCTCGAGGTCGGCGACGTGGTGATCGGCGCGCGCGTCATAGCCGGCGAGCGCATCTACGACGCCGACATCCGCTGGACGAGCGCCATCGCGCAGAAGCTCACCCCCTCGACGCCCGTCGCCACCGTGGCCGGTTCGGATGTGCTGGCCGCGACGGCGGAGGAGAAAGCCGCCCTCCGCTCGAGGGCCCATGGCGCGTGGGCGGTCGACATGGAGTCCCAGGTCGCGGCCAGCGTCGCGACGGAGCTGGGCATCCCCTTCGCGGTCGTCCGCGTCACCTCGGATCCGTCGTGGCAATCCCTCCCCCCCGCGGCCCGCGTCGCCATGCGCCGCGACGGCGGAATCTCCTATTGCCGCGTGCTTCTGTCGGTGCTGGGAAATCCCGGCCAGATTCCGGCCCTGATCCGGACCGGGCAGGATTCGGAAAAGGCTTTCGCCGCGCTGCTGCATTGCTGTCAGGCGCTCGGCCCGGGGCTGGGCTGTCCCTATCTGGCGTGAGGCGCCGGCGCGGACCGGCTATTCCGCCGCCTCGATTTGCGCCGGCCGCGCCTTCGCCGCGCGGATTTCCGCCTGCTTGAGTTCGACATGCCGCGAGAAGACGAACTCGGCCGGACGCTGCCCGGACGTGTCGATGTCCGGGGCGAACGGCCCTTCGGTTCTCACGCCGCGCATCGCGAGCGGAATCAGCTTCTGCGGATGGCGGATGGAATCGATGACGGCGGTGCCCTCGAAGCCGCAATGGACCATGCAGTCCTGGCACTTCTCGTATTTTCCGACGCCGTACTTGTCCCACTCCGTGTCTTCCATCAGCTCCCTGAAGGTCTTCACATAGCCTTCGCCGAGGAGGTAGCAGGGCTTCTGCCACCCGAACACGCAGCGCAGCGGCATCGACCACGGCGTGCACTCGTAGGTCTGGTTGCCGGCGAGGAAATCGAGGAACAGGGGCGACTGCGTGAATTCCCAGTTCTTTCCGCCGTTGCCGCGCGAGAGGATGTCGCGGAACAGGCGCTTGGTGCGCTCGCGGCTGAGGAAGCTCTCCTGATCCGGCGCGCGCTCGTATGCATAGCCCGGCGAGATGGTGATGCCGTCGAGGCCCATCTCCATCATCAGGTCGAAGAACCTGGCCACGCGTTCCGGGATCGCGTTCGAGAACAGCGTGCAGTTGATCTGGGTGCGGAAGCCCTTGGACTTCGCCAGCCTGATCGCGTCGATCGCCTTCTCGTAGACGCCGTCGAGGCAGACCGAGTGGTCGTGCATCGCCTTGTCGCCGTCGAGGTGGATCGACCAGGTGAAATTGGGGTGCGGCTTGTACTGGTCGATCTTCTTCGACAGCAGGATGGCGTTGGTGCAGAGGATGACGAACTTGTCCTTCGCCAGGAACCCTTCGACGATGCGCGGCATCTCGCGGTGGAGCAGCGGCTCGCCGCCCGCGATCGAGACGGCGGGCGCGCCGCATTCGTCGATCGCCGCCATGCACTCGTCATAGGACAGGCGCTGATTGAGGATGTCGTCGGGATAGTCGATCTTGCCGCAGCCGGCGCAGGCGAGGTTGCAGCGGAACAGCGGCTCGAGCATCAGCACGAGCGGGTAGCGCTTCACCCCGGTCAGATGGTTCTTGACGACGTAGCTGCCGATTTTCGCGGCTTGTCTCAGAGGAATGGCCAATCTCGTTGCTCCAGCAATGGTGGCGGTCAATCGCGAAGTTCGACCGGCAGGCGGAATTCGATGTGCTCCTTCTTGCCGTCCATCTGCGCGACCTCGACCGGCGCGATCCGGCCGAGCGCCTCGATCACATGCTCGACGAGCGATTCCGGCGCCGACGCGCCGGCGGTCAGCCCGACCGATTTCTTGCCCGCCAGCCAGGCCGGATCGAGCTCGCTTCCGTCGGCGATCAGATAGGACGGAACGCCGGCCTCCCGGCCGATCTCCACCAGGCGGTTCGAATTGGAGCTGTTCTTCGCGCCGACGACCAGAATGAGATCCGCGACCTTCGCCAGCTCGCGCACCGCGGTCTGGCGGTTCTGCGTCGCATAGCAGATGTCGGTCGTCTCCGGCCCGACGATGTCGGTGAACCTGCGCTTCAGCGCGGCGATGATCGACTTGGTGTCGTCGATGGAAAGCGTGGTCTGCGTGATATAGGCGACCGGCGTACCGGACGGAATCGTCAGCGCCTCCACATCGGCGTCGGACTGCACCAGCGTCACCGGCGCGCCCACCTGCCCCATCGTGCCCTCCACCTCGGGATGGCCGGCATGTCCGATCAGGATCAGCTGGCGGCCGTGGCCGACATAGCGCTTTCCCTGATTGTGGACCTTTGAGACGAGCGGACAGGTGGCGTCGAGAACCGGCAGGCCGCGCGCCCTGGCATCGTTGATCACCGTCTGGGGCACGCCATGGGCGCTGAACACCGTCACGGCGCCGTCCGGCACCTCGTTCAATTCCTCGACGAACCGCGCGCCCTTGTTCTTGAGCGTGTCCACGACGTGCTTGTTGTGGACGATTTCGTGGCGGACATAGACGGGCTCGCCGTATTTTTCGAGCGCCCGCTCGACGATGTCGATCGCCCGTACGACGCCGGCGCAGAACCCGCGTGGCTGCGCAAGAACGACCCGCATTGTGTTGGCTCCCGGCACCCGCCCCACCCGGCCCCTCGTCCTCTGGCGCCGTTGAGGACGGTCGTTCGTTGTCCGCTCTACCGTCATTTTCCAGAAACTCACATGGGGTCGCAATGGCTTTATTGCAACGCACAAACAATAGTAAACCTTCGCGCGGCCTGTGGCGAATTCTCCGTGATAGGCTGGGAGCGGGTTGGAAAAAAGCCCGGCGAATAGGTAAATCGGAACGGCATGAACGATATTTCACAGGCTGCGGCCGCTACGCACGAAACGCATGGCCGCCTTGCCCGGGCGATGGCCGAATCGGCCCGGACCACCGAGGATGCCCTCGACCGCATCCTTCCGCGTCCCCACGGGCTGCAGTCCCGCGTGCAGGAGGCGATGCGATACGCGGCCTTCGCGGGCGGAAAGCGGCTCAGGCCGTTCCTTGTGCTGCACTCGGCCAGGCTGTTCGGCGCCGATCCGTCCGGCGCGGCGCGGACCGCCGCGGCGATCGAGGTGCTGCATACCTACTCGCTGGTGCATGACGACCTGCCCTGCATGGACGACGACGACTTGCGCCGCGGGCGCCCCACGACGCACAGGGCCTATGACGAGGCGACGGCGGTGCTTGCCGGAGACGCGCTTCTCACGATCGCGTTCGAGATCCTGTCCGGCGCCGCCACCCATCCCTCCGCGGAGGTCCGCTGCCGTCTGATCGCGCTGCTGGCCCAGGCGGCCGGGAGCGACGGCATGATCGGCGGGCAGATGATCGACATGCAGGCGCCGGAGCGCCGGTTCGGGGCGGACGACATCGTGCTGCTGCAGCGGCTGAAGACCGGCCGGCTGTTCGAGTTTTCCTGCGAGGCGGGCCCCATTCTCGGGCAGGCGGGAGAGGACGATCTCGAAACGCTGCGCGCCTATGCGCGCGACATCGGCCTGATTTTCCAGATCACCGACGACCTGCTGGACGTCACCGGCACGGCCGAGAAGGCCGGAAAGGCGGTGGGCAAGGACGAGGACCGCGGCAAGGCCACCCTCGTCTCCATCCTCGGCGTCGACGGCGCGCGCGCGCAGGCCGGAACGCTCGCCCGCCACGCCGCGGACCTGCTCGCCCGGTACGGCGAGGCCGCCGCGGAGCTGCGCGAGCTGCCCCTGTTCCTGATCGGCCGGGACGCGTGAGCCGGGAAGATGGGCCGCTGCAACGAAATCCCGCCACAAAGGTTTGACCATCATCCGAACACGCGAGGCCGGCCATGAAAACGATCTGGAGTGCGACCGCACTGATTCTGACGCTGCTCCTGGCGCCGCGGGGTCTTTCCGCTGCGCTCGCCGACACCGATCCGGCGGCGGCGCAGATCCAGACCTTCTACGACGCGCTGCTCGACAGCATGAAGCACGGCAAGGAGCTCGGCGTGCAGGGCCGCTACAACAGGCTCAAGCCCGCGGTCGAAAAGGCCTACGACCTGCAGACCATGACGAAATTCGTGTCCGGGCCGGGCTGGTCCTCGTTTTCCCCCGCCGACCAGCAGGCACTGGTGACGGCGTTCGAGCGCATGACGATCGCCAACTACGCCAAGAACTTCGACAGCTACGGCGGCGAGAAATTCACGGTCGATCCCGCGGTCCAGGCGCGCGGCGCCGACCGCATCGTGATGAGCAAGATGATCGCCGGCGGGGAGGCCATTCCGTTCAACTACCGCATGCGCCAGTCGGGCGGCACCTGGAAGATCATCGACGTCTATCTGAACGGCTCGATCAGCGAGCTCGCCACCCGGCGGTCCGATTTCGGCGCGACGGTGTCCGCGGGGGGCGCGCCGGCACTCATCCGGAAGATCGACGACCTGGCCGACCGCCTGATGAAGTGATCAGGCGCGCTTCGCCGGCGGCGGCCCGAGCAGCGCCGGAAGGAAGAACAGCGTCGTCGCCAGGGTCCAGGCGAGCGAGATCATCAGCAGCTCGCCCATGCTCGCCGTCCCCGGATGGCTCGACAGCCACAGCGAGCCGAAGCCGGACGCCGTCGTCAGCGCGCTGAAGACGACCGCCCGCGTCAGGCTCGACTGCAGCATGTTTCGCGCGCCGTCGCGCCACGCCACGACAAAGTAGATGTCGAACGCCACGCCGATGCCGAGCAGCAGCGGCAGCGCGATGACATTGGCGAAGTTGAGCTGCAGCCCCACGATCACGCAGGTGGCCAGTGTGAGAAGCCCGCTGAGCATGAGCGGCGCGAGCGTCGCCAGCACGTCGCGGACGCGGCGCAGCACGAAGCCGAGCAGAACGATGACGGCGAGCGTCGCCCACAGCCCGGCCTGCGCGAACGCGTTCACGATGGTGCGCCCCGACTTGCGTATGGAGATCGGCGCGCCGGTGGCGTCGGGCGCGACGGCGAGGACGGCCTTGCTGAACGTCTGCAGCGCCTCGTCGCTTCCGCTTTCGTCCTTCGGGAAGACCTGGACGCGCGCCATCCCGTTGGGGGCGACCCAGTCGCGCACAAGGGCGGGCGGCATGGTGGAGAGCGTGACGGGCTGCGCCTGAAGCGAGGCGCGCATCGCATCGAGCATGCCGTTCAGCCCCGGCACGAAGGCGAGCGACGCACGCTCCCGGGCCGGGCGGCCGGCGGCGGCGAGGCGGTCGAGATCGGACGCGAGCCGGCGCGCGTCCCGCGCCGCCTGCGACGCTCCGGTCCCGGCGGCCTCGCGCAAGGCCTTCGCGGTCGAGGCCAGGCTTGCGACGATGTCCCTGTCGCCGGGCGGTGGCCGGACCTCGAAGGGATTGACCGCGGCATCCAGGAGCAGCGCGGCATCGCCGATGAGCGCGAGCTTGGGCTGCTGGTCCTCCGGCACGAAGCTCTTGAGGGTCAGCGCCTGGCTCACCTCCGGCAGCGCGGAGAGCCTCGCCGCCGTCTTGTCCGCCGCGTCGAGGGACGGCGCGAGCACGTCGATCGTGTTCGGAGAGGTCTGCGGATCCTTCATCAGGTCGAGAAGCGTCGAGACCGATTCGACCTTGCGGCTGCGCAGATCGAGGGGATTGAAATCGAAGCGGAGGAACGGAACGCAGGCCAGGGCCGCGAGGCCCGCGGCGGCGGCCGTCCCGATCACGGCCTTGCGATGGTCCGCGAGGAAGCGGTCGACCGGCGCCAGCACGGCGAATCCGACATCCCTTTCCTCCCCGCGCGGCCGCGCCAGCTTCAGCAGCGCGGGCAGCATGGTGATCGAGAGCACGAAGGCCACGATCATCCCGATGCCCGCGATCAGGCCGAGCTCGGCCACGCCGATGTAGTTGGTGGGCAGGAACGAGAAAAATCCCGCCGCCGTCGCCGCCGCCGCGAGCGCGAGCGGAATGCCGACGCCGCGGCCCGCGCGAACGAGCGCCGGTTCGAGATCGCCTGCGCCGTGGCGCTCCGCGCGGTAGCGGACGCTGAACTGAATGCCGAAATCGACACCGAGCCCGACGAACAGTGCGATGAACGCGATCGAGATGATGTTGTAGACGCCGACCACCGCAAGGCCGATGCCGGTCGTCAGCGCGAGCCCGACGAACAGGGTGGCGAGAATGCAGCCGATGATGCGGAACGACTTGACCGCCATCCAGAGCGTGAGCGACACGGCCAGCAGCATCGCGGCCGCCATCAGGTCCGCGCGTTCGGCCAGGGTCGCGAACTCCTCGTCCGAAAGCGGCACCGGACCGGTGAGGCGCACGCGCACGCCCCGTTCCGGCGTGAGCCCGAGGTCGCGCGCGGCGGCGCGGATCGTTTCCGACGCGGCCGCGCCCGGCGACAGCGCGTCGAAATCGAGCGTCGGCTGCACCTCGACGAAGGTTCTCGTGCGTGCCGCCTGCCGGCTGCCGCCGACCAGCGCCTGCCAGGAAAAGAACGGCTGCTCTCCGGCCTCGACCTTCTCGAGCGTGGCGGCGATGCCTTTCATCGGCCCGTCGATCTGCTGCAGCTGCGCCTGTCCGCGCCTGACGCCCTCGAGCGCCGTCGTCAGCGAGGTCATGATCCCGCGCAGGCTCGGGTCCGAGGCAAGCCCCGCGAGGAACGGCTGCGCGGCGATCAGGTCCCGCGTGGTCTTTTCGACCTCGGCCCTGGAGAGGTAGAGCAGGCCGTTCTGCAGGAAGAACGGGCCGCCGCCCGGCTCGCGCACGATCGGAAACAGGCTCTTGCGGCTCGCGAGTCTGGCGGCAAGAAGGCCCTGGGCGCGCAGCGCGAGTTCCGGCGTGGCGCCGTCGATCACCACGAGGATCAGGTGATCCTGCTGCGGGAAAAGCGCGTCGAAGCGGGCCTCGCGCCGGCGCCAGTCCACCTGCGGCGAGATCAGCCTGGTGCTGTCGGAGTTCATCTTGAAATTCTGGACGGTGTAGAGGCCGGCGGCGAGCGCGAGCAGCACGCAGACGCCTACGGCGGCGCGGGCGTGCCGGCAGCAGAATCCGACGATGGTTTCGACGAACGCCATGGGGAACCTGCGTGAATCCGGGTGCTGATAGAGGAAACGCGCCGGGCGATCAATTCTCCAGCGGATCCAGCGAGTCGGAGGGCGCCTTGTTGTCCACCTGGTCCTGCCGCCGCTTGATGTAGATGTCGCGCATGGCCGAGTAGTAGTCGACGGAATTGCGCTCGATGTCGCGAAGGTCGTCGATCGCGCGGGCGCGGCCGTCCACCGTGGCCAGAACGCGCGCGCCGAGGGAGACGTAGTAGCGGCCGCTGTAGTCGAAATAGCTCAGCGGGCTGAAAAAGTGGTCGACATAGATCTTGCCGACGGCGTCGCGGGGAAGCGCCGAGCCGATGAGCGGCAGCACCACATAGGGACCGGCGGGGACCCCGTAGACGCCGAGCGTCTGCCCGAAATCCTCGGTCTGCTGGGGCAGTCCCCATTTCGTCGCCGGATCGTTGACGCCGAGGATGCCGACCGTCGTGTTGACGCCGAAGCGCTGTGCGGCGATGCCTGCGCGCCTGAACTGGCCCTGCAGCACGTCGTTGGCGAAGGTGATGGGCATGCCGACATTGGACAGCACGTTGTGAAACCCTTCGCGAAAATCCTCCGGCACCGAGGATTTGTAGAAGACCGCGGCGGGCAGAGCGGCATGGCGGTCCAGCGACTGGTTGATCCGGAACATCTGGCGATTGAAGCCTTCGAGCGGATCGGTGGCGGACCATTCGTCGACGGCCGTACACGCCGCCACGGCCGGGCCCAGCAAAAATAGGATCAGCGCACGAAGCCTGTTCACGGTCTTTTTCCCCACTCGGACGAAAAGATGAAGGAAATCCCCTCGTCCGTAAATGGGATCGGCGCGTTCAGGTAAACGCCGGCCGGTCGATGAGCACCGCGAGGAGAAGCGCCGGTCCGCCATGGGCGACCCATGCGTGCGCGGTTCCGCGCTGGATGACGACCTGCCCGGGCCTGATCCGCGTTTCGCCGCCTTCCAGGATCAGGCTCACCTCACCCGTCAGTAGACAGATGATATCCAGGCTTTGGGTTTCGTGCATCGCCGGATGCCGCGCCTGGTCGGTGATGTGATGCTCGGCGCCGAAGCCGGCAAAGGCTTGCCGCGCTGCAGCATCGAGAAGTTCCTTGGGAGCGTCCGGTGGAACCGGCTCGATCACGAACCAGCGCACCTTCACGCCCTGGTGAGGGGGCGAGAGGATTACCCTGCCCTTGCCGCGGTCCGTCCTGTCGGCCGGATCGAGCGCGGCGAGGACGCTGTCGGTCCAGATCTCCATCAATCCACCCCGGCCGGGGGTGACGGCCGCGTCCGCGGGCGGTCCGTCGATGATGACGACCGACGCTCCGTTCGCATCGTCGCCGGTGACGACACGGCGGAGAGTCTCCTCGAAGCCGGGATAGGTGGTCATGGCAGTTCTCTTCGCCTCATGCTTCGACAGGCCCTGCACAGGGAATCTCGAGCCTGGTCCTCATCCCTGGCCTGTCGAAGGATGAGGACCGAGGGCGGCTCAATACACCTCGAACAGGCCGGCCGCGCCCATGCCGCCGCCGATGCACATCGAGACGACGACCTTCTTCGCGCCGCGGCGCTTGCCTTCCATCAGGGCGTGGCCGGTCAGCCGCGCGCCCGTCATGCCGAAGGGATGGCCGATGGCGATCGAGCCGCCATTGACATTGTATATCTCCGGATCGATGCCGAGCGTGTCGCGGCAATAGAGGCATTGCGAGGCGAAGGCTTCGTTCAGCTCCCACAGGTCGATGTCCTGCACCTTCAGTCCGTGGCGTTCGAGCAGGCGCGGCACGGCGAAGACCGGGCCGATGCCCATCTCGTCGGGCTTGCAGCCCGCGACCGCCCAGCCTCGGAACGCGCCCATCGGCTGCAGCCCGCGCTTCTCGGCCTCCTTCGCTTCCATGATCACGACCGCGGCCGCGCCGTCGGAAAGCTGCGAGGCGTTGCCCGCGGTGATGAACTTGTCCGGCCCCTTGACCGGCGGAAGTTTGGCCAGTCCTTCGAGCGTCGTGTCGGGCCGGTTGCACTCGTCGCGGCTGACCGTGTAGTCGACGAAGGACTCGGCGCCGGTGGCCTTGTCGACGACCTTCATCACCGTCTGCATCGGCACGATCTCGTCCTTGAACTTCCCGGCCTGCTGGGCCGCCGCCATGCGCTTCTGGGATTCGAGCGAGTATTCGTCCTGGTATTCGCGGGAGATGTTGTAGCGCGCGGCCACGACGTCGGCGGTATCGATCATCGGCATCCAGTAGTCGGGATACATCTCGACGATCTTCGGCTCCTTGCCGCCGCCGCC
>DASZQP010000027.1:0-105545 GCA_035549575.1 Rhizomicrobium sp.
CGGCAGGCTCCTAAAAAAACTTCGGCGCGCGGAGAAAAAACGCGCCGTCTGCGTATCAGCATCATGGAGGAAGACGGCAAGCCCATACCGCCGCGCGTCGTCGAGCGGCGGCCCGGCCTTCGGCGACGCGTCGTATTGGGCGGCAGGATCGTCTTTCCCGAAGGCGCCGGGCATTTCGACTGCCTGATCCGCGACATCACCGCGCAAGGCGCGCGCATAGCCCTGAACGGACAGCCCATCCCCTCGCGCGTGTTCCTCATCGTGCCGCGCGACCGCATCGCCCACGAAGCCACCGTGACCTGGAACGACGGGCGCGAAGCCGGGCTGCAGTTCCTGCGCACGATGCAGCTTTCGCGGATCGCCGATCCCGCCTTGCGCTTTCTCCGCGCGCTCTGCCCCTAGAGCGGTTCGCGGCGCGCGGACAACGCTACCGCTCCTCCGGCCCGGGATCGCCGTCCTCGTCCAGCCGGCGCCGGAACGCATCGCCCTCGTCCTCCGACTGGAGGATGGCGTCGAGCGCGCGACCCCTGCACTTCGCGCAAAGCAAATCGCCGCCATGCACAATTGTGAATTGGCATGTTCCGCCAAGCCGGCAGCGAAACCGTACCATGCGCGCGCCCCAAGACGGCACATTCTGGGTTGCGGACGCGGAATTTACAAATGATAGTTTTTTGCCGTTCGGGTGATTTTTTGGGGCCATGGCCTCCGCCGCGCCGGACGGGGGGCACAAGCGGCGGGGCGGGGGCCGCGTGGGCCCCGCGCGCAATACCGGGCGGGGATCGTTCCCGCTATTTCGCCGCGGGAGGCTTCGGCGCGGGATCGGCCTGGGCGGCCGGGGGCGCAGGCTTCTTCGCGGGAGCGGGCTGGCCGGATTTGGCCGCGGCACCGGCGGACTTGGCCTGAAGCGCCTTGTTCTGCTTCAGCTGCTCCTGCGTCACCGAGAAGACTTCCTGCATGAAGGCGAGCCGCTTCTTGCAGGACTCGCCGAGTTCGGCCTTGTGCTTGGCGAGGCAGGCAATCCGCTTTCCGCCGCCGAACGGCACATCGGCGCAGAACCGCTGAACCTCCTCGAAGCAGGCCGGGGGGCCCCGGTGGGCGGCAGCCTCGGGCTCGGCAAGCGCGGCGGCAGTGGAAAGCAGGAGGAACGCAGCGGACGCGACGACGCGGATCATGGATTTTTTTCTCTTTGGTCCCGCCGCGAGGCTAACCCGAACGCCGCGAAAGCGCCAAGCCGGAGCGGCGCGCCGGGTTCCCGCCGCAATGCTGGACTTGGGGGAGGGGGATGGGTACTAAAAGCCCGGCCCGGCCGGGGCAGAAACCGGATAACACTAACTTTTTTGGGAATGGCGTTTGGCGCCCCTGGCGCCGTGCGGCAGGGATGACCGATCCGATGCACGAGACGTATGCGATCCATGACGGCGAGCCGCTCTGGAGCGCACTGGGCAAGACGGCCGACCTGCTGGAGATCGACGCCGAGGCCGCGGAACGCCAGGCCGAAGCCATCCTGAGGCTCGCCCCGGGACAGCACCAGGCCATCCAGATCCTCGTCGGCGCCAGGCGCGCGCGCAACGACGCCGAGGGCGCAAGGGCGATGCTGGAAGCGATGGCCCGAGAGCTCCCCGGCGTGGCGGCGGTGCATTACGAGCTCGGGCTCCTGCTCGCGGACATGGGCGAGGCCGGGGCAGCCGTTGCGGCCCTGCGCAAGGTCGTCGCGCTCGAGCCGCGCCATCCCCAGGCCTGGCGCGCGCTCGGCGATGCGCTGGTCCGGACCGGCGACGAGGCCGGCGCCGCCGAGGCCTATTCGCAGCAATTCGCCTCGTCGGTCATGGACCTGAAGATGCTCGAGCAGATGTCCACGCTCGATCCGGGCCAGATCGGCGTCGCCGAGGCGATGCTGCGCGAATATCTCAACATCTACCCTTCCGATCTGACCGCGCTGATGACGCTGGGGCGGATCCTGCTGCGCTCCGGTCAGTACGAGCAGGCGGAGCAGGTGTTCGCGCGCGCGATCGGGATTGCGCCCGCCTACGCGGCGGCCCGCATCGATCATCTCTCCGCGCTCCATCAGCAGCTGAAGTGGGACGAGGAGAACCGGCAGCTCGACCTGCTGCTCGAACAGGAGCCGGACAACCAGGATTACCGCTACCTCAAGGCATCGCTGCTGTCGGGCACGGGCGAGAACGCGAAGGCCCTGGAATTCTGCGAGCATCTTCTGGCGGAGGATCCGGAGCAGCCGAAGCTCTGGATGGCCTATGGCTACGCGCTGCGGATCGCCGGGCGGCAGGAGGCGTGCATCGACGCGTTCCGCAGGGCGGTCGCGGCGGACCCCGAGCTGAGCGAGGCCTGGTGGGGGCTCGCCAATCTGAAGACCTTCCGCTTCGCCCCCGGGGAAGTGGAGACCCTCAAGGCGCAGCTGGGCCGCAAAGACCTCACCATGGAGAGCCGCGAGTTCCTGCATTTCGCGCTCGGAAAGGCGCTCGAGGACGCGAAGGCCTACGAGGAATCCTTCGCGCACTACCGCGAGGGCAATGCGCTGGTGCGGGCCGAGTATCCCTACCGCGCCGAAGAGATGGCGAGCGGCGCGCAGCACGAAATGCAGCGCTACACGCGCGAGTTCTTCGCCGCGCATGCGGGCCTCGGCAATCCCTCGCCCGAGCCGATCTTCATCCTCGGCATGGCGCGATCCGGCTCGACGCTGGTGGAGCAGATTCTCGCGAGCCATTCGGCCGTCGAGGGCTGCGGCGAGCTTCCCCATCTCGCGCTCGTCGTCCGGAACGCCCGGCTTGCCGAGCGCGCCGGCGGCCCCTCCGTAAACGGAACGGCAGGCTCGCCCTTCGCGGGCATCGACCTGCGCGCGCTGGGCGCGAAATATCTCGAGCGCTGCAAGGCAAGCCGCACGCTCGGCAAGGCCTTCTTCACCGACAAGCTGCCGACGAACTTCCATCACCTCGGCCTGATCTGCACCATCCTTCCGAATGCCCGGATCATCGACGCGCGCAGGCATCCGCTCGCCTGCGGCTTTTCGAACTACCGGCAGATTTTCCCGTCCAAGCGGGGACCGTCCTACGATCTGGCGGACATGGGGCGCTACTACCGCACCTATGTGGCGCTGATGGCGCATTTCGACCGGGTGCTGCCGGGGCGGATCCATCGCGTGATCTACGAGGACCTCGTGCGCGATCCCGAGGCGGAGATCCGCCGCCTGCTCGCCTATTGCGGCCTTCCCTACGAGGAGCAGTGCCTGCGGTTCTACGAGACCGACCGCGGCATCCTTACCGCCAGCTCCGAGCAGGTGCGCCAGCCCCTCTACACCGGATCGCTCGACCACTGGCGCCGCTACGAGCCCTGGCTCGGGCCGATGAAGGACGCGCTGGGTCCGGTCCTGACGCGCTACCCGGCCGTGCCGGAGGGAGTTTAGAGACATGGAACAGACTTCCGCCGCCGGCGCCGGGGAATTGCTTTCCGCCCGCCTCTCCGCCGCCGCGGAGGCGCTGGCGACCGACACCGAGCAGGCCGCGACCGGCGCCAGCGAGGTGCTCGACGAATGGCCCGGCCAGCAGCAGGCGCTTCTGGTCCTGCTCAGCGCGCTCAGGCTCATGCGCGCCGAGGACGGCGGCTGCGAAATCCTCGAATGGATGGCGGGCGAATACGCCGGCATCGCCTCCATCCAGTACGAGCTCGGACTGCTGCTGGGCTCGCTCGGCCGGCACCGCGAGGCGATCGGGCGGCTCAATCGCGTCGTCGAGCTGGAGCCGAGCCATCCCGCGGCGTGGCGGGAGCTGGCAAATCTGCTCGGCAAGACCGGAGACGTCGCCGGCTCCACGCGGGCGCGCGCGCGCCACATCAAGCTCTCCCTGCGCGAGATCAAGCTGATCGAGGACGCGTCGGAGGGGCCCGCCGGGGAGCTCGACAAGGCCGAACGCATGCTCGTGGAGGCGGTCGAACTCAGCCCCACCGACATGGTCGCCGTGCGCACGCTCGGAAATCTCTATCTTCGCATGGGCAAGCTGAAGGAAGCCGCGGCGTCGCTCGCGCGCGCCGTCGATCTCGCCCCCACCAGCATCGCGGCCCGCTCCGACTACTGCATGGCGCTGATCCAGCGAACCGAATGGAAGGCCTGCAACGAGCAGGTCGAGGCGCTTCTGGGGCTCGATCCCGGAAATCCGCGCTACGTGACGCTGAAGGCGTCGAACCTGGCCATGCTCGGCGAGCGGGAAGAGGCCGTGCGCCTGCTGCGCACGGTGAGCACCGACAACAGCGACGACCGCGTGTTCTGGCTGAACTACGGCCACGCCGCGCGGACCATCGGCCAGGGGGACCAGCCGATCATCGACGCCTACCGCAAGTGCCTTGCGCTCGATCCCACCTATGGCGCCGCGTGGTGGGGCCTCGCCGATCTGAAGACCTACCGCTTCACGCCCGAAGAGATCGCGACGATGCGCACGCAGGCGGCGCGCAGCGACGTGCCGGACGGCCAGCGCTGCCACATCGAGTTCGCGCTGGGCAACGCGCTCGAAACCGAGGGCGCCTACGCGGAATCCTTCGAGCACTATCGCATGGCGAACGAGCTGAGGCGGCCCTATGTGACCTACAGCGCGGATCTCACGCACCAGGACGTGCTCGCGCTCAAGGCGTTCTTCACGCCGGAGCGCTTCGCCGCGCACAGGGGCATGGGGTGCCCGGACCCCGATCCCATCTTCATCGTCGGCCTGCCGCGCTCCGGATCGACGCTGGTCGAGCAGATCCTCTCGAGCCACTCGCGGATTGAGGGCACGATGGAGCTGCCGGATCTCGGCAACATCGTGAACGAGATGATCCGGAAATACCTTCCCGACCGGCGCTACCCGGAATTCCTGACGGACTACGACGGCGCGGCGCTGCGGCGGCTCGGCGAGGATTATCTGGCGCGCACGCGCATGCAGCGCGTTTCCGGCAAGCCGTTCTTCACGGACAAGATGGGAAACAACTTCCTCCACGCCGGGCTGATCCAGCTCATCCTGCCCAATGCCAGGATCATCGACGCGCGGCGGCATCCGCTCGCCTGCTGCTTCTCGATCTACAAGCAGGCCTTCGCGCCCGGCGCCATGTATCTCGCCTACGACCAGACCGAGATCGCCCGCTACTATCGCGACTATGTGGAAATGATGGCGCATTACGACAGCGTGTCGCCGGGACGGATCTTCCGCGTCATCCACGAGGAGCTGGTCGAGGATCCGGACAGGGTGGTCCGCGCCATGCTCGACTATCTCGGCCTGCCGTTCGAGGAATCGTGCCTGCGCTTCTACGAGACCGACCGCAGCGTGCGCACGGCCAGCTCGCAGCAGGTCCGCCAGCCCATCAGGAAGAAGAAGGTGGAGCCGTGGCAGCACTACGAGGCCTGGCTCCAGCCGATGAAGGACGCGCTCGGCAGCGTGCTGTCGCGCTACCCCGAGGTGCCCGCGTTCGACTGACGACGGCCGTCCTCCGGAAGCGCGGCAGTCGCGGGGCAGCCGGCCCTAGCCGGCGCGGGCAGTGTCTTCTTTCAGCGCCGCCAGCGGGCCAAGCCAGGGCTCGTATCTGCGCCAGCGCCCGATGGACCCGGTGTTGATCGACTGCCGCACCTGCCATCCGCTCGGCGTGTGCACCACGCGCGAATTGACGTGCGGCGCGAGGCAGGCCGGGTCCCAGTAGAGGCCGATATGGTTGATGAGCCGCATGATCTCGGTCTGCGGCGAAGTCGTGAGCTTCTCGTATTCGGCCTCGAAGATCCGTCCCTCCGGCAGGACCCGCCGCCAGTGGTCCATCAGCCGCTGCTTGGCGCGAAAATAGCGGACCAGCTCTTCGCCGCCGGTGGGAATGCCGGCGTTCTTGGAGAAATGGGTCTGGTGGATCGAGATCGCGGTGTCGAGCGCGTCGCGCCGGCAGTGGACGATCGCCGCGCGCGGAAAGGCGAGGTGGATAAGCCCGATCGCAAGGAAATTGAACGGCTCCTTGTCGCTGACATGGGCCGCTTCCTCGGATATGGACCGCAGCTGCGCCAGATAGCCCGAAGCCAGCGACGCCAGACGGTCCTGCGAAAGCTCCGCGGGTTCGGCCATCACGGACGCGAGCGCCTTGCGCCAGAACGCAAGCTCCCCCGCACCGTCGACGGCGGGGTGGCTGGACACGATCTGCTCCACCAGCGTCGTACCCGAACGCGGCATGCCGAGGATGAAGATCGGCGTCCGGTCCTCGTTCCCCGAAACGCGGGCAGCCAGGAAATCGGCGTCGAACAGCGCGGCGATCTCGTCCACCTGCCGTTCGAATGCTTCGATGCTGAACGCATGGGTCCGCGTGCGCAGCGCCGCGGCCTCGTCCAGCGCCTTCATCGCTTCCTCGTACCGTTCGAGGTCGTCGAGCACCTTGCCGCGAGCGAGCAGGACGATTCCCCGGTTGGTGTCGTCGAGCTTCGGATCCGTCAGGGCGCGGTCCATCAGTTCCAGGATCTGCGCGTCCTCGGCGGTGACCTTCCGGCTGCGGGCGAGATCGTAGTAGCAGAGGCCGGCATGGGGCGACCGCGCGATCTGCGCCTCGTAGTGGCGCCGCGCCTCCTCGAAGCGTCCGGATGCGGACAGCATGACCCCGAGGAGCCCGTTCGCCGTCGGCTGGTCGGGATCGGCGTCGAGAGCGGCGCGCAGATGGGTTTCGGCATCGTCCTCGTTGCCCTGCATGAGACTTATCTGCGCCTCGAGGAACTGCCGTTCGCCCTCTCGGCCCGCGGTCTTCGCCGCCCTGCGGAAGGATTCCAGTGCCTCCGGCCGCCTCCCCCTCTCCCGGTACATGACCGCGAGCCGGAAATGCGCGTCTGCCAGCGAGGGATTGATGTCCACCGCCAGCTCCAGCGCCTCGATGGCGCTCTCGGTCTCGCCGAGATGCTGAAGCGCCACGCCGATCCGCCAATGGGCGACGGCGAGCCTGGGATTGATTTCGATGGCGCGGCACAAATGCTCGAGCGCCACGTCGTAGCGGCCCGTCTCGAGATAGAGCCCGCCGAGATCGGTCTGGATGCGGCCGTTGTTGGGATACATCGCCGCCGCTTCCGTCAGCGGCGCGATCGCCTCGGAGAAGCGCTCCTGTTCGATGAAACCGCGGGCCTGTTCGAGCAGGCGCGCTAGGGCCGGAGGCGGAGAGGCTGGTGCGTGGGTCGACATGGGCGCAACATAACCGCTGCGGAAATGGCCGCAAATAGGCAAGCCCGCGCCACACTGACGCCCGCCGCTCCCAAAAGAAAACAGCGGCGCAACCCGCGCCGCTGCTTCCCAAGTCCGATTGACGGAGCGTATTAGTGCTGCTTCGCCGCCTGGTGCGCCTTGATCATGGTCTTGAGCTTGGCGACCGTGCTGGTGTGGCTCTTCTTCGCAGCCGTGGCGTTGACGAGAACGCCGCTGTTGCCGAGGAAGGACGACACGCCGCTGAACTCGACCCACAGCGTCCACTGATTGCCGGAGGCGATCTTCTTCGGCAGGGTGTAGTTGAGCGCGATGCTCTTGTAGTTGCCGTAATAGTTGTCGGACATGTCGGCGATCTTGCCCATGCCCTTCACCTTGCCGAGAAGGCCCTGGCCGGTGCTGACGCCGCCGTAGCAGTTGTTGTTCGTGTGCTGCCACGCCCAGACGACACCGTTCGTCGTCGCCGTGCCGCCGTCGCAGTAGGAACCGCCACCGGCCGTTCCGAAGGTGAAGCTATGCGTACCCGCATTCGCGCCCGTTGCGCTGGCGACGACTGCAGCTGCACTCAACATCAAATACTTGTTCATTGAGGGAACCCCCTTTTTCTAGTAGCCGGCACATGCCGACTATTGAAAAAAACGATACCTTGCGCGGAAGAAAGCCGTCAAGCAAAGCCGGTCGACAAGCCGGACGAAGGCCGAAAAAAACGCACCGATCTATCATTTGAGTGCCGAATTGCGAGACCGCAACCGGCGTGCCATGTCGTCGACGGAAGATCGGCATGCGGAAATTATCACGATGTTGTCGATGCTGCAGCGCATCGCACAAGGTGTGCCGGGAACCGGTCTCCGAGACATGGCGCAACGCCGCGCGCCACAGGCGAACGGAACGGGCATGCGTCGCAGTTGCGGACATGATTCGCGCGTGCAACGGCACCGCGGGAGGGAATCGGATAACGATTCGCAGGATGGTGGGCGCGACAGGGATCGAACCTGTGACCCCTACCATGTCAAGGTAGTGCTCTCCCGCTGAGCTACGCGCCCCAGAGGGGCGGCCTCTATAGCCTCCCCCATTGCCGGCATCAAGCGACCGGAATCCGAATCGGGACGGGCGCCTGTGCGGCACCCATCCCGGACCCGGCCGTGCTAGCGGCGGGTGCGAAGATCGAAAACGATATCCGCCATGGTGTCGGCCGGCACGGGAGCGCCGTCACGGGTGGCCGGGCGGTAGCGCCAGTGCGCCTTGACCCAGTTCACCGCTGCCTCGTCCAGACGGGAATGGCCGCTCGAGCGGACCACGGAGACATCGGTGACGGCCCCGCGCTCGTCGAGCGCGATCCCCAGGCGGACGGTGCCCTGTTCGCCCAGCTTCCGCGCGATCGTGGGATAGGGGGGCGTCGTGTGGGTTGCCGCGATGCCGACGGCGGGCGTGGGCGCGACAACGGGAGCGGGCGCCGGCGCGGGCTCGGCAGGCTGCGCCGGGCGCGTGGGCGCGGTGGGCACCGCCTGGCTGGGCGCCTCGCGGACCGTGATGCTCCGGGTCTCGGCGGGGCGGGCGATGCGAATGACCGGCGGCGCGACCTCGGGCACCGCCGCTACCTCGACGTTGGGCAGGGGCGGCGGCGGCAGCCGCTCGAGTTGCTCCGTATGCGGAGGAAAGGTCACCTCGAGGATGTGCGGAACGTTCCTGACGAAATTCTGCGCCATGCCTGTGACGAAGGCATAGAGGAAGGCGGCATGGATCACGGCGACGGCCGCGATTCCCGCGACGCGTTCCGTCGAAAAGCGCTGGCTGCGGGTGGAGGAAAACGCTCCTGCAAGCCTGTTCACGGCGACTCCTTTCGGCACTTTCGGTTTCTGCCGCGCAACACGCACGGCCTATAACTTATGTATGCACGAATCGCGGATTTTCCAGTGCCGCCCGGCGCAATCGCACGGCGCCGCCTGCGCGCCGCCGTGCCGGTGCGCGCGAGCGGAAAGTCGCTAGCCGGCGTTGCGCAGATTGAACACGACGGCTGCGATCGCGGAACTCGCCACTGCGACCCCGCCCCTGACGGCGGGCTTGTATTTCCAGTGCGCGATCACCCACGCCACTGCGGTCCGATCGAGCTCGGGAACGCCGCTCGATTGCACGACGTCCGCGGCGGTGACCGTGCCTTGCGCCGAGATCGTCAGCCGCAGCCGGACCGTGCCCTGCGCGCCCAGCTTGCGGGCCATCGGAGGATAGGGCGGAGTCGTATGCGTATTGGCGATGGAAGACGCCTGCGTGTCGGCCGCGGCGGCCGCGGCGGGCGGCGCCACCGGCATGGTGACGGGCGGCGCGGCGGGAGTCTCGATCACGAATTCGGGCGGCGGCACGGCGGTCTCCTGCGGCGCGTCGGGCAGCTTGGGGAGATCCTTCAGCACCACCTTCTCGGCCGGCGGCTTCTGCTGCTCGGGCATGAAGGTAACCGTCAGATCCTGCGGCACCGCCTTGACGATCTTCTGCGCCAGTCCGCTGACGAGCGCATAGATCGCCACGACGTGCAGGAGCCCGACGAAGCCCACGCCGACGAGGCGCTCGGTGGACCAGCGCGAAGGCGCGGACGAAATCGAATGAACGGGTTGCCTCATTCCTTCCTCCCTTGCTGCCTTGTCGCGGCGGCCGCGCGGCGGGAACCGCGCCGGCTGCCGGACCTGTGAAGGAGATAACGCGGAAATCGGGCGCGGCTCTGGCGTCTTTGTGGCGGGTTCCGCCGCAATTGTTCCGGGCCGTGCGGGGAGAGGGATTCAGGCGGCGATCATGCGGTCCACTTCCGCCACGATCTCGCGCAGATGGAAGGGCTTGGAGAGGACCTTGGCCTGCTTGGGCGCCTGCGACGACGGATGCAGCGCCACCGCCGCGAATCCGGTGATGAACATGATCTTGAGCGCGCCGTTCAATTCCGCCGCCCGCTTGGCGAGCTCGATGCCGTCCATTCCGGGCATCACGATGTCGGTCACGAGAAGGTCGAAGGGAACACCCTTGAAACATTCCCATGCCTCGCTGCCGTCGCCGAAATCCGCGACGTCATGGCCGGCGCGCACGAGCGCCTGCGCGAGGAACTTGCGCAGCGATTCGTCGTCCTCAGCCAGAAGGATGTGCGCCACTCGCCGGACCCCCGCATGGATTCATCGTAGGGGGCGAACCGTAAATCTGCGTTAACGCGGCGGCAAGGCTGATGCTTGAAGCGCCCGGCTTCTGATGCTCCAATTCGGATTCGAGAACGAATCGGATCGGACATGGCGGAATCCTGGCGGGCAGAGAGGCATGGCGTCTTCGACGCGGTGCTCGCCGCGCTCTATGCCCATCCCTTCAAGATCCGCCGGCCGGAACGGCAGCGCGTGCCCTTCGTCTTCGCCTCGCCGCATTCGGGGCGGCTCTACCCGGCAAGCTTCGTCGCGCAGAGCCGGCTCGATCCGCATTGCCTGCGCCGCTCGGAGGACGCCTATGCCGACACGCTGTTCGGCGGCGCGCTGTCGCTCGGCGCGCCGATGATCGCGGCGCGCTTTCCCCGCGCCTTCGTCGATGCCAACCGCGCGCCGGGCGAACTCGATCCTTCGATGTTCGACGGACCGCTCGCGGTGGGCGCGGATGCGCCGAACGCGCGCGTGAACGCGGGTCTCGGCGTCATACCGCGCATCGTGCGCGACGGCGCGGAAATCTACCGCGCGAAGCTCAGGCCGGAAGACGCGCAGGAGCGCATCGCGCGGCTCCACGTCCCCTATCACGCGGCGCTTGCGCGTCTGATCGAGGAAACGCGCGCGCAGTTCGGCATCGCCATCCTCATCGACTGTCACTCGATGCCGTCCGCGGCCGCGGTGCCCGACGTCGTTCTGGGCGACCGTTTCGGAGCCGCCGCCTCGCCCGCGCTGACGCGATGGGCCGAGGCGGCTTTCGCCCGCTCGGGATTCGGCGTCGCGCGCAACGCGCCCTATGCAGGCGGCTATACCACCCATCTCTACGGCCGGCGCGAGGCGCATGTTCACGCCCTGCAGATCGAGATCAACCGCACGCTCTATCTCGACGAGGAAAGCATCGAGCCCCACGCGAATTTCGGCGCGGTGCGCGAAAGGCTGAACGCGGCGCTGAACAGGCTCACGTCGCTCGACCCGGACGAGCTCGGCCGGGCCGGCGCCGCGCCGCTGGCCGCCGAGTGACAAGAAAAAAGGCCGCCCCGGGGGGAGCGGCCAAGTTCAGGGAGGAAACGCCCAGGAAGGGCGGCGGCGTCTCGAGGGAGGCTCGCGATGCCGCACTGCAAAAATATGCTCCCGCAGTGCAGCGCGCACAAGCGATTTCTTGAAATTTCACGATCCGGAAAAGTCGCGATATTGCCCGATAAATTCGCGGTTTCTGGCGAAATATCGGGCAAGCGCGCCCCACGCGCCCGCTTATTGTGCAGGTGCACAGAACCGGGCCGGGCCGAGCGGCTGACGCCGAGTCACCATTCTGTCGTTGCGGCGCAATAAAAGAGTCGCGGGCCTCGGCTACCCGGGATGCGCAACCCGCGAAAGCGATTCGCAGACGGAGCCGCGCGATGGCCGAGACCGCCTGGAGCGTCAGCGCCTATGTCCGCTCGCTGCCTGCCCTGACGGAGCGGCGCAAGCGGGCACCCGCAGCCACGCCCCCCGCGCCCCGCTTCCGCCCGCACCGGCACCATCGCACCATCTTCATCTCCGACACGCATCTGGGCACGCGCGGCTGCAAGGCGGAGATGCTGGCCGACTTCCTCGCCCGCAATTCCTGCGACACGCTCTACCTCGTCGGCGACATCATCGACGGCTGGCAGTTCAAGCGCTGGTTCTGGAGCGCGGCGCAGGAGCGCTGCGTCGCCGAGGTGCTGAAGAAGGTCGACGAGGGCACGCGCGTCGTGTACGTGCCCGGCAATCACGACGAATTCCTGCGCGGCTATGTCGGCCGCAGCGTCGCGGGCATCGAGGTCACGCTCGAGGCCATCCACGAGACCGCGGCGGGCCTGCGCCTCCTGGTCATCCACGGCGACCAGTTCGACGGGGTCATCGGCTGCGCGAAATGGCTGGCCCATGTCGGCGACCGTGCCTATTCGCTGGCGCTGCGGCTCAACGACGGCCTGCACGCGGTCCGGCGCGCGCTCGGCCTGCCGTACTGGTCCCTGTCCGCCTATCTGAAGCGCGCGGTGAAGAACGCGGTCGAATACGTCTCGCGCTACGAGGAGATCGTCGCGCGCGCCGCGGCGAGCCGGGGCGTGGACGGGGTGATGTGCGGCCACATCCACCATGCCGAGATGCGCCGGATCGGCGACATCCTTTATCTCAACGACGGAGATTGGGTTGAAAGCTGCTCCGCCCTTGTCGAAGATGCCCGCGGAAATCTGGAGATTCTGCGCTGGACAACAGCCACTCCTTCGCACGAACCCGCTCTGGTCGCCGCCCGCCAGGCCACGGCTCTACAAACGTAGGATTCGCCGCTTGAGGCCGGGCGGCGCCATGCCACCCGGCATCGGTATCGCCTCGGACAGCGAGAGCCTCAAAGTCCTGATCGTGACCGACGCCTGGAAGCCGCAGGTCAACGGCGTCGTGCGCACGCTCGAAATGCTGGGACGCGACCTGAAAAGCATGGGCCACGAGGTGCGCTACGCGACGCCGGAGGGCCGCCGCACGCTGCCGCTGCCGACCTATGCGGAGATCCGCCTCTCCCTCTTCCCGCGGCGGGCGCTCGAAAAGGAGATTCGCGAGTTCGCGCCCGATGCGATCCACATCGCAACGGAGGGCACGCTCGGGCTTTCGGCGCGGGCGATCTGCATCCGCTACGGCATTCCGTTCACGACCTCGTTCCACACGCGCTTTCCCGAATATGTCCATGCGCGCTTTCCCTTCGTTTCCGAGGCGCTGGTCTATCGCTTCCTGCGCTGGTTCCATGGGCCGGCGACGGCGATGATGGTGGCCACGCCGTCGCTGAAGCGCGAGCTCGAGGATCACGGCTTCACCAATGTCCGCATCTGGTCGCGCGGCGTGGACGTTGCGCATTTCCGCCCGATCGCGGGCGCGGATCTCGGCTTCCCCCGGCCGGTGTTCCTCTATGTCGGCCGCGTCGCCATCGAGAAGAACATCGAGGCGTTCCTCGATCTCGATCTGCCGGGGACGAAGGTGGTGGTCGGCGACGGTCCGGCGCGCGCTGCCATGCATCGCAAATTCCCGGAAGCGAAATTCCTCGGCCCGAAAGCCGGCGAGGATCTCGTTCGCGCCTACGCCGCGAGCGACGTCTTCGTCTTTCCCAGCCGGACCGACACCTTCGGCCTTGTCGTGCTGGAGGCCCTCGCCTGCGGAACGCCGGTCGCGGCCTACCCTGTGCAGGGCCCTCTCGACGTGGTCGGCGGCAGCGACGTGGCGGTGCTGCATGCCGATCTGGACATTGCCTGCCGCGACGCGCTGGCCATTCCGCGCGAGCGCTGCCGGGCGTTCGCGCTCGGCCGCAGCTGGCAGAGCTGCACGCGACAGTTCCTGTCCAACCTGGCGGTGGACCCGCCGGTCCCGGAACCCTAGCGCCCGCCTGCGGTTCGGGCGCGGCGCGGCTGCGACGCCGGCCCGGAGCCTGTACCAAATCGCAGGATGCCTCTAGTTTCGCGCCGAACCTCTTCCGGCCACCCGATGTCCGCGCCCTTGCCCGTCACGCGCAGCCTGCGCCTTGCGCCCAGCGAGTGGCTGTTCCTTGCCGCGACGATCGCGTTCTGGGCTGGGTTCGCCGCGTTCCTGGGCAAGGACACGTCCTGGGATTTCCGCAACTACCACTGGTACATCCCTTACGCATTCCTCAACGGGCGGCTTTCGATCGACGTCGCCGTCGCGCACCAGGCGAGCTACTACAACCCCTTCCTCGACATTCCGTTCTACTGGCTGGCCTCGCATGCGCCGTCCTGGGCCGCGCTCGCCGCGCTCGGCGCCGTGCAGGGCGCCAATGTCGTTCCGCTCTATCTCATCGCGCGGCAGTGCCTGCGCATCGAGGAGTACAAGCTGGGCGCGGGGGCGCTTGCGCTGCTCGGCCAGACCGGCGGACTGACGCTCAGCCTGCTCGGGCTGCACTACTACGACAATGTGATGAGCGTGTTCATCCTGGCGAGCGTCGCCATCCTGGTCGTGCGGCACGAAACGCTCCGCGCGGGGCCGCTCGGGACGGCGGCGGCGCTGTCCTTCGGCGCGGCCTTCCTGACCGGCGCGACCGTCGGATTGAAGCTGCCGGAAGCACCGTTCGCGCTCGGCGTCGGAGCCGCGATCCTTTTCACGGGCGGTGACTGGAAGCACCTTGCCGCGCGCGCCGGCGCGGGTGCGCTGGGCGGAATCGCCGGGGCGGCGCTGACCGGCGGCTACTGGATGCTGGAGATGCAGCATCTGACCGGCAATCCCCTGTTTCCCTATTTCAACGAGCATTTCCGTTCGGCGCTCGCGCTCGACCGCGACTACCGCGACCTGCGTTTCGTGCCGACCCGTTTCTGGAAGCAGATTCTCTATCCGGTCTATTTCGGCTACGACTGGTCCGTCGCCGACGATCTTCCCTATCGCGACATCCGCGTTCCCCTGGCCTATGCGAGCGTCATCGCGGCGCTGCTGGTCTGGATGGCGGGCCGCGGGTCGCGCGATCCGCTCGTGGCGCCCGGAGAGAGCCGCGTGCTCTTCGCCTTCGCCGCGGTCTCCTATGTCGCATGGCTCAAGGTCTTCGCGATCTATCGCTACATCCTGACGCTGGAGATGCTGTCGCCGATCCTGATCGCCGCGGCGGTCGGCCTGATGCCGGTCGCGCGGCGCGCGCAGCTTCTCGCCCTCGGCGCCCTTTACTGCGCGGCGCTGCTCCTGACCCGGCCCGATTTCCTCGAGCGCGCGCCGCTGGGCGATCCCTATGTCGACGTCGCCGTTCCGGACATTCCCCACCCCGATCGCACCATGGTCCTGATGACGGGCAACGAGCCCATGGGCTTCATCGTGCCGGAGCTGCCGCATCGGATCGCGGTGCTGCGCATCGACGGCTGGATGCTTCATCCCGGGGACGGCTCGGGGCTGACGCGGATCATGCGCGCACGCGTCAGGGCGTTCCGGGGCGACCTTTACCTCATGGCCGACGCGGACGACATGACCCGCGCCCACGATGCGCTCGCGGAGTACGATCTCGCCATCGACTGGCCGAAATGCAATCTGTTCGACACCAATATTCTGGGAGCCTATCAATTGTGTCCGCTATTTCCGCGGCCGGGGAAACACTGACCATGCCGGAAGCCAGAATTGCCGTGCTCGTGCCCTGCTACAACGAGGAGGCCGCGATCGGGCTGGTCGTGCGCGACTTCCGGGCCGCACTGCCCACCGCCACGATCTACGTCTACGACAACAACTCCAGGGATGCGACCGTGGCGCGCGCGCGCGAGGCCGGAGCCGTCGTCCGTTCCGAGACGCGCCAGGGGAAGGGCAATGTCGTGCGCCGCATGTTCGCCGACATCGAGGCCGACATCTACATACTGGTCGACGGCGACGATACCTACGATCCCACCGCGGCGCCCATGCTGATCCGCAGGCTGGTGACGGAAGGGCTGGACATCGTTTCCGGCCGCCGCGTGGCCACCGGCCAGAGCGCCTATCGCACCGGCCATGTCTTCGGCAACCGGATGCTCACCGGGCTGACCTCGATGATGTTCAGGGTCAAGCTCCACGACCTCCTGACCGGCTACCGCGTGCTGTCGCGGCGGTTCGTGAAGTCCTTTCCCTTCACCGCCGAGGGCTTCGGCATAGAAACGGAGCTTACGGTTCACGCGGTGCGCCTGCTGATGCCGATGGCCGAGGTCGAGACCCGCTACAAGGAGCGGCCGGTCGGCTCGGTGAGCAAGCTGAACACCTGGCGGGACGGCTTCCGCATCCTGTTCACGATCGCGGCGCTGGTGCGCGAGGAACGGCCGCTCGTGTTCTTCACCACGATCTTCGCCCTGCTCGCCGCGTTTTCCCTGGTGATAGGAACCCCGGTGGTGCTCGAGTATTTCCAGACCGGATTCGTGCCGCGCCTGCCGACGGCGCTGGTAGCGGTCGGCGCGATGGTGCTGGCGTTCCTGGCGCTCGCGAGCGGCCTCATCCTGGATACGGTCACGCGCGGGCGCTGGGAAGAGAAGCGCATGGCCTATCTGGCCATACCGGGACCCCAGGATCTGACGCTCCCGTGAGCGCCTTCCTGCGCTTTGCCGCGGTGGGCGCGGCGGGCTTCGCGGTCAACGAGGCCGCGCTCTGGATCGCGCTGCACGCGCTGGAGCTGGGAAAGGATGCGGCGTGGTTCTTCGCTTTCGTCCCGTCCGTCACCTTCACCTGGTGGGGAAACCGGCGCTTCACCTTCCGCGAGCATGCCAGCGCGGGCGCCGCCGGGATGGCGCGCGAATGGCTGCGGTTCGTCGCGACCAACAGCGTCGGGGCGCTGGTCAACTTCGCGCTCTACGAGATCCTGATCCGCCTCGCGGGCATCGATCCCCTCCTGGCGCTGGCCTGCGGCGTGCTCGCCGGACTTGCGTTCAACTTCACGCTGTCCAGGCGGGTCGTGTTCAGGAAACCCTCGTCCAGTGCGGAACGCTGACGCCGGGCGGCGGATCGACCTCGACCCGCGTTGTCTCGGTCAGCCGCGCCATCGTCATGTAGAAGCCGCAGGTGAGGATGATCTCGACGATCTCCTGCGGCGAGAAATGCCGCCGCGCCTCCTCCACCGCCGCCTCGCCCGCCGCGACCTCGCGGACGACGCCGCGCACCAGCCGCAGCATCGCTACTGCGCGCGCGTCCAGAGACGCATCGTCGAAGCGCAGCGCCTCCAGCGCGGCGATCTGCTCCTTCGTGCAGCCCGCGCGCTCCGCGATCGGCACGTGCTGCACCCATTCGTAGATTCCGCCCTCCAGCCGCGCGACCGCGAGAATGACGAGCTCCCGCAGGGCCTTGTCGAGCTCCTGCCGGGTAAGGATCGCGTTGCCGAGACCGAGCGCGGGCGCGAAACAGGTCCGCGCATTCGCCATCATGCGGAAGATGTTGAGCTTGCGGCGCAGGCCCTCGAAGGTGTCCTGCGCATCGCCGGCCAGGGCATCCGTGTCGGCATAGGGTATGAGCGGCATGACGGCACCTCGGATCCGCGGGCTTGGCACGTTCGGCACCGCGCGCCGAACGCGCCGGGCCGGGCTCAGTTCGAGGAATCCACAATAACGCTCTTGATGACCGCGTAAACCGGCATTCCCGGCCGCAGGGACAGCCTTTCGGCGGACGCGCGCGTGATGCGCGCGACGAGGCGGATGCCGCCGCAGGCGAGCTGGATGTCGGCATGCGGACCGGCGCCTGCGCGCACGGCGCTTACCGTCGCGGCAAGGACGTTGTTGGCGCTGATGGCGCGCGGTTCCTCGCACGCGAGCAGGATGTCCTCCGCCCGCACGCGCACGCGCACGCGCTCGCCCGGCGCACGCGCGAGCAGCGGGACGACGAGCCTGCCGCCGTCGAATCCGAGCTCGCTCAGGCCTTCGGCCGCGCGGTGCGCAGCGACCGCGGTGTCGATCACCGCGCCGGCGGCGGCGCCTTCGCCTGCCTCTATGCGCGTGAGCAGATCGAACACCGGACCCTGGGCGGCCACCCGTCCGTCCCGCAGCATGACGACCTCGTCGGCGATTCGCGCCACCTCCTCGACGAGATGGCTGACATAGACCATGGGCAGGCGGGTCTCGTCGCGCAGGCGCTCGAGATAGGGCAGGATCTCGCCGCGCCGCGCGGCATCGAGGGCGGCGAGCGGCTCGTCGAGCAGAAGCACCTCCGGCGAGGACAACAGCGCGCGCCCGAGCGCGACACGCGCCTTCTCGCCGCCCGAAAGGGCCCTGGGAGGGCGCTTGAGAAGATGCCCCAGACCCAGAAGCTCGATCACATGGGCGATTTCGGCCGGGCCCGCGCGCGTCGCGGCGCGGCGCCAGCCGAAGCGAAGATTGTCCTCGACGCTCATGTGCGGAAACAGCCGCGAATCCTGGAACACATAGCCGGCGCGGCGCTCCTCCGGAGGGATGCAGAGACGCGCGCCCGTATCCAGAAGCGTGCGGCCGCCGAGGACGATGCGCCCCTCTCGCGGCCGGAACAGTCCGGCAATGGCATTCACGACGCTCGTCTTGCCGGCGCCGGACGGGCCGAACAGCGCGGTGACGCAGGGACGCGCGATCCTGAATTCCACCTCGAGCGCGAACGCGCCGAAGCGGTGACGGAGGAACACATCCAGGCTCATCGCCGCAGCCTGCGCTGGGCGAACTCGGCCAGCGTCATGAACGCCAGCGCCAGGACGATCGACAGGAGCGACAGCCTCGCCGCCTCCGTCTCGCCGCCGGGGGTCTGCAGCGCCGTGTAGATGGCGAGCGGCAGGGTGCGCGTCTCGCCCGGAATGTTGGACACGAAAGTGATGATGGCCCCGAATTCGCCCAGGCAGGCGGCAAACGCCGTGATCAGGCCCGTCACGATCCCCGGCATCGCGAGCGGGAGCGTCAGGTTGACCAGCCGGTCGAGCCGGCCGGCCCCGAGCGTGCGCGCCGCGGCGTCGAGACCGGGATCGGCGCTTTCCAGCGCCAGCCTTATGGCCCGCACCTGGAACGGGAAGGTGATGAGCGCCGAGGCCAGTGCCGCGCCGGTCCAGCTGAAGACGAAGCGGATGCCGAAGGCCTGGTACAGCCAGCCGCCGACGCCCGCGCGCGTTCCGAAGACGACGAGAAGAAGGAACCCGATGGCGACAGGCGGCAGCACCAGCGGGAGATGGACGATTCCGTCCACCACGAGCTTGCCGGGAAACCGGGTCCGCGCCAGCAGAACGGCCGTGGCCATCGCGAAGGGGAGCGCCGCGGCGACCGCAACCACGGCGACCCTGAGGCTGAGTAACAGCGCCTCGGCTTCCTCCGGCGTGAGCTGTCCGAACATCGGCGGGTCCCATGCGGACGGAAGGGCCGCCCGTGCCTGCGCTTATAGCCGCCCGCCGGCCCCTCTACGAGACGGCTCCGGCCGGATCCGCCCGGCGGCGACGAGCCAAAGCGCGAAGGGCAGGGTTTGCGCCCTGCACTTCCCGCGCCCATCGCCCGGGCGAGACTATTTCTTGGCGTAGAGGGTCCAGATCTTTGCGATCACTTCCCAGCGCGCATCGCCCTTCACCGCCGCGAAGGCGCGCAGCGCGTCGGACTTCCGTCCGGCGGCGAGATAGGCCGTGCCGAGGCGGATCTGCGCGTTGTTGTTGTCGACCTTGTCCTTCTTGATGCCTTCCTGGATGAGGTCGACCGCTTCCTTGCCCTTGTCCTGGCCCCAGAGCTCCTCGCCGAGCTTGATAAGCGGGTCGCCCGTTCGCGCGGCCCTGGCCTCGGCGACGCGCTTTTCCCAGCTTCCCTGATTGGCTGCGACCTGGGCCTGGGTCATTCCGAGGAGCCGGTTCGTGCTTTCGCCGGAAAGAATCTTGGCGTCGATGCCCTTCTTCTCGACGGCGAGGGCCTCGGCGGGGAAGCCGGCAGCGAAGGCGAGCTTGGCGAGAAGCGTGTAATCCTGCGCGGTCGTCATCGCGCCGGTGCGATACTTGACCCGATAGATGTCCAGCGTCTGATGGTCATTGAGGCCGCGCGTCCGCTCCGCGGCCTTGAGGTACTGGCCCCAGTATTCGGGCGTGTTGTTGCGCGCGACGAGCTGCTCGAGCGCTGCCGTCTGTGCGGCGTCGTCGCCGGCCTCGAAGGCGCAGGCCATCTGGATCTTGAGCACGACGTCGCTTGCGCCGCTGCCGAAATGGCTGCGGATATAGCGCACGCACTGCGCGTGCTGCCCGAGCTTGTAGTAGGCGGTCGCGACGGCCGCCATGTCGTTGGCGCTGAGCGAGCCCATGGAATTCGCATCCGCGATCACCGCGCTCCAGCGTCCCGCGCGATAGTCGGCGGCGAGCTTGCCGGCGCCGCTGGTCGCGCTCGACTTGGCGGCGATATAGGCCTTCATCTGCCCGATGACGCGGCTCTCCTCGCCGGTCAATCCGCCGACGGAGGCGGCCTGGTTCACCTTCGCCATGGCGGCGGAGTAGTTGCCCTGGGCCGCGAGGCTCTGCGCCTCCTGCAGCGGCTTGCCGACCGCCGGCCTGACGGCCGCGTCCGCCGGCGTGACGGACAGCGCCCCTCCCGCGGCGACGGCCACGCCCAGAACAAGCGCCGAGAAGCGGGCGCGGAGTTTCGTGAATTTCATCTCAAGGACCTCACTTTGGGCGCGGGGTCCCGGAAACATGCGACCGCATGCTCCGATCGACCGCGGTCGCCCCTCACTCTATTGGTACTGCGCCGTGTTTTGGAACCCGATCTTGGTTATTCCGAGCCGCTGCGCGTCGGCGAGTACCATTGCGACCGTATCGTACTTCGCCAATACGTCCGGATTGAGGTGGATTTCCGGCTGCAATGGCAGCTCCTGCTGCGCCTGCGACACGAAATAGCTGTCCATCGTGCCCCGGTCGATCGGCGTGCCGTTCCAGATGATCGAGCCATCGAAATCGATGCGCAGATCGATCGGCTGGACCAGGGGCGGCGGCGGGTTCTCGGCGGGCTTCGGCATGTCGAGCTTCACCGCATGGGTCTGAATGGGCAGCGTGATGATGAGAAGGGTGAGAAGCACGAGCATCACGTCGATCAGCGGCGTGGTGTTCATCTCCACCATCACCTCGCCCTCGCCGCTGCCCGGGCCGACATTCATTGCCATGACGGATTACCTTTCGATTCCTGTGCCTCAGCCGCCTTCGTTGCGCGGCTCGGTAAGGAATCCGACTTTCAGGATTCCCGCCTGCTGGCACGCGAAGATGACGCGCCCGATCGCGCGGAAATGCGCGCGGCGGTCGCCGCGGATGTGCACTTCCGGCATGTTTGCGGCGCTCAGGCCCTGGGCCTGCGCGCGCCGCAGCGCGTCCTCGAACCGGCCCTTCAACTCGCTCGGGTCGATCGGCTGGTTGTTGTAGTAGACGTTTTCGTCCCTATCGACCGCGATGACGATGTTCTCCGGCTTCGTCTGCGTCGCGATATTCCTATCGTTCGGCAGGGTGACCGGAACCGTCTTCACGATCACCGGGATGGTCACGAGGAAGATGATGAGCAGCACGAGCATCACGTCGACGAGCGGCGTGGTGTTGATGGTCGTGTTCAGCTCAGCATCTTCGTCGAGCACATCGGTTTGAACGTCCATTGCCATCGCGGATTACTCTCCTGGCTTCCGAATCCGTGGCCTATTTGCTCTTGGAGATCAGATAGGTCTGCAGGTCGCCCGCGAAGCCGCGAAGCTTCTCGTTGATGACCTTGTTACGGCGGACGAGGAAGTTGTAGCAGAGCACCGCGGGAACGGCCACGAACAGGCCGAGCGCGGTCATGATCAGCGCCTCGCCCACCGGACCGGCGACCTTGTCGATCGAGGCCTGACCGGCGACGCCGATGGCGATGAGCGCCTGCAGGATGCCCCACACCGTGCCGAACAGACCGACGAACGGCGCCGTCGAGCCGACCGAGGCGAGGAAGGCGATGCCGCCCTGGAGCCGCGCATTGGCGTCGTCGAGCTGGCGCGTCAGCGACATGGCGATCCAGTCGTTCAGGCCGACGAGCGAGGTGCCGCCCTGGCTGGCGCGCACACCGCTTTCCGCGATGAGGCGGAACATGGAGTTCTTCGGCAGCTTGTCGATGCCTTCGTTCAGCGTGCCGGACGACCAGAAGCGCCGCTCGACCGTGCGGGCCTGGCTAAGGATGCGGCCCTGCTCGAAATACTTGACGAAGAAGATGTACCAGCTTCCGACCGACATGATCGCCAGCAGCGCAAGCACGCCCAGCGACACCGGGTTGCCCTTGTTGATGATGTCCTGGAGACCATAGGGGTTCTCCGCCGGCGTCGCCGAGGGCGAAGGCGCCTTGACGGCAGGAGCCGGGGCTGGAGCGGCAGGGGCGGCCGCGTCGGGGGCGGCGGGCGCAGCCGTATCCGTCGAGGCGGGCGGCGGCGTGGTCGAACTATTGTCCTGGGCCAGTGCGGCGCCGGACATCAAAACAACCGTCGCAACGATCGTTAGGTATCTCGAGATCATTTTTCAGCTACTCCGTCTCTAATTCCTGTCTCATTCGACCAATCCCAATGATCGGTCTCACTCAGCAATGCCAGAATTTACTTGAGCCTCCACTGCACGGCGGCCTGCCACTCCCGTTCGACGGGGTTGCCGTCCACGGTCGCCGGCTTGTAGCGCCAGCGGCTGGCGCAGGACACGGCAGCGTCGTCAAGACGTTGTGAGCCGCTCGACTTGGCGACCGTGACGTTGTTGACGCTTCCATCCGTGGTCACATGGAAGGACAGCGTTGTGATGCCTTCCTCGCCGAGCTTGACGGACATCGGCGGATAGACCTGCGAACATTCGTGCTTGCGGCCGATGGACACCGGCGTCGAAATCGCCTGATGCACCGGCGCGGGCGGCGGCGGCGGCTTGTTCGTTACCGTTATGGGGCTGGGTGTCTGGGTTTCGATCTGGATGTTGATGTCGGGCGGCGGAACGACCGGCGGCGGCGGCAGCTCGACCTGCGGCGGCGGCGGGGGAGGCGGCTTCGGCTGGACCTTCTCCTGTTCGACCGCGACCTTCAGCTCTTCGGGGAGCTTGGCGATCAGCGTGGATGCAAGTCCGGAGGCCAGTGCCCATATAAAGCCCGCCTGAAGGAGAACTGCGGCGCCCATCCAGGCGGCCTTCTGGGGGGTGAAACGGTTCGGGACCGTCCGCATGCTGTGGAAAGGTTGTTCCATGGTTTTACTTCGACCTGACAAAACTAAACCCGGCGCAAAGGCGCCGGGCCCTGCGACAGAGAGTGAAACTCACGCATCCCCCTGGAGGCGCCCTATCCCAGAGGCGCTCAACAGTTGTTCCGGCAATCGTAATCATGGTTCTCGGATCGGTCCAGTCTTTCGATGGGTTAATCCTGCCGCCTTAACTAGCCCAGTTGTTCGGGCCGCCGCGAGGGAATTTTCCCGGCCGCAGCGCGCCCGCCCCCGGCGTTCCGGGGCCTGCATACGCGTACCAAACGCAAATCCATGGGGAATGGTCTCTGGCCCCAACCGGGCATTTGTGTGTCATATGACGGCGGGGCGACACGCGACGAATCGTATCACCTCGCGGATTCAAGGCATTACGCACAGCTGGCGCCGGAACCGCTCGACACGGCGCGCGGCGGCGGCGTCCGGGAAATCCTCGAGGTTCCCGGCGGGACGCGCTCGTTCGGCCGCATCGATTGTGCGCGCGCGCCGGGATGATAGGGTCCGCCCGCGCGGTCGTGACGGACGTCCGCTCAGCAAAATGTGAAGGCTGCAACAATGCGTTATCTCCACACCATGGTCCGCGTTTCCGATCTGGATGCGGCACTCGACTTCTACTGCGCGAAGCTGGGACTGCGCGAAATCCGCCGGATCGAAAACGAAAAGGGCCGGTTCACGCTCGTCTTCCTTGCCGCCCCCGACGATGCGGAGCGCGCGCAGGACCAGGCGCCGGCGATCGAGCTGACCTACAACTGGGATGCGGAGACCTATACCGGCGGGCGGAATTTCGGCCACCTCGCCTACCGCGTGAAGGACATCTACGCGCTCTGCCGCAGGCTCATGGACGGCGGCGTCACGATAAACCGGCCGCCGCGAGACGGGCACATGGCCTTCGTGCGCTCCCCGGACGGCATCTCGATCGAGCTGCTGCAGGAAGGCGCGCCGCTGGCGCCGGCGGAACCCTGGATGTCGATGCCCAACACCGGGAGCTGGTGACGCGCCGGTGAATTTCACGAGCGACAATTGCTACGGCGCATCGCCGGAAATCCTGGATGCCATTGCCCGCGCCGGAGCAGGGACCGCGGCGCCCTATGGCGACGACGCGGTCACGGCCCGATTGCAGCGCAGATTCTCGGATATCTTCGAGCGCGACGTCGCCGTCTTTCCGGTCATCAGCGGCACCGCCGCCAACGCGCTGGCCCTTTCCGCGTTCGCGCCCCCTCACGGCGCCATCTTCTGCCATGCGCAGAGCCACGTCGCCGTCGACGAATGCGGCGCGAGCGAGTTCTTCTCGCACGGGGCGAGGCTGATCGGGCTGGATACGCAGGGCGGGAAGCTCACCCCGGACGTTCTCGCGGCCGCGCTCGCCCCGATCCACAAGGGCGACGTGCATCACGCCCAGCCGGCCGCGATCAGCATTACCCAGGCCACGGAAGCCGGAACGCTCTACACGCCCGGGGAAATCGCCGCCATTGCCGTCCTCGCCAGGGATCACGGGATGAAGCTGCACATGGACGGGGCGCGCTTCGCCAATGCGCTCGCCGCCCTGTCCTGCCCGCCCGCCGATCTGACCTGGCGCGCCGGGGTCGACGCGATGTCCTTCGGCGCGACGAAGAACGGCGCGGCAGGCGCCGAGGCCGTCGTGTTCTTCGATCCGCGGCAGGCAGGCGATTTTCCCTACAGCCGCAAGAAATCCGGCCATCTGATTTCGAAGATGCGGTTCGTTTCCGCGCAGCTCGAAGCCTATCTCGAGGACGATCTTTGGCTGCGCAATGCCCGGCGCGCCAACGCGCTCGCCCGGCGCCTTGCCGGCGCGCTCGCGGAAGTGCCGTTGGTGCGGATCGCCTGGCCGGTCGAGGCCAATATCGTGTTCGCCAGCATCCCCGACGAGATGGCGGCGAGGCTTCGGCGCGCCGGCGCCTCGTTCTACGACTGGCTGCCGCCGCGGGACGGGCGCACCCTCGTCCGCCTCGTGACCGCCTTCGCCACGCCCGAAGAGGATCTGGCGCGGTTCGTTGAGGCCGCGCGGGGCTAGATCCTTCCGAGCAGGTGGATCGTGCCCACTTCCGTCGTCACGCCGTTGGTTCCGCGCACATAGTCGAAATTGGCGCCGAGCGTCCATGCGTCGGTCGTCGCCGAAATCGACGCGCCCGCCACGAAATTGCCCTGCGAGGGGTCGGGCCCGGTGATGGAGAAGTTCGGTCCCGGCGTCGGCACGGTGGCACCGATATTGGTGAAATGCGCCGTCAGCTTCGCCGGATCGTTGAGGAAGTCGTAGCGATAGCCCAGGCGCACGTCGGGCTGCAGGAAGAAGTCCCCGAGATTGAGGTCCTCGCGCACATCCGCGCCGAGGAACAGCCGCAGCGAATTGGCGTAGTAGGACTGCGTCGTCAGATCGAAGCCCTTGCCGTTGCCGGCCGAGGTCGAGGGATGGGTCTCGGTGAAGCCTTCCTCGCGATAGGTCATGCCGTCGAGGCTCAGCTGCGGCGTGAAGGTGGTCGCGCCATAGGCGAGGATGACGCCCGTCGTGACGCCGGCCGATCCGACGAGGCCGGGACGGTTGCTGTCGGCTTCGGCGACGACATGCGTCGGCGTGGTCCCGCCCGCGGGCGGCGGAATCGTCAGATCCAGGAACCGCTTGCCCTTGAGCTGGACATATCCGATGTCGAGCTTGGTATCGAGGAACAGGCCGCGGCCGCGCCAGTCGGTGTAGCCCGTCAGCATGTACCACAGCGTGTTGGTATGGCTGTTGCGCGGAAGCGCCTCGACGATGTCGCCGGAATAGAAGGTGAAGGCGCCGCCGTACCAGCCGATCTTGGGATCGCCGCCGTCGAGGCCGAGCACGAAGCCGAAGCCGTGATCCTTGAAGCCGGTGCGGCCCGTCGACGTATCGCCCGGATCCTTGATGTATTCGGCGAATTCCTGCCCCCACAGCGTCACGTCGCCGGATTCCTTGCCGTACATGCGCAGGATGCGCTGGCGCGCCGCGACGGGGCCCGTGGCCTGGTCGGTCAGGGACATCGCGATGGCGCGCGCGCCGCCGGTGACGTTGGGCGCGAACTGGTCGTAGGCGCGCTGCGCCGACTGCTGGTCGGTCACGCCCGCGACCAGGGCCGCGCCCAGATCGTCGTCGACGCTCAGCGCCTGGTTGGCGAAGGTCAGCATCTGCGAGCCGTAGCCGGTCAGGCCGAGCTGATCGGCGGTCTTGATGTCCACCGACAGGATCAGGCTGTCGGTGAGCACGTCCGACGTGTCGATGTGCAGGGTCGCCGAGTTGAAAAGGAACGGCAGGGAATCGGCGAGCTGCTGGTTGTAGGCATTGATGTCCGACACCGAGAGCTGTCCGTTGTTCGCCTTGAACAGGACGAAGTCGGAATTCGCCGGGATGAAGCTGCCGTAGGTGATGTTGAGCTTCGCGTTGGGATCCAGAACGATGAAGCCGTCGGTCTCGTGCGAGGCGTCGACGATGCCCGACGCGAAGGATTCCTTCACGGTGAGATCGAGGGTTCCGCCGCTTTCGATACGGAATTCCTGCGCGAGCAGCGCCTTCTGGTCGTTCGTCAGCACCAGCGTGCCGCCGTTCTGGACATCGACGCTGACGCCGTTCGCGGCGGTCACGGCGCCGGTCACGGTGGCGAAATTGCCGATGTTCAACTCGTCGCTGCCGAAGGTGCTGCCGCCGCCGAAGAAGATGTCGCCACCGATCGTCGCGATATGATCGGTGCTGAGGCCGAAAACGTTCAGCAGCTGATGGTCGCCCTCGCCGAAACGGATGTCGCCGATGATGGTGGCGTTCTGGTTCGCGGTCGCCTGGTCGAGGATTTCGACGCCGTTGGCCGCCGGCGTCCCGCCGGTGCCGCCGCTGAGGTCGATCGCGGTTGCCGTCTGCGAGCCGTCGTCGAGCGTGGTGGCGATCGCCTGGATGGTGCCGTTGTTCTGGATGTAGGTGAGTGTGCCCGAATTGTCCTGGATGGCGACCGCCGTCAGTCCCGACACGGTGCTGTCCGTGGACGTCGCGACAGCCTGAATCAGGCCGGAATTGATCATGGAAGGCAGCGTGCCCGTCCTGCTGACGCTGACCGCGATCGCCGTGCTGTTGCCGACGGCGCCGGACACGGACGCGGTAATTTTTCCGCCGCCCGATTCGTTGGAGATGACGAGCGCGGCCAGATCCTCGGGAAGGATCTTGCTGCCGTCGCCGCCCGAATAGAGCATGCAGTCGCAGCCGCTGTCGTAGGTGTAGGTGTCGTTACCGCCGACGACGGCGTTCGAGCCGATGGCGAAGGCAATCGCCGAAACGCCGCCGGTCTTGCCCACGGCCGTCGCGCCGATCGTGCCGGAATTGAAGAAGCCGCCGGTCAGGGTCGTCGAAACGTCGTTGAAGCCGGTGATGTTGACGGCCGCGACGGTCTGGTCCGCGTTGGCCGGAGAGGCCACGATCGAACCGCGGTTGTAGAAGCTGAAGCCGGGATCGACCGTGTCCTCCCGGTACACGCCGATCACGATCGGGTCCGGATTGAGCGCGTTCTGCAGCGACGGCGAAATCAGCACGGTCGCCGCGAAGCTCGAGGACTGGAGCGAGGCCGCGATGGTGGGATCGGACTCGTTCGTGGGTCCGTTGTTGACGATGCCGTCGTCGATGCTTCCGCCGATGGAAAGGGCCGAGCCCGACGTCGGGTTGCCCGTGTCGTTCACGGCCTGTGCGGTCGAGCCGAAGGTCCCGATCGTGCCGTTGTTGATGAGGCTGCCGCCGGTGCAGACCGGGGGATCGGACTGGTCGCAGGCCTCGCGGATATTGCCGGTCAGGAGGATGCCCTGCGCGTTGGTGCCGTAGGCAAGCACCTTCGAGCCGTCGCCGACAACGACGTTGCCGAAGACATCGCCGTTGAGCTCGAGGCCGATGGTGCCGTTCGCGCTCTTGTTGGTGGAGCCGACGATGGTGAGCGTGCTGACCACGTTGGTGCCCGCGTCGGAATCGACGAAGCCGATGTTGATGTCGCCGTTGACCACGCCGTCGTTCTGGAAGCCGACCACGCCCGCGGTCGAATTGGACTGCGACGTGGGCTGGAGGTTTATCGAGCCCAGCGTGAGATTGCCGTTCAGGATCGCGAGCTGGTCGATGAGCACGCCGACACTGTTGTCGCCGGAAATCGTCATCGTAGAATCGCTCATGTCGATGTTGCCGGTGAAGCTGAACGGACCGGTGTCGCCGGTCGTGTCCGGCCCCTTCAGCCACAGGCCGCGCTTGGTGTCGCCGCTGCCCGACAGGTCGATGCCGCCGTTCTCCACGATGCCTTCCGTCGTGTGGCAGTCGGGGTTGTCCACCGGGCAGCCGGCGTTGGTGGCGTCGAGGCTCTGCTGCGTCAGGTCGACCAGAATGCCGACGGCATTGCTGTTGTTCTTGTCGGTGATGTTGGTGCCGGCGACCTGGAAATAGCTGTTGTTCGAATTGATCGTGACGATCGGGCCGCCGATCTGGACCGTGATGCTGCCGCCCGTGTCGAGCTTGATGTCCCCCGGCGCGCCATTGTCCGCCTCGGCGGTGTTGACCGGGGTGCTGAGCGCGGTGGTGATGTCCGTCCAGTCGTCGGCCTTGGCAGGATTGGCGGCAAGCGCGGCCATGGCAACGGTCAGCACCAGGAACTGCTTTTTCAAGGCGAACCCCTTTTTCCAAAACCGCTCAGGACGTTACGGGGACAGGCCCCCGGTCCGCGCCGGCATCAACCAACCAAGTCCGTTTCCCTGGCGCATCCTGCCGGGATTTCGGGCGCTGCCTATGGCGAAGATACACAAAAGCGCCGCACTCACCTAGCCTTGAAAGGCATTAAAGGCAAATTGCCCCTTTTTAATAGGCGATTAGCGAACGATGGCGACCCCGCGCCTGCGGCTCGGGTTCCCCGCTTCCCCCATCGCAGGCCCGTCCGCGCGGCGCTCTTAATCCGGAATTAGCCCGGCCCGGAAAAGAATGGCGCGCGACGCCGGTAGCAGCCGAATGCAGACCATTGCCCGGAAGAATCTCGAGAAGCCGGCGCCCAAGGCGGTGGCCGCGGCGCTGGCGCGCCACGAGATGCTGCACGCCGGACGGCTCGGCGGCGCGCGCGCCGTCTTCGCCTTCTGCGACCTTTCCGGCTTCGATCTGTCGAACTGCAACCTCGCCGACGCGGATTTCACGGGCGCCGTCCTGGAGGAAGCGAACCTGTCCGGCTCGCGGCTGGAATCGGCGGGCTTCTTCGGCGCCGACCTGCGCCGCGCCGATCTGTCCGGCGCCAGCCTGCGGCGCGCCGATCTTCGCGGCGCCTGCCTGCGCGGGGCCAATCTCATCGGCACGGACCTCTACGAAGCCGATCTTCGCGAAGGCACGATCGCGGAAAAGGAATACTCGGGCAATTTGCGGATCCTGCAGCATCGCCTCGGACCGTCGGAGCTTGAGGGCACGATGCTCGCCTCGGCCAATCTCGAGCGCGCGAAGATCGGCGGCGCATTCGCGATGCAGGCGGATTTCACCGACGCGATGATGAAGGGATGCCGCCTCGTGCGCGCGAACCTGAGGCAGGCGATCCTTTCCGGCGCAAATCTGGAGCATGCCGATCTGTCTCATTGCGACCTTTCCGGCGCCACGCTTGCCGGAGCCATCCTCGTCGGCACGCGCTTCGACGGGGCGATCACGCGCGACGCGGACATGACGGACGCCCTCACCGACAAGACCTGTGGCCGCAGTCCCGCCGACCTTCCCGTGCCCGTGCAGGAAATGCTCTCCTGTCACGCCCGCTGGGTCGAATCCAGCGGCCGCGAGGGCAGGCCGGCCGATCTGTCCGGCGTCGACCTTCGCGGACTGAGCCGGCTCGCCCATGCCACGCTCACGGCCCTGATCGCGCCGGGCGCCAATCTCTACGGCCTCGACCTGGAGGGCGCGTCCCTGCAGGGCAGCAACCTTTCCGGCGCGGACCTGCGCACCGCGCGGCTGGCGCGTGCCGACCTGCGGGGCGTCAATCTCTCCGGCGCCAAGCTGAGCTATGCCGACTTTCGGGACGCGGCGATGGGACCTCTCCTCATCGGGGACGCCAGGCTCCTGCCGTCGCGCCTCGACCATGCCATTGCGCGCTATACCGACCTTCGCGGCGCCGATCTCAAGCATGCGCTCATCGCCGGCAGCGACTTCGCCCACGCGCGCCTTGCCGATGCCGATCTGCGCGGCTGCAATGTGGAGGACGCCGATTTCTCCCGCACCCACCGGGCGCCGCCGACGGTGGCGGCCGTCGCCTCCTCCGGCTGAGCGGGACTCAGCAGTTCACGATCAGGTGGAAACCCAGATCGGCGGGATTGCCCGCGACGTCGAAGGTCTGGACGAATACCGCCTTCTTGTTGCCTCCGCGCTTCGCCACATTCACCGTGCCGAAATCCGACGAGCCCGCCGCGCCGGGCAGGCCGATGGTCGCGGTATAGCCGCAAAGCGTGACCTTCTTGGTGAAGTCCACCTCGTACTGGCCGGTTGCCAGATGGGTCGCGCCGGCCGCGTTCAGACCGCGCGCGAGCACGCCGCCGGAATCGACCACGGCGGAAAATCTCGGTCCCTGCGCGGCCCGCACGGATGGAGCGAAAAGCACGGACAGGGCCGATGCCGCGACGATGAGGGTTCTGCGCATCCCGTTCTCCATCAGCAGCGGACGTTGAGATGAAATCCGCGGTCGGCGGGCGCGCCGGCGGCATCGTAGGTGGACACGAACACGCTTGCCGCATCGCCGATCATGCCGGCCACCGTCGCGAATCCCGGCGGAGCCGTCCCGGTGCCCTCCGAGCCGGTGGTCGCGGTGAAGACGCATTTGCTGACCTTGTGGTCGAACGTGACGCCATAGGTGCCCGCCCCGAAGTGCTGGGCGGCGATGGCATGGGCGGCGCGGTTCAGAACGCCGTCGTCGCGGACCACCGCGAAACCGCTGCTGCCTGCGAGCGCCGGTCCCGAGCCGCAGAGCAGTGCGGCGAGGAGCACGGCCGCCGCTTTTCCGTTACCTGTCATCGTCCCCTCCCGCTCAACAGCCGACATCGAGGTGGAATGGAAAATTTGCGGCGTTGCCCGCGCCATCGCCGGTCGTGACATAGACGCCGTTGGGAACGCCGTTGCGCCGCACCACGGTGATGAAACTTGCCGGCTCGGTCCCCTCGTTGCCGGTCGCGCCGACCGTTGCGACGAAGACGCACTGGCTGACATCGTTCACGAAATCGACCTCGTAGGAGCCCGTGCCCTCCGGCTGGCTCGCGCCCGTCGCGCCGTCGCCGCGCACCAGGGTGCCGTCCGCCGCGACCACGGCGGTGAAAGACGTGCTCTTCGGCGGCGGGACGGCGTGCCGCTCGGATGGTCCCGCCGGAGCGAGATTTCTTTCCGACGCGCCCGCCTGGGCCGCGAATGTTGCGAGAAGCAGAGCGGCAATCGTCAGGGGTCTGGATGCAACCATCGCTCGTCTCCGGAAAACGATTCGCAGCCTCCTGCGGGGAGCGAATCAGAATCGGCCTGCGCCGGGATTCTAGACCGGATGATCGGGTTTTCAATCGCGAAGCCCGCAGCGGCCCGCCGGTGCCGCGAACGGCAAACGCTCCACAGCAAATCGAATCCCGCCAATCTTGATGCGGCATGGCACGTTCCCTACCATCCCGAGTTGTTCTCGCCGCGTGTTGGTGTCTTTCACGGAGACTTCCATGACCGCTGCTCCCGATCACACAGCCTCAACTCCCGCCGATCCGGTCAGCAATGTCCTAAAGTGGATTTTGCTCGCAGTGGCGGTCGTCACCTTTGCCCTCTTGGGGCTCGCGACCATCGCCACATACGACCGTGCTCCGCCGCTGCCGGACCAATTCGCCACGGGCTCCGGCGAGACGCTGATGACGGTGTCCGACATCGTGGACGGCAAGGCCGGCTTCCAGAAGGCCGACCTGATGGACTACGGCAGCATCTACGGCATGGGCTCCTACTACGGCCAGGACTACACCGCCGGCACGCTGGTGCGCCTCGGCACACTGACCAAGGAAGGCATCGCCCGGCAGCGGTTCGGCAAGGCTCTGGGCCAGCTGTCCGCCGAAGACACCGCTTCCGTCGTCGCGGCGATGCAATCGCAGCTTCAGCAGGTCGATCTGACCCGCGCGGTCGTGGTCCTGCCCGACGCGCTTGCGGGGGCGATCCGGACGCTCAAGACGGACATCGCCCGCGAGCTTTCGACCGGCAACCCCGCAGAAGGATGGACGCCCGCCTACAGTTTGAGCGGCGAAGAAGCGCTCAAGACGGCGGACTTTCTCATCTACTCGGCGCTCACCACGGTCGCGCGGCGGCCGGGAACCACCTGGTCGTGGACAGAGAACTGGCCCTTCGAGCCCAGCGTCGGCAACGCTCCCACCACCAACACCTTCCGCTGGACCTGGATCAGCTTCTGCTTCACCTTCCTGATGTTCGGCGCGGTGCTCTTCATCTATGAGTACTGGCTCAACAATCCCGACAACGCGCCGATGGACCCGGTGCTGGCAAAATTCGGCGCGCTCACGCCAAGCCAGAAGAGTGTCGGAAAATACTTCCTGATCGTGGGGCTGGTGCTGCTGGTGCAGATTGCCGCCGGCACGATCATGGCCCATTCCTATTACGACCGCGCGAGCTTTTACGGCTTCGACATCAACCGCTGGTTCCCGTTCAACTTCCTGCGCGACGTGCACATCCAGACGCCCATCGTATGGATAGGCGTGTCGTGGATCGGCGCGGCGCTGTTCCTGGCACCGGCCATCGCCGGCGGCAAGGAGGCGCCCGGCCAGCGCTGGCTCGTCGATTTCCTGTTCTGGGTGACGCTTCTCGTCGTCGCAGGCGCCATCGTCGGCGACTATTTCGGCATCATGGGAGTCATCCGGGAAGGCTGGTTCTGGTTCGGAAATCAGGGCCTGTCCTACATCCAGCTCGGACGCTTCTGGCAGATCGGATTCTTCGTCGGCCTGGTGCTGTGGAGCCTGCTGGTCTTCCGCGCCCTCTGGCCGACGCGCGAGACGCTGGCACAGGCCACCCGCCAGTTCTGGACCGGCCGCATCCGGCTCGAGAACCTGCTTTGGGCGTCGACCATCAATATCGCGCTGCTCTATGCCTTCGGCATGATCCCGCTGACGGGCATCGAGAAATCCTTCACCATCACCGATTTCTGGCGCTGGTGGGTGGTGCATCTGTGGGTGGAGCAGTCGTTCGAGTTCTTCGCCGCGGCGATGAGCGCCTATCTGCTCATGGCGACGGGCCTGGTCTCCCGCATGCTTGCGGAACGCGCGGTCTATTTCGAGCTGATCCTGATCTTCCTGGGCGGGGTGATCGGCACCGGCCATCACCTCTATTGGGCGGGCGGGCCCAGCATGTGGGTGCCGATGGGAAGCATCTTCTCGTTCATCGAAGTGCTGCCTCTCGTGCTCCTGATCATCGAGGCCATCAACCATCACCGGCTGATCCGCCAGCACCAGACCTTCAAGTACAATCTCGCCTATACCTACATCATCGGAGCGGCGTTCTGGAATTTCGTCGGCGCCGGCGTGTTCGGCGGCGGTACGTTGAACGCGCCGCTGGTGAACTACTACGAGCACGGCACGTTCCTGACGCTCAATCACGCGCACACGGCCTTGTTCGGTGCGTTCGGGCTGCTGGCGATCGGTCTCGTCTACTTCTGCCTGCGCTACGCGGCCGGAGAGCGCGCGCCGTTCAGCGAGACGCTCGGACGCTGGGCGTTCTGGCTCTACAATGCCGGGCTGGTGCTTTGGATCCTGCTCAATTTCTTCCCCATCGGCTGGCCGCAGCTCGACGCCGTATACGAGCACGGCCTCGCCTATGCGCGCAGCTCGGCCTTCTACAACACGACGCTGTTCTGGCAGTGGATGCGCCTGCCCGGCGATGTCGTGTTCGCGGTGGGCGCGGTGATGATGGCCTGGGACTTCTTCGTGAAGGCGGGGCCGCTGCTTCCGCGTTTTCTCGATTTCGGTGCGCGCAGGGCGGTGGCCGCCGCCGAATAGAAAAGGCCGGGTGCCTTTCGGGACACCCGGCCCAGGACGAACCAGCCTCGGGGGGAAGTGCTGGCTGCTGTCTTACGCGGCCTTGGAGCCTTCGATGGTCTTCAGCTCCGGCGCGTTGATCTGGATCCGGCGGGGCTTCTTCTCCTCCGGCACGACGCGCTCCAGATCGACGTGAAGCAGGCCGTTCTCGAGCTTGGCGCCCTTGACCTCGACATGCTCGGCCAGCTGGAACCGGCGCTCGAAGGCGCGGCCCGCGATGCCGTGGTAGAGATAGGACTGCTTGTCCGCGTCCTCGCGCTTGCCGTTCACGGTGAGCACGCCGTCACGCACCTCGACGTTCAGGTCCTTCTCGCCGAAGCCGGCGACCGCGACCGTGATGCGGTATTTGTTCTCGTCGGTGCGCTCGATGTTGTAGGGCGGATAGCCCTGGCTCGTGTCCGCGACCTGATCGAGCATGTCGAACATGCGGTCGAAGCCGACGGTCGAGCGGAAAAGAGGGGAAAAGTCGAAACTGCGCATTGTCAAACCTCCTTAAAGCGTTTGCGTTGGGTCCCTCCCTGCGGGGCAGGGACCGGTCTGGCTGCCGGGCTCCGTTGAGGCCGCCCGGACAAAACCTAGGTAGGTAGCGGTTTTGGGCCTTTCAAGGGGGCGTGGGCGGGGGCTCCCAGCTGCCGGGCTGCTCCACCCGAAGCCCATCGGACTCCAGCCGGTCCAGGATTCCGTTCCTACGCAGCAGCGTGCCGACCGACACCGCGACCACCGTCTTTCCGGGCCTGGCGAGCCCCTCCCGGATCGACTTCACCGAATCGGAGACCGAGCGTTCCACAAGCGCAGCGAAGCTGGGCAGGGACTGGACGCAGCTTTCGAACCGCTGTTCCGAGAACGTCGCCTTCAGCGCGGCGAGATCGCCCGTTGCCCAGGCATGGGCGGCCGGTCCGGCGTGGATGGAGATGGAGTCGATATCGTCGAGCAGCGCCTTCACGCAGCCCTCGTTGGCGGCCCTCGACATGACGGGAAGCTGCTTCAGCATCGGTATGGCCGGGTAGTCGGCGATGGGCCTTGCCGGAACCCCGAGGCCGCGGGCGATCCGCCTCAGCGTTTCCGACGGCTCGTCCTTTTCAAGCCTGTGCGCCTCAAGAAAATCTCCCTCGAGCCGCAACCCCGCCAGTGGCGGGCGCAGGCCGGCATAGCGCCCCTCGGACCGGCCGATCGATTTGCGCAGGGCGGAAAAGCGCGCGCGCAGCGCCGGCGGCAAGGTCGACTCCATCGGGGTCGAATCCGGCAGATAGACGTCGCCGGAGTGCCAGGCCAGGTACCATAGCCCCTCGAATATCCCGACCGACGCCTTGGGCGGCAGAAGCAGCAGGCGTGCGCCCCTGAGCGCCGCGCGCACGCCCGCGTCGTCCCATGCGAGGCCTTTCGGCAGCGGCTGAACGACACCCAGCAGATAGACGGCCGAATTGCCGCGCGCGACGCGCCATATCAGCGGCCCGCCCCGATGGGCCGTCGCGACGACGGTCTCGATGGACTGCGACCAGTCGGGCGTCTGCGGCTCCGCCGCGTATGCCGCAAGCGGGGCCAGCAGCAACGCCAGCAGGACGGGAATGCGCCGCATCGCTACCAATACAGATGGCCGAAACCGGCGAGCCACAGAACGGACATCACGCCATAGGTGATCAGATCGACCTGCCAGTGCTTCAGCCGGATGCCCGTGACATTCCGGATGAGCGTCATCAACCAGGCGCCTTCCTCCGCATTGCGCTCGGACCGCCAGGTTCCGTAGCGCAGCCAGGATTCGATGTTGTTCAACAGGCACGAATTGCGGTTGAACTGCCAGTGGGCGGCAACGAGAGGCAGAAACCCCAGATAGAAAAACAGGACCGGCCGCCAGGGAAGGGCCCAGCCGCCGACGATGAATATCATGATCGCAAAATGAAGATGGAAGCAGACGCTGCCGAGCAGGTCGCGCTTCTCCTGCGTGGCCACGGGTGCGGCCGCCACAGCAGAGGAGTCACGCTCAGGGCCCATCCCGACCACATACCGCCGTTCCGGCTCCAGACATATCAGGATCGCGGCCCCTCGCCTACCGAGCGCGCGGGGACGTTTTACGCGGCTGCGCGGCAGGATATAAGGATTCCGGGACAGGCGGCCGGGCCGCATTTCAGGGAAGGGACGCAACCATGACTTCGCCGCGTATTCAGGAAATCGTCACCCAGATGGGCAGCGCGATCGGCGCCAATTCGGGGCTTGGCGGCACGCTCAAATTCGACTTCGGCGCGGACGGCAGCGTGCTGGTCGACGGCAAGTCCTCGCCCAACTCGGTGACGGACGGCGAAGGCAAGAGCGCGGACTGCACGATCAGCGTCAGCATGGAAACCTTCGAGAAGATGGTGAAGGGCGAACTCGACGGCACCTCGGCCTTCATGCAGGGAAAGCTGCGCGTCGCCGGCGACATGGGGCTCGCAATGAAGCTCGGCCCCATCCTGCAAAAGGCCCGCGGCTGATCCCGGCTCTTCAAACGCTTCAGACGAAATTCCTGGCCGCATCGGACGGCACGCGGCTGCGTTCCGCGGTCTTCGACGCCGCCGCGGATGCCCCGCAGCGCGGGGTGTGCGTTCTGCTGCAGGGGCAGAGCGAGTTCCTCGAGAAATACGAGGAGGTGATCGACGAGCTCCGTGCCCGCGGCTATGCGGTGGCGACGCTCGACTGGCGCGGACAGGGCGGTTCCGCGCGAGCGCTCGCCGACCCGCTGAAATCCCATGTGAACGACTTCGCGCAATTCGACGACGATCTGCGGAGTTTTCTGGACCGGATCGTGACACCGCTCTCGGACACGCCGCCGGTCGCGCTCGCCCATTCGATGGGGGCGCACATCCTCCTTCGCACATTGCATGACAGGCCGGACTCCTTCCGAGCGGCCGTCCTGACCGCGCCGATGCTGGCCGTATCGACGCGCGGCTATCCCGGCTGGCTCGCGCGCGTGGTGACCGCGCTCTACAGCGGCCTGGGACGCGGCGGCGAATTCGCCTGGGGCATGGCGGAGCGCGATCCCTTTCTCGTCGATTTCGACATGCAGCTCGTGACCTCGGACCGCAACCGCTTCCGGCGCACGCAGGATTTTCTCAAGGACCATGGGGACCTGCGCCTCGCCGGACCCACCTGGGGCTGGCTCGAAGCCGCCTATCGCTCTATGGCCAGGGTCAACGCGTCCGGCTTCGCAGAGGCGATCCCGGTGCCGGTGCTGGTCCTTGGCGCGGGCAAGGACCGCATCGTGCTCACGGAGGCGGAGCGCACTTTCGCCGCCCGCCTGCCGCGCGGCGAATATCTGGAGTTCGCCGGCGCGGAGCACGAGATCCTGATGGAGAACGATTCCATCCGCGCGCGATTCTGGGCGGCGTTCGACGCGTTTGTCGAAAAGAACGCCTAGCCGGCCAGCAGCTTGAGCGCCTCGGCGTGCACGCGCGCGTCGCCGGCCGCGACGACCTGACCGCCGGCACTGCAATCGCCGCCCTGCCAGTTCGTGATGACGCCGCCGGCACCCTCGATCAGCGGAATGAGCGCGGCGACGTCCCAGCGATGGAAGTGGGATTCGACAATGAGGTCGGCGAAGCCCAGCGCCATCAGGCCGAAGATGTAGCAATCGCCACCGAAGCGGCTCATCTTCACGGCGCCGGAGACGCGGCGGAACGCGGCGCGCTCGCCGGCCTCGAAGAAGGCGTAAGGATGCGTGGCGCAGAGGATCGCGTCCTCGACGCGCGCACATTGGCGCACATGCAGCGGCGCCTCTATCCCCCGCACGAAGACATTGGCCGTTCCATTCACGCCGATGAAGCGCTCCCCCAGCACCGGCTGGTCGACGATTCCCAGAACAGGCCTTCCTTCGCGCTCCAGGGCGATCAGCGATCCCCATTCGTGGCGGCCGTTGATGAAGGCGCGCGTTCCGTCCACGGGATCGAGCACCCAGCGATAGCCGCTCGTCCCCGGCCGCTCTCCGAACTCCTCGCCCAATATGCCGTCATCCGGACGCTCGCTCTCGATGAGGGCGCGGATCGCGCTCTCGGCATTGCGGTCCGCCTCGGTGACGGGGTCGAACATGCTGCCCTTCGCGGCGCCCTTGTCCGCAATATCGATGCGCTTGCGGAAATAGGGGCGGATAACTTCCCCGGCGGAATCTGCGAGGCGGTGCGCAAAGTCGATGGTCGCGGAATCGATTGTCACCGGTGCGCTCCAGCCGCGGCGGTCCCCACCCGGCAAAAGGCGAGTGGCGAAAGGCGGTCCGCTGCAATAGCCTATTCGCTATTCGCTATCCGCCATTGGCGCAAGGGAAAGGACGTCCGTCATGAAATCCGTCGTCGTCACGGGCTCGTCGAGCGGCATCGGCTGGGGCGCCGCCAAGGTGCTCTTGGAGAAAGGCTTTCGCGTTTTCGGCTCGGTGCGCAGGGAAGCCGATGGGGAGCGGCTGAAGACCGAATTCGGCGCGAATTTCGTGCCGCTCCTGTTCGATGTGACCGACGCGGCGGCGGTGAATGCGGCGGCGGAGCAGGTTTCCGGCGCTCTGGCGGGGGAGACGCTGGCCGGCCTCGTCAACAATGCCGGCATCGCCGTGGCAGGGCCCCTGCTCTATCTCAAGATCGACGAATTCCGGCAGCAGCTGGAGGTCAATGTCACAGGCCAGGTGATCGTGACGCAGGCTTTCGCGCCGCTGCTCGGGGCGGACCGCTCGCGCAAGGGCGCGCCCGGCAGGATCGTGATGATCTCGTCGGTCGGCGGAAAGAATGCCAACCCATTCATGGGTCCCTATTGCGCATCGAAATTCGCGGTGGAGGGCCTATCGGAATCGCTCCGCCGCGAGCTGATGCTGTTCGGAATCGATGTGATCGTGATCGCGCCCGGCGCGGTGGCGACGCCGATCTGGGACAAGGCGGAGCAGGTCGATGTCACGCAATACGCCAACACGCCGTATATGACCCAGCTCGAGAAGATCCGCGCCTACATGCTCGACCGCGGACCCAAGGGATTGAAGCCGGAAAAACTCGGCGAGGCCATTCACCACGCGCTCACCACACCCAATCCGAAAGTGCGCTACACGGTTTCACCGGACGGTTTGCAGGACGCGATGGTCAATATCCTGCCCAAGCGCATGGTCGATCGCATGATCGGCGGACGGCTGGGACTCACACCAAAGCAGTAGGGCCAAATACGACATGTCCGAAGGATTTACTCATGACCGCTTCGCGGCGGTGCGCACGGCATTCGATGCCAATCTCGCGAGCGGCGAGGACGTCGGCGCCTCGTTCTGCGCCACGCACAATGGCGAAATCGTCGCCGATCTCTGGGGCGGCCATGCGGACGAGGCGAAGTCGCGCGCCTGGGTGAGAGATACGATCGTCAACGTCTATTCGACGACCAAGACGATGACGGCGCTGACCGCGCTGCTGCTGGCCGATCGCGGCGCGCTCGACTTCGACAGGCCGGTTGCGCACTACTGGCCGGAATTCGCCGCCAGCGGAAAGGCGGATGTGAAGGTCTCTCACCTGATGAGTCACTCGGCCGGGCTGTCGGGCTGGAAGGAGAAGATCGCCAGGGACGATCTCTACGATTGGGAAAAGGTCACCTCGCTGCTCGCGGCGCAGGCGCCGTTCTGGAAGCCCGGCACCGCGCCCGGCTATCATGCCTTGACGCAGGGTTATCTCGTCGGCGAAGTCGTCCGCCGCGTCGCCGGCAGGACGGTCGGCACCGTATTCCGCGAGGAGATTGCGGCGCCGCTCGGCGCGGACTTCCACATCGGCCTGCCGGCTTCGGAGGACTCCCGCGTCGCCGACCTCATTCCCCCGCCTCCCGGCACCGCCATCGCCGACACCGCGCAGACCGACCTCGCCCGGAACATGGCCAACAACCCCGGCGTCGATGTAGCGGAGACGCGCAAGCGCGCATGGCGCGGCGCCGAGATCCCGGCGGCCGGCGGCACCGGCAATGCCCGCTCCATCGCGCTCGTTCATACGATTCTCGCCAACGGCGGCATGGCGAACGGCAGGCGGTTTCTTTCGGAAGCCGGCGTCCGCAAGGCGCTGGAGCCGCAGATCGAGGGCACCGATCTCATCCTCGGGCAGCCGGTCAAGTACGGAATGGGCTTCGGGCTCCCCAGCCCGATGGTCCCGCTGCCCAATCCCAACACGATCTTCTGGGGCGGCTATGGCGGCTCGCTCGTCGTCATCGACATGGACGCGCGCGCGACCATCGCCTACGCCATGAACCGCATGGCGCGCACGACCACCGGCGATACACGGGCATATGGCCTTGCCCTGGCGGTTTGGCAGGGATTGGCGGCCTAGGATTCCGCCTCCGCCGCACGCATCGTGCGCTTGCGGTCGTGGGGGTCGAGTTCGCGCTTGCGGATGCGGATCGACAGCGGCGTCACTTCGACGAGCTCGTCGTCCTCGATATAGGCGATGGCCTGCTCCAGCGTCATCGGAACGATCGGCGTCAGGCGCACGGCCTCGTCCTTCGAGGTGGTGCGGATATTGGTGAGCTGCTTGGCCCTGAGCGGATTGACCTCGAGGTCGTTGTCCTTGGCGTGCTGGCCGATGATCATGCCCTGATAGACCTTCGTGCCCGGCACGATGAAGAGCTTGCCGCGCTCCTCGAGATACCAGAGCGCATAGGCCACCGCCTCGCCGTCGCCGGTCGAGATCAGCACGCCGTTGGTGCGGCCCTGGATCGGGCCCTTGTGCGGCGCATAGCCCGAGAACATGCGATTGATGACGCCGGTGCCGCGCGTGTCGGTCAGGAACTCGCCGTGATAGCCGATGAGGCCGCGCGACGGCGCGCTGAATACAACGCGGGTCTTGCCCGCGCCGGTCGGGCGCATGTCGGTCATCTCGCCCTTGCGCGACGAGATCTTCTCGATCACCACGCCGGTGTAGGGGTCGTCGACGTCGATGGTGACCTCCTCCATCGGCTCCAGACGTTCGCCGTTCCCGGTCTTGAACAGCACGCGCGGGCGGCTGATCGACAGCTCGAAGCCCTCCCGGCGCATGGTCTCGATCAGCACGCCGAGCTGAAGCTCGCCGCGGCCGGCAACCTCGAAGGCGCCGTCGCCCGTCTCCTTCACCTTGATCGCGACATTGCCCTCCGCCTCGCGCAGCAGCCGCTCGCGGATCACGCGGCTCTGCACCTTGTCGCCCTCGCGGCCGGCGAGCGGGGAATCGTTGACGGACACGGTCATCGCCAGGGTCGGCGGATCGATCGGCGTGGCATGGATGGCTTCGGTCACGCCCATGTCGCAGAGCGTGTCCGCGACGGTGGCGATCTGCAGTCCGGCGATCGCGATGATGTCGCCCGCCTCCGCACGGGCCACCGGCACCCGCGCCAGCCCGCGGAAGGCGAGCAGCTTGGTGACCCGCGCCCGTTCGATCTCCTTGCCTTCGCGGTTCAGCACCTTGATGACGCGATTCACGGTCATCGCGCCGGATTCGATGCGGCCGGTCAGGATGCGGCCGAGAAAATTGTCGGCCTCGAGCGTCGTCACCAGCATCTTGAAGGGATGCTCGTCGCCCGCGAGCGCCGCCGGCTTCGGCGGGGGCACATCCTCGACGATCCGCCTGAACAGAGGCGAGAGATCCTTCCGCTCGTCCTCCAGCTCGTTCACGGCCCAGCCGCTGCGGCCGGAAGCATAGAGGTGATGGAAATCGAGCTGATGGTCGCTTGCCTCGAGCGCCAGGAACAGGTCGAAGATGCTTTCCAGCGTTTCCTTGGGCTGCGCGTCCTGGCGGTCGATCTTGTTGATGACGACGATGGGCTTCAGACCGAGCTTCAGCGCTTTCGACAGCACGAACTTCGTCTGCGGCATGACCGATTCGGCCGCATCGACGAGCAGCACCACGCCGTCCACCATGGAGAGTATGCGCTCGACCTCCCCGCCGAAATCGGCATGGCCGGGCGTGTCGACGATGTTGATGCGCACGCCGTTCCATTCGACGCTGGTGCATTTGGCGAGAATCGTGATGCCGCGCTCGCGCTCCAGGTCGTTGGAATCGAGCGCGCGTTCCTGCATCTGCTGGTTCTCGCGCACCGAACCCGACTGTTTCAGCAACTGATCGACCAGCGTCGTCTTGCCATGGTCGACATGGGCGATGATGGCAATATTGCGAAGGTCCATTAATCTGTCTCGGCCGGGGAACGGGGCTTATATAGAGGCGATTCCGGGCGGGCAACCGCGCCGGCTCCGCTCCCCGCGCAGGGCCTCGGGGCGGCGCCCTCGGGCCGGACGGTCCGGAGCGGGCCCTGCCCATGCAGCCCTTTGGGGCGGATTCGGGACCCTTTGGCCGGATCCGGCTGCCGCTCTTCTTCGCAATGGCCGGAAAGCCTCGCAAATGGTTACAATATAAAGCGCTCGAAAGGAAAAATTCCGATCGGCCGTGCTAGGTAACGCCGCTGCCCGGCGGGCGGGCGGTGCGCGGGTTTGCGGCTCCGCCGGTTTCGCGGCAGGCCAAGGGTCGAGGAATGAATATCCGCTTTCCCCACAGCGTCGAATCCGCCCCGCCGGCCGCGAGCGCGCATCCGCCGGCGATCCTGCGGCTGGACGCGCGGATCCGGCTGATCGCAAGCATGCTCGGCCTGGCGGCTGCGGTTGCCCTCGTCTGGTATCTCATCGCACCCGCGCCGGTAAAAGAGGCGCCCCCGCCGCCCGTCATGGTCAGCCCGGCGCAGCGCACCGACGTTACGGTTGTCGAGCATACGCTGGGCACCGTCGTCGCAAACGCGACGGTCCAGGTTACGGCCCGGGTGGACGGGCAGATGATGTTCACCGGCTTCAAGGAAGGCGACATCGTCCGCGCCGGACAATTGATCTTCCAGCTCGATCCGCGCCCGTTCAAGGCTGCGCTTTTGCAGGCGGAAGCCGCGCTTGCCAAGGATCAGGCGATGCTCGTCAGCGCGCGAAACGACAGGACGCGCTACGACACGCTCTTCAAGGCGGGCGCGGCGTCGTCGCAACAGCGCGACCAGGCCGATGCAAGCGCCAAGGCGCTCGCAGCCGCGGTGCAGGCCGACCGTGCCGCCGTCGATGTCGCCCGGCTCAATCTCGCCTACACCCAGATCCGTTCCCCGATCGACGGCAAGACCGGCCCGATCCTGGTTCAACCGGGCAATCTGGTGACGGCCAACGGCACCAGCCCGCTGGTCACGATCACCCAGATCCAGCCCGTGAAGGTTTCGTTCTCGCTCCCGCAATCCGATTTGCCGCGCATTCAGGAGCGCAGGCGCGCCAATGCGCTGACGGCCGCCGTGGATGTCCACGATTCGACCGGCCGGGCGATGGTCGCCCCCGTGGACTTCGTCGGCAACGCCGTCAGCAATGCGACGGGCACGATCGAGCTGCGCGCCACCTTCCCCAACGCAGACATGAGCCTGGTGCCGGGTCAGCTCGTCGACGTGGCTGTCGCGCTTGCCAGCCTCCGTGGCGCGATCGTCGTTCCGCGCGATGCGGTCAATGTGGGACCGGACGGCCGCTACGTCTATGTCGTCAATGACGCCGGCAAAGCCGAACTGCGCAAGGTCACGGTGCGGTTCGACAACGGCGCGACGATGGCCGTCGGCGGCGATCTGAAGGCCGGAGAGCGGGTGATCACCGACGGGCAGCTGCGCGTCAACCCCGGGAAGCCGGTCGAAATCCTGCGCCCGGGCGCCGCGCGGGGCCCGGCGCAAAAGGCGCCATGAACATCTCGAGGCAATTCATCCTGCGGCCCGTCATGACGACGCTGGCCATGGCGGCGCTGCTGATCTTCGGCGCGCTGGGTTTCTTTTCGCTGCCCATCAGCGAGCTTCCCAACGTGGATTTCCCGACCATCGTCGTAAGCGCCAATCTTCCGGGAGCGGATCCGGAAACCATGGCCTCGGCCGTCGCCACGCCGCTGGAGAGCCAGTTCTCGACCATCGCCGGCGTCAGTTCGATGAGCTCGTCCAGCACCCAGGGCTCGGCGCAGATCACGATCCAGTTCGACCTGGACCGCAATCTCGACGGCGCGGCGCAGGACGTTCAGGCCGCGATTTCCGCGGCGCAGAGGCAGCTGCCGCAGCAGATGCCGACCCCGCCGACGATGCGGAAGGTCAATCCCTCCGACCAGCCGATCATGTACCTGGCCATGGGGTCCCCGACCTTGCCGCTGCAGGAAGTCGACAAATATGCCGAAACGCTCCTCGCGCGGCAGATCTCCACCATCAACGGGGTCGCCCAGGTCAACGTCTACGGCTCGCAGAAATTCGCGGTACGCATCCAGGCCGATCCCACGGCGCTGGCCGCGCGCGGCATCGGCATCGACCAGGTCGCCACCATCGCGGACGCTGCGAATCCGAATATTCCGACAGGCTCCCTGAACGGCTCCAAGCAGTCGATCCTCCTGCACAGCGCCGGCCAGCTGACGACGGGTGAGGCCTTCAACCGCCAGATCATCGCCTACAAGAACGGCGCGCCTGTAAGGGTCAAGGACGTCGGCCGGGCGATCGACAGCGTCGAAAACAAGTATGTCGCGAGCTGGTACAACGGCAAGCGCGCTATCGTGCTCGCCATCCAGCGCCAGCCCGGTTCGAACACGATCGCCGTGGTCGACTCGATCAAGAATATCCTTCCGAACTTCATGGCGCAGCTGCCGGCGACGGTGCACCTCGACGTTCTCTACGACCGCAGCCAGTCGATCCGCGCATCGGTCACCGATGTCGAGATCACGCTGCTGCTGGCCGCGGCGCTGGTGGTGGGCGTGATTTTCGTCTTTCTGCGGACGCTTTCCGCGACGCTGATCCCCTCGCTGGCGCTGCCCATCGCGGTCGTCGGAACCTTCGCGGGCATGTCGTTCCTGGGCTACAGCCTGGACAACCTTTCCCTGCTCGCGCTGACGCTGTCGGTGGGATTCGTCGTCGACGACGCCATCGTCATGCTCGAGAACATCGTGCGCCATGTCGAGGAAGGAGAGCAGCCGATGGACGCCGCGCTCAAGGGCGCTCGCGAGATCGGCTTCACGATCCTGTCGATGACCCTCTCGCTCATGGCGGTGTTCATTCCGCTGGTCTTCATGGGCGGGATCATCGGGCGCCTGCTGCACGAATTCGCGGTCACCATCGTCATCGCCATCGCCTTTTCCGGAATCGTGTCGGTGACGCTGACGCCGATGCTGTGCGCGCGCCTGCTCAGGCCCGAGGGCCGCAGGACGCACAACCGGTTCTACGAGTGGAGCGAGAATACCTTCAACCGCATTCAGGGCGGCTACGAGCGCACGCTGCGCTGGAGCCTTCGGCATCGTCCCGCCATCCTGCTCGTCTTTCTGGGCAGCCTTGCCGCGACCGCCGGGCTGTTCATGGTCGTGCCCCGGGACTTCCTGCCGACCAGCGACCAGGGTCAGATTTTCGGGCTCACCGAAGCGGTCAACGGCACCTCGTTCGATCAGATGGTGCGCTATCAGCAGCAGGCAGCGGCCATCATCGCCAGGGATCCGAACATCGACGGGTTCATGTCGGCCGTCGGTTCCGGAGGTTCGAGCACGGGGATCAACAGCGGACGCGTGTTCGCGAGCCTGAAGCCGCTCTCCGAGCGGAGCCACAATGCGGACTGGATCGCGCGCGACATTCAAAGAAAGCTCGAGAAGATTCCGGGCATCCTCGTCCACATGCAGGTTCCCCCGATGATCCGCATCGGCGGCAAGCTCACCAAATCGGAATATCAATACACGCTCCAGGACCTCGACATGAGGGAGCTGGAGCGATCGTCCGACAGGCTGATGAACGCGCTGCGCGACACGCCGGGCTTCGAGGATGTCGCGACCGACCTTCAGCTTTCGACGCCGACGCTGAACGTCGCGATCGACCGCGACCGTGCCTCGGCGCTGGGGGTCACGCCGGCCGCGATCGAGTCGGCGCTCGGCGCGGCCTACGGTGGCGAGGAAATCTCGCAGATCTACGGCAGTTCGGACACCTATCAGGTGATCCTGGAATTGCTGCCCCAGTATCAGAGCGATCCGTCGGCGCTCTCGCGGCTCTACGTCACCGCCGCGGACGGAACCCTGGTGCCGCTGACGGCGGTGACGAAGGTCACCAACGGCACCATGCCGCTCAGCGTGAATCACCTGGGTCAGCTCCCTTCCGCGACGCTGTCGTTCAACCTGGCGCCCGGCTACGCGCTGAGCGACGCCGTGTCCGCGATCGACCGCGTCAAGAAGCAGATCGACCTGCCGCAAACCGTGCAGGCCTCGTTCCAGGGCGCCGCCCAAGCGTATCAGAGCTCCACCGGCAGCACGGCCATCCTGCTGATCGCGGCGCTGGTCGTGGTCTATATCGTGCTCGGCATCCTTTACGAGAGCTTCATCCACCCGCTGACGATCCTGTCGGGGCTACCGTCGGCGGCGGTCGGCGCCCTTCTCACGCTTTATCTGTTTCACCTTCTCTACCTGGTGCAGATCGGCAACTGGCGTCTCCTGCCGACCGACACGACGCTTAGCCTCTATGCCTTCGTCGGGATGATCATGCTCATCGGCATCGTCAAGAAAAACGCGATCATGATGATCGACTTCGCCCTGGCGCGGGAGCGCGGCGAGAACGTGCCGCCGGAGACCGCGATCTTCGAAGCCGCGATCATCCGCTTCCGGCCGATCATGATGACGACCATGGCGGCCCTCATGGGCACGATCCCCATTGCCATCGGCTTCGGCGCGGGCGGCGAGACGAGGCGACCGTTGGGCCTCGCGGTCGTCGGCGGACTCCTGGTTTCGCAGCTCCTGACGCTCTACATCACGCCGGTGCTCTATACCTATCTGGACCGTCTCGGGCAGCGTTTCGGGCTGCGCGAAATGCGCCACGCCCCGGCGGAATAGATCAGGTTCCGGCCGAAAGCCTGTCCACCTCCGCGCGTTCCTCCGGCGTGAGTTCCCAGCGCGCGGCTCCGGCGTTCTGCTCGATCTGCTCGGGCCGGGTCGCGCCGGCGATCACGCTCGCGAGGCAATCGTGCGAGAGAAGCCAGGCGAAGGCGAGTTCCAGCAGCGTGCGCCCGCGCGCGGAGCAGAACGCCTCGAGCTTCGCCACGATGTTCCAGTTCTCCTCGTTCATGTAGCGGTCGCTGAAGCGGGTGCCGCGGGCGTAGCGGGTTCCGGGCGGGATGGGAGCGGTGCGGCGGTATTTCCCGGTGAGCAGCCCGCTGGCGAGCGGAAAATAGGGAAGCAGGGACATGCCGCTTCTTTCGAGTGCGGCGAACAGCTCCCGCTCGGGGGCGCGGAACACGAGGCTGTACTCGTCCTGTGCCGTGACAAAGGCGGCGAGGCCCTCGCGCGAGGATATGGCGGCCGCCTCGTCGATTCCCGCAGCCGGAAGGTTCGAACAGCCGATCGCCCGGACCTTGCCCGATCGCACCAGTTCGTCCAGCGCGCGCAGGGTTTCCTCGATCGGCGTTTCGGGATCGGGCGTGTGGTATTGATAGAGATCGATCCAGTCGGTTCTTAGCCGCCTCAGGCTGCCCTCGACCGCTTCGACGATGTAGGCGCGCGAGCCGCGCGCCTTGGCCGCGTCGTCGTCCATCGGCATGCCGAATTTCGTCGCGAGGACGATGTCCTTGCGCCGGCTTCCGAGGATCTCGCCCAGCTGCTCCTCCGAGCCGCCGCGGTTGCCGTAGATGTCGGCGGTGTCGAACAGGGTGATCCCGCATTCCAGTGCGCGATCGACGACCCTGCGCGAGGAGCTGATGTCGAGAATGCCGAAATTGTTGCAGCCGAGACCCACGATGGAGACGTCGATGCCCGACGATCCGAGCTTGCGTGTTTTCACGAATTTCCTCCACCCGTGATCCGTTTTCCGGCGCCCCAAACGAAAAGGGCGCCGGGATCCCGGCGCCCCCCGAAGTCCGGGCGTTGCGCGTCAGAAGCGCGCGCCCACATTGATTCCGATCGTGCGCGGCTCGCCGTAGAACACGCCGGTCCACAGGCCCGAGGACGAACTCGTCAGATACTGGCCGGTGACGTGGCTGCCGCCGAACAGGTTCCGCACATAGCCCGCAACGTACCACTGGTTGTCGGGGAAGTTCAGCGTCACGAGGGCGTTGGCCACGCTCCAGGATTTGATGCGGTCCGCAGGGCCGTTGAAGATGCGGCCCCACATCGGCGCCTGCCAGTAGTAGTCGAGGCGGGAGACGAGATTGTAGCCGCTGCCGACATCCAGGGAGTATTGCGCGCCGACGCTGAGCGAATAGGGCGGCGTGTTGGCGAGCTGGTTGCCCTGGATGTTGACCGGCACGCCGGTGGGCGTCGATCCCGGATAGGCCGGATCGCTGGTCGAGAAGCCGAGCGGCCCCAGGCTTTCCAGCACCGATCCCGTGCAGACGCCGTAGGCGGAGTGGGCGATGCCGTACTGGGCAAGCGCGCTGGTGCCTCCGGGCGGCGCGAAGAACACGCCGTTGCTCACTGCGCTCAGCGTGGCGAAGGCGGCGTCGAATCCGCCGGCCGGGCCGGTGTAGTAGATCACGCAGTTCTGGGCATTGGTCGCCGAAAGCGTGCCGTCCTTGATCAGCAGCGCGTTGGGGTCGCCGCCGGTCGGATTGCGCGTGTCGATCTGCGAGGTCCGCCCGATGCGCGACTGCGTCCAGTCGGTATTCAGATTGAACTGCCAGTGATCGTCGGGCGCCCAGAGGAACTCGCCCTCGAGGCCGCCGAGGAACGCCTGGATGTTCGTGTTGACCGAGGTGTTCGCGATGATCGACGAAATCTGGTAGCCGCCGTAGTTGTAATACCACGCCGTCAGATTCGCCTGCAGGCGTCCGTCGAGCAGCGTGTTCTTGGCGCCGATTTCATAGGCGTCGATCGTTTCCGGCTCGTAGAAGGCGGGGATGCCGGTCAGGTTGCCCTGCTGCACGCCCGGGTTCGAGCCGCCCGCCTTGTAGCCGCGCGCATAGGACGCGTAGATCAGCGTGGCGTCGGTCAGGTCCCAATGGGGCGTGTAGTCGACAACCACGCGCCCGGTCAGCTTGTCGAACTTGCGATGGGTGATTTCCCAATCCTGCACGCCCGCCGTGCCCGGATCGAAATCGCATCCGGCCTGGGTGGTGTCCCAGCCGTTTGCAAGCTCGTCGCGCAGCTGCTGCGTGCAGAGGGCCAGCGCGCCGTCGGCATTGGTCGAGCCGACCGCCTGCTGGCCGTTGAAGATCGTGATGCGGCCCTGGTTGTTCTTGACGTCCTCGGTGCCGCGCAGACCGACCGTGACCTTCAGCGTGTCGGGGATGGCCTTCCAGTAGACTTCGCCGTAGAGCGCCTTCGATTCCACGGTCGAGCGCTGTGTCCGGTTGTCGTAGAAGGGCGAACCGAAGATACAGCCCTGCGTCGCGCACATCTGGTAGACCTGCGGATCGAAATTCAGCGGATCGGTAAGCGGGCCGGAGGGGCCGCCGATCGCGCCGAACAGGGTCTGGCCGTAGTCCAGCGTGTTTGCGCCGATGTAGTAGTCGCCCCACTGCGTGTTGTAGAGGTAGTAGCCGGCCACCATGAAATTGACCGGGCCCTCGAAATTCGAATTGAAGCGAAGGTCAGCCGAGTACTGGTGGCTGGAACCGTTCGACTGGTCGTAGGCGAAGGGGTTGGCGGTGTAGCGGTTGATGTCGCCGCCGATGATGCCGTTGTTGGTGAAGTTCGAGGTCGGCAGCGTGCCGGCAAACGCGGGATTGAGGATGAACGCGTAGGGGCCGTTAAGCGGATCGTTGTAGTTGGGCGCCACAAGCCCGCCCGCAACGTAGGAATCGAGGACCGCCTGCAGGACCGCGCGGCTCGTTCCCAGCTTGACCTGATCGAAAGGCGAGCCGGGGGAGTTCGTATAGCTCTCCTGCGAAAGGACGGAGCCGTCCGCGTAGCCACCGACGAGGGTCGCATCCAGCCAGTCCGTGATCTTCTGCTTCACCTCGCCGGTGATCGAATTGCTCCGTCCCTTGAGGGTCGGGGTGAAATCCGAATTGATGGAGCGCGGGTCGCTCGGCACCGCGCCCGGCGGCGCGACGAACGGCTGGTTGAGATCGAACAGGCCGAGCAGTGGCCCAAGACCCGGCCCGAATGCGCCCGTGAGGGCCTGGCTGCTGACCGGAATGTTGAAAAAGGTCGCGTTCGGGTTGACGGGCCCGTTGGCCAGCTCGTCCGGGAGACAGCCGAGCACGCCGGTCGGGTCGGTATGGCAGAGCTGCTTCTCGCCGCGCATGCGCGTGTCGTCTTCCTCGCCATGCGAATAGATGACGTCGACCGTGGTATCCTGTGTCGGCTGCCAGCGGATGAGGCCGCGCATCGACCATTGGTCGCGCGAGTCCGGGTGCTGATCCAGCCCGTTGGCGCCGTTGGCAGCGACATTGGTCGCGTATCCGTCATGCCTGACCCAGTCGCCGGCGATACGCACCCCGAGCTCGTCGGTGATGATCGGCATGTTGACCATGCCCTTGACCTCGGCGGTGTCGTAGCTGCCGATGCTGCCATCGATATTGGCCGACATCTCGTCCAGCTTGGGCCGGGCCGAGAAGATGTTCACCGCGCCGCCGGTCGCGCCGCGGCCGTACAGCGTGCTCTGGGGTCCGCGCAGAACTTCGACGCGCTCGATGTCGTAGAACTGGCCGGAATCGACGGGAGCGTTGGCGTAATAGACGTCGTCGATGTTGAAGGCGATACCGGATTCGGCGTCGCCCGAAATGACCTGGGTACCGATGCCGCGGATCTGGAAGTTCGTGCCGGTAAAGTTCGCCTTGGTATAGGAAACGTTCGGTGTCGAAAACTGGATGTCCTTGAAGCCGTTGACCTGGTGCGCGGTGAGGTCCTGGGCGGTGTAGGCCGAAACCGCGATCGGCACGGACTGGATGTCTTCCGCCCTCTTTTCCGCCGTCACCACCACGGTTTCGATCTGCGCGAAGGCAGGGACCGTGAAGGCGCTCGTTACGAGCAGCGCACCAATGAACGTAAGGGACTGTTTCGTCCCGAGCGAACGCTTCGCAGGCATCTCGAACTCCCCGTTGCGGCCCCGTTATGCCGGGGCCTTCTGTGCCATAGCGCTTCGCCCGCATCCCGAGCGAACCCAGAACGACGCTAGATGGCGGTTCAAGAGTGAGCGAATGTCAGTAGCGTAAGCAAGCGGTTTATCCCGGAGCCCGGAATCCCGCGCAATTTAGCGAAAGCTTTGTACCCAATATGCCACAGTGAAAATTCGCCATGCGCGAATTTCGCACAACGTTCAGTCGCGGAAACTATTCCGCTAATCCCATGTTTTTACAGGAATAACGCCGAAGTACCAGCGATTCCAATACCTTCCCGGATCAGGCCGGCTTGGGGAACGGCGCGAAGGGAAACGGCTGCTCGTCCCGCACGAAGGTGATGAAAGCGAGCACTTCCCACAGATACTGCACGAGACTCAGTGAAAAGCCCTTGAGCTCCGCGTTGACCCGGCCGTTCACGGCGAGGATCACGAACTGGGCCAGACCCAGAAAAAGCAGGACCCAGAACACGAACCAGGCGACGATGGCGAAGCCGAAGGCGTAAAGCAGTCTCGCCGCCGGAAACGGCGTGTGCGGCGCTACCGGGAGCGATTGCGCTTCGCCTGACGGAGCGTCTGCCATTCGAACCTCCACACCGATGATGTGCCTGGTCCATACGTAGGAAACGGGGGGACGCTTTCAAGGCAGCTGCGCGGGTTCCGGTTCTCCCTGGCCCGCCAGGCGATCGAAGGGCGCAACCAGAAACAGGCCGAAAAAATACCCTCCCAGATGGGCGCCCCAGGCGATCGAATTCTCCTCTCCCACCAGCGCAAGGCCGGTTGCGCCGAACACGAGATTGACCGCCACCCAGAAGATCGAAAACGCCAGGACCTGGGGCGAGCGCAAGGGCGCCAGGCGGGTGAGGGGCTGCGACACGCCCAGCCCGGGGATCGCGAGCATCCGGATTCCGGCGGCCATGAGCCCGGAGATCCCTCCGGATGCGCCGATCACCGCAGCGGGGGACTGCCAGTTCAGCGCCAGGTGGACCGCGGCGGCGGCTGCGCCACAGACCAGGAAGAAGACGAGGAACAGCAGCGGGCGAAAGCGGCGCGCCACGACGGTGCCGAACGCGAGCAGCCAGAAGCAGTTTATGGCCAGATGGGTCCAGTCGGCATGGATGAAGACATAGCTGACGAAGGGAACGGCGCGATCCAGAAGGCTGCCCGGCTCGAGCGCGTCCGGCGCGTATCGGAGCGGGATAAAGGCATAGTTGTTGAGGATCAGGTCCGAGACGGACGCCGGCGCGAGCACGCGGCCGGCATGGGCCGCGACAAGGAGCGCGATCAGGGCAAGGACCGAGGCCGGCGCCCTCAGCATGGGCTCTCGGCCGTGTCCGGGTTGGAGGAATGCCATTCGCGCTCTTTCACCGCATCAGGGCGGCTTCGACCAGGGGCAGCCTGTCGTTGCCGAAATACATGTCGTCTCCGTTAACGAACATGGTCGGAGATCCGAACCCGCCCCGCGCGATGACCTCTTCGGTGTTCGCCCGCAGGCGCTCCTTGATGTCGGGCGCTGCGGACCGCTCCCGGATCGCCGCGGGATCGAGATCGGCCCGCAGGCTGATCCCGTCCAGCACCTCCTGGCGGCTGATGTCCTTCAGGTCCCCCCAATAGGCTTCGAAGGTGGCGCGGGCGAACCGCTCGAGGGCGCCCTGCTCTGCGGCGGCCAGGACACTGCGCATTGCGGCGACGGCCCGGACGGGAAACACCGGCGGCTGTCCGATCCGGATGCCGGCGAGACGGGCCCAGTCCTGAAGGTCCTTTGCGGAATAGGACGATTTGCGCGGATCCGGATTGGCGCGCCGCTCGTACACCTCGCGATTGACCGCATTGAACACGCCGCCGACGAGTATGGGGCGCCATTCGATCGCCGCACCCGTTCGCGCGACGACGCCGCCCACGCGCACGAACGCGAGGTAGGTCCACGGCGAGGAACAGTCGAAAAAGAACTCAATCCTTCCCAAGCCCGTCTCCAGTTTGGAGCACACTAACCGCTTCCCGTCCCGCATTGGAACATTTCCCCGGCCGGCACGCCGCCCCAGCGTGGCACGGCGGTTGCTTTGACCCCCGCGAAGACCTTCAGGGCCAACGAACATGCCGAATATCAGATCGCTGCTTCTCTCCGGCGCCGCCCTTGCGGCGCTCACCTCGGCGGCCGCTGCGGGTCAGTTCGACACCTCGGCAAGCTACAACAGTCCGGTCGGCATGTCGGCGGGCCAGATGAACGCACCCGTCAACTCGTCGCTGCGGGACCAGAACGGAAATCTCGAAGTCGTCGACGGAAAGATCACGTCCTCCTCCTTCATGGAGGTCGGCGGCGTGCAGAGCTTCAATCCCGGCGGTACCAGCGGCGTCGGCGGCACGACGTCCGCGACGGCGATCGGCAATCAGCTGAACGTCATCACGGCGGGGTCGAACAACATCGTGATCGTCGACTCCACGCAGATCAACAACGGCGATCAGACGGCCAACGCGAACAACGGCCAGTAACCGAAAACAGAAGGGGCGCCCCATCCCATGACCTCGCGCGGACGCAAGTTTCTCATCAAGCCAGTGGTGCTGCTGTTCGCGGCAGTGGCGCTGGAAGGCTGCATCAGTCCGACCCCGGACGACACCGGCCGCTATACGGCGCCGATCGGCGGCTCTCCCGTCATCAGCAACGAAACGCCCTACTCCACGGCGCTGCGCTGCATGGTGAGCTACACCAGGCAGCGGCCCCTGCGCATCGCGGTGGGCCAGATCGCCGACTACACCGGCAAGGCGGAAAGCGACAATTCGGGCCGCAAGCTCACCCAGGGCGCCGCCCTGATGGCGATGTCCGCGCTCGCCAAGGCCGGCGTTCCGCTCGTGGAGCGTTTCGACACTTCCGTCGCGGAGATGGAACTCAAATACGCCAACAACAAGCTGATCGGCGACGAGGGCCGCCATGACGGAGCGGGCGACTACCGCCGCATCCTGGCCGGCTCCATCCCCGGATCCGACTACTATCTCGTCGGCGGCATCACCGAGCTGAACTTCAACATCCGCTCGCTGGGCGCCAATGGCGACGGCGGCGAGACGACCACGAACGGCATCAAGGGCTCTGCAAGCGCCAGCCTCTATGTGATGAACGTGGGGCTCGATCTGAGGCTCGTGGACACCAACACGCTGCAGGTCGTGGACGTGATCTCCTATCAGAAGCAGATCATCGGCCACCAGATACAGGCCGGCGTGTTCGACTTCCTGGGCGAGACGTTCTTCGATGCAAGCGCGGGCGAAAGCGCGCTCGAGCCGATCCAGCTCGCGGTCCGTTCCGTCGTCGAACGCGCGGTGCTCGAGATCACCTCCAAGCTCTACCGCATACCGGCCAATGCCTGTGCGTCCAATCTGGGCACCGACAAGGACCCGCTGGCCGACGCCACCGACCGTCGCGTCACCGCCTCCGCTGCCGCGCAGGCTCCGGCCCAGCTGCCGCAGCAGCCCCCCCGCAAGGAACCCGCGCCCGTCCAGGCGCCCCGCAAGGTGACATACACCGCATTCAAAGAGGAAAAGCACGATGACACGTCTCGCCAGGCTCCTTATCGCTGGTACAGCAACGCTGATGCTTCCGGGGACGCAGGTCTTCGCGGCCGGGTCGACTAGCGGACGCGACTCCGCTCCGCTGGTGCTGAACGGTAGCCTCAATTTCGGCGGCGCAACGACGGCACCGGACAAATCCGTGATGCAGGTCGCTGCCGGCGCCGGCAATCATGGCGCGCCTATCGCGAAGGGCCCCGCACCGGCCGGGACGAAGAATGCTCCGCCGAGCCCGGACGATCATGCCGCGGCCCCCAATGCCAACGCGGACGACGGCGGCGGCCAGGACGGCGGCAATCAGGGCGACGGCCAGGGCGACGGCGAAAGCCAGATCATCAACAACCAGGTCAATACCGACACGGTTTGGAACAACACCAATGTCGAGGCCGACGATGTCAATGGCGACGTCAATGTCGGCGCCTCTGCCACGGCCAATGCGTTTCAGGCCCTGACCTTCAACGATACCGTCGTCGACAACAATCAGTATGCCTCGGGCGCGGCAGTGGGATCCGACCTCAATGCCATGGTCACCAACGTCAATGGCAGCGTCAATCTCGGCAACACCGTCGCCTGCAACGCCGCGGACGTTTCGACCGATCCCGCCTACACGGTCGTCAACTCGAAGCAGGAATGCGCCGTGGGCGACCCGTCCCAGGCGACCAACGCGTTCGTCGCCCAGGTCCAGAACGACGTCAACGTATCCGGCGCGGTGGCGGCAAACGTCTACACCGAAGATACCAACGCGATGTACAACTACGTCAACACAAACCAGATCAACCAGTCCGCGGTGAACTCGACCACCAACGTCCAGACCTACAATGTGGGCGGTTCGGTCAATGTCAGCTCGTCCGCGGTCGGAAACACGGCCCAGATCGTTCACTATTGATCAACGGTCCGCGCAGGCATCCTCTGGGGCAACATGAGGATGCCTGAAGAGGGGGAGGGCGCGATGCCCTCCCTCTTTTTTTGCGCGCGCGGACAGGCGATGCTCGCGCCCGCAAACCGGGGGTTCGCGTTCATGTCTTCACAGTCCAGACCCATCATCGAGCTCACGCTGCGCGGCGTGATCCTGGGCACTCTCATCACGCTCGTCTTCACCGCAGCCAATGTCTATCTCGGCCTGAAGGTCGGGCTCACCTTCGCGACTTCGATTCCGGCCGCCGTCATCTCGATGGCCGTGCTGTCGGCGTTTCGCGATTCCACCATTCTCGAGAACAACATCGTGCAGACCGTCGCCTCCGCGGCCGGCACGCTGTCGGCGATCATCTTCGTGCTGCCCGGCTTGCTCATCGTCGGATGGTGGGTCGAGTTTCCGTTCTGGGAGAGCTTTCTGATCTGCGTGTCCGGCGGCATCCTCGGCGTTCTGTTCACGATCCCGCTGCGGCGCGCGATGGTGGTCAACACCGACCTTCCCTATCCCGAAGGCGTTGCGGCTGCCGAGGTGCTCGAGGTCGGCGACGCCGCCCGCGGTCAGGCCAGCGCCGAATCCCGCGAGGGTCTGCTCGCCGTCGTCTGGGGCGCCGCGACTTCGGCGGGGCTGGCGATTCTGGCGGCGACCCGGGTCGCGGCGGGCGGCTACACGACCTTCTTCCGCTTCGGCGCGGCGGCCAGCGGCATCGACATGGGCTATTCGCTGGCGCTTGTCGGCGCGGGATATCTCGTGGGCCTCAGCGTCGGCATGGCGATGCTGTTCGGCCTGCTGATCGCCTGGGCCGCGGCGGTGCCCTATCTGACCGCGCATCCCTTTCCGGTGCCGGCCAACCCGTTCTCCATCGCGCAGCTTGCCGACTATGCCGGCTTCGTGTGGCAGAAACAGGTGCGCTTCATCGGCGCGGGCGCCATCGCGGTGGCGTCGGTCTGGACGCTGCTGAAACTGATCGGCCCGGTGGTCCGGGGCGTGATCTCGACGCTCAGCGCCAATCGCGCAAGAAAGGGCGGCACGGCGGAAAGAACCGACACCGACCTTTCCCCCGCCTGGATCGGAGCGATCGCGCTCGCGTGCCTGGCGGTCATCGGCTGGCTGCTCCATGCCTTCATCCTGCCCACGCCGCTGGCCGGCAGTTCCACGGCGCTGATCGCGGCGGCCCTGCCGTTCGTCTTCATCGGCGGCTTTCTGATCGCGGCAGTGTGCGGCTACATGGCGGGGCTGATCGGGGCCTCGAACTCGCCGATCTCGGGTGTCGGGATTCTCGCCATCCTGTTCTGCTCGCTCGTCTATGTCGCGGTCGTGCATCCCCCCGCAGAGGCGCAGCACGCGCTCGTGGCCTTCGCCCTGTTCTCGACCGCCATCGTGTTCGCCATCGCCACCATTTCGAACAACAACCTGCAGGATCTCAAGACCGGCCAGCTGGTGAAGGCGACCCCGCGCGCGCAGCAGTGGGCGCTGATCCTGGGCGTGATCGCCGGCGCGGCGGTCATCCCGCCCGTGCTCAACCTGCTCGCCAATACCATGGGCTTCCTCGGCGCACCCAACCCGCACGTCGTTCCCGGAACGCAGCCGCTGCCGGCGCCGCAGGCGACGCTGATCGCCGCGCTGGCGCAGGGCGTGATCGGCGGCGATCTGAACTGGGAGATGATCTATGCGGGTCTCGGCCTCGGCGTGCTGCTGATCGCGATCGACGAATTGCTCGGGGCCGCAAAACTGCTGCGCCTTCCCCCGCTCGCCGTCGGCATCGGCATCTACCTGCCCATGTCGGCCACCCTGCCCGTGGTCATCGGCGCGGTGATCGGACACTGGTACGACGGCTGGGCGAAAGGAACCAAAAGCCCCGAATACTCCAAGCGGCTCGCCGTGCTCATCGCCTCGGGCATGATCGTCGGCGAAAGCCTGTGGGGCGTGATCAATGCCGGTCTGGTGTCGGCGACGAGCAAGGATGCGCCGCTGGCGCTGGTGCCCGCGGATTTCGGGCCCGCCAATGCGGTGGGGCTGGCGGCGTTCGCCGTGCTGATCGCCGCGCTCTACGGCTGGATCATGCGCCGCGCGCGTGCCCACCGGCCGGCGGGCGCCTGAGCCGGGCGTCCAGCGCCAGGACCTGTTCGGCCTGCTTCAGGTGCGGCTGGTCGAGCATCTTGCCGTCGAGCGCGGCGACGCCCGCACCGGACGCGAACGCGGCCACGACCCGCCTGGCGTGCGCGACATCCGCCGCCGACGGCGTGAAGGCGTCGTTGATGATCGCGACCTGATCGGGATGGATCGCAAGCATGCCGGAGAAGCCTTCACGCTGCGCGGCGCGCGCGGCGCGTTCGAGCCCCCTGGCGTTGCGGAAATCGGCATGGAGGGTTTCGATCGCAGGCACATCCGCCGCCTTCGCCGCCATCAGGCACAGCGACCGCACGATCCTGTAGGTCAGCAGAAACTCGCCGCTCTCGTCGCGGTTGCCCGCGGCGCCAAGCGCGGCGGAGAGATCCTCCGCGCCCCATGTCATCGCGGCGAGACGCGGCGGCGGCGAGCGATAATCCTGCAACGATAGCGCCGCAATCGGCGTTTCGGTTGCCACCGGCAGCAGCTTGATCGTGCCGTGGGCAATGCCGGCGTGCGTTTCGCGCGTGATCAGGTGTGCGTCGACGACGTGCAGCGCCTGCGGGCCGTCCGGCTTCGGCACCACATAGCCCACAGGTCCGGACGCGGTAATCGCCTCCACGTCGCGGATGAAGTCCTCGCTGCCGACCGGATTGATGCGGACCCAGATGGACTGCCTGTGCGCACCCCTTAGAAATTCGCGCACCATCTCGCGCGCCCTCGGCCGGTTCCCGGCCGCCACCGAATCCTCCAGATCCAGGATCAGGGCGTCGGCGGGCGAGGATTGCGCCTTGGCGAGCTTCTTCTCGCTGTCGGCAGGAACGAAGAGGAGCGAGCGCAGGATCATTTCGGCCTGCCCAGCATCAGCGCCGAGCGCTTGCACTGCGCCACCACCTCGCCGCGCTGGTTGATCGCCCTGTGCAGGAAGGTGACGATGCCCTGGCCGGGGCGGGATTTGCTCGGTCGTATGTCCAGCACCTCGCTTTCCACATGCAACGTATCGCCGTGAAACACGGGTTTGGGAAATCGCACCTCATCCATGCCCAAATTCGCTACCGTGGTGCCGAGCGTCGTCTCGCCAACGGAAATCCCGATCATCAGCCCGAGCGTGAAGAGCGAATTGACGATGCGCGTGCCGAATTCGGTTCCCCTGGCATATTCCTCGTCGAGGTGAAGCTGCGCCGGGTTGTGCGTCATCGCCGTGAAAAACACGTTGTCCGCCTCCGTCACCGTGCGGCGGATGGGGTGCGCAAAGCATTGACCGACGGAGAATTCCTCGAAGTAGAGACCTGGCATGGCGCGTCCCGCGGGTTTCGCGTTAGTGTTTAGCCCCGCGAGCCAGAAGAGGCCAGACATGACCTTCCCCGCAGGCGCACAGACCGCCACCTTCATCTTCACCAGAGACCGCGCCGCCGCCAGCAAGTTCTACAGCGAGGTCCTCGGCTTCAGGCAGACGGGTAGCGACCCCTTCGCCGACGTGTTCGACCTCAACGGCGTTCCCCTGCGCATCGTGCCCATCAAGGATCACAAGCCGTGGCCGCACACCGTTCTGGGCTGGGAGGTGAAGGACATCGTCGCCGAGGTGAAGGCGCTGACCGCCAGAGGCGTCAGGTTTCAGGTCTACGAAGGCTACGGCCAGGACGAGCTCGGGATATGGAATTCGCCCGACGGAAGGGCGAAGGTCGCCTGGTTTCTGGACGCCGACGGCAACAATCTCAGCCTGGCGCAGCATTAGAGCCTGCGTTCGAACACCCGGCGCCCGATGCCGTAGCGGCTGGCCGTCGCGAACGGCCTGAAGCCGTGCCGTTCCGCAAGGCGCATGGACGCGTCGTTGCCATCGCTGACGACGCATACCGTACGCGCGCCGGCACCGAAAAAGTCCGCGCCCCATGCAAGCACCGCTCCCAGCGCTTCGCTCGCGAAGCCCTTGCCTTGCGCGGACCCGGCAAGCGACCAACCCACCTCCGGCGCGCCGCTGGCGGGATGCGACGCCGGGCGCTTCTTGTCCGCGAAGCCGAGTGCGCCGATCATTTCGCCACTGGCCAGCTCCTCGATGGCCCATGTCCCGAATTTCATCAGCTCCCAATGTCCCGCGATTCCCAGAAACCGCGACCAGGCGTCCTCCGCGCCGAGCACCCGGCCGTTTCCGATGAACCGCATGACGGCCGGATCCGCGCGCATCGCGGCGAAGGCAGGGAAATCGCCGGTCCGGTGGCCGCGCAGCAGCAACCTGGCGGTCTGGAGAACCGGAATGTCCAACTCAGGTCACCGTTTCGAATTCGCCCGAGCCCGGATCGAGAACTTCGAGCTCTCCATTGGCGATGCCGAAGCGGGCGCCGTGGAGCGCGAGCCGGCCCGCGTTCACACGCTCGGCGACAAAGGGGAAGGTCGTCAGATTGGCGAGCGAGAGCCGCACGCAGTCGCGCTCCATGGCGACGTGCCGCGCATGGCTGTCCGCGATGGCCGCGGAATGTTCGAGAGCGGGCTTGAGCAACTCGATCCAGTGGCCGAGAAACGGCACGTCCGCAGCGAGCTTGCCATCCAGCGCCGCCTGCACGCCCCCGCATTGCGCGTGGCCGAGCACCAGGACATTGCGCACCTTGAGCTGCAGCACCGCGAAGGCCACCGCCGCGCTGGTGCCGTGATAGCTCCGGTCCGATTCGAAAGGCGGCACGATGCCCGCGACGTTGCGGACGACAAAAAGCTCGCCAGGGCTGGCGTCGAAGATCGTCGCCGGATCGGCACGGGAGTCGCTGCAGGAAACGACCAGGTATTCCGGGCTCTGGCCGCGCTTCGCCAGCTGTTCGTAGTGTTCGCGCTCCGTCGGCCAGCGTCCCGCCCGGAACGCGCGGTACCCCTCGAGAAGGCGCTTCATGCCGGCACCCGCTCGAGAATGATGGTCGGATCGCCCTTGTAGGTGGTCCGCGCCCATTCCCGGAAGCCGCAGCGCTCCGCCACCCTGAGGGAAGGCACGTTCTGCGGATCGATGATGCAGACCATGCGCACCCTGCCGAAGTGGCCGTCCGCCCACCTCAGGACTGCCTGAACCGCTTCGGTCGCATAGCCCCTGCCGTGAACCTCCGGCAGCAGGGCCCAGCCGATTTCCGGCACGCCGTGAAACGAAGGGACGATGTCGCGCTTTACATCGAGCACGCCGGCCTCGCCGATGCGCCTGCCGCTTTCCTTCTCGAAGATTCCCCAGAACCCGAAGCCCAGCAGCGCCCAATGCCCGGCGACACGCTGGAACTTCGCCCAGGCGTCTTCCTCCGAGAGCGGCGAGCCCCCGATGTACCGCGTAACGACGGGATCGGCCCACATCGCGGCGAAGGCGGGAAAGTCCTCGGGCGTGTGCCCGCGAAGGAAGAGGCGGCTGGTTTCGATGCGTGGGATTGTCATGGAAGACTCGATTATCATCCCCGGCCGAGCGAATCGAGGGGATGTCAAACTAGTATGATTTCGGAAGATCGAGAACGTTCTCGGCGATGTATGACAATATCAATTGCTCCGTTACCGGCGCGATCATGGGCAGCATGCTTTCGCGGAACAGCCGCTCGACCTGATACTCCTTCGCATAGCCCATGCCGCCATGGGTCATTACGGCTTTTCTGCACGCTTCGAATGCGGCGCGCGCGCCGAGCAGCTTGGCGGCATTGGCTTCCGCGCCGCAGGGCTGTCTCGAATCATAGAGGGACGCCGCGCGCAGGCACATCCACCAGGCGCTTTCCAGATACGCCCAGGCTTCCGCGAGCGGATGCTGGATTCCCTGGTTCTGTCCGATGGGCCGGCCGAACACGACGCGCTCGCGCGCGTAGTTCGCTGCCCGGTTCAGTGCGTCGCGGCCCAGACCGATCGCTTCCGCTGCGATGAGGACACGTTCGGGGTTGAGGCTGTCGAGCAGATAGCGGAAGCCCCTGCCTTCCTCGCCGATGCGATCCCCGTCGGGCACGAAGAGATCGTCGATGAACACCGCGTTCGAATCCACCGCCGCGCGGCCCATCTTCGGAATGCGGCGGACCTCGACCTTCGTGCGGTCGAGCGCGGTGTAGAACAGCGTCATGCCGTCCGTCGGCTTCTTGCCGTCTTCCTTCCTCGCCGTGCGCGCGAGCAGCAGAATTCTGTCCGCTTCCTGCGCGGTCGTGGTCCAGACCTTCCGCCCGCGCACCAGGTAGCCGTCATTGGTGCGCCGCGCAAAGGTCTCGATCGAGGCCGTATCGAGCCCCGCATTGGGCTCGGTCACGCCGAAGCAGGCTTTCTCCTCGCCCTTGATGAGCGGCACGAGCATCCGCCGCTTCTGCTCGGCGGTGCCGTGGACGACGATGGCGTGCGGGCCGAAGATGTTGAGATGGATCGAAGAGGCCGCGGCATAGCCTCCTCCGCCGCGCGCAACCGCATGCATCGTGATCGCGGCTTCGACGACGCCGAGCCCCGCACCCCCAAGGTCCTGCGGCATGCAGATTCCGAGGAAGCCTGCATCGGCGACGGCGCGATAGAACTCTTCGGGGAAGCGGGCCGCCGCGTCGCATTCGCTCCAGTAGGCATCGCCGAAGCTGTCGCAAATCTTCGCGATGCTGGCGGCAATGGCCTGCTGGTCCGGAGAGAGCGAAATGTCCATAATTCTTCGTAATCTCAACGGGTTGTCGGCAAATACCCGGGCCGGGCATCCGCTCGCGGGCGTCGGCGGCTCCGTCCCGCCCCACTCCTATCAGAAAAAGAGGGAATCTGCCGGAATTCGCGCTATATATGCACCGCGACATGGCGCATGACGGACTGTCATTCGGGCAAAGCGCGCGCGCCCTGTCGGGGAGTTCGAACAGGAAGAATGAGTTCAGTCATCGCGGAGGGGCGGCCAGAGGCCATGCGGCGCCCCGGAATGAAGCCGACCGACACATCCGATCCCGACTATTTTCACAAGGTTGTCGATTGCCAGTGGGCGTGTCCGGCACACACGCCGGTGCCGGAGTATATCCGGCTGATCGCGGCGGGGCGGTACTCCGACGCCTACATGATCAACTGGAAGTCCAACGTGTTTCCCGGCGTGCTGGGGCGCACCTGCGACCGCCCCTGCGAGCCGGCGTGCCGGCGCGGACGGGTGGAGGAGCAGCCGGTCGCGATCTGCCGCCTGAAGCGCGTCGCCGCGGACTGCAAGGACGACATCCGCGAGCGGCTGCCGAAGCCGGCTTCGACGAAGAACGGCAAGCGCGTCGCCCTGATCGGCGCGGGACCCGCCTCGCTCACTGTGGCGCGCGATCTTCTGCCCATCGGTTACGAGGTCGTGATCTACGACCAGGATCCGTTCGCGGGCGGCATGATGCGCACGCAAATCCCGAAATTCCGCCTGCCGGAGACCGTGCTTGATGAAGAGTGCGGTTACATTCTTGGTCTGGAACCTGAGACGAAATTTGGCGTGAAAGTCGACTCGCTCAAGAAGATTCTCGCGGAGAACTACGACGCGATCTTCGTCGGCTGCGGCGCGCCGCGCGGACGCGAGCTCGAGATTCCGGGCCGCAAGGAAGGTGCCGAGAACATCCATATCGGCATCGACTGGCTTTCATCGGTGTCGTTTGGCCATACGACGAGCATCGGCAAGCGCGTGATCGTGCTCGGTGGCGGCAACACCGCGATGGATTGCTGCCGCACTTCCCGGCGCCTCGGCGGCGAGGAGGTGAAGGTCGTGGTGCGCTCCGGCTTCGAGGAAATGAAGGCCTCGCCCTGGGAAAAAGACGACGCCATGGGCGAAGGCATCCCGATCCTGAACTTCCTGGTGCCGAAGGAATTCACGCACAGGGACGGCAGGCTCACCGGCGTCGTGTTCGAGAAGGTCAAGGCGGAATACGACGCCAAGGGCCGGCGCAATCTCGTTCCCACCGGCGAAGCGGACGTGCATATGGAGTGCGACGACGTGCTGGTCGCGGTGGGCCAGGAGAACGCCTTTCCCTGGATCGAGCGCGACATCGGCATCGAATTCGACAAATGGGACATGCCCAAGGTCGACCCCGTGACCTACCAGTCCACCAACCCGAAGGTGTTCTTCGGCGGCGACGCGGCATTCGGGCCGAAGAACATCATCTGGGCCGTCGCGCACGGGCACGCCGCCGCCGTGTCGATCGATCTGCTCTGCCGCGGCGAGGACGTGAAGAAGCGCCCGCCGGACCCGCACACGCTTTCGAGCCAGAAGATGGGCATTCACGAGTGGTCCTACGACAATGACGTGTCGCTGGACCTGCGCTTCAAGGTGCCCCATGCGCCGCACGAGCTGACCCTCAACAACGTCAACATGGAAGTCGAGCTCGGCTTCACCAGGGAGCTTGGCTTCAAGGAGGCGCAGCGCTGCCTCAACTGCGACATCGAAACGGTGTTCGAGAAGAGTCTCTGCATCGAATGCGACGCCTGCGTCGACATCTGCCCGGTCGATTGCATCACCTTCACGCAGAACGATCCGGAAGACGTTCTGCGCACGCATCTGACCGCGCCGACGAACAATCCGAAGACGCAGGAGCTGTACGTCTCGGACTACCTCAAGACCGGCCGCGTGATGGTGAAGGACGAGGACGTCTGCCTGCATTGCGGCCTCTGCGCCGAGCGCTGCCCGACGGGCGCGTGGGACATGCAGAAATTCTATCTGGAGACGGCGCAAGCCTGCGGACGATGACGCAAATCACGGCCACCAACGACTTCGTCGTCAAATTCGCCAATGTCAACGGCTCCGGCTCCGCCAGCGCAAACGAGCTGTTCGCCCGCGCGGTGCTGCGCATGGGCGTGCCGGTCGCGACGCGCAACATCTTCCCCTCCAACATCCAGGGCCTTCCCACCTGGTACGAAGTGCGCGTGTCGGGACAGGGCTGGCTCGGACGGCGCGGCGGCGTCGATCTCGCCGTGCTGATGAACCCGCAGACCTGGAACAAGGATATCGCGGAGATCGAGAGCGGCGGCTACATGCTCTACGATTCGACCAAGCCGCTCACCGGCCAGAAACTACGCAGCGATGTGACGGTGCTCGGCGTGCCGTTCACCCAGCTCGCCAATTCGATGGAAGGCACGATCCCGCGCGAGCGCCAGCTGCTCAAGAACATCGTCTATGTCGGCGCGCTCGCTTCGCTGCTCGGCCTCGACCTCAAGGCGATCGACGATCTTCTCGTCAAGCAGTTCAAGGGCAAGACCAAGCTGATCGCCATGAACGGGACGGCGCTGCGGCTTGGGTACGACTATGCCGAGAACAACCTGAAGGGCGCGTGCGGCCTCAAGGTGGCGCATTCCGACAAGGTCGGCGATCGCATCTTCATCGCCGGCAACGACGCGGCAGGCCTCGGCGCGGTCTACGGCGGGGCTACGGTCTGCGCCTGGTATCCGATCACGCCGTCCACATCGCTGGCCGAAGCCTTCACCGCGCATTGCCGGAAATTCCGCGTCGATCCGGTGACGGGACAGAACAAATTCGCCATCGTGCAGGCCGAGGACGAGATCGCCGCCATCGGCATGGTGCTGGGCGCCGGCTGGAACGGCGCGCGCAGCTTCACCGCGACGTCCGGCCCGGGCATTTCGCTGATGCAGGAGTTCTTCGGCTTTGCCTATTACGCGGAAATTCCCGCGGTTGTGTTCGACATCCAGCGCGGCGGGCCGTCCACGGGCATGCCGACGCGCACGCAGCAGTCGGACGTCCTGCTCGCGGCCTATGCGAGCCACGGCGACACCAAGCACATGCTCCTCTTCCCTGAAGACCCGCACGAGAGCTTTGAATTCAGCGCACAGGCCTTCGATCTCGCTGAGCGTTTCCAGACACCGATCTTCGTGATGATGGATCTCGACATCGGCATGAACGACTGGCTGTGCAAGCCGCTCGCCTGGGACGACGCGCGCAGCTACGACCGCGGCAAGATCATCACGGCCGAAGAACTCGACGCCGGCAAGTTCTTCGGCCGCTACGTCGATGTCGATGGCGACGCGGTGCCCTACCGCACGCTCCCCGGCACGCATCCGAGCAAGGGCGCCTATTTCACCCGCGGCTCCTCGCACAACGCGATGGCGGCCTACAGCGAGGAAGGCAAGGACTATACCGAGGTGATGCAGCGCCTGCTGCGCAAGCTCGAGACGGCGAAGTCCTGCGTTCCCGCGCCGATCGAGCGCAAGGCGAAAGAGAAAGCCAAATACGGCGTGATCTACTACGGCTCGACTTCGGTCGCGGTGGACGAAGCGATTGCGAGCCTCGCCGCGGAAGGAATGCACGTCGACACGCTGCGTATCCGCGCCTTTCCGTTCGCGGATTCTGTCGTCGATTTCGTCAACGCGCACGAGCAGGTCTTCCTGGTCGAACAGAACCGGGACGCGCAGATGATGAAGCTGATGGTCAACGAATGCGCCATAGATCCGGCGCGCTTCATCTCGATCCTCCATTACGACGGAACGCCGATCACGGCGCGTTTCATCCACGGCGCAATTGCGGATCGCCTCAACGTCACGCGCAAGGAAGCGGCGGAATGACCTACATCGCCAAACCGAAACTCCATCATCCGGGCCTGGCCAGGAACGCACTCGGCTTCACCCACCGCGACTACGAGGGGCGCATCTCGACGCTGTGCGCCGGCTGCGGACACGATTCGATCAGCGCCGCGCTGATCCAGGCCTGCTTCGAGCTCGATCTGGAGCCGCACCGCGTCGCCAAGCTGTCCGGCATCGGTTGCTCGTCGAAGACGCCGGACTATTTCCTCGGCCAGAGCCACGGCTTCAACGCAGTGCACGGCCGCATGCCGAGCGTCCTGACCGGCGCCAACCTCGCCAACCGCGATCTCATCTATCTGGGCGTCTCGGGCGACGGTGACAGCGCCTCCATCGGCCTCGGCCAGTTCGCCCATTGCGTCCGGCGCGGCGTGAACATGCTCTATATATGCGAGAACAACGGCGTCTACGGCCTCACCAAGGGCCAGTTCTCGGCCACCGCCGACAAGGGCTCCAAATCCAAGGCGGGCGGCACCAATGCCGATTCCGCGATCGATCTGGTGAGCCTGGCCCTTGTGCTGGGCGCCACTTTCGTCGCGCGCAGTTTCTCGGGCGACAAGCACCAGCTCGTTCCGCTGATCAAGGCAGGTCTTGCCCATCGCGGCTCGGCGATCCTCGACGTGATCAGTCCTTGCGTGCAGTTCAACAATCACGCCGGCTCGACGAAGAGCTTCGACTACGTTCGCGAGCACAATGACGCGATGAACCGCATCGACGTGATTCCCGCCCGCGACGAGATAAAGGTCGATTTCGAGCCCGGCACGACGGAGATCGTGCGCCAGCACGACGGTTCCTATATCAAGCTGGCAAAGCTGCATCCCAACTACGACCCCACCGACCGCGCGGCCGCGTTGGCGCACATTCAGGAGCGGCAGACGGCGGGCGAGATCGTCACCGGGCTGCTCTATGTGGACCCGGAGCCGGAGGACCTCCACACGCATCTGAAGACGGTGGCCACGCCGCTCAACCGGCTCGGCGAAAGGGAATTGTGCCCGGGTGCCGTAGCGCTGGCGGATGTGAACGCCGCCTATCGCTGATGTCCGTCTCCGACCTCTTCTCCCTCAAGGGCAAGACCGCGCTCGTCACCGGCGGTTCGCGCGGCATCGGCCTCATGATCGCGCGCGGCTTCGTCGAGGCCGGCGTGAAGACCTACATCTCCTCGCGCGACGCAAAGGCATGCGCGGAGGCCGAATCCGCGCTGAACAAGATCGGCACCTGCATCGCACTGCCGCACGACCTCGGCCAGACTGCCGAGGTGAAAGCGCTTGCGAGCGAGATCGCATCACGCGAGAAGAAACTCGACATCCTCATCAACAATGCCGGCGCCGCGTGGGCCGAGCCCATCGACCGGTATTCCGAGAAGGGCTGGGACAAGCTGATGGCCGTCAACCTGAAGGCCGTTTTCACGCTGACCCAGGCGCTGCTGCCGCTGCTGCGTGCCGTCGCCACGCCGGACGATCCCGCGCGCGTCGTGAACATCGGATCCATCGACGGCATTCTGCAGCCGTCGCTGGAGAGCTATGCCTATTCCGCGAGCAAGGCGGCGGTGCATCACCTCACGCGCAACCTCGCCAAGCACCTGGCGAAGGACAACATCAACGTCAACGCCATCGCGCCCGGGCCGTTCGAGACCAAGATGCTCGCGCCGGTGCTCGCCGTCGCACGCAAGCAGATAGAAGCATCCGTGCCGCGCAAACGCATCGGCCGCGACGAGGACATGATCGGCGCCGCGATTTTCTACTGCTCGCGCGCGTCGTCCTATGTCACCGGCACGGTGCTGCCGGTCGATGGCGGCATCGTCACAGCCGCGTACACATCGATGGACGTCGCGTTATGACACTCCCCATTGATGTCGAGGCCGTGCGCAATGCTGCGGTCGTCAACGATCCGTTCCCGTATCTGATGGTGCCCGGCTTCGTGAAGACCGAGGCCATCGACGGCATCGAACATGATTTCCCGCAGGTCACACACGCCGGAAGCTTCCCGCTGCCGACGCTCGACTATGGCCCGAAATTCCAGGAATTCATGGACGCAATCCGCGGGCCGGAATTCACCAAAGCGGTCGCAGACAAATTCGGCATCGATCTCTCGCATCGCCCGACCATGGTGACGGTGCGCGGGCAATCGAGCGCGCGCGACGGGCAGATTCACACCGACAGCGTGACCAAGCTCATCACTGTGCTGATCTACATGAATGGCAAGTGGGAAAGCCCGAAGGGGCGCCTGCGTCTGCTGCGCTCGCCCGACAATCTCAACGACATCGTCGCCGAAGTGCCGCCGGACGAAGGCACGCTGCTCGTGTTCAGGAACCAGCCCAACGCCTGGCACGGCTTCGAGGCGTTCGAAGGCCCGCGCAAGGTCATCCAGCTCAACTGGGTCACAAACGCCCGCGTCGTGTGGTGGGAACAGACCCGCCACAGGATCAGCGCCTTCTTCAAGGGCAAGCATCACGCGCCTGCGCGAATGTAGATCAGGCGGTCATCCCCGGCGCGCGGCGCACAGCGATGCGCGGGAAAGAGATGACAACGGTGTTCATGGCGCGGGCGTCCAGAGGACGTCGTCGATTTTGCGGGCGCCGGTGGCGAGCATTACCAAGCGATCGAAGCCCATTGCGACGCCGCTGGCGGGCGGCATATGTGCGAGGGCGGCGAGGAAGTCGTCGTCGATGGGATAGTGTTCGCCGTAGATGCGCTGTTTCTCGGCCATCTCGGATTCGAAGCGGGTGCGTTGTTCGACCGGATCGGTGAGTTCGCCGAAGCCGTTGGCGAGTTCGACGCCGCAGACGTAAAGTTCGAAGCGTTCGGCGACACGCGGGTCGCGGGCCGATGCGCGGGCGAGCGCGGCCTCGCAGCGCGGATATTCGCAGAGAATCGTCGGCTGGCCGATGCCGAGTTGCGGCTCGACGCGCGCGACCAGAATCTTCGAAAAGATATCGGCCCAGTTGTCGTTGTCCGCCACATCGAAGCCGCCGCGCCGCGCCTTGGTCGCGAGGATATCGCGCTGGCCTTCGCCTTTGTCGTTCAATGTGGCGAGTAAGTCGATTCCGGCGTGATGCGTGAACGCGTCGGCGACGGTGAGGCGTTCGGCCTCCGCGCGCGGGTCGCAGATGCGGCCGCGATGTTCGAACTGCGCGACACCGGTTGTCTCCGCCGCGAGCCGCACAAGCGCCTCGCTGTCGGCGATCACCATGTCGTAATCCTCGTTCGCACGATACCATTCGAGCATCGTGAATTCCGGCGCGTGCGACGGGCCGCGCTCGCGGTTGCGGAACACGCGCGCGAAATCGAAGATGCGTGTCTCCCCCGCCGCGAGCAGCTTCTTGCACGCGAACTCCGGCGAGGTGTGCAGGTAGAGCGTGCGGCCCTCGCCTGCTGTCGTCAGCGCCTCGGTGCGGAACGCATGCAGATGCGCCTCGTTCCCCGGCGAGACCACGAGGGCGCCGCATTCCACCTCCGTAAAGCCCTGCCCCTCGAACCACGCCCGGGCGGCGGCCTTGATCCGGCCGCGCTGAAACAGCGCGGGGCGGCGGTCGGCATGACGGTCCCTGTCCCACCAGGGCGACGGATTCATCTAGGGAACTCCCGGGCTTGGCCGATGGCGGCGCGCCTGCTATACGCGCGCCACCCGATATTCGAGAGGTCGCGCGTGGTTTCGGTTATCGCCAGCAATGTCCGCAAAGGCAATGTCATCGAGAAGGACGGCAAGCTCTATATCGTGCTGACGGCCGAGAACATCCATCCCGGCAAGGGCACGCCCGTCACCCAGCTCGAAATGCGCCGCATCTCGGACGGCGTGAAGATCAACGAGCGCTACAAGACCACCGACACGCTCGAGAAGGCCTTCATCGAGTACCAGACCTATTCCTATCTTTATCAGGACGGCGACCACTACGTGTTCATGCAGCCGGAGACCTTCGACCAGGTCCATGTCGGACCGGACATCCTCGGCGACTATGCGCCCTATCTTCAGGAAGGCATGGAGGTGCGGCTGGCGAGTTTCAACGGCGCGCCGGTCTCGATCGAACTGCCACAGCGCGTGACGCTGGAGGTGACCGAGACCGAGCCGGTGGTGAAGGGCCAGACTGCCTCGGGCTCGTTCAAGCCCGCGGTGCTCTCGAACGGCGTGCGCACCATGGTGCCGACGCACATCGTCACCGGCACGCGCATCGTCGTGCTCACCGAAGACGGCTCCTACGTGGAGCGCGCGAAGGATTGATCTTCCGTGCGTCATGGCCCGCCGGGCGAACCATGACGCCGGAGAATGTTAAGCCGCTTTCTCCGCGTATCCCATCACGGCCTTGACCTCGAGGAACTCCTCGAAGCCGAACTCGCCCCATTCGCGGCCCGTGCCGGACTGCTTGTAGCCGCCGAAGGGCGCGGCCAGATCGACGCCCGCGCCGTTCAGATGCACATTGCCGGTGCGCAGCCGCGCGGCCACTTTCCGTGCGTGTTCGAGGCTGCCCGATTGCACATAGCCGGACAGACCGTAGACCGTGTCGTTGGCCTGGCGGATGGCATCTTCCTCGCTGTCGTAGGGAAGCATGGCGAGCACCGGCCCGAAGATCTCCTCGCGCGCGATGGTCATGTCGTTGGTCACGTCCTTGAACACCGTGGGCCGCACGAAATAGCCGCGGTTGAGCCCCTCCGGGCGCCCGACGCCGCCGCAGACAAGCGTCGCGCCCTCGTCGATGCCCTTCTGGATCAGGCCCTGGATCTTGTTGAACTGCGCCTCGCTGACGACCGGGCCCATGGTCACGCCTTCGGCGAAGGGATCGCCGATCTTGACCTTCTCGGCCGTCGCCTTGGCGATCGCCGCGGCCTCGTCCTGCTTGGCGCGCGGCACGAACATGCGGCTCGGCGCGTTGCAGCTCTGGCCCGAGTTCGAGAACATGTTCATCACCCCGCCGACGACCGCCTTCTGGAGGTCGGCGTCGTCGAGGATGATGTTGGCGGACTTGCCGCCCAGCTCCTGCGCCACGCGCTTGACCGTGTTGGCGGCGGCCTTCGCCACCGCGATGCCGGCGCGGGTCGAACCGGTGAACGACATCATGTCGATGCCCGGATGGTTCGACATCGCCTCGCCCACCGTCGGCCCGTCGCCGTTGACGAGATTGAATACGCCTGCGGGCACTCCGGCCTCGTCCAGGATCTCCGCCCATATGACGGCGTTGACCGGCGCCACCTCCGACGGCTTGAGCACCATCGTGCAGCCGGCCGCGAGCGCGGGCGCCACCTTGCAGGCGATCTGGTTGATCGGCCAGTTCCAGGGCGTGATCATGCCGACGACACCGACGGGCTCGTGCGCGATGGCGGTCGTGCCCTGCACCTTTTCGAACTCGAAGTCCTTCAGCACCTTCATCGCGGTCGAAAGATGGGCGATGCCCATTGCGGCCTGGGCGTTCTTGGAGAGACCGAGCGGCGCGCCCATCTCCATCGAAATCGCTTCGACGACGTCTCCGTAGCGCTTCTGATAGACCTCGACGATCTTCTGCAGCAGCGCCAGGCGCTCCTCCTTGGTCGTCTGGGAGAAGCTCTCGAAGGCGCGGCGTGCGGCCGCGACCGCCTTGTCCACATCGGCCTTCGAGCCCATGGAGATGCGCGCAAACGGCTCTTCGGTCGCCGGATTGATCACGTCTTCCGTCTTCGGGGTGACGGGATCGACCCATTTCCCGTCGATGTAGAATTTCAGATATTCGCGCATATCGTCGTCTCCATGTTCTTGCCGGCCGGCATGAAATCACAGATGCAGCAAGCCTGAAAGCGGCGCCGGATGTCCGCGCCCGGGCCCTGCCGCTGCGTCAAATTGCGCGTCTTATGCTATTCTTCCGAGGTCTCGGCCTTCGCGCCTTTTTGCTTCTTGTCCATGCCGAGCTTGACGCGCAGCTCCATGGCCTCCTTCTTGACCGCTTCCAGTTCCGATTTCAGTTCCTTGGAACGCGCCTTCAAATAGGTAAGCCGCTTGCGCTCGGCCTTGCCTTCCTTGGGTACCTTGCCGCCCTTGGTGTCCTGCTTGACGTCATCCTGATCCGTGGTCGCCATCTTCCATTCCCGCTAGAATTCCCGCCGCTTCCGGCAGCCTGTTGCCTCAGTCCTCGTCGTCGCCCGCCGGGGCTTCCGCTTTTTCGGCAGCCTTTTTCTCCTTGCGGGCCGCCTTCTTTTCCGCGCTCTCCGGTCCGCTCTTGTCGCGGAAGCGCATGACCTTCTTGGGCGTGCCGTCCTCGGCCGTGGCGTCCTTTAGCGAGAAGATTCCGAATTCGGGGATAATGACCTTTTCGCCCTTGTCGAGCGCCGCCCGCAACTGGCGAAAGGTCTCGGTCTGCACGGCGCTCACGATGTTTGCACGCACATTGCACGCAGTCGCAATCGCCTCGTTGAGTTCCTTCAGTCTCATGAATGCCTTCTTTTCTTCCGTTTGTGGAATGTCGGCCCAAGGGCGGCGGGACTATGGCCCGGACCACCTTGCGATTCAAGCAACAGTTGGCTGTAGCAGCGATTTGTGGCAACTATTATATCAATGAATTCGGGGGCTTGTCCCGCGAGCAGGGCATGGTGGCGCCCCAGGTCCGCCAATCCGACGGGCACCTCCGGCAAGGCGCCTCAGAGAGCATGGCGGTACACCATCGTGTGGAATTCGGTGCGCGGCAAATCGGCGAAGGACGCAAGCGCGGCCGGCGGCACGGGATCCAAGTCGTCGCTTCTGCGCAAGCTTGCCGGCGGCGAGCAGTTTTCGCAGCGCGAGTTCGCGGGCTTTCTGGATGCCGTCCGCGACGCCGGAATCCGCCTGCTGCCGGTCGACGAATTCTGCACGCGCTACGAATCCTATTTCGAGCAGGACGCACCTGCCGCGGGGCGCACGGACGCGTGCTTCGGCCATTTCAAGTTCGACATCCACGGCGACATTGCCCGCCCGGTCGAGATGGCGCGCATTCTGGGCAAGGCCGGCGCGCAAGGCCTCTTTCTCGTCATGCACCGTCACGCGCTGAACGATTCCTGGCACGGCACGGAAGGCATGTGGAACGCGCTCGCCGAGATCCGCGATCTCGGTCATGAAATCGGACTCCACGCCGATCCGTTTCACCTGATCACGGTTCACGGCGATCTCTACGACGGACTCGATGCTTCGCTGGGCGAGCTGCGCGACCGCGGCCTTGCAATCCGGGCCATGACGCTGCACGGCGATTCGCGGCCCCACATCAAGGCGCGCAAGCTCCAGGCGAACGATTTTTTCCGCGACGAATTCCGCAAGTCGAAATGGGACGGCGTGGCGCCGGAAGGCCAGGAATCGCTCGCCGATCACGTCCATCGATACCGGCACCGGAAGCTCTACCGCAAGCTCGGCATCGAATACATTCCCGACGTCAACCTCGTGAAGCAGGGGGACCTGATCACGCGCGCGCCGATGATGTACCTCTCCGACAATCAGCGCCGCCTCAGGATCGGAAATATCGAATCGCGGATCGTGAAGGAACGGTCGCTGCAGGCGGAAGATCTGTTCCGCATCAGGCCGGAGTTCGCGGCCGCGGCGGCCAAGGTGCTGGCCCGCAGGCCGTTTCTCGCCCTCTTTCACCCGCAATGGTACCGATGAGCGAAATCCGCTTTCTCCGCGGCCGTCAGCCCGAGCGGGCGGCCCCCAAGCCGCTCGTGGACCCGGTCAACAGGATCATCCTGTTCTGGATGCATCGTTGCGGCAGCACGACGGGGCAGCTCTGGTTCTTCCACATGGCCGGCTGGGAAAAGCGGATGAAGGGCAAGGGAGCCAGCCAGCTGGCGCCCGAGTGGTACGCCGAACATGCCGAGGCATACGAACATCTGGCGGAGCACTACAGGGACCCCGACTTCCTGAAGATAGCCGTCGTCCGCAATCCGCTCTCCCGCGCCGTCAGCGCTTTCAGCGTCGTCACCGATACGATCAGCGGCTCGCAGTGGCGCGCGCTCTCGCGCTCCATTGCCGAGCCCGACGGTGAGCGGCGGATCAGCTTCGACGAGTTTCTGGATTTCCTCGAAGGGGAAGATCTCGCCACGGCGAACTATCATTGGCGCCTGCAGTCCGCTCAGGACTGCTTCGAGCTGGCGCTGCCCGACGTGCAGCTTGCGCGTCTCGAAACGCTGCAGGAGGATCTCGACAGGCTCAGCCGCAGGCTCGGCAGGAAGCCCGTCGCGATGCGCATGAATTCGGCGCAGACGAAGGTCGAGGACCGGCTCGCGGACAGGGATCTCGCCACGCTCGTCCGGTCCGACTTCGCGCGGGAATTCGGCCGCGACAAGCGCGGCGTGATCCGCTTTCCGGAATTCGGGCGGTTTCTGAACGAGCGCACCGTCCCGCGCATCGCGAAGCTCTACGCGCGCGACTTCGAGGTGCTCGGCTACAAGCCGGAACCCTGATCGGCGGCGAAGAGGCTGCCGTTCCGCTCGCTGTAGCGTTCGCCGGTACGCGGGCAGACCAGGTCCGGCCCAAGCCGGTCGCCGCTGCGGCTTACCCAGCCGATGCGCACGGCGGGCGCGCCGATCACGAGGGCATAATCGCCGACGTCGCGCGTGACGACGGCGCCCGCACCGACCATGGCGTAGCGGCCGACCGTGTTGCCGCAGACGATCGTCGCATTCGCGCCGATGCTGGCGCCGCGCCGCACGAGAGTCGGCAGGAACTCGTTTCGCCGGTTCACGAAGGCGCGGGGCAGAAGCACATTGGTGAAGACCATCGACGGTCCGCAGAACACGTCGTCCTCGAGCGTCACGCCTTCGTAGACGGAGACGTTGTTCTGGATCTTGCAGCCGTTTCCGACGCGCGCGTTCGGACCGATCATGACGTTCTGGCCGATGACGCAGCGCTCGCCGATCCGCGAGCCACCGAGCACATGGGCGAAGTGCCAGATCCTCGTGTCCCTGCCGACCTCGGCGCCATCGTCGACGATGGCGGTCGGATGGCGATAATAGGGCGTGTCCATCACTCGCGCCGCGTGCGCTGGGGCCGGCCGGCGACAAAGCGCATGCGCTCGGGTACCGCGGTGCCGCTGTCGCCGAACGCCTGATCGAGCTGTTCCTGCACGAAGCCCTGCGCGTCGGCGAGAATGGCGCCGCCGATGTTGGCGTTGGAGAAGTTCGCCGCATTCACCCGGGCCTGCGTGAAGATGGCGTCGGTGAGATCCGTTTCGGAGAGATCCGCCCTGCGCAGATCGGCGCGCGTCAGATCGGCGCCTGCGAGCGAAGCCCCCGACAGGTCCGCGTCCAGGAGCCTGGCGCCCGTCAGCTGGCAGCGGTCGAACACGCATTGGGCGAGACGGAATCCCGAAAAGTCCGCCCCCGACAGAACCGCGCCGCGGAAATCGATTCCGGCCAGATCGATGTTCTGCCCGCTTCGGGCCTGCGCGGCACGCACCGGACCGCTGGCGAGAATGTTCAGGGCAAGCCGCAGGTCCTCGTAGCTCTCCTGCTCCCTCGCCTCTCCGGCGAGCCTGCGGCGGATGAAGGAGATCAGCACGCTGGCGAGCCCCCTCGCGGCGCTGCGCGACTTGGCGATGCGCTCGGCCACGAAGAGCGCCGCCAGACGCTTGTGCATCTCATCCGACCAGAGATCGGCGAACAGCGGTTCGTAAACGTCGCGATAGCCGGTCACGCGCTCGCGGATTCCGGCCGGGGCGCGATCCCGCAGCCAGAAGACGAGTGCGGCGATTCCGGCACCCGCAAGAAACACGGCGGCGCCGGCCGCGATCTGGATCGCGCTCATCGGGCCGCCCCGGTCTCGAAGCGGCCGTAGAGATCGAGCAGTCTCTTTTCGTAGCGCGCAGTCCAGTTGTCGGCCTCGATGAAGCGCATGCAGCCCAGCTTCGCCTGGCTGATCTGTTCGGGCGTCAGGCCGGCGACGAGATCGGCGATGGAACTGGCCGTGAGCACCTCCGGCAGGATCCAGCCGCAATGATAGGTCGTCACGACGCGGCGCATTTCGGGGAAGGGCTGGACGACCAGGGGTACGCCGGCACCCGGATATTCCCAGAGCTTGTTCGGTGTCGCGATCCAGTGGTTCAGCATCTTCCCCTCGTAGGGAATGATGCCGACGGTCGCGCCCTGCGTCCAAGATTTGAGCTCGCGCTGCGGCACGGGCGGAATGAACCGCACGGCCGGCTCGCGGCCGGATCTCTGGGCGATCTGGGCGGCGACCTGCTTGAGCTGGCCGGCGATGGGACCCCAGCCCATCATCACGAGGGTCCAGTCCTCGGGAAGCAAGGCCGCCGCGCGGACGAGAATGTGAAGCCCCCGCTCTGCCGAATAGCCGCCCTGGTAGAGCAGTATCTTCTGGCCGGACGGCAGGTCGGCGGCATCGTGCAGCCGGCCGTCGTAAGGCTCGGCCGGCGTGAGCTGGATCGCATTGCGGATCACGACCGCCTTCGGCGCCTCGGGATATGCATGGCTGTAGTAGAGCGCTGCGCTGTCGTTGACGGCGATGAACCCGTCGACGCGGTGCAGATATCTGCGATGCAGCCGGGCGTAGTAGTCGGTGATCCCCGGAATGCGCGTGACGGCGGCCTCGTAGATCTCGTGGGCATCGTAGATCAGCGGAATCCCCAGGGCGCTTTTGATCCGCCAGCCGGTCGGAAGGGTGAGACAGTCGTGGCAGTGCACGACATCGGGCCGGATCCGCTTGGCGACTTCCGTCATCTCTCGCGCTCGGTAGCGAAGCAGCGTGAACCGCGTGGCGTTGCTGCCGAACCATTCGAGCGGTTCCAGCGTGACGGTCAGAAGCCAGTCCGGCACCCAGTTCGGGATACGCGATTTCAGGGCGGGAAATTCGATATCGTTGAGCGCGCCTTCCTTCATGAGCGCTTCGGCATAGCGGCGGATCGTGTCTTCCTCGTCGGCCTTCATCTGGGCGCCGGCGCCGAGCAGACGCATATAGGCGCGGACCGCGCGCCAGACGACATAGGCGAGCGCGCCGCCGATCAGGAGCAGGAACAGGAAGTAGCCCGCATCGAGCCATGTCCAGTGCAGCACGCTGCCGAAACCCGCCGCCAGCCAGTCCGCGAGACGGGATACGGGTCCGCCGGACCGGAAGAGCCATCTCAGGCCCCACGCGATGGCCGCCAGAATCGCAATCAGGACCGCGAACACCGGAAGCACCCGGAACACTGCCGACAGGATCAGGCTTCGGTAGGCGTTCGCCAGCCAGAACACGCGGAAGATGCGCACGCCGCTATCGAGGTATTCGACCGGCGAGGCCGCATCGGCATCGGCGAGCCCCAAAACCGTCACGCTGTGCCCCGCCCTCTGCAGCGAGTTCGCCTCGCGCATGACCCGGCCGTCGCGCGTGACGTTGTTGTGAACGATCATGCAGATATTCATGCGAGGGCCGCGGTCCGAAGCGCCACTGGAATCAATAGCATGGAAAGTTAAGCGTTCTTTACCTGCCTTGGCCGCGCAAAGCGAGCGCGCGGTCCAGGGCGGTCCCGGCCCGGGCGGCCGGGGCGCAGAGCGGCCGGCTCAGTGACCTCTTTTCTCGCGCACGGACTTGGCCGCCTGCTCCAGGACGTTGAGCACGCCCAGGGCCTCGGCCCCGTCGGTGAGCGGCTGCCGCCCGGAGGCGATGCAGGCCAGGAAATGCGCCAGCTCGTCGCGAAGGGGCTCCCCCTGCCGGACGGCGGGGCGGACCGGATCGGCCTTGCTGATGCTCGGAGCATCGGCGGAAAGATCGATACGGTGGTGGTAGATTTGCAGCTTTTCCTCCCAGGGCAGGGTGTCGTCGAACACCGCGTGCCCCTCCGAGCCGATGACGACGGTACGCTGCTCCTTGGTTGGATTGAGCCAGGACACGGAGATGCGCGCCGTGATCGCGCTCGGAAAGCCGAGGTGGATGTTTGCGATGTCGGCGATCCCGGGCGTGAGGATGCTGGTCGCCTCGGCCGAAACGTAATTCGGCGTCTCTCCCAGAAGCGCGAGGATGATCGAGATGTCGTGCGGCGCGAACGACCAGATGACGTCTTCTTCCGTGCGGATCTTGCCGAGGCCGAAGCGGCGGGAATAGACATGCTTGATCGCACCGAGGCTTCCGCTTCGCACGCGATCCACGAGATCGACCACGATCGGGTGATAGCGCAGAAGATGCCCGATCATCAGGATAAGACCGCGGTCGCGCGCGAGCTTCACCAGCGAGTGTCCCTCGAATACCTGCAGCGCGAGCGGCTTCTCGACGAAGACGTGCTTGCCGGCCAGAAGGGCACGGCGCACATGTTCGCCGTGCATCGACGCGGGCGAGGCGATGGCGACGGCGTCGCAATCCGGATCGTTCAGGATCGCATCGAGATCCTGTCCCGGGATCGAATATTCGTTGGAAACTTCGTTGAGCGCTTCTGCCGAAACGTCGGAGACGGCGTGCAGGGCGTTGAGGCTCGCCAGATTCCGGACGATCTTCTTGCCCCAGTAGCCGCATCCCACGCATGCGATGCGCGCGATGGGCTTGGCCTGGACAAGTATCTGCGGGAAGGCTTCCGCTCCCATGGGCTCCGCCATGGTCGACCGCGGGAGCCGCGATCCGCCGGTCTTCCCCCCCTCATGCAACATTCTCTACCCCCGAAAAATCCATGCACTTAGCCTGTTCATCCGTTTAGACAAAAGCAGTCCCCGCTGCCTCTTCGCCCCCTCTTGCGAAATTCAGCGTCCTAACGTCTCATAGCCGCCGAGGCCCCGCAAGGACCCCCGGCGCAGAGTATTGATGTAATTTGGACTTTTGGTTTTTTTGCGCCTGCTATACCAGACGGAAAGCGATCTTTCCGGCACCGCGGTTTTCATGCATGTCCTTGTAGTAACTGACAACTTTGCACCGGAACGCAACGCGCCCGCAATCCGTACGCATGAGCATTGCAAGCGCTGGGTCAAGGCCGGGGCGAAGGTCACCGTGGTCACCTCGGTTCCCAATTTTCCCACCGGCAAGGTTTTGGCGCCCTATCGCAACAGGCTGCTGCAAAAGGAGACGATCGACGGAATCGAGGTGGTCCGGGTCTGGACCTACCTCGCGCCCAACTCGGCCGTGGTCCGCCGGTCGCTCGATTTCGCGAGTTTCGGGGTCGCGGGCTTCTTCGCGGGCCTGACCCAGCGCGCGGATGTCATCATGGCGACATCGCCCCAGCTTCTCGCCGGCCTGTCGGGCCGGGTGCTTGCCATGGCAAAGGGCCGGCCGTGGCTGCTCGAGGTGCGCGACCTGTGGCCGGACTCGATCGTCGCCCTGGACATGATGCGCGAGCGTCACCTGCTCGTCAGGCTGCTTCGCAGCGTGGAGAACATGCTCTATCGCTCCGCCGCGCGGATCGTCACCACCAACCAGGGGCTGCGCGAACGATTGATCGCGCGCGGCGTCCCCGGCGGGAAGATCGGCGTCGTGCCGAACGGCGTCGACGCCGCCCAGTTTTCCCCGCGGCCGCGTCCGCCCGCGCTCATCGAGCAGTACGGGCTCGCCGACCGCTTCGTCGTGGGCTACATCGGGACCCAGGGGCTGGCCCACGATCTGGAGACGGTCATCCATGCGGCCGCGGCGCTGCGCGACAGGGGCGTGTCGTTCCTTTTTGTCGGTGACGGCGCGCAGCATCTTGCGATCGTGCGGATGGTCAAGCGCCTCAAACTCGACAATGTGCAGTTCGTGCGGACCGTCGCGGCTGGCGAGGTTCCCGATCACATAGCCTGCTGCGACGTGCTGCTGGTGCCGCTGAAGCGGACCACCACGCTGAGCGACACGATGCCGTCGAAAATCTTCGAGATCGCCGCGATGGAGCGCCCGATCGTCATCGGCGCCGAGGGGATCGCCGCCAAACTGGTCGAGGAGCACCGCGCCGGACTGGCGGTCGAGCCGGAAAATCTCGACGCCCTCGTCGGGGCGATCGAACGGCTGCGCTGCGACCGCGCGCTCTCGCTTTCCCTGCAGTCCGGCAGCCGGGCCCTGGCCGACAATTTCAGCCGCGACAAGTTCGCCGAGCAGATGCTCGAGGAAATCAAGACCGCCGCGCGCAACGCGCGGGCGCCCTTCTGAAGCCGGCTAGTTCTTCGATCCCACCACCGCCAGCGACGCCGCCGTGATGGCGATCTTGCTCACGATATCCGAATAGGTGGCCAGGAACGTCGTCCAGTTGAAGGGCTGCGGATCGCGCGGAACGACCACTGTCGCGCCGGGCGGAATATGGGTCGCGCCGCCCCAGGACCACCAGCTCGAATGCGAGGGAACCGAGGTGCCGTCGGGCATGATGACGAAAATCATGCTGTCCTCGGCGGCGTCTGTTTCCCCGCCCGCCAGATCGATGTAGTCGTCGACCGTCATCCCCGGCTTGTAGGTGAAGGCGCCGGAATTCAGGACTTCCCCGGTCACCGCCACGGTCGAGGGCCGCTTCGGAATGTAGATCGCATCGCCCGTCTCCAGCAGCGGATCGCGCTCGGGATGGGCCAGCAGCACGGCGGGATCGACGCTGATGGAAATCCTGCCGATCGTCGGCTGGTGCGCAAGCGTCTGCACCATCTGCTGGAGATAGCTGAGATTGGGCGAGGGCGTGATGCCGTTGTTCTGCGAGGCCAGCGTGGCGATCTCGCTGTTCAGCATCTGCGCCTCGCGCTGGTTGGCCTGGGCCTCGGCAAGCGCCGCGCTTTGCCGCGTGAAGATCGCGCCATAGGCATAGGCTTCGTCCGTGAGCCCGCCCGCGCGCGCGAGAACCGAGGACAGCTTCTCGTCGCGTGTGATCTCGTATGTTCCGGGGTAGCGCACCTGGCCGCTCAGCGTGACGCTTTCTCCCATTCGATCCGAGAACACCGGACGCACGGAAACCGAATCGAAGGGACGCAGCGATACGAGCGCGAAATCGGTCTGCTTCTGGGAATAGACATTGCGCAATGTGCGCGATGTGCCCCGCTCGGGGTCGATTTCCGTGGACGTCACCGAAACGCCCGACAGATCGGCCTGGCGCTGCAGTCCCCCGGCGGCTTCGAGGATCGCGGCGAGGCTGGTGCCCGACTGGGCGAGAAGCGGCCCCGGATTGAGCACTTCTCCGTTCACCCAGACGAGATAGTCGCTCGCCAGATTGACGAGCGCGGTGGTCTGAACGCCCATGTTCTGGGCGAGATTGTCGATGGAATTGGGCGCGTTGACCGTGGCGCTGGAGGCAGCCGTGCTCGTGTCGCCGCCGCCGCCGAGCAGGGTGGCGGTGGGGGGCTGCTGCGCGCCCTGGCCGCCGGCGCTCCCGGCGGAGGACGTTCCGGGCGCGGCCGAGACGGTCGGCAGGCCGGACGCGGCCGTCGCCATCTGTGCCAGCGCAGGCGCGCTCGGCGAGGTTGCCGAGCTGCCGCCGGCGGATCCGTCGCTTGCCGCAGTCGTGCTCAGGCCTGTCTGTGCCTGGGTCATCTCCGCGACGCCTGGCGCCTGGGATGCCTGATACAGGGCCGTCGCCGCGCTCTTGGCGAGGGTTTGCACCTGCTGGGTCGTAAAGACGTAAACGTCGTCGTTGTCGATCAGCCGGAGATTCTCGGTCCCGTCGAATACGCCCTTCACCGAAAAGGGCACCATCTTGATGAAATTGGACTTGGGATCGTGGCGGACGATCACGGCGAACAGGGTGTAGGCGTTCGGACTCAGATCGTCGAGATCGCGCAGCAGGCCCGACAGCCGGGGCGCGGTGCCGAGCGCGCGCACGCCGGGCACGCTCACGGCGCCGTCGAGCGTCACCCGCGCCCCCACGGCGGAGCGGTTGGCGTCCACGAAGAGCACTTCGCCGTTGGCGATCGTGCCCTCCTGCGGAATCGAGACCATTCGTGTCCGGCCATCGGGTTCGAGCTCGAGCTTGGTCAGGCGCTTGGCGCCGGCGATCTGCATGCCTCCCGCCAGCTCGATCAGGGCGCGCGCGCCGATGCGCGAAGCGCCGGGCGGCAGCTCGAATATGCCCTGACGGCCGACGAGGCCGGCGACGGCCACCGTGCCGCCGAGCGGCGGGACCACGATGCGGTCGCCTTCCTGCAGCGGCCCCACGCCGCTCAGCGTTCCGTGATTGATGACGGAATAGAGATCGAGCGGGATGCGCCGCGTGCCGCGCACGATATAGACCCCGCGGAGCGAACCCGTCTTGCGGATGCCGCCCGAGAGCAGGATTGCGTCCACCGCGGTGTTGAGCGCGGTGAGCGTGCGCGCGCCGGGGATGTTCACTTCGCCGGTCACGAGAACGGAGATCTGGCGGATGGTGCCCAGCGAGATGAAGCTCTTGGTTCCGAGAAACTGGGCCGCGATGCGCGTCGACAGTTCCTTGCGCACGTCGCCCAGCGTCCGGCCCGCGGCCACGACCGGCGGCAGGTTGAGCAGAATGATGCGTCCGTCCCGGTCCACCGTCACGACATAGGTGGCGCTCTCGTGCCCGACCATCACGATCTGAACCTGGTCGCCGACGCCCAGGACGTAGCTGTCCTGAACGGCGCCGGTCTGGGTCGCCGTCACCGCGCTGCCCGCGCCCATGACGTCGTAGCCGAACTGCCTGAGCGGCACGCCCGCCCGGCTGGAGAAGAGCTGTTCGAGACCGGACGGCGCTGCCGCCGCCTGCGGCGCGGCAGGCATCGGCTGGCCTTGCGGCGTCAGGGTCTGGGTCGAAGGCTGGAGCGGGGGCGAGCTGGACTGGGTCGGCGGCGGCGGCAGGCCCTGGGATTGCTGGGCCACGCCCTGCAATATGCTTTGGATGTCGGAAGAGCCCAGCGTCTGTGCCAGGGCCCCGTCCGCCGCAAGGTCGGCCGAGGCGGCGAGAGTGCATATGAGCATTGTCGCGCGCAGGAAATGGCGCCGCATGATTCGAGAGAGCATCCGCCTCGTCCGCCCCTTGAGGTAAGACAGCCCTGGCGCCCATCCGGCGCGGGTCGCGCGTTTTACCCCGGTCCTTCCGGACAGGGCAAGCGAATCCCAAGAACTATCGTATTGATATCCCTCTTGAACTTCTGCGCACATTCGGCCCGGCGGACTCCGGATTGATGGCACCGTCATCCGCGCGTAACCTCGCCGCCATTCCGGGGCGGTATTCCTGCGCGCGGCGGAACACCCCGCGTGCGACGGAAACGATCACGGCGAAGCGTTCGAGCCAGACCATGAAAAAAGCGACGATCCTCATTGCCCTTGCCCTTTGCGTTCCCGTCGTGGCCTGCAAACCCCATCCGGGAAAGCTGCTGCGGGGCGGCGAACGCATCGAGCGCCAACAGGAGCGCGCCGGGCGCCATCACGGTCTGAAGCGCGCCTGCCGCGACGATCTCGGGAAATTCTGCGCGAGCGCGGAGAAGGGGCGCGCGCGGCGCGCGTGTCTGCAAGACCACCTGAGCGAATTGTCCGCCGGCTGCAAATCGGCGGTCGAGGCGCGCGGACGCAAGGGCGGCCGCAAGAACCGCGACACCGACAACGACGATTCCGACGACTAGGCGGCGGCGCTTCGAGGAAGAGCCGCGCCGCAACGCCGCCGATCGCCGGGTTCCTTCCCGCGCCCCCGCGGCAGGACGGTGGCAGGATGGATTCGGCGGGTCGCGGCCGGTACTCTCCCGCATCGCCCGCAGCCTTGCACCTTCGCCCATGGTTCCCGAGAACTACGTCCTGTTGACCAACACCAACGCCGAAAAGGGCTACGACCTGATCCTCAAGGTCGCGGCGTTGCTGCCCGACGTGCCGTTCCTCGTCATCGCCAGCCAGTCGCCGCTCGACGAGGCGATTCATGCCTATGAGCTCGCCGGTCTTTCCAACATCACCGCGATCGGACGCGTCGCGGACATGGAGCCCATCTATCGGAAGGCGGCGATCGTCGCGGTGCCGAGCTATCGCTTCCGCGAGACCTTCAGCCGCGTGTGCATCGAGGCGCAGCGCTATGGCAAGCCGGTCATCGGATCGGATCGCGGCAATGTGCCCTATCTGCTCGAGCATTCCGGCGTTTCGCTGCCGGAGGATCCGGAGCCGTGGGCCGCGGAGATCCGGCGCCTGCTCGGCGACCCCCGCTATTACGAGGAGCGCAGCAACAGGGCCCTCGAGAATTCCGCGCGCTATTCCTTTGCGGCCCAGCGCGAGGCGCTGGACGGCCTGATCGGCGCGGGCGAGACCCGCTTTCTCGTCGGCGTCGGATCGGGGCTCGGAAACATGCTCCACACCACGCCGATGATCGCCAATATCGCCAGGCGCATCGGCTCGCGCGTCGATGTGGTGGTGAGCGAGGACCACGCGCGCAGCCTGTTCCTCGTTCACAATCCCGAATATGTGAATGCGGTGTTCTCGCTCAAGCAGGCCGTTCTCCGGCGCTCCTACGACACCGTCTTCGTGACCCACTCTTTCGGCTCGACCAGGGTCGCGTTCAATTCCGCGCGTATCGTCTGGGCGCGGGACTGGGAGAGCTTCCGGCCCAACGGCATGCACGAGACGCTCTACAATCTCGAATCCGCGCGGCAGCTGCTCGGCATCCCCTATGACGAGTCCGACGCGCGCAACTACTACTGCGGCGATCTGGCGTACCGCAGGCCGGAGGAGACCAGGATCGGCGTGCATGCGGGTTCGAAGTCCGGACCCTGGATCGCGAAGCGCTGGCCGCATTTCACCGAGCTTGCCGCGCGGCTTCGCCGCAGGGGAATCCGCGTGGCCTCCTTCGGCACGGCGGACGAATATGTCGAGGGCACCGAGAACCGCACCGGCGGCACGATCGAGGCCATGTGCGAGTCCATGCTCGATTGCACCCATTTCGTCTCCAACGACAGCGGCGTGATGAACATCGCCAATGCGCTGGGGATTCCGACGCTGGCGCTGTTCGCGCCCACCAACGCGAAAACCCGCCTGCCGCTGGGGCCCAGGACATCCGCCATCGTCCTCGACCGCGACTGCGCGCCCTGCGAATTGAAGGACCCGGACGGCTTTTCGCGCGGTCAATGCCGCTGCATGGCGGACATCGACGTGGCGCTCGTCGAGCGGCGGCTGCTCGAGGCCGTCGGGACCCCCGCGATGCTGGCGGGGGCCTAGCCATGCGCGCGATACACGCAGCCATTTCCTATGGCGAGGCCGCCGACAAGATCACGATCCTGTCGATCAAGAGCGAGCGCCTCCGCGACCCCGCCCAGCTTGCCAATGTGCGAAGGGAGCTGGACCTCCTGAAGGAGTCGTTCCGCGCCTCGGTACCGGGCGGCGGCCAATGCGATGCGCTGATCGCCAGGCTCAAGGCCGTGAACGAAACGCTCTGGCAGATCGAGGACGACATCCGCCTTCACGAAGCGCGCGGCGATTTCGGAGAGTCGTTCGTTCGCCTCGCGCGCGCCGTCTACCGCAACAACGACGAGCGGGCGCGTTTGAAGCGCCAGATCGATGCGCAGCTGGGCTCGGACCTCAGGGAGGAGAAATCCTATGCCGCGGGGGACCTTTCCCATGGCTAGTCTCGATGCCCTGATCGCGGCGGCAAACCTTCCGCGCGACGCGCGCGTCGTCACCATCGGGCGCGCCAGCCAGGCGGCGAAGAACCAGATCGATCTGGCGCTCGAGAATCACAAGGGCCCGCGCCTGACGATCGACGATCCCTCCGCGGAGGGCGAAACCGTCGCAGGCGACCCCTTTACCATCGACCTGCCGGCGGAAACGGACGCCTGCTTCGTCACGCTCGCGATCGCCCGGATTCCGGATTCCTTCGAGGAGCTGCTCGACCACCGGCTGCGGGGCAGCCTGCGCACCGGCGGCATCGCCGTGCTCCAGTTCTGCCGCGACGCGAGCGAGTCCGCGCTCGACAGGCTGAACGTGAGCCACGCCAACGCGCGCGCGGTGCTGCGCGATTTCCTGCTCCACCATTTCGGCACGGAGAAGGTCGGCGCCGGCGAGATCGCGGCGAAATTCGAGGGCGACGGCAGCTTCGCCTTCGCCGGCGTCGCGTCGCGCACCAACCGCCCCGTCGAGGAAGAGGCCCTGATCTGGGTCGTGCTGAAGCGCAGGCACAGCGGCGACGGCGGGCTGAAGGCGTTTCCGCGATCGGGCCGCGCCGACCGCTATCCGCAGGCGGAATTCGCGCAGCTGATCGAAGGGCTCGGCGCGGCCGGCGCCGCGTTCGTGCCCGTCGACGAGTTCGCGCGCCGGCTGGAGGGCGAGGCCGGCGGCTTCGGCCTTCTGAAGTTCGACATCCATCACAGCATCCGCCGCGCCCTCGAAGTGGGAGAAATTCTGAAGCGGCGGAACGTCCCTGCCCTCTTCCTCACGATGCACCGCCACCCGCTCAGCGCGGACTGGTACGACGCGCCGTTTGCCTGGCAGTCCCTGCGCGCGCTGCAGGACATGGGCCACGAGGTCGGGCTGCATCTCGATCCGTTCCACCTCGTCCGGGCGCATGGCGATCTCGACGCCGGCGTATCCGCCGCCCTTGCCGAGCTTCGCGGGCACGGTCTTTCGATCCGCGCTGCGACGCTGCATGGCGATACCGCGCAGCATCTGCGCGCGCGCAGCCTGTTCGCGTTCGACTTTTTCGGCGAACTCCGGTTCCGCTCCACCTGGGACGGCAAGGCGCCCGACGGCGAAGCGTTTCTGGCCGAGCACGTCAATCGCTATTCCTTTTCCGATCTGGCCCGCGAACACGGCCTGCGCTGGTTCGCGGAAGCCAATTTCGTCGCCGACGGCCGGGTCCTGTCTGCGCAGCCGCTCGCCTATCTCTCCGACAACCGCAGGACCGTCGCGCTTCTGAACACGGGCGAAGGCGAGATCGCGGACGCCGCGCCGTTCCGCATTTCGCCGGAATTCGCCGCGCGCGCCGCCGGGCTGCTGCGGAGCCGGCCGTTTCTTGCGCTCTTCCATCCGCAATGGCTGTGGTGACCGGGGATCGCCGAGGGGACGTCAGCCGCCCGGTCCCGCCGCGCCTGCCGTGAGATAGGAGCGCGTGCTGGCGCCGATCCAGTAGTCCATGACGCTTCCGAGATCGAGCGCGACGGCGCCGCGCTTCCTCGCCTCGTGCACGATGACCTTGCCGGCATAGCCCGCGCCGACGACGACCAGGCGGCCGGACAGATCCGCATCGAGCTCGCCGAGCAATCCGTCCAGCACCTCGGGCAGGATTCTCTCGCCCATCTCCATTCCGAAGGTGGGGAGGGAGGCATGGCGCGGCGGCACCACCATGTTTCTCGCGATTCGGACGCCGAAGCGGCGGGCGAAATGTTCCGGAAGGTTCCGGTGGCAGGAAACGGCGACGATGCCGTCCACATCGGCGAAGAGCGTCCCGTAGAGATTCCACTTCTCCAGATCGTGCTGAAGATGGGCCGAGGTCAGCAGCGCGTAGGAGCCGTCCAGCGCACCGCCCTTGCCGAGTGCGCGCAGGACGGTCTTGATTCCGCGCCCCGGGCGGGTCGCGGAGAAATTCTCCCGGCGCTCCAGCCGGACGTCGCGCAGGATCCGTTCGAGCGCGGGCACGCCGAGGGCGTCGGCTGCGCGCATGGCCGCGAGCACGCGGCCGGCCAGGGCCGCACGGGCCTCGCCGCCGAGCGTTCGGCCCCACCATACCGCCTCGCGTTCTGCGGCATCCCCGGCGGCGAAGCGCGCGATGTCCGAGGCATAGTCGAGCGCATTGGCTTCGCCGTCGCCGACGCGGATGAAGGCGTAGGGTTCGCGCGCGGCAAGCCTGGCGCGCAGGTCCGACACGATCTGCGCCGCCTGGGCGCGGTCGATGTCGGTATCGAGCAGGCGCCGTTGCGCCGGCACGCCGGCGAGCGTTTGCAGTGCAAGGACGATGAACCGGCTGGCGCCGGGATCGGCCGGGGTCCGCGACAGCATGCGGAGCGTGCGTTCCGAAATGCCGGCCGGCGGGGCCTTCCGGGGAAAGTACTGGAAGACGGCGCGGCTGAGCCGCAGCGCGATGCGCCGGTAGTCCGGCGTGCCGCGAAACCGCTTGAGGAAGTCGCGCACCAGCGCGCGCACCGCCGCGTCCTCGCCTTCCATGAGATGGATCATGCCGATGACGAAATTCGTGTCGCTCGCGTTGAGCAGCTGGCTGGCGAACAGGGCCTCGAGCGCGCCGGCGGCCTCCGCGCGCTTGCCGTCGCGCAGCGTGCCCAGCACATAGCGCCGCAGGAACGTCGCATTCTGGGGGAACGCATCATGCGCCTGCTTCCAGAACGCCGAATGCCCCGCTTCCGGCATCTTCGCCTGAAGCAGCTGTCCCTCCAGCCGGATGGCGCCCTGCGGGTTGCTGTTGCGCAGCCGGGCGACCAGCGCCTCGCAGGCTGCGAAATCCCCCGCCGCGATCAGCGCAAGCCCGTATTCATGCCAGAGCTGGGGGAGCTGCGGGAATTTCTCGGCCGCTTCGCGCCGGCGGGCAACGGCGCCGGCGAGATCGCCGCGCGCAGCGTCGATCTCGGCGTAAAGCGCGAGCGCGTTGGGATTGTCCGGCGCGTAGAGCGCAAGGTGATCGGCCTGGGCCTTCGCTTCGTCGAGCGCGCCTTCCGCGACCAGCAGCCTGCCGAGGCGTATCAGGGCCTGGCTGCGGCCCGGCGCGAGCGCGAGCACGCGGCGCCATTGCGCGATCGCCTCGTCCCGATCGCCCTGCTCCTCGGCGAGCCGCGCCAGAACCGTCGGCCCGTTCTCGTCGTCGGGCCAGGACGCCACCAGCCGGCCGGCGAGGGCGCGCGCCTCGTCGAGCTTGCCGTTGTAGACCAGAACCTGTGCCAGTCCGGCCACCGCCATCCGGTCGCCGGGATCCTCCGCGAGGCTCTGCCGCCAGAGCCGCTCTGCCCCAGCCCAATCCTTGGCCTGCTGCGCGGATCGCGCGTTTTGCCGCAGTCCGGCTGCCTTTCGCCTGCCGAACGCCTGCTCGGCATGCGCCGCGGCGCGGAACAGATTGTCATGCGAGCCGCGCTTTTGGGCCATCCATCATCTTCCGCGCGACAAGAGGCGTTCGGGTCTTTATAAGGCGCGGTCCGGAGTTAAGGGTAATCGCTGGGTGGTTGCAAGTTTGCTTGCAGATTCAGCATTATAGGTCCGGCCGCCCTTCCGGCGGCCTTCTGTTTGTGGGGTATCCCTTGTCGTCGCACCAAGCCCGCATGTCGCATCTCAAACGCCTGGAAGCGGAAAGCATCCATATCATCCGGGAGGTGGCGGCCGAGTTCCGCAACCCCGTGATGCTCTACTCCATCGGCAAGGATTCCGGGGTGATGCTCCACCTCGCGGTCAAGGCGTTCTACCCGTCCAAGCCGCCGTTCCCGCTGATGCATGTCGATACCACGTGGAAGTTCCGGGACATGATCAGGTTCCGCGACGAGACGGCGAAGCGGCTCGGCCTCGAGCTCATCGTCTACACCAACGAGGACGGGGTCCGGCGCGGCATCAATCCGTTCGCCTCCGGCTCCTCGCTGCATACCCAGGTCATGAAGACCGAAGCATTGAAGCAGGCGCTCGACAAATACGGATTCGACGCGGCCTTCGGCGGCGCGCGGCGCGACGAGGAAAAGAGCCGCGCCAAGGAGCGCGTCTTCTCCTTCCGCAACGCCCAGCACGCCTGGGACCCGAAAAGCCAGCGGCCAGAGCTCTGGCGCGTCTACAACACGCGAGTCAACAAGGGCGAATCGATTCGCGTCTTCCCGCTGTCCAACTGGACCGAGCTCGACATCTGGCAGTACACGATGATGGAGGGGCTGCCGATCGTTCCGCTCTACTTCGCCGCCAGGCGCCCGATCGTGATCCGCGACGGCGCGATGATCATGGTCGACGACGACCGCATGCCGCTGCGCGAGGGCGAGACCCCCGAGATGAAGATGGTGCGCTTCCGCACGCTCGGCTGCTATCCGCTCACGGGTGCCGTGGAATCGTCCGCGACCACGCTCGAGGAGATCGTCGCGGAGATGTTCACCGCCCGCACATCGGAACGCCAGGGACGCGTCATCGACCATGACGAAAATGCGTCGATGGAGAAGAAGAAGAAAGAGGGATATTTCTAGGATGACCGCCCCTCAGATCGACCTCAAGAATTTCCTCGCCGAGCAGGAAAACAAGACGTTCCTGCGCTTCCTCACCTGCGGCAGCGTCGACGACGGAAAGTCCACGCTGATCGGCAGGCTGCTCTACGATTCCAAGATGCTGTTCGAGGACCATCTCTCGGCCCTGGAAAAGGATTCGAGGAAATTCGGCACCGACGGCGACAACATCGATTTCGCGCTTCTGGTCGACGGGCTGGAGGCGGAACGCGAACAGGGCATCACCATCGACGTCGCCTACCGCTTTTTCGCGACCGACAAGCGCAAGTTCGTGGTCGCCGACACGCCGGGCCACGAGCAATACACCCGCAACATGGCGACGGGCGCCTCCAATTCTGATCTCGCCGTCGTGCTGATCGACGCGCGCAAGGGTGTGCTCACCCAGTCGCGCCGGCATTCCTACATCGCCTCGCTGCTGGGCATCCGCCATGTGGTGCTGGCCGTCAACAAGATCGACCTCGTCGGGTTCAGCGAGGAAATCTTCGACGACATCGTGAAGGACTACAGGACCTTCGCCGAGCAGCTCGGCTTTCAGACGCTGGTTCCGATCCCGATCAGCGCGCGCTACGGCGACAACGTCATCGCCCGTTCGCCGAGGATGCCCTGGTATCACGGTCCGTCCCTGCTCGACCATCTGAACACGGTCGATGTCGAAACGGCGCTGGCCGGGAAGCCATTCCGCATGCCGGTGCAGTGGGTGAACCGCCCCAATCTCGACTTCCGCGGATTTTCGGGGACGATTTCGAGCGGGCACATCCGGAGGGGCGACGCCGTCGTGGTCGCCGGCTCCGGAAGGACCTCCAAGGTCGCCCGCATAGTGACCATGGACGGCGACCTCGAGGAGGCGAGCGCCGGCGAGGCGGTGACGATCACCCTTGCCGACGAGATCGACATGTCGCGCGGCGACATCCTGGCGCCGGCATCGGCGCGGCCGGAGGTCTCCGACCAGTTCTCCGCCCATGTGCTGTGGATGGCGGAAGACGAGCTTCTTCCCGGGCGCCAGTACCTCCTGAAGATCGGCGCGCGCACCGTTCCGGCCACGGTCACCGAGCTCAAGCACAAGGTGGATGTCAACACGCTCGAGCACCTCGCGGGCAAGACGCTGCACCTCAACGAGGTCGGCTACGGCAACATCTCCCTCTCGCAGCCGATCGCGTTCGACCCCTATGTGGAGAACCGCGACACGGGCGGCTTCATCCTGATCGACCGCTTCACCAACGGCACCGTCGCCGCCGGCATGATCGACTTCGGCCTGCGGCGCGCCACGAACGTCCACTGGCAAGCGCTGGACGTGAACAAGATCGCGCGGTCGAGCCTGAAGCAGCAGAGGTCCGCCGTGCTCTGGTTCACCGGCCTTTCCGGATCGGGCAAGTCCACGATCGCCAATCTCGTGGAAAAGGCGCTGTTCGCCGACGGCCGCCATACCTACATCCTGGACGGCGACAATGTGCGCCACGGCCTCAACCGCGACCTGGGCTTCACCGATGCCGACCGCGTGGAGAACATCCGGCGCGTCGGCGAGGCGTCGAAGCTGTTCGTCGACGCCGGTCTGATCGTTCTGGTCTCCTTCATCTCGCCGTTCCGCAGCGAGCGGCGCATGGCGCGCGAGCTGCTCGGCGATGGCGAGTTCATCGAGATCTTCGTCGACACGCCGATAGAGATCTGCATGCAGCGCGATCCGAAGGGGCTGTACGAAAAGGCGAAGGCGGGCGAGATCGCCAACTTCACCGGCATCTCCTCGCCCTACGAAATCCCGGAGACGGCGGAAATCACGGTCAAGACCGCGAACCGCACGCCGGACGATTGCGCCGCCGAGATCGTCACCTATCTGCGCAAGCAGGGCATCGTGCCCTAGCCCGCGTCCGGCCCGCCCCGGTGCCGGGCGTGGGCTTCAGTGCAGCCGCGACGCGACGTCGAAGGCGCTCTTCGGGAAGGTGATTCCCGTCTGCGGCGATTCGCATCTGGCGAGCGCGCCCTGCTCCCGCAGCAGGATATGCCAGCTCTGATAGGCCAGCGGCGCCGGCTGGGCGAAGGCATGCGGCGTGAGCACGGCGTAGTTCTGGCGATGCTGCGGGTCGCGCACCGAGGGATAGGATATCGCCTCGACCTTCAGTTCCCGCGCCTCGTCCGCCAGGATCAGGCAAGCGGAATAGTCATCCGGCTTCGTCCACGCCGCCAGATGCGCGCTCATGGGCGGCCGCGCGAGATCGAGTCCGGGATCGGCCCGGAGCTGAACCGCGAACACGGTGTATTCCGCGGGGTTGCCCGGCAGCGGCGTCGCCGGCGATTCGGCGTAGAAGAGGTAGCGGTAGAACACGATCTCTGCGATGGCGGTATCGGGCGCGGCCGAGGCATAGAAGACTCCTTGCGCGGCATGGGCGCGGCGGAATCGCGAGGCATGGGGATTGCCGCGCGCATAGCGGAACGGCGAGAACAGAAGGTAGTGCAGCGTCTCGCAGCCGGGCGGAACGGGCGGCTTGGTTTCTTCGAGCACGCGTTCGAGCACCGCCTGCTCGGCGAGCGAATCGACAAGCTTCATGGTGGAGACCCGGTGCTGCGCCTCGACCGCGCGCCAGGCCACCGCCTCCATGAGCAGCGTGCTAGCCAGTAGCTCTTCGCGCGTCCAGATAGTGGAGGACATCGACCAGCCCCGTCACGGTTTGGATGAGATCGACCGGCTTGTCCCGGAGCGCGGCGTTGTCGGCCCTGAGCCATTGTGCCGCGACCCCGTCGTCTCCGCCGGCTATGGCATCGAGCGAGCGGTAGAGCCGCACGAACAAGGCGGCGAGCTCGAAGGCCTTGCTGCCCCGCTCCAGCACGAACGATCCCTGGCGCATGCGCGTGACGGTCGGCCCGGAGACGCCCAGGATCCTCGCCAGCAGCGTGCCCGAAAGATTGAGCCGTTCCGCTGCCCGCAACGCCGCCTTGCCGAGAACGGCGTCCCCGGAAACGGCGGGTCGAAACACCGAACCGGCATCCTCCATACCCTGCATGGGTGGCTCCCGATCATTTCACCTGAAATTTATATACCAATTCTCTTCTAATGAAAAGTCCAATAGCGAAATTTCCCGGTCAGGAAAATCCTTTCCATTCAACGGCTTGGGAGAATCAGGTCTTGAAAATCGCAAATTCGTCCAGCGGCACCCGGTCGCTGACCAGCCCGTTCACCGGATGCTTTTCGTCGGCATGGCCGATGGCCATTCCGCAGAAGATCATCTCGTTCTCGGGCACTTCGAGATAGTCGCGGATGATCCGGTGCCAAACCGCCCAGGCTTCCTGCGGACAGGTGTGCAGCCCGTGCTCGCGCGCCAGCAGCATGACGTTTTCGAGGAACATGCCGACGTCGGCCCATTGGCCCTGCTGCATCTGCCGGTCGATCGTGACGATGAGCCCCACCGGCGCGCCGAAGAATTCCCAGTTCCCCGAGAAGAAGGCGAGCCGGGCCGCCTTGTCCTCGCGCGGGATTCCGAGCGTGCCGTACATCGCTTCGCCGATGCGGAAGCGCCGCGTCTTGTAAGGCTCCGTCAGCGCCGGCGGATAGATGTGGTACTCCGGCGCCTCGCCCAGCGCCTTGGTCCTGCGGCGCTCCGCGACCCGGCGGATGAGCTCCTCGCGCGCCTCGCCCATCAGGACATAGACCTTCCACGGCTGGAGATTGCCGCCGGAGGGCGCGCGCGCGGCAAGAGCGAGGATTTTCTCGACCGTCTCGCGCGATACCGGATCGGGCCTGAACGCACGAACCGATTTGCGCGAGGCGATCGCTTCACTGACCTTCATGGAAACTCCGAACCGATGGCGAACGGGGCATGAAGGCAGGCGGAGGCGGCACTGTAAAGCGCAGCGGCCGGGCGCATGCCGCTCTAGGGCGCAGCGGGCACGATGCTCACACTGCGGAATTGCGCAAGGCCGGATTCGCGCTCGCGCGCAGCCTGTTGCGCGGCGGGATAGTCCGCGCGCGGACTGGCGCCGATGCCCTGCTCCTCGAGCGCGGAGGCGACGGTGCGGGCGCGCGCGAGGGCGGCGCGGCGGTTCGCCGCCTGGCTTCGGCCCCGGCTGTCCGAATGGCCGACCGCCTCCACCCGCGTCACGCCGGCGGAGCCCAGCGCCCAGACGATATCCGCGAGCAGGGCCCTGGCCCTGTCGTCGAGCACGGTCCTGCCCTGGGCAAAGGGGATTTGCGGCCAGCCTTCCGATGGAACGTCGAGCGCGATCGTCCAGCGCGGAAACCGCTTCCGCAGCCCCGTCACCTGGTCCCGCAACTGCGCCAGCCGATCGGCCGCGAGGCTGCCCGTGCGCAGGAGCAGGTGCCTGGACGCCGCGTCGCGGGAGATGTCGAGCGCGCCGATGCCCGTCTGCCGCGCCGCAACCTCCGCGATGTCCGGAGGCGCTTGCGGCGGCGGGATGTTCGCCGGCATCGCGTTCAGGCGGCGCGTCAATTCCTCGATCGCCTGCTGATCGCTGGATTCGTCCGAGCGCACGGGCACCTGCGACAGCAGCAGGCGGACCGGGCGGTTGAGGCTCTTGCTCAATAGGTTCCGCAGCCGGCTCTCCGCGAGCGGACTGGACCGCTTGACGAGTACCAGTGCCTCCACGCGAACCGCCGGAGCATCCGATCGCGCCACGTCGACGGAATAGATGTGTCCGCCGTCCCTGGCGAAATAGTCGCGCAGCGTGGCGCGCACTTTGGAGCTGATGACGGCATCGGCTGCGATCCGCTTGAGCGAGAGCCCCAGGGGGATCGAGAGCACGGCGAACACCGCGACGATGCCCACCGTCTGCCAGAATGTCGCGTGGCTCGGATTGTTGCGGCCGAACCCGTAGAAGCGGGCGACCAGGCTTGCGGTCAGGCCGATGGCAAGCAGGTTGGTCATGAACAGGCCGCCCGCGCCGCTGAAGATCGCCCAGTTGCGCGTCGCCGCGCCGAAGCCGATCACGGCGAGCGGCGGCATCAGCGCCGTTGCGATGGCAACGCCGACGATGGTTTCGCCCTTGTGGCGCACGCCCGCATAGGCGCCCGCGATGGCCGAGAACACCGCCACGAGCAGATCGAAGAAATTGGGATTGGTGCGCGAGAGGATTTCCGGAGTGGCCGATTGCAGGGGCGACAGCAGCACGATCAGCGCCGACTGCAGGATCGCGAGGACCGTTCCCACGGCGATCGCGCTGAGGCTTCGGCGCACCAGGCGCTGATCGAGGATCGCCAGGGAAAATCCGAAGAGGATGATCGGGCCCATCAGCGGCGATATGAGCATCGCGCCGATGATGACCGCCGGAGACGACAGCAGCAGGCCGAGGATGGCGATCGCGCAGGACAGGGCCGTCAGCACCGCGTAGCTGACGGACAGGCCGCCCTGCTCCGTGATCCGCGCGATCACCTCCGTCTGGTCGACGGACCGTCCCGGAATCTCCAGCAGCGCGCGCAGGTACGCCCACACATCGTGCAGACGCGACAGCGCTGTTCTCACGACGGAGGACGCCCCCTGTTCCATGCGGACGGATATTGAACGCAATGCGGCGGGCAGCCAAGTGGCCGTTCAGGAGCCGGCGGCTTCCGTCAGCGCCGCGTCCACCCGCGGGCGCAGGTCCGCGGTGGCAGCCTCCGCCTTGCAGAGCGCGGCATGGACCGCGCTGGCGTCGGTCTGGTCGAGCACGCCCTTGCCTTCCGCGAACAGGGGAACGATCTGCGCCGCGATGTTGGCGAGGGCTTCGAGGATCTGGATGATGAGTGCCGGATTCATGGTCTTCTCCTATTTGCCGACGAGAGCTTCGATACGAGAGATCGCGGATTCGGCGTCGGCCACCGAAGCGGCGGCACCCTGGGGATCGCCTGCCGCGTCCGCACGATCGGCGATGTCGAGCGCCGCGCCGGCGCGATCGAACAGCGCTTGCGCCTCCGCCGCGTCGCTTCCGCGAAGCGCGCCGCTTTGCGCCGCCTGCCGGAGCGCGACACCGGCGGCCTGGTAGGCGAGATGGGCGAGGTCAAGCGCCTTTTCCCCGTCCATCGCCGTTGCGGGCGCGGCCTGCGCAGCGGATGGACTGCCGGGCAGCGGCGGGATCGACGAGCAGCCGCCGAGCGCAAGCGCGCATGCGGCCGCCGCAAGGGGCAGCAGTTTCATGAAGTCTCCTTTGTCGGTGAAGGTGAGGGGTGAAAGGAGAGTAGCGATTGCGGAGTAGCGGATTCGATCGCTCCTCCGACTCCATTCTCCCCGCCGTTCGCTACTCCCTATTTCTGGAACCACGCGCCCGCCACCGCGTCGTAGACGAAGTCCGCGCTCGCATTGTCGGCGAGCGCGGCGATCAGCGTGGTGCCGTCGGCCTGACAGACCTTGCGGCTGAAGCCTCCGGACGATCCGCGGCGCGTGACCTCGACCTTGTGGCCGTCGGTGACATTCGTCGTCGCGAGCACCAGCTTGCGGTCGGCGGTGAGCGCGGCCAGGTCTCGCACGATGCGGCCGTCCGCGCGCGGCGTGTAGGCGGCGTCCGCGTCGCTCGCGAGCCTTTTCACCGCGGCCTGCCCGGCATGGCGATAGGCCGCGCCCGTATCGACCGCGACCTCGCCCGCTCCGCCCTGCGCGTCGGAATGATGGAAAAGGCCGCCCGCCGCCGACGGCGCCACCGCGCCGGCGATCGTGGTCGAGCGAAGGCGCACGGCGCGGTTCTGATCGATCACCGGATTGGCGCCGAACATCGAAAGCCCGCCCGCCGCATCGAGCCGCATGATCTCGCTCAGCGTGCCGGAGCCGTTGGGACAGGCGAGGAAGCGAAGCTGCATGCCGGCGTGCGTGCCGTCCACGGCCGCGGTTTCCGTCATCACGCCCTGGATGCGCGCGCCGTTGGTGAAGCCCGATCCGCCCGCGCCGGTGTAGGGCTGCCAGCTCAAATAGCCGACGGTGTCGTTCGTCTGCGCAACGGCCGGCGCGGCGATGGTCCCGCGGCCGCGGCGCATGGTGAAGGTCGGCGCGGTCGCTGCGCCCGTGTTGTAGGTCTCGATCTGGTTGTTGGCGGTCGCTTCCGCCTGGACGCGCAGCTGCGCCGCCGATCCGCCCGGATAGGCCAGGGTCAGCGACGGACCGCCAAGCGCGAGCGCGCCGGTCGCCTTGTCGATCACCGCCGCATCGGTCCAGGACGAACCGTCGGCAGAGACCTTGAAGTGGAAATTGTCGTCGCCGCAGAGCCCGATCTCCGCACGGCCGGAATAGCCGTCCTGATAGAGGAACGAGGCGGTGTCTGCGGAGGCGTTCTTGTTGAGCTTGACCTGGGTGCCGCCCCCGGCGTGGTCGAACAGCACCGCGCCGGATGACACCGCGAGCCTGTTCGTCGCATCCGCCGCCGTGTTGACGCCGAGCATCGGAATGCCCTGGAACGCCATCGCGCTCGCCAGGTCGGCCCAGGCCGAGCCGTCATAGACGAACATCTCGTCCTCGTCGGCAATGTAGACGACGAGTCCCTGATAGGGCCGATAGAACCGCCAGCCGCCGTCGACGGCGAAGGCGATGCTGCCGTCCTGTCCGGTCCAATCATCGGTTCCGGTCGCCTTGACCAGATAGGCGTCGCCATCCGAAGGCGAGCCCGGCGGAGTCGAGAGATCGCGGTCGAGTAAGCGCGCGCAGCTCAGCGCGTCGAGCATGATGAGCGCTTCGTTGTGGGTGACGTGCTTCTGTGCCTGCGCGGCGGCAAGCAGCGGCAGGCCGCTGCGCGGTGTCGTGTCGGACATGGGGAATTCCTTTGGGTTATGGTTCCGCCTCCGCAAGACGCGGGAGGATCACGCGAACCAGACTTCCTTCAGCTCCCCCGCGCCGCGGCCGTAGGTCGCCGAGAGCTGGAAGACGCGGAAGCGGAACGGCGTGGGAAGGCCGGAGGGGAAGTCGGCTGCGATGTCGGCTGCGGCATAGATCTGCGACGGCACAGGAACGGAGGCAAAGGTCCGGACCGCATCGCCCGCCGGATTCACGATCTCGACGTCATAGGCCTCGAAGTCCTCGCCCAGCGGCACTTCGGCCTGGTCCCAGGAATCGCCGCCGATGCGCGTGCGGCGGATCCAGCTCAGCAGCAGATCGCCGCCGCGCCATTTCGCATCGAGCCGCACCGGAGACAGCGGGCGCAGGCCGATGCCGCCGAACTGCAGCACCGCGCCCTGATATGCCGGATCGGACAGGGGCTTCCCCTGCGGTCCCCAGAGAAGGTGGAACGGCAGCGCGTATTCGTCCCGGTCGAGCGAAAGCTGCTTGAGGGCCCGGTCGATCAGCAGGACACGCGCGCCCGCAGCGACGGGATCGCGCATCGCGCCCTCCGTTCCCGCCTGGCCGCGCAAAAGGCGCGAGAGGCGCCATGTGCCGGGCGCGATCAGCGCCGCGCTGGCGTATTGCAGGACCTCCCATTCACCGTCCGCGTTGCGGATCGCCAGCGCGTTCGCGCCGCCGAGCACGGAGAGATCGTCGCGCGACAGGCAGGCGCCGTTGTAGAGGCGGATGTCGAGAGCGCCGGCCTCGTCCCAGCGCCAGGACGGGCCGGAGGAAAGCGCGCTCACTGTCTCTCCGATGCCCGCCGCCAGCGTCAGCGACGTGTCCAGCGCATAGCCGGAGTCGGCGGGGCTGCGGAACACCAGGACCGCGCCGGGCCAGGGGCTGGCGAATGCCGCGACATGGGGAGACCACGGCACCTCGCCGCCGCCGAGGAGCGGCAGATCGGCGAACACGGCAAGAGCGCGCCCCACCGCTTCGAGACTCTGGATCGGGTTCGGCACGCGCGCCGGACCCGCAATCGGCTCGTAGATCGTGGGATCGGTCGCCACCGCCCGCACCCCGCGCGGGCCGGCATCGTCGATTTCGACCAGCCGCAGGCGCCGCGCGCGCCCGCCGGCTTCGAGCACCACCTCGTCGGTGGGGTCGAGCGCCAGACGCGACGGCGGCAGGGCGAAGGCCGCGGTTTCGCGCATCGTCCAGGCATCCATGAGCAGACGCTGGCCGATCCCGATGGCCTGTCCCTGATCGAGCACCAGCGGCAGCGCCGAACTCGCCACGCGATCCGAATGTCCGGTGAGCCGCCGCGCCTCCGCCACCGCCTGCCGATAGTCGGCGTCGCCGTCGATATAGGCGATGCGCGAGGCGGCCGGCAGGTCGGTCTCCTGCGCGCGCTCCAGATCGAAGCCGAAGGAGGGCGCGCCGTCGGGCAGCGCGATCCCGTCCTGCGCAATCGCGAGCGGATCGGGCCGTCCGCGCATCACGAAGCGGATCACGCCCTGGCTCTCCACGGCATCGAAATGCCAGGCAAGCGCCAGCGGCGCGATGGCGTCGCGCGGGCTCATCGTGTCCGTGACGGCAAAGCCGGTGACGAGGCCGGTGAGGCCGGAGACATCGTATTCCGTGAACCCCGCGTCCTCGCATAGCGCCGCGACGAGATCGGAAAGCTGCACCGCGCCGAGCCGTCCGTTCAGCCAGTGGCCGAGCCGCCAGTTCGCGGCGTCGCCCCAGATGTCGGCGCGCGAGGGAAAGAACGGATAGGGCCGCGCATCCCAGCACCAGGCGAAGATGCGCGACGCGTCCAGCATCGGTGCGCCGTAGATTTCCGATACGGGATTGTTCGCGGCGTCGCGCCAGTGGTTCAGCTGCGCCTCGAGGAACAGCCGCTGGATCAGATCGTCGCGCGTCCCGCCGGAAAAATACGGCACGGCGCTCTCGGACGATTTCGGGTCGAAGAAGACATTGGGCTGGTTCGCGCCCTTGTCGATCGCGGGGCAGCCGATCTCCGTGAACCAGAGCGGTTTCGACTGAGGCACCCAGCCGGTGGGCGACGGGCTCTCGCTCCCGTCCGGCCGGTCGTAATGCGAGTTGCTCCACCAGTTCCAAAGGTCCTTCGTGCGCCACACCCAGGGCTTGCCCGCACCGTCCGCGATCGGCGTGCGGATCTGCGCGTCGCGGTCGGCGGCGCTTGCGTAATACCAGTCGTAGTCCTCTCCGCCGGCGATGTTGCGCGCGAGGTAGTCGCGGTCGTGGATCGAGGTGGGGCCGTTCTGCGCGTCGTAGTCGAGGCCCGCGGTGCCGTCGCGCCAGTCGGCAAGCGGCATGTAGTTGTCGATGCCGACGAAATCGATATTGGCGTCGGACCACAGCGGATCGAGGTTGAACAGCACCGCCCCCGGCACGTCGCCGGTCTGGTGGTTGTTGTACTCCGACCAGTCCGCCGCATAGCCGATCTTCGTGTCCGGCCCCAGAATCGCACGCACATCGGCCGCAAGCGCCTTGAGCGCGGCGACGGCGGGATAGTCCGTGTCGCCCGAGCGCACCCGCGTCAGCCCGCGCAGCTCCGATCCGATCAGGAAGGCATCGACGCCGCCGGCGTCGGCACAGAGCTGCGCATAGTGCAGCACCATGCGGCGCCAGCCCCACTCGCCGTCGAAGAATGCATCGACCTGATCGCCTGCCGCGGCAGTCTTGTCCGGCGAACCGGCGGCACCCGGCGCAGGATCGCAGGTGATGCGTCCACGCCAGGGATAGGCGCCCTGCCCCACGGCGCCGGTATAGGGGTCGGTGAGCGTGTTGCCGGCCGCGATGTCCATGAACAGGAAGGGGTAGAACACGACGGCGAGCCCGCGCGACTTCAGATCGCCGATCGCCTGCGTCACGCTTTCGTCCGACGGCGTGCCGCCATAGGCCGGCCGCCCGTCGGGGGCGCTCACCACATGGGCGTCGTCGCGGGCGATGCCGTCGACGCTCCAGCTTTCGGGATAGGTGAATTTTTCGGCGGTCTCCACCCCTGGACGGATGCTGCATTCTCCGCAGCGCAGATCGCTGCCGAACCAGCCCACGACCAGCGACACCGCGCCGAGGTTGGGCGCCAGCGCCTGCAGCTCGTCGAGCGAAGCCGCGATGTCGCTGGTGCCGGCGGCGTTGTGCGCGTTCTGCACCGTGGTCGTTCCCCGCAGATCGTCGGCGGTCACGATGTCCGTGGCATAGACGAACTCGCCCGCACCGGGGATGAGCGCTACCCCCGCGAGCCGGTTCTCGAGCGCATCGGGATCGTTCGCCGAAAGGCTTCGCACAATCTCGAAATTGAGCTGCGGAATGCGGTTGCCGAACCGGGCCAGCGGCAGATCCTCGAACACGACATAGGCGAGACCGCGATAGGCGGGCGTGTTGCCTTCGCCCTCGATCTCTTCGATCAGCGGATCGGGGTCCTGGCTTTCGCTTCCGGTGTAGAAGCGCGTCGCGAATTGCGAGATGTCGAGAAGATTGCCGTCGGCCCAGACGCGGCCGATCTTCGTCGCCTCGCCGGCGCAAAGGCCGACCGCGAAGGAAATCGAATAGGTGTAGTCCGTCTCCGTGACGGTGACGCCGCCGCCGCCCTTGCCGCCGCCGGATTCGGTCGTGGTGGCCGTCTCCCTGAATTTCGTCGCCCACAGGAGCTGCCCCGCGACGCGCATGCGCCCGTAGATGCGCGGGACGGGCGCACCTTCGGTCGAGGACTGCACGTTGATGTCGGAAAGGCGCGGACCCGAGCGGCGGATATTCGTGCCGGGCGTCAGCGCCGCGTCGATCTCGCCGCCGACGATCGCGCCGATCGCGCCGCCGATCTGAGCGCCCGTGATCGTCGCGCCGAACAGGGTGAACGAGCCGAACAGCTCCGGTCCGACGACAGAGCCGACGGCGCTCAGGACGAGTGAGGCCATGGCCTACTTCCAGCTTTCATGGTCGAAAGGATTTTCGTTGACGACCGCTTCCCCTGACGGTGGAGATCGATCGTCGATTTTCACCCACCTTTGTGGAGGGAGGTGAAACAAATTCAGAAAGCGGCGGCAGACGCCGCCGTGTGGTCACAACCGGAACGCATGGGCGAGTTTTGTCCGCCAGAACGGCGAGAACGGCTCCTCGCTCACGCGCTTGTTCCGGCGCGCATGGATGAGGGTTGGCACGCCTCTTCGATCCGCGACGATCCCGCAATGCTTCGCGGATCCGCGCGGCGCCATGCGGAACAGCGCCACGTCGCCCGGCGCGATGTCCCTGCGGCCGATCTCGGCGAGATAACGCCCGAGCGCCTTATATAAAGTCTCCTCTCCGGTGGCCTCCGCCCAGTCGGGCGAATAGGGCGGCGCGTCCTCCGGCTCCGAGCCGTGAAGCTCGCGCCAGACGCCGCGCAGAAGGCCGAGGCAATCGCAGCCCGCGCCCTTCATGCTCGCCTGATGCACATAGGGCGTGCCGATCCATCCGCGGGCGATCTCTGCGATTCGTTCGCCTTCCCCAATGCGGGAAGCGAAGCTCGCTTCAATTCCCATAGCGGCTGCCTCCGTCCATCGTCTGGTCCTGGGCGGGATAGGAGGTCACCGCGTCGTTGCCGGGCATGTAGGGGAAGCCGCGGAAATTGACGGCGTTCGCGAACTTCGCCTTGCAGGTCGCGAACTGCTTGTCGCAGCCGGCGGTGATCGCGAACGTATCGCCGGCGGCGACCTGTTCGCTCATCGCCTGCCACAGCTCGATGGTGACGTTCGATCCGGCGACGCCGTGACGCTTCACCTCCATGGCGCGGCCGGCATTGGCGCCGCCCGTCCATGTCAGCTTGCCGCCCGAGAACCATTGATCGGCGAAACTCTCGATGCCGGAGACCGTGAATCTGCGATTGTCGGCGGCGCTTGCGACCGTGCCCGCGCCGCCGAATGCCGGATCGGCGAGGTTCACCGTGCAGCGCGCATCGCCGAGATCGGCGTCGCAGGAATAGCCATAGGCCCGGCCCACGGCCTGGTTCAGCCTGTGGGCGAGGCCGCGCACCTCTACCTCGAAGCCGGCCTTGCCGCGGCGGACCTGGCCGAGATTGCCCTTGCGCATGAGCACGCGCTGATCGGGCGCGGCCCAGTTGACGCGCCAGATCTCAATGGCCGCGTCGTCGTAGAGGCCGGCCGCGAGGTCGCTTTCGTTCAGCGCATCGGAGGACAGCGCGCCCGCGAGCGTGAGATTGTCCACCGCGAGCCCCAGCGTGGACTGCACCTCGCTCGCGGTGAAGCCGCTGGCGGCTTCGTAGGTGACGCCGTCGAAGCTCACGGCTTCGTCGTGATCGGTGAAGCCTTGCGTCTCACCATCCCGGCGCACGAGCTTCCAGCACCAGCACAAGGTCGTTGCGCCGCCGTCGAGATGGGCCTGAAGCCCTGGGGGAAGGGTTTTCATTTCTCCACTCCTCTGGTGTCGTGTCCTGGTTCCTCGCCGTCACACCCGCACCTCCACGAGCGGGATGCCGGGGATCTCGCCGGCCGCGAAGCTGGCGAGGTTGACCGAGAGCTGGTCGCTGTCGAAGCGCACGGGCGTGTCGAATTCGTAGCCCGCCGCGATCGCGGCGCCGGAGGCGGGGGCAGAGTCGAACGTGACCAGGCCCGTCGCCGCATCGACGCCGAAGCCCGACATCTGCTCCACGCCGCCGATGGCGACGCGCACCGTGCCGTCGACAGGCTTTCCGATTGTGCGGGTCCAGCTCGCGGGACCGGAGGCATAGGTTTTCACGAGCTGGAACGTTGTCGTCGCCCCGTCGCCCGTGCCGATGGACTGATCCGTCGGCGTGACGTCCGCGCCGGGTGCGCAGGATTTGAAATCCGCGAAATCCTTGAAGCGGAATCCGTAGAGGCGCCCCAGCCGCGCCTCGAAGAACGCGATCACGCTGGACAGATCGTCCAATGTCTTCACGCCGGAGCCGACATCGTACCTCCGCCGCGAATTCGCCCACACGGCGTTGCGCTCCTCGAAGCCGGAGCCGAGCGTGACGATCTCCGTTTTGCGCTCCGGCCCGCCCGTCGAATGAAACGCTATTGCCGTGGGGAAGCGGATTTCGTGGAAGTTCATGGGGTCTCCGGACAGGAACGGGGAGTTGGGAGTAGAGAGTAGGGAACGGCCCGATCTTCTTCTTTCACCTCCCCACAAGGAGGGTGAAACTATTCGCTATTCGCTATTCACTATTCGCCATTCGCTACCCGCCTCTTCACAGATTCCTCTGCCCCCGCGCCAGCGCGCGCGACATCAGCGCCGCGATCTGGGACTGGGACTTGAAGAAGCTCTGAGCATCGGGCGTGCTGATGTTGACGACGACGGACGGCCGCGGCGGCGCCGCCGCGCCATTCGCCACGATCTCGCCGCTGGTGGAGGGGCGGAACAGCTCCGGCCCCTGCTCGCCGACGAGATAGGTCTCGCCCGCGGCCACGGGCCCGCCGGATGCCAGCGCACCGCCGATATTGCCGAACAGCGACTGCGCAAAGCCGTTCACGATGTTCTCGATCGGCTTGACGATGAACTGGCTGACCGCGATGCGGTCGAAATCGGCGAGGATGGCGGCCACGAGCTGATCCATCGACAGTTTGCCGCTCAGCGCCGCGCGCGCGATGGTGCGCGCCACGGCGTCGAAGCTCTTCGTCACCGCGGTCTCGATGGTCTGCGTGGCCTGCACCACCGGACCGCCGGCGAAATCGTTGAGTGCCTTGGCGGCCTGGTCGAGCGCGGCTTGCGGATTATCGGCCATCGGGGAATTCCTTCATCAAGGTGTCGAGCTCGCGGCGCGCGAGCGGAGCCGCACGCCTGGGCAATCGCGACAGGGCTGCGCGCCATTCGGGAAGCGACATCTTCCAGAACGTTTCGGGCGAAAGACGCAGCCGGCTCAGGCCTAGTTCGAGGATCCGGCTCCAGCAAAAGGGACATTGCCCTCGCCGCCTCCGTCGTTCAGTCCCGCCGCCGCGAAGGTCCGCGTGACAGCGCCGACCAGCGCGCCCAGATCGCATGGCAGGCGCAGCACATCCGCCGGGGTCATCTCATGCCCGCCGCCGCGCATCAGCGCCGCAGCCACGATGGCGAGATCGACCGCGCGCGACTGCTTCAGCCGGCTCGCGACCTCAGAGAGATTCCCAAGGCCGAGACCGTCCTCGATCTCCGCCAATGCTCCGAGTGTGAGCAACAGGCGATAGCTCTTCTCGCCGGCCACGAGTTCGGCTTCACCGCGGATTTTGTTCATGTTGATGTTCCTTATTTCATGCGGAGTCGCGGAGTTGATCTCCCCCCGTTTACGGGGGGAGTACCGCCGAAGGGGGGTGGGGGGCGGTCCAGTGTCCGCCCCCTCCACCGCTTCGCGGTCCCCCGCCCCCGCTCCGCAGGGGAGGATCAGACAGCGGTGAACTCCACCGCCCCCGCCGAGGTGAGCGAGAGCGAAATCTTGAGCTCGCCGTCATATGGCCCGTCGTACTGCAGCGAGGTGATCTGGAACGGGCCGGACACCACGCCGAAGCTCGGGATCGCAACCTGCCAGTTGGGGAGCGTCTGGTTGAAGAATGCCGCGCGCAGCGCCTCGTCCGACGCCTGGTCCTTGAACACGCCCGAGCCCGCGATGGTCGCCGAGCGCACGCCGCCGGCCAGCAGCTCGCGCCACATATCGGCGGAATCCGAATTGGTCACATCGATGGTCTGCGCGTTGAAGACGAGCGAAGTCGCGCGCAGGCCCGCGACGGTGGTGAAATTCTCCGGCGCGCCGCCGTCGCCGATCTTGACGAGCAGATCCTTGCCGCGTTGTGCGGTCATGT
>DASZQP010000028.1:0-6538 GCA_035549575.1 Rhizomicrobium sp.
AGGAACGCGCTCCCCGCAACGGCGGAATGCCCGGTGCCGGGACGACAGGACCGGCAGGCAGCGAGACGCCCCGGGGCGCGCCCGCAATGCCGGGCGGCGTCTCTCCCGGCGCGGCGGGCGGCGAAAAGGCGAGCCGGGCACCGCGCAACATCACGCCTGGTGCGAGGGCGATGCCCCGATCCGGAAGCGGCGGAGCGCAGAACGCCCCGATGGGTGCGCCGGCCGGCGGGGACGCGACGCCGCCCCGCGCTGCGAAAGGCAACCCGCCCGAGGAAGCCACGCCTCCATCGCCGAAGAGGAAGTCGAAACAGGAACAGCCGGAATCGGAATCGCCGCGGTAGAATCCGGCTCCCTCCGAACGATCCGTCTTTTCGGCGAAACGATTCGTGGCTCGTGCGGCGGTTGTGCGCTAGGCTGCCGCGCCACGCACAGCCTTGGAGGCCCGCATGAACAGATATCTGATGATGACGGCGGCAACGATTCTGGCTGGCGCCGCGCCTGCAATGGCGGCCGACCGCGCGAAGATGCACTCCATCCATTTTCTCACCATCGGCGGAGGCTCCTATTGCGACGGCATGAGCTTCCAGAAGGTGGGCAGGCACCAGGCGGCGGGACTGCATCTCAACGAGGATTGCGCGGGCAAGAACGGCCAGGTCGCCGGCACGGTCGACAAGACGCAATATAGCTTCAGCGAGAACTACACGGGCACGATCTCGCTCACCTACGACATCTTCAAGCCCATCAGGAACGGCGGAAAGTGGGACCTGTGGGTGTGCTTCAACGGATCGAGCTGCTTCGAGGGCAACTCGGGCATCTACAGCAAGGGCTTCCCGGCCGCGGGCGCGAGCCGGCTGCGGACGACCGCGCGCGTCAGGCAAATGATCGCCGAACACAGGAACGCGAAGCGATAGGATTCCCCGCCGCGCGGCGGCGCGCTCAGCCGTAGGGCGGCTTGTCGAGGCCCTTCGGCGAGAGCGTGAAGATCTCGACGCCCATGTCGGTGACGCCGACCGTGTGCTCGAACTGCGCCGACAGGGAGCGGTCGCGGGTGACGGCGGTCCAGCCGTCGTTCAGCACCTTCACGCCATAGCCGCCGAGATTGATCATCGGCTCGATGGTGAAGAACATCCCGGGGCGCAGCGCAATGCCGTGACCCGCCTTTCCGTAGTGCACGATGTTCGGCAGCGCGTGAAACACCCTGCCCACGCCGTGCCCGCAGAAATCGCGCACGACCGCGCAGCGCTCCTCGCCCTCCGCATAGGCCTGGATCGCATGGCCGATATCGCCGGTCGTGTTGCCGGGCTTCACCTGCGCGATGCCGCGCATCATGCATTCGTAGGTGATGTCGACGAGGCGGCGGGCCTTCAGCTTGACGTCGCCGACCAGATACATGCGGCTGGTGTCGCCATGATAGCCGTCGACGATCACGGTCACGTCGATGTTCACGATGTCGCCGTCGCGCAGGCCCTTGTCGTCGGGGATGCCGTGGCACACGACGTGATTGATCGAGGTGCAGAGCGTGTGGCGGTAGCCGCGGTATCCGAGGCAGGCCGGAATCGCACCGTGGGAGACGACATAGTCGTAGGCGAGCTTGTCGAGATGGGCGGTCGTGACGCCGGGCCTGACCTCCGGCGCCAGCAGGTCGAGCACCTCCGCCGCCAGCCTTCCGGCGCGGCGCATGCCCTCGAAATCCTTCGCCTCGTGCAGCGTGACGGCGAAGTGGGCGCGCCTTGCGGGTTCGAATACCTCGGTTTCCGGCATGTGGGACATGATCGGCTATCTGCTCCTCGCCGCTTGATGTGGGCGCTCGCGGCGTGTTTTCTAGGGCCAGGATGGCCCCTTCCGCTTCAACGATTTCTTACACCCGGAGGCCTGCGTGAGCCAGACCCCGGTCGTGACCGCCGCGGTCCTCATCATCGGGGACGAAATCCTTTCCGGCCGCACCCAGGACATAAACACCTCCTATATCGCGAAATTCCTGGGCACCCTGGGCATCGATCTCAAGGAGGCCCGCGTCGTCGGCGATGTCGAGGACGAAATCGTGGCGGCGCTGAACGCGTTGCGCGCGCGATACACCTACGTCTTCACGACCGGCGGCATCGGGCCGACCCATGACGACATCACCGCCGACGCCGTCGCCAGGGCCTTCGGCGTCGGCATCGACTATCATCCCGAAGCCATGGCGATGCTCGCGGCGCGCTACAAGGATCCGTCGGACTTCAACGACATGCGCAAGCGCATGGCGCGCGTCCCGCTCACGGCCGAACTGGTGCGCAACGCGGCCTCCGTCGCCCCGGGGTTCCGGATCGGGAACGTCTTCGTGATGGCGGGCGTGCCCACGATCATGCGCGCGATGCTCGAGGACATCGAACCGAAGCTCACGCGCGGCGCACCCGTCCATTCCAAAACGGTACAGGCGCGCCTGGCCGAGGGCCGGATTGCCGCAAATCTGAACGAGATCCAGAAAAATTATCCGGAACTCGCAATCGGTTCTTATCCGTATTATCGGGAAGACGGATTCGGCGTGCAACTCGTCGCGCGGGGCCGCAATGCCGAAAAAGTCGAGGCTGCGGCTCGTGAAATCGAAGACATGATCCGCCGCGAGGGCGTGGAACCCGTGCGCGTGAGCGCCTGAAGCGGGTGACAAATGCGCAATTCCGTGTATGGTTCTGCGCGTTGGGCGGGAGGAACCCGAAAAGGGGATTCCGGAGCAGGGAATGAGGATCAACAGCGTCGTTGGAGCTGCCGTCGCGGGCCTTATCATCGCCGCCGCGAGCATTGCGATGGCCGGCAATTCGACGTCCACCAAGCACGAGGATTTCGCCGCGGCCGGCACGCATCAGTTCTATGTGTGGTGCTCGGGCGCGCCGGATTTCATGGCGACGGAATATGGAAGCTCGGCCGCCGACGCGCAGATGCGGCTTTACGAGGAATCCAAGAAGGCCGGAATGACCACCTGCTGGCCCGTGTGGCAGGGCCGGTTGAGCGGCTGAGTGCCCGCCCCGCAATCGATCGCGACCGCGATCGCTGCGCCCGTCATCGATCCAGTTTCAGCGCCGAGGCTTCGGCCTCCAGCGACGAGAGCGCGTCGCGGTCGTTCGCCAGGGCCTTGCGCCCCTCCGCGAGCGCGGCGCGCGCCTTCGCCTTCTCGCCCAGAACCGAATAGGCCCGCACGAGGCGCCGCCAGCCCGCGGCATCGTGCGGCTGCTCCTTCAGCCGGGCGGCGAGGCCGGCAGTCATCGCCGCCGGATCGGGCGCGGCGCCGGTCGAGGCCGTGAGCGCGGCGATGCGGTCGATCAGCTCCTGCCTGTAGGCCGCGCCGGCGGGCGTGTCGGCAAGAAGGCTTTGCCACAGGCCGAGAGCCTTCGCGCTTTCGCCCCGGGCGGCATGGGCAAGGCCGAGGTAGTAGCGGGCGGCATCGTTCTTCGGATCGAGCGCCAGGGCCTTTGCGAATGCCGCCTCGGCCTCGGGCGATACGGCATTGCCCGCTGCACCGACGAGCGCTTCGCCATAGGCGGAATAGAGTTCCGCGGCGGGATGGCGGGCCTTTTCCTCGAGCGCGACCGCGCGCGCGAGCGCCTTCGCCGCGTCGGCGCTGTCGCCCACGGTGAGATAGGCGCGGCCGAGAAACACCCAGGCGCGCGTGTCCTCCGGCGATTTGTGGACGCGATCGACGAGCAGCGCGATCAGCCCGTTGATGTCTTGGGTCCTGGCGCCCTGCGCGGATCTGAGCGCGAGAATGGGCTCGCCCACCATCAGATAGGTGCCGAGCCCGACGCCCGTCACGAACAGCGCGATCGCGGCGGCGAGGACTGCGCGGCCGCGGCCGGTGCGCGTCCACGCGGGCCACGCCGCGAAGACCGCGGCCAGCGTCACCACGCCGGCGAAGCCGACGACGAGGGCGATGCTCACGGCCTTGTCACCCGGTGCTTGCCCCTTGCGAGCGCCACGATCATGCCGCGGATCGTCTGGGTCTCCTGGTAGGTAAGATGGGCGCGATGCAGCATGGCGCGGATCGAGCGGATCATCGGCGGCTGCTTGTCGGGCGGGAACAGAAATCCGCTGGCCAGCAATTCGCGCTCGAGATGCTCGAAGAGCTGGAAGAGCTCCTCGCGCGTCGGCTTGCGGTGGTGCGGGCCATGCTCGATGCGGGCCGGCGGGGTGCCGTCGCCGGTGCGAAACCATTCGTAGGCGACGAGCAGCACGGCCTGCCCGAGATTGAGCGAGGAGAACTCCGAAGTCGGTATGGTGACGACGGCATCGGCGAGCGAAATCTCCTCATTGTCCAGGCCTGCGCGCTCGTTGCCGAAAAGGATGGCCGCCTTCTCGCCGCGCGCAGCGGCCTTCCGCAGGCGCAGCGCCGCCTCGACCGGCGTGAGCACCTCCTTGGTGACGCCACGGTCGCGCGCCGAGGTCGCATAGACAAGATGCAAATCGCCGAGCGCGCCTTTCAGGTCGCCGAAGACGCGCGCGGCGGCCAGCACGTCCGCGGCCCCCACCGCCATCGCGTCCGCCCGCGGATTCGGGAAGGCCGCGCGCGGGGACACCAGCCTCAGATCCGTCATGCCGAAATTCTTCATCGCGCGCGCCGCCGACCCTATATTCTCGGCCAGCTGCGGGCACGACAGGACGATGGCGGGCGCGGTCATGAGGGGGCCTATAAAGAATTGATCGGTCGGGAGGAAGTCCGGTGAGCGGTGCGGCGATCGGTGCGATGGTGGGAGCCGGATTCGGCGGATTGTGGGCGGTCGCGGGGTCGCTCGGCCTGCGGGGGCGGGCGAGGATGCCCGCCATTGTTCTCTCGCTGGCGGTCACGGCGGGCCTTGTTGCCGCCGCCGCCCTCGCCCCCGGTCGCAGCGGCGGGAGCGGCACCTTCGACGGCACGGTCTACGGTATCGCGGTCGCGGCCGAGTCGATCGCCATCGCGGCCGCGGCCGCGCTCCTGCGGCAAAGACGGGATCTTCTCCTGCCCGCGGTGGGATTTATCGTCGGCCTCCATTTCATCGGCTTGTGGAAGGCGACGGCGCTGACGCTCTTTCTCGCCGTTGCGGGCGGCATGTGCGCGGTGTCCCTGGGCTCGCTCCTGCTGCGGCAGCGCGGCAGCGCAGGGTTCGCCCCGCGGCAGGCAGCCGCCGGCCTCGGCTGCGCGATCGTGCTGTGGGCATCCGCCGCGATCGGAACGTTCGGGCCGCTTTGACCTCCCCGGCCCGCCTCGCTATATCCCCCGCCACGCGAAATTCCCGAGGACTTCATGGACAAGATCAAGGTTGCAAACCCCGTCGTCGAGCTCGATGGCGACGAGATGACCCGCATCATCTGGGACCTGATCAAGAAGAAGCTGATCCTGCCCTATCTGGACATCACCCTCGAATATTACGACCTCGGAATCGAGCATCGCGACGCGACCAGGGACCAGGTGACGGTGGATGCCGCCCACGCCATCCAGAAACACGGCGTCGGCGTCAAATGCGCGACCATCACGCCGGACGAAGCGCGCGTGAAGGAGTTCAATCTCCACGAGATGTGGAAGTCGCCCAACGGCACGATCCGCAACATCCTGGGCGGCGTGATCTTCCGCGAGCCGATCATCTGCCGGAACGTGCCGCGCCTGGTGCCCGGCTGGACCAAGCCCATCGTCGTCGGCCGCCATGCCTTCGGCGACCAGTACCGCGCCACCGATTTCCGCTATCCCGGAAAGGGAACGCTCACCATCAAATTCGCCGGCGAGGACGGCAAGGTCATCGAGAAGGAAGTGTTCAAGGCGCCGGGCTCGGGCGTCGCCATGGCGATGTACAATCTCGACGATTCGATCCGCGATTTCGCGCGCGCGTCGATGAACTATGCGCTCGCCCGCAACTATCCGCTCTATCTGTCGACCAAGAATACAATCCTGAAAGTCTATGACGGTCGCTTCAAGGACATCTTCCAGGAAATCTACGACAAGGAATTCAAGGGTGAATTCGAAAAACGCAAGCTCACCTACGAGCACCGGCTGATCGACGACATGGTGGCGGCGGCACTGAAATGGTCCGGCGGCTATGTCTGGGCCTGCAAGAACTATGACGGCGACGTGCAATCCGACACGGTGGCGCAGGGCTTCGGCTCGCTCGGCCTGATGACCTCGGTGCTGATGACGCCGGACGGCAAGACGGTGGAAGCGGAAGCCGCGCACGGCACGGTGACGCGCCACTACCGCCAGCATCAGCAGGGCCAGCAAACGTCGACCAACTCGATCGCCTCGATCTTCGCCTGGACGCGCGGGCTCGCGCACCGCGCCAAGCTCGACAACAACGCCGAACTGAAGACATTTGCCGATACGCTGGAGAAGGTCACGGTCGGCACTGTCGAAGCCGGCTTCATGACCAAGGACCTGGCCTTGCTCGTCGGTCCGGATCAGAAGTGGCTGACCACGACCGGCTTCCTCGACAAGGTCGCCGAGAACCTGACCAAGGCCATGGCTTCATAGGGATGGCTTCGTGAGGATGGCTTCGTGAGGATGGCTTCGTGAGGATGTCCCTCACGAAGATGTTGCGTAACG
>DASZQP010000029.1:0-2167 GCA_035549575.1 Rhizomicrobium sp.
AGAAATTTGCCGTTCAAGCTCCATTGTCATCCCCGGCCGAGCGAAGCGGAAGCTTCGCGAGGGGAAGGGGACCCAGGTCGTGAACCCAATTCAGGGACCGAAGAACTGGTGCATCAACGCATGACTGATTCAAATCGTGGCGGCGGCGCGACCCGGGTCCCCTTCTCTCGCCGCGCTTCGCGCGTCTCGCCGGGGATGACAATTGGTTTTGTTCTTTTGAACCTTGTGACACCTGCGCACGCAATCAGTCTGCCAATAGTGCCAGAATCCGCGCCGCCCGTTCTGATCCAGCATGGCGAAATTCACACCGTCGGTCCGCAGGGCACGATCAAGGACGGAAGCGTTCTGATCCAGAACGGCAAGATCGCCGGGGTCGGCGCCAATCTCACGCCGCCGCCCGGCGCCAAGATCGTCGACGCGCATGGAAAGCCGGTGACGCCGGGGCTGATGGTGTCGTGGGCGCCGCTCGGCATCAACGAGATCGATCTGGTTTCCGAGGTCAACGACTCCGCTCCGAACCAGGCGCTCGACAGCGCCGCCTTCGACGTCGCCGATGCGATCAACCCGAATTCGACGCTCATCCCGATCGCGCGCATCCGCGGCATCACGCGCTCGCTCACCGCCCCGATCGATTGCGGCGACGTGTTCTGCGGCACGGCGGCGGTGATCCATCTGGGCCAGGGCCCCGACCTGATCGTCAAGCGGCAGGCGGGCGTGATGGCGGTGCTCGAGCCGAACGGCGGCGCCGGCCAGAAGAATTCCCGCCCCGACATCTGGAACAAGTTCCGCGAAACGCTCGACGACGCGCGCGAATACTGGGCGCAGCGCGCAGGCTATCACCGCCCCGGCGGCAGCCGCGACCAGCGCTCCATCCGCATCGATCTCGACGCCCTTGGTCCGGTGATCCGCGGCGAGGAGCCGCTCATCGTCCATGTCGAGCGCGAATCCACCATCCGCCAGATCGTCCGGTACTGCCAGGAGAACGGGCTGAAGCTCGTCATCATGGGCGGCAGCGAAGCGTGGAAGGCCGCCGATGTCCTGGCTGCGGCGCATGTTCCGGTCGTGATCGACAGCGACATCAACCTGCCGGTCAGCTTCTCCCAGCTCGGGGCCACGCTCAGGAGCGCGGCGCGGCTCGACAGGGCCGGCGTCACCGTCGTTTTCCAGCCGCAGAACGACGATCCGGCGCATTACGCGCGCACGATCACGCAGATCGCCGGCAATGCAGTCGCCAACGGCATGAACTACGAACACGCGCTGGCCGCGATGACGAAGAACCCGGCGGAGGTCTGGGGCATCGCCGATCGCTATGGCACGCTCGAGCCCGGAAAGGACGCCGACGTCGTCATCTGGGACGGGGACCCGCTCGATGTGACCAGCGCGCCCTCCGCCGTCTTCATCAGGGGCGCGCAGATGCCGATGACCTCGCGTCAGACGGAGTTGCGCGACCGCTACCGCGACCTTGCGAAGAAAAATCCGCCCTTCGGCTACCGTTGAGATGAAGGGAAGGCGCGCCGCGCTTGCGCTGCTGGCTGCGCTGGCGATTTCGCCCGCCGTCCGTTCCGGGACGGCGCCGGAGCATGGTCCGGTCGTCTATGCCGCGATCCCGGCGCATCCGGCGCTTTGGACCGTGCACGGGCCCAAGGGCACCGCCTATCTGTTCGGTTCGATCCACATCCTTCCGCCGCAGGTCGACTGGCATACGCCCGAGATCGACTCCGCCATTGCGAAATCCGACGCGTTCGTCTTCGAGGTCGTGCTGGACGCCGGAGCGATGAAGGACATCCGGAACTATGTGCGCGAGCGTGGAATGCTGCCGCCGGGGCAGAACCTGCGGGACATGCTGTCGCCTGCGGCTCGCGGGAACTACGACAGGCGGATCGCGCAGCTGTCGGTGGCGCCGGAAACCATCGGCCGGATGCGGCCCTGGCTTGCGGGACTGACCATCGGGGTTCTGGACATCACCAGCCGGAACTACTCGACGCAATCCGGCGTGGACCTCGAGCTCCAGACCGGCACCAGGATGGACGGCAAGCCCGTCATCGGGCTGGAGACGCCCGAGCAGCAACTCGCGCTGCTCGCGTCCGAGGATCCCAAAGCGGAGCTGCAGGCATTCGAGGCGGGACTTGCCGGTGCCGGCCATCCCGCCGACGACGAAATCGGTCCG
>DASZQP010000030.1:0-11162 GCA_035549575.1 Rhizomicrobium sp.
TCCGGGGCGGGCGGGTGCTGTTTCGCGATCTGGGCTTCCGCGTCGAGGCGGGCGGGGTACTCTCGGTCGAAGGCGCGAACGGTGCGGGCAAGACGTCGCTGCTGCGCATGATCGCGGGCTTCCTTCAACCCGCTGCGGGAAGCATCCGCTTCGGCGGAATCGCGGACGGGGAGGAGCGCGGCAAGCTCGCCGGCTGGCTCGGACATCAGGACGCGGTCAAGCCCCAGATGACGGTGCGCGAGACCCTGTCGTTCTTCGCGCGCCTCTATCGCAGCCGGAAAAGCATCGACGAAGCCATGGAAACGGTGGGTCTTGCGCGCCTCGCCGGACTGCCGGGGCAATATCTCTCGGCCGGCCAGAGGAAGCGCGTCGCGCTCGCGCGGCTGGAGCTTTGCGCGCGTCCCGTATGGCTGATGGACGAGCCGCTCGCCTCGCTCGATGCGGCAGGCAAGAAAATCGTGGCCGGTCTCGTCGCCGCCCATTGCGCGGGCGGGGGCATCGCCGTCGCCGCGACACATGAGGCGCTCGGCGTCGATTGCCAGAGGCTGGTCCTTTGACGGCGCTTGTCCTTCGCGACATCCGTCTGGCTTCCCGCGCCGGAGGCAGCGCGATGCTGGCGCTCGCCTTCTTCGCGGCGGTGGCGACGCTGGTGCCCCTCGGCGTCGGCAGCGATCTTGCGCTGCTGGCGCGGATCGCGGGCGGTGTGCTCTGGGTCGCCGCGGTTCTCGCATCGCTGCTCGCGCTCGACCGCCTGTTCCAGGCCGATTTCGAGGACGGCTCGCTCGATGCGATTGCGCTGTCCCCCCTTTCGCTGGAGACGATCGCCCTGGCCAAGATTGCCGCGCACTGGCTGACCACAGGGCTGCCGCTCACGGCTCTCTCCCCGCTGCTCGCCCTTCTGTTCGGATTGCCCGCCAAAGCCACAGCCGCGCTTTTCGTGTCGCTTCTGATCGGAACCCCCTCCGTCAGCGCCGTCGGAGCGGTGGGGGCGAGCCTCACCCTTTCGATCCGGCGCGGCGGATTGATCCTGCCGCTGATCGTTCTTCCACTGGTGAGCCCCGCCGTGATTTTCGGGGCGGGCGCGGTGCTGGGGGCGCTGGATGGTCTCGGCAACGGAGCCCTTGCGCTGCTCGCCGCCTTTTCCTTCGCCGCCTGCGTGCTTTCGCCCTTTGCCAGCGCCGCCGCGTTGAGGCTCAATCTGGGCAGTTGAGGAAACGGATGATCCGCTACGCGAACCCCGCGCGCTTCATGGACCTGAGCGGCGCGATCCTGCCATGGCTGGCGGCAGCGGCGGCCGCGCTGCTCGCGGCGGGCCTCTATCTGGGTCTCTTCGTCGCGCCGGGGGACTATCAGCAGGGCGACACGGTACGGATCATGTTCGTCCATGTTCCCGCCGCGTGGACGGCGATGATGGCCTACGCCCTGATGGCGGCCGCGTCCCTGGTGGGGCTGGTATGGCGGCATCCCCTTGCCGATGTCGCCGCCAAGACGGCCGCGCCGCTCGGCGCGCTTTTCACCGCGCTCGGCCTTGTGACCGGCTCGCTCTGGGGGCGGCCGATGTGGGGCGCCTGGTGGGTCTGGGACGGGCGGCTGACATCGTTTCTTCTGCTACTCTTTCTGTATCTCGGCTACATCGCCCTGTGGAACGCCTTCGAGGAGGAAACCCGCGCCGCGCGCGCGGCCGCGATCCTGGCACTGGTCGGCGCGGTGAACCTTCCCGTCATCGAATTTTCCGTCCAGTGGTGGACCACCCTTCATCAGGGCGAGAGCATCGTCCGGAAGGGCGGGCCCCTTATTTCCGCCGTGTTCCTCTGGCCCCTGTTCGCAATGGCCCTGGGCTACACGCTGCTGTTCTTTTCGCTCTGGATGCTGCGCATGCGCACGGAGATTCTGGACCGGCGCGCGCGCAGCCTGATGCTCGCAGGCGAAACATGAGCGCATTCTGGGCGATGGGCGGATACGCGGCCTATGTCTGGCCGGCCTACGGCGTTTCGCTCCTGTCCCTGGCGGGCGCGTCGTGGCTTGCCTGGCGCGGCTACAGGCGCGCAAGGGCGCGGCTGGCGGCGCTCGAGGGCTCGAAGCCGCGATGAAGCGCGCCGTCTATCTCATACCCGTCCTGGCCTTCGCGGTCGTGGCCGCGTTTCTGTTCCGCAGCCTGACGCAGCCGGCGCAGGACCAGCTGCCCTCGGCGCTGATCGGAAAGCCCGTGCCGCGGATCGAAATCCCGCCGCTCGACCGGGCGACGCGCGGATTCGGCCCGCGCGATCTTTCGGCCGGTCGCGTCACGGTGATCAACGTTTTCGCGTCCTGGTGTCTTCCCTGCCACAGCGAGGCTCCGGTCCTGGCGAAGCTCGCGGGCCCCCGCGATTTCGCATTCTACGGGCTCGTGCAAAAGGACACGCCGGCGAAGGTGCGCGCCTTTCTGCGCGAGGCCGGCAACCCGTTCGATCGCATCGCCCTGGATTCCGACGGAAGGGCTAGCATCGAGTGGGGCGTCTATGGCGTTCCCGAAACCTATGTCGTGGACGGCCGCGGGATCGTGCGCGCGCGCATCGTCGGCGAAATCACCGAGCGCATTCTGCGCGAACAGCTGCTGCCCGCGATCGCGCAGGCCGGAACGCAATAGGGAGCTGCCCGGGCCTCGGGGCGCGCCGGCCGCTCCGCGTCTTCATTCTTTGGCAACCATGTTTGGCCAGTCTCGGCGCATGCAGCTCAGCGCCGCAAGCCTTCTTCTCGCCGCCCAGCAGGCCGCGCGCCAGCCGGTCCAGACGAGGGCCGCTCTCCCGGCCGATGCACGGGCGCAAGCGCCCAGGGAAGCGTCTTTCGCGCCGCTCGAATTCGCGCAAAGGCAAGGTCCTGCGACGCCGCCGCCGGCTGGCGCCGCAGCCGGGCCCGCCCCGCAGAGGCCGGGAACCCATCTCGATATTCGCATTTGAAACAGGGAGCTAGCCGCGGCGCCGCAGCGGCTTCCGATGGGGCTTGCCGCCGCCGTTCAGCGCGTGCGCCTCGGCGGCCGATGCAATCTGACCGAGATATTTGATGAACTTCGCGCGATCCGAGACCGGCAGCGGATCGAGCAGCGCGCGCTCCGCGCGGTCCGCCGCCGAGCGCGCCGAACGCAGCGCCTTGCGTCCGTTCGCGGTGATCGCCACCGCGTTCGCGCGCTGATCCTCTTCCGTGCGTTCGCGCGAGAGCAATCCCTTCTCGACCATGCGGCGCGCCATCTCCGCCAGAGTCGAACGATCGATGCCCGTCATCTCGACGAGCGCGGTCTGGCTGACGCCTTCATTGTGCTCGAGCGCGCAGAGAACGGTGAACTGTTGCGGGGTGAGTTCGCGCGCGCCGGCTTCCATCGCGTAGAGATCGCCGAAGTATTGCTGGCAGCGGCGGATGAGATGCGACGGTGCCTGTGCAAGATCGAACCCGCCGTTCGCTCTGCGCTGAACTTTCATAAGACACCCCCGGAATTGACTTACGGACCGGCCGGCGTTCTTTCGCCGGCTCCTCTTTGATTTACCCGCGAGACGCCGGGTGATCCCTGATCTGATACGCTCGCGCCGGGAGAATAGACTTGTGTCGGCGCGGCGACAATCCTTCTCTATCGCGTTTGCATGTGCCAGCGCAATCCGCATCGCATCAAATCGACTGTCGAATGATGCGACGCCGCGGCGCAATCGCGGCGAAACGTTCGCGTTCCGGATTTCGCATCCGCGTCGTGTATCGCCCGGAGACACAACGGAATGTGTGTGGCGCAGGCACCGGCATCTATTGCAGTGACAAGGAAATTTCCGGCACCGCTATTTCATGCGCCGATGCGTGCGCCCGCGCGCTTAGGACACCCTCCTTGCTCGCGGATGCGGCATTGCGAGGATTGCGCCGGATTTGGGAAGGAAATCCGTGGACGGAGTTAGGGCGATGCGCCGCCGCTCCCTTTTCCCGCGCGCTCGTGCCTCAGCAGGAACGGCGCCTGCGACAGCGAGAAAAGAAGAATGAGGGGGATCACCCCCCAGACCTTGAAGTCCACCCACACGCTTTCGGAAAAATTGCGCCAGACGATTTCGTTCGCAGCTGCGAGCGCGAGAAAGAAAATTCCGTAGCGGAACGTGAGGGTGCGCCAGGCCGCATCCGGCATTTCGAAGCCCAGCGACAAAAGATATTTGAGAAACAGCCGGTTAAAATAGAGTCCGCCGAGCAGCGTAAGCCCGAACAGCGTGTAGAGCGCCGTCGGCTTCATCTTTATGAAGATCGCATTTTTCAGATAGAGCGTAAGGCCGCCGAAAATGACGACCAGAACCGCCGTCATGATGGGAACGGGAGAAAATCTTCTCTCGATCGCATAGTCGAGGGCCAGCGCAACCAGCACGGCTGCCATGAACACCGCCGTTGCCGCATAAATCCCGAGGAAGCGGTACGCCGCGAAAAAGACGAAAAGCGGTCCGAGGTCGAGCGCGAGACGGCGGAGCTGGGGATTCATGCCGCGCCTGTCAGGGCTTTGGCGAAGGATTCGGCATCGAACATCTGAAGGTCGTCCTCTCCCTCGCCGACGCCGATGAAGTGCACCGGCAGGCCGAATTTCGCGGCGAGGGCCACGAGGATCCCGCCCTTTGCCGTGCCGTCGAGCTTGGTCATCACCAGCCCCGTCAGCGGAACGGTTTCCCTGAATACCTCGACCTGGGCGATCGCGTTCTGCCCCGTGGTCGCATCGAGCACAAGCAGTACCGCGTGGGGTGCGGTCGCGTCCAACTTCTTGATCACGCGCGCGATCTTTTCGAGCTCGGCCATGAGGCCCGCCTTGTTCTGGAGCCGGCCGGCCGTGTCGATGATGAGGATGTCCGCTTTTTCCGCGCGCGCGCGCTCCAGCGCGTCGAAGGCGAGGCCGGCGGCATCGGCGCCCTGCGCGCCCGAGACGACGGCGCTGCCGCTGCGGTCGCCCCAGATGCGCAGCTGCTCGATCGCGGCCGCGCGGAAGGTGTCGCCGGCCGCGAGCATGACGGTCCGGCGCTCGCGTGCGAACCGCTTGGCGAGCTTGCCGATGGTCGTGGTCTTTCCCGTGCCGTTGACACCGGCGACGAGTATGACGAAGGGCGATCTTGCGCTGTCGACGGCGAGGGGCTTCTCCACCGGCTTGAGGATCGCGGCGATTTCCGCCGCCAGCATCCGCTTCAGGTCGTAGTCGGAGATCGAAACGTCGTGGCGGTCCCTTGCGATGGCCGAAGCTATGCGCGCCGCCTGCGCGGCGCCGAGGTCCGCCTTGATCAGCGCTTCCTCGAGCTCGGCAACGGTCGTGGCATCGAGCTTGCGGTTGGTGAACAGGCCCGTGATGTTGTCGCTGAGGCCCCTGGTCGAGCGCGACAGGCCTTCTTTCAGCCGCTCGAACAGGGTGAGCGGGGGAGGTGCTTCGCCGAAATCTCTCATGCTGCGATCAGGTGGTTGTCTTCGATGTGGGTGATGCGGACGTCCGCGAAGGTTCCGGGTTCGCGGCCCCGGTCCTTCGCCGGGCCCGCGGCGCGGGGGCAGGCCGGCGCCGCAAGGCCCGCGTCCCCGGACCCGCAAGGCCGGAGCCTCACCGGCATGAAGCAGGGCGTTCGTCCCAGCTCCGGCGTTTCCATGAGCAGGGTCTGCCGCGTGCCGACGAGCGCGGCGTTGCGCGCGGCCAGCGCGGCTTCGCCCCTGGCGCGCAGCCGCGCCGCGCGCTCCCGTATGACGGCTCCGTTCAGCTGCGGCATGCGTGCCGCGGGCGTTCCCTTTCGCGCGCTGTAGGGAAAGACGTGCAGAAATGTGAGAGCCGCCTCGTCCACGAGGCTCAGCGTATTCTCGAACATCGCACGGGTTTCGGTCGGAAAGCCCGCGATGAGATCGGCGCCGAAGCTGGCGCCGGGGCGGAGGCGTCGCACCTCCCGGCAGAAGCGGATCGTGTCCGCGCGCGAGTGGCGGCGCTTCATGCGCTTGAGGATCATGTCGTCGCCCGACTGGGCCGAGATGTGGAAATGCGGCATCAGGCGCTCTTCCTCGGCGATGGCCCGCATGAGCTCCGGATCCGCCTCGACGGAGTCGATGGACGAGAGCCGCAGGCGCTTCACGCCCGGAACGAGCCGGAGGATCTTGCGCACGAGCGAGCCGAGCGCCGGCGTGCCGGGAAGATCCGCGCCATAGGCGGTCAGGTCCACGCCCGTCAGCACGATTTCCGCGAAGCCGCCGCCGGCGAGGCGGCGCGCCTGCTCGACGACCGCGCCCATGGGCACGCTGCGTGAGTTGCCGCGGCCATAGGGGATGACGCAGAAGGTGCAGCGATGGTCGCAGCCGTTCTGCACCTGCAGGAAGGCGCGCGCGCGGCCCTCGAATCCTCCGGCAAACTGCGGGGCGGTCTCCTTCACCGACATGATGTCGTTGACGCGAATGCGCTCGCCGGTATCGAAATAGGATCGCGCGTCGAGCTTTTCCGCATTGCCGAGCACGGCATCGACCTCGGACATGGCGGAATAGGTCTCGGGCTCGATCTGCGCCGCGCAGCCCGTGACGATGATCCTCGCGGACGGATTCTCGCGCCGGGCCCTGCGGATTGCCTGGCGCGACTGGCGCACGGCCTCCGCCGTCACGGCGCAGGTGTTGAAGATGACGGCGTTCCCGATGCCGGATTCGCTCGCGCGCGCCCTCACCGCCTCGGATTCGGAGGCGTTCAGGCGGCAGCCGAAGGTCACCACCTCGATCACGGCGCATAGTCCCCGAGATCGACCTCGCCGCGGAAGGAAAGCGTGGCGGGCCCCGTCATCAGGACGTGGCCGTCGCGCTCGCGCAGCGCGATGGCGAGCGGGCCGCCGTCGAGCAGGACCTCGACCTCGCGCTCCGCAAGGCCGCGCCGGTGCGCGGCGACGGCCGCCGCGCAGGCGCCCGTGCCGCAGGCGCTCGTGATGCCCGTGCCGCGCTCCCACACGCGCATGCGCAAATGGCGCCGGTCCCTCACCTCGACGAATTCCACATTCGTGCGCGCCGGAAACAGCGGATGGTTCTCGATCTGCGGACCGGCGGTCGCGACCGGAGCCGCCGAAGCCTCGCTCACGAAAAGGACACAGTGGGGATTGCCGACATTCACGGCGCAGCCGTCGTATGCGCGGCCGTCCGCCTCGATGGGGAGGTGATTGGTGTCCATGTCGCGGGCCAGCGGTATGTCCTTCCAGTCCAGGCGCGCCGCGCCCATGTCGACCGTGACCGTGCCGCCGCCCGCGTCGCCGCAGTAGAGCTCGCCGCCCGGCGTTTCGAGCACGACATGCGTGCGGTCCTTCTCCTCCATCAGGAGGCGTGCGACGCAGCGCGCGGCATTGCCGCAGCTTTCGACTTCGCCGCCGTCGGCATTGAAGATGCGCATCGCGGCATCGAACCCGTTTGCGCCCGCGCCGATCACGATCACCTGGTCGCAGCCCACGCCGAAACGCCGGTCGGCCAGCGCCTTCGCGCTCGCGGAGTCGAGCGCGATGGGCTCGCGCCGCGCGTCGAACACGACGAAGTCGTTGCCCAGGCCGTGCATTTTCAGGAAGGCCGTCATCGGGCCTATATAGGCGGATCGTCCCCGGCGGGCCAGTGGCGTTCACGAGGCCGTTAGCCGCCTTCCGTTCCCCGCCGCGCCTGTGGCATCTGTAGCCGGTGGTGGAGGGATTTGCGATGCGCCTTCGATTTTTCGCGACGGGAGTGGCCGCCATGGCCCTTGCGCTGGGCGCCCTTGCGGCGGAACTCCCGGACGACGATCCCAATCTCTGGCTTTCCGACATCCACGGCGCGAAGGCGCTGGCCTGGGTCGGGGAACAGAACGAAAAGAGCGAGGCTGCGCTCAAGGCCGATCCTTTCTACGCAACAACGCGCGCGGCCGTTCTCTCCTCGCTCGATGTCAAGGACCGGCTGCCGCTCGGCACGCTGGATCGCGGCAAGCTCTACAATTTCTGGCAGGACGGCGATCACGTGCGCGGAATTTGGCGCCGCACCGCGCTGACCGACTACGTGAGCCCTCAGCCCAAATGGGATGTCCTTCTCGATGTGGACAGGCTCGACGCGCGGATGAACAAGGACTGGGTCTTCCAGGGAGCGGAATGCACGCCGTCGGACGCGCGGTGCCTGGTGCGGCTGTCGCCGGGCGGCGGCGATGCGGCGGAATATCGCGAGTTCGACCCAAGGACGCAGGAGCTGCTCGCGGACGGCTTCGCGCTGCCGGCGGCGAAATCCAGCGCCGCCTATCTCGACGACGACACCATCCTGTTCGCGACGGATTTCGGTCCGGGCACGATGACGAAGTCCTCCTATCCGCGGATCATGAAGCTGTGGCGGCGCGGCCAGCCGGTCTCTGCCGCGAAAAAGGTGTTCGAGGTCGGACCCGGCGACATCGCCGTGCGCGCGGTCGTTTTCCATGGACCGGACGGGCTCACCAATCCGCACTGCACCGTCCTCATCGAGCGGAGCGTGACCTTCTTCGAGAGCGAGTATTTCCTGCTCGGACGCGGCGGAAAGACCGTGCGGCTGCCGATTCCCCTGGGCGCCCAGATACGGGGAATGACGAAGGGAAATCTGGTATTCACGCTGCGCGACGACTGGAAGCGGGGCAAGACGTCCTACGGCCAGGGTTCGCTGCTGGCGTTCCGGCTGGACCGCTTCGCGCGCACGGCGAAGCTGCCCCGGATCGCGGTGCTGTTCGTGCCGGACCGGCATTCGACGCTCGAAACCGTCGAGGCGGGACGCGATGCCGTCTATGCGGCGGTTTACAGGAACGTGACCGGCCGCGTGCACAAATTCGCGCCGGTGAACGGCGCCTGGCGGGAAACCTTCATGAACCTTCCCGACGGAGGATCCACCACGGTGGCGGCCGCGGACTCCTTCGGTCCCGCCGTGCTCTTCACCTATGAGAGCTTCCTGCAGCCTCCGTCCCTGTTCCTCGGCATGGGCGACGAGTTCGTCCACCGGATCAAGAGCCAGAAGCCCCTGTTCGACGCAAAGGACATGGTGAGCGAGCAGTTCTGGGCGGCATCGGCCGATGGAACGAAGATCCCCTACTTCCTGATCCACCGCAGGCAGGACACGGCGAACGTCCCGACCATTCTCTATTCGTATGGCGGCTTCGAGCTTTCCCTGAACCCGTGGTACTGGAACGACGGGCACCGTCCGCTGGACGCGGGCGAAGTGTGGATCGCCAGGGGCGGCGCCGTGGCGGTGGCCAATATCCGCGGCGGCGGCGAGTTCGGTCCGCGCTGGCATCAGGCGGCGCTGAAGGAAAACCGGCAGAAGGCGTTCGACGATTTCGCCGCGGTGGCGAAGGACCTCGAAGCGCGCGGATTTACCACGCCGCGGCATCTCGGCATCGTCGGCGCATCGAACGGCGGTGTGCTGACCACGGTGACAATGACGCAGCATCCCGAAATGCTGAACGCCGTCGTCTCGCAGCGCCCGCTTGTGGACATGCTGCGCTACACGCGCTTCGGCGCGGGCGCGTCGTGGGTGGCCGAGTACGGCGATCCCGACAAGCCGGAAGACCGCGCCTACATCGAGAAGTATTCGGCGTATCAGAACGTGAAGCCCGACGTGAAATATCCCGGCATCCTGTTCATCACCGAAACCAGCGACGACCGCGTCACCCCGATCTGGGCGCGCATGATGGCGGCGAAGATGGAGAGCCAGGGCCACGACGTGCTGTTCCACGAGTCGATGGAAGGCGGCCACGGCCCCGGCTCGACCAACGCGGCGCAGGCGGACATGTGGGCGCTGAGCTATGCCTATCTGGCGCAAAGGTTGGGTCTCAAGTGACGCGTCCGGAAGGCACGCCACACCGAGTGACCGGGCACCGAAACGAGCCAATCACAAATGGCAAGAAGGCCCGAAGAGATAGCGGGCCACCTCATCTCACCATGGCCGGGCTTGACCCGGCCATCCACTGCAACGATTGAGAACGCACGACTTAGGGATGGGCGGCTGAAGGCCGCCCATGGTGGAATTGAGGGATAGCGGGCGTGGTGAGGATGCGACGCTGAATAAGCCTATGCCTATCTCTCACCATGGCCGGGCTTGACCCGGCCATCCATCATTTGAAACTCGTGCAATGCCCAGACCGAGTGGCATCGTTTACATTCTCGCGAGCAAACGTCGCGGCACATTGTACATCGGCATCACATCGAACCTATTCGATCGCGTGCAGGCACATCGCGAAGGGCGCGGTTCCGTGTTCTGCAAAAAGTACAACGTGACACGTCTCGTCTATTGCGAGGAATTCCCGCTTTATGCGGATGCGATCCGCCGGGAGACAAATCTCAAGCGCTGGAAGCGGGATTGGAAAATCGCACTGATAGAGAAGGTAAATCCGAACTGGGACGACCTGACGGAGAGCTGGAACAAATAGTCTCTCCGGTTGCCGAATGGATGGCCGGGTCAAGCCCGGCCATGGTGAGGGGGGCTGAGGTTGACCAAAGGTGGGCGTCGGCCTAAAACCCGTCCGCTTCCGGAAACGACCCAGTCGCTTCCGGTCCTCCGCCCGGCGCGGGGGATCGCCCCCAGGCAGCGCAGGTGCGCCCCCTGGGGCGTTACTGCTTTGTGTCCTCCCCTGCGAAGCGGGGGAGGGGGACCGCGCAGCGGTGGAGGGGGCCCCCTCCGTCTCGCTTCGCTCGACACCTCCCCCGTGAACGGGAGAGGAATATTGGTGGTGCATGTTCGACAGTCTGCAATCGCGCCTCGGCGCAACCTTCGACCGGCTCAGAGGGCGCGGCGCGCTCACCGAGGCCGATGTCGAGGAGGGGCTGAGGGACATCCGCACCGCCCTCATCGAGGCCGATGTCGCGCTGCCGGTGGTCAAGGATTTCATCGACCGCGTGCGCCCGCGCGCGGTGGGCGAGGAGGTCATCCGCTCCGTCACGCCCGGCCAGCAAGTCGTCAAGATCGTTCACGACGCGCTGGTCGAAACGCTCGGCGCCGAAAACGCCGCCCTCAATCTTGGCGGCCCGCCCGCGCCGATCCTGATGGTCGGTCTTCAGGGCTCGGGCAAGACGACGACCTCCGCCAAGCTCGGCCTGATGCTGCAGACGCGCGAGAAGAAGAAGGTCCTGATGGCCTCGCTCGACGTCTCGCGCCCCGCCGCCATGGAGCAGCTGCGCGTGCTCGGCGAGCAGGCCGGCGTCGCCACGCTTCCCGTCGTCGCC
>DASZQP010000031.1:0-4219 GCA_035549575.1 Rhizomicrobium sp.
CGGCCGAGCAAGGTCCAGCCGCGCGGATTGTCCGGCGTTTCCAGAACGCGCCGCGCCAGCACCGCGACCAGTCCGCGAACGTCGTCGCTCGACGGCCCGTTCAGATCCCGCAATGCGAGCGCCGGAGAGCCCAGCAGCACATAGCAGCCCAGGCTCAGGCCCACGACCAAGGTCGCCGCAGCGCCGGCGAGCAGGAAGCGTCCGCGCAGCGACGATGCGCGCAGAAGCGGCCACACGGCAAAGCCGATGGCCACGAGAACAAGAAAAAGGAATACGGCGAAGAACAGGATCGTCATGCGGCCTTGCCACTAGCATGCGGACGGCCGCAATGCGACGCTGGACGAGCGAGCCATTCGACACAGGAAAACGATGATCCCTTTCTGCGGCAATCCCCTTAACCGCGCGAGCGAGAAGCGCACCGACACCGAATGGGTGACGGCGCGGTTGCGCGATCCGTCCTCGCTCATCCTGCCGATGTGGAAGCTGCAGCCTTTCCTGATCGGGCCGGAGAAAGGCCCGCTGGAGACCGGCTTCCTCAAACCCGGCCTGTGCGAATCCCTCGCCGCGCCGGATGCGCCATGGGTGCTGCTCGGTCTCGAAGGCGAGCGTGCGTTGTTCGCGCTCGACATCTCCGCCGCGCGCGATCCGGAGAAGGAAGGACCGCTGGCGGGTCTCGGCGTGTTTCGCGAGATGCGCGCCACGGCGATGACGGCGGGACTGCCCGACAAGGACATCGCCATCCTCGGCCAGGCGAAGGCGATGATCGACTGGCACAAGCGGCATGGCTTTTGCGCGAATTGCGGTCATGCAACCGCAATGTCCGACGCCGGTTACAAGCGCAGTTGCCCCAACTGCCATGCGGAGCATTTCCCGCGCACCGATCCCGTCGTCATCATGCTGGCGACGCATGGCGACGCCTGCCTTGTCGGACGCGGGCGGCAGTTTCCGCCGAATTTCTTCTCCGCGCTCGCGGGTTTCATCGAGCCGGGCGAGACCATCGAGGAAGCGGTGGCGCGCGAGATCCACGAGGAAGCGGGCGTGCGGGTGAAGAACGTGACTTATTACACCACGCAGCCCTGGCCGTTTCCGTCCTCGCTGATGATCGGCTGCTACGCGGAAGCGGAAGGCCGCGACATCGTGGTGGACAAGACCGAACTCGCCGACGCGTTCTGGCTGGAGAAGGACCGCGCGCAACGCCTGCTCGCGGGCGATCCGACGGACACCATCCGCATGCCGCCGCCCATTGCCATCGCGCATCATCTCATCCGCAACTGGGCGGAGACATGAACGGCAGAGCCGGGATTCTCGCGCGCGCCGTTGCGGCTCTGGAAGAGGCACAATGGCGGTCTCGGGATGAAATCTCGGCGGCTCAACGCCGGCAACTGGTGCAGCTCGCGCAACAATGCGAGCGCTTCTCGCCGCATTTCCGCGGCCGGTTGCGCGCGGCGGGGCTGACGCCCGCCGATCTCGGCGAAAGCCTCGAGAAGCTGCCGCTCCTGCCGCGCCGCGCCTTGCAAAGCGCGGCGGACGTGTTCTGCACGGCGGTTCCGCAAAATCACATGCCGCTGGCCGAAACGCGGACATCCGGATCGACTGGCGAGCCGGTGGTCGTGAAGCGCACCGCCGTCAACAACATCGACTGGCTGGCGACGACCATGCGCGAGCATCTGTGGCACAAGCGCGATTTTTCCGGCCGCTTCTGCGCGATCCGCGCGAATATCCCGAAACTTGTGCAGCTGGACAGTTGGGGGCCGCCGGCATCGCTTCTTTGCCCGACAGGCGCCGCGCTCGGCATGCCGATCACATTGTCCGTCGACGAGCAGGTCGCGCTGATCCTCGAATTCCGGCCGCAGATATTGCTGGTCTATCCGAACGTCCTTTCCGCTTTCGTGCAGCGGGCCGAAACGGACGGCATGCGGTTTCCGGAGCTGAAACAGATTCTGTCCGTCGGCGAGACGCTTCCGTCCCATTTGCGCGCGCGCGCGGCTGGCGCCTTCGATGTGGAGGTCGCCGACATGTATTCCTCGCAGGAAGCGGGAAACATCGCGCTGCAATGCCCGCAATCCGGCCTTTATCACGTCATGGCGGAAAGCCTGATCGTCGAGGTCGTGGACGATGCCGGACATCCGCTGCCGGAGGGAAAGATCGGGCGCGTCGCGATCACCGACCTGCATAACTACGCGACGCCGCTGATCCGCTACGACATCGGCGACTACGCGGAAGCGGGGCCGGCCTGTGCGTGCGGCCGCGGGCTGCCGACGCTGAAGCGCATCCTGGGCCGCGAGCGCAATCTCATTCGCCTGCCCGACGGCTCGCGAACCTGGCCGCTCTTCGGCGGCCACTATTTCCGCGACGTCGCGCCGGTGGTGCAGTTCCAGGGCATCCAGCACAGCCTGAGCCGCATCGAGATCAGGCTCGTGTGCGAACGCGCGCCGACGCCCGGCGAGGAACAGGGACTGCGCAACATGATCCTGAAAGCGCTCGGCCATCCCTTCGAGATAGAATTCGTCTATTTTCCGGACCGGATTCCGGCCGGACCGGGCGGCAAGTTCGAGGAATTCATCTGCAAGGTATCCGACCCGTGACGCAGCCCTGGAGCGAATTTCACAAGCGCTGGTTCAAGCTCCAGCCGCCGCAGCGCGTGACGGACGAGGTTGCCGCACGTTTCGGCGCGGCGGTCGCCGGGCATGATCGTCACGTTCTTCTGCTCGGCGTCACGCCCCAACTGGCGGGCATCGGCGCAAAGCTCACCGCCGTCGATCGCAGCGAGAACATGATCGCTTCCGTCTGGCCGGGCGACGATGCGCGGCGACGGGCGATCCACGCCGATTGGCGCGGCATGACCTTCAGCGGCCCTCCGTTCACCGCCGTCATCGGCGACGGAAGTTTCAACTGCCTCGAATATCCGGGCGAATACGAAATCGTCCTGGGGCGGATCGCCGCCGCGCTTGCCCCCGGCGCGCGCTTCGTCCTGCGCGTTTTCACGACGCCTGCGCCTTGCGAAACCCTCGATGCGCTTGTGCAAAAGACCCGCAGCGGCAATGTGGAAAGCATGCACGCCCTCCGGTGGCGGCTGGCCATGGCGGCGGTCACGCAAGCAGGCGATCCCAACATCCCGGTCATCCGCATCCGGGACCTGTTCGACGAGAAATTCCCGGACCGCGCGGCGCTCGCGCGCGAGACGGGCTGGAGCGAAGCGGATATCGAGACCATCGACAATTATCGCGACTCTCCCGACAGAGTGAGCTTTCCGACCGAGGCGCAGCTTCGATCCATCGTGCCGAAGGTCTTTTCCGGTGTCCGGCTGCTGCCGTCCGGCCGCTACGATCTGGCCGAGCGCTGTCCGCTGGTGACCATGACGTTCACGGGTTGAACGAAACTAGCCCACTTCCTTGCGATAGGCGTGCGCGGGATAGACGCCCAGGATCGTGAGCTTGCTGGTGAAGAAGCGCAGTTCCTCCAGCGCAAGACGCACCAGCCGATCCTCCGGATGGCCGTCGATGTCGGCGTAGAATTGGGTGGCGTTGAACGATCCGCCGAGCTGATAGCTCTCCAGCTTGGTCATATTCACGCCGTTCGTCGCGAAGCCGCCCAGCGCCTTGTAGAGCGCGGCGGGCACGTTCTTCACGCGGAAGACGAAACTGGTGACCACCGGCGTGCCGTCATGCGGCGCATCGTCCGGCTCGCGCGCCATGATGAGAAAGCGCGTGGTGTTGTGCTTCTCGTCCTCGACATCGGCTTTCAGAATGTCGAGGCCGTAGATCTCGCCCGCCATCTTCGACGCAACAGCGGCGGATGTGGGATCGTTCAACTCCGCGACGTGGCGCGCGGAACCGGCGGTGTCGTGCCATTCCTGCGCCTTGAGCTTCATCTCGCGGATGAGCTTGCGGCATTGGCCCAGCGCCGGTCCCTGGCTGAACACCGTCTTCACGTCGGAGAGCTTTGCGCCCTTCGGCCCCAGAAGTTGCAGCCGGATGGGCAGGAAGTGTTCGCCGACGATGTAGAGACCGGCTTCGGGCAGCAGATGATGGATGTCCGCGATGCGACCATGCAGCGCGTTCTCCACCGGAATGATGGCGAGATCGGTTTCGCCGGAGCGCACTGCCTCTACGGCATCTTCGAAGGTCGGCTTGGGGATCGCCTGCGCATGCGGCACGGCCTCGCGCGCGGCCTGGTTTCCGAAAGCGCCGGGCTCGCCCTGGAAAGCGATGCGTTTGGC